>JAZLFZ010000063.1:0-28755 GCA_045616065.1 Bacteroidaceae bacterium | reverse complement strand
CATACAATAGCCCCCGAACGATGGGCTTTATGAGTGAGGTCGTCGCTGCGCTCCTCAAAATCCAACCGAAAATCATTTCGGAAAATCCAAACTGATATGGGTGGACATTAGTAATTATCACTCCAAATACCGGAAGACCCTTACTTATTCCAATAACAAGGATTGTACATGCGCCGCAAAAGTGGCTTAGCGTACCACAATCTTGCGTCCGTTGCGCACATAGATGCCGGCACGAGGCTTTGAGACCTGCTGTCCCTGTAGGTTATAGCAGGAGGAAGTAGTCCTGGCGGACAGGCCATCCAGACCAGTGGCAGAAGGGTCGTACTTGAGGACAAGGGTGCAGGAATAGGACTGACCGTCCACCGTTCCGTAAGCATCAAGCAGCAACTTGACTTCGTAAGGACCGTTAGCAGCCGCATCGTGTACAATATGAATCTGCATGTTCGTGGCCTTGTCTGCTTTGAGATAGCCGGTCTTTGTCGATTGATAATTCATTTTGTAAAGCTCGTCGCAGGTACCGGCATAACAGAATTGCGTGCCCGCATCCTTCGATTCGTCACGAAGGGTCACAACAACATCCTGAGCAACCTTGCTGGTCAGGAGAATCTCGGGATACAAGCCATACTCCATGCCCAGAGCAGGGATGCCCGGCACCTTCTCGCGGGCTTCGCTGGCATAGACTAAAGTAGCTGTCGACTGGTTTTCCACAGCCTGACCATCCACGGTGAGGCTAAAGTCTTGTGCGGAAACAGTTCCGCAAAGAAGACATGAAAAGATAAAGGAGTAGAGTTTCCTCATTACGTATTTAGTTTTATTGTTCTACTTGTTTGAATATCATGTCACTGGCAACAAATGCCGTCTGTAAGTAACGACCTGCGATGTGCTATCTCGTGGTCTGTCTGAAGTGCTGCGTAGTTTGACACGAACACTTCCCTGCAGAAAAAGGCACAGATGGAGAGCGCTACAGTTTCGCCTTGCAAGCCTGGCAGACGCCACTCTGGTTATACACGAAGGCCACTACTGAAAGGTGACTGCTGTTCCAATCCTTCCGCAAGGGCAACTCTGACGAGACCTTTTGGTAGACATTGGGAGCCAGCGTGACACCAGTGCCGCCTACCCCATTGAACGAGGCACGATACAGATTGTTATGCACATAATTCGTCAGCATGGTACCGCCGTCCAACTGCAAACTGACAACACTGTCCTCCACGAGCCAAAGCTGCAACTTACCTTCCAAGGCCTTTGCCGCAAGCAACTCCACATCGGCCATAATCTTGTCTTCGCCCAGGCTGGCCTGAATCTTAATGTCAAGATCAGAAGGAGTGGCAATGGCCTCACGGATGCTCTTGGCCCAGTCCGTGTGCAACTGTACGCCACCGGTGCGATTCACCGTGCCACAGGGGTAAGTGGAAACACCGAGCATATTGGCATACGTGTCACCTTCGGGGGTCATGAAGGTCTGGAAGTTATAGGGTTCTTGCAGATGCGCGTACTCACCCTCCTTGATAGCAAAACCGCCTGCATGAATGCTGACGCTGATGAGTGAATTGCCATACTGTTCCTGCAAGGCCTCGATGGTACGATGGGCCGTGGGACAGTTGGGGCAGTTCTGCCCCGTGAACTCTTCGAGCAGGACTGTGCGTTGGGCCTCCACAGATGCCATTTCGACATAACGGTCCGACTCGGAAACGGGATCGCATGCCGTCTGGAAGAGAAGGCAAGCAGGAAACAGGAGGATATAGAAAGGGAATGACAACTTACGCATATTACTTCGCTTTTGAATATGTTCAGGAATGCGGGATTAGGAATGGGGATTAGAATGAGAAATTGTAGGAGGCTTGCACACCATTGCTGGCAGGAATCCAGCGGCATACGCCTCCGGAGCAGTTGAAACCGGCTCGGGTGCGCCCATACCCTACCATCAGACGATGAGCCTTGTGGGTAAAGGTGACACTGCCCAGATAGTAATGCTGTTTCTTGCCGTACTCGCCATTAAGATAGGGACGTCCATACTGGTCACTAATGGTAAACATGAGTTTGGGCAGAACGGACAGTTCAAGGAGTCCATAGATCCAGTCACCACTGGGATGGTCGTTGGCCACATTGAGATACTGGAACTCACCACGGAGCGTAACCTTCTTACTGATGTTCCACTTGGCCTCACCCACGAAGACATTGCTTTTGATCATGCCACCATGACCTTCCACGATATCCTGATTGTAATCCTGACGCATGTACATCAGGTTGAGCTTCAAGCTATTGCCAAGCTTCTGATCGAGCTGTACATTGATGTCTTGGTAATAGGTATCATCGCCCATGCAGAAGTAATGCGAACGATAGCCGTTCGTACCGAAGGTCGTACCGGACGATGGCTGGCCAGGAACGGCAAAGGCTTTGTCCGCACGTTCATACTCAAGGCCACGTATATGGCTGAAATTGAGCTTCAGTTTGGAGGCATACTTCTTGCCTTGCTTGGTCTTGTTCCAGGGAAAAAGACTATAGCCAACACTTCCCTGGAAGGCCCACTCGCCAGGAACGAGCGTATGGCCATCATTCTTGCCATATTGAGTGGCATACGGGTAGAGCGCAGCAAGCGCATAGGTATGTTGATAAGCAAAGGCAGGCATATTGTTGACATACGCACTGACGCCCTGCATGCTTCGATTGGAGCGGAATGACATGTCCTCGCTACGCTTTGCCGAGGCTTGTGCACTGATGCCCTTCTTACTGTACGTGAGTGTCAGCATCTCCACATGACCACGATGATAGGTATAGCCGTTGTCGAAGGAGGGGTCCTCGTCCTTCCAGGCAAAATCGGCCAGAGCCGAGAAATCGCCTTTCTGCAATTGCGTACGCAGGTTGAATGCATTCACATTCTCAGGCATGTTGAGACGGTAGTTGGTACCCGGCACAAGGACGTCACCCATGGGCTCGTGCTTGCCAACCCAACTGGTGCCTATCATCCAGTCGAAACCATGATTGCGCATGGCCTCGCTGTACTGATCGACATGGAACTCGGCATCTACGCCATACACCCACGACTTGAAGTCCCAACTCCAATAACGACGCTGCACACCGGCAACAGCCTTGAGGTTGAGTCCCTTGACCTTGTCGACATGAAGACGCGCACCGAACAAAGAGTTGTCGATGCCCAGCGAACGTTCCTCGTAGGAACGAAGCAGCAGACCGCTGCCAAACTGCTCGTAAAAGGTTCCTAAAGTGAGATCTGCATCCTTCACTTTACCCTTGACATACACGTGGGGAGCACCCCACCCCTTGAAATCAGGTTCGAAGCCCTGCAAGGGGTGACGAAGATATTCCAGACGAGCACCCGCATCGACATACTTGCTTTGCATCATCAGGTCGAGGTATGTATTCGTCAGCACGGGATCCTCAGAATGTTCCGTACCTATCTGATCGTCATCGAAAGGCACCGACCAGTCGCTCTGGACAGAGCCGTGGAACGTGACTTTCTTACCGTCGTCTGTCTGACCGAAGAGAGGCAACGGGAAGCAGAGGATAGGAAGAAGGTACTTGAAATTCATAATGAGACGGGATTATTACTTGATCAATTCACGTATCTTCTCGATAATATGACCTTCTCCGCCTTCGGTGTAACCACTGCGGCTATCCACGATCTTACCTTTGCCGTCCACGATAAGCACATGGGGAATCATCTGAATGCCAAGGGCACGCAAAAGATCCTGATTGGTGTCAAGGAGTATCTCGTATTCCCATTCGTTTGCATCAACGAGGGGCTTTACCTTGTTGACATCGTGTGCCTTGTCGGTACTGATAGCGATGAGCTTCATGCCCGTCTCCTTCTGCCAATCTTCATACACTTCGGCTATGGCACTAAGCTCGCGGTTGCAAGGCTTGCACCAAGTGGCAAAGAAACTGATTACAAAAGGCTTTCCGTCATTACTCAACTTATTGGCACTTACAACCTTACCCTTAAGATCTTTCAATTGAATCTCAGGTAACTGGGCTTTGACAGCCATTGTTGCAAAGACTATCAACAACAGTGAAAAAAATCTTTTCATAATTTCTATTATATTTTAATGTTATTCTCAACAGTTATCGCTCTTTCGAATGTTCCACTTCATCGTCAAGGGAGCGAACGCAATACACTCGGCAAACAAATTATCGATTATCTAATCACGACTTTCCTTCCATCCACGACATAGATGCCGGCAGGAAGATGACGGATGGACGCAGACGAAGCATTGCGAGAGACACACACTCCACTCATATTATACACATTATGGAGCTCCTTACGGCTGTCCTCAATGACATCAATGGCATCTTCGTCGTATGGCAGTATGTCTGTCCTTACCGCATTGACAACCTCACCCGTCTGTGTATCTACAAGCATGGCAACGGCCGTGGCGTTCTTAACGTCAGCTATACTGGTGGGCCAATTGCTGGAAAGCTCCGTTGTGTAGGTCTTGCCTGCTTCGAGAGTGGAGGGGAAGAGGCCGCTCGTACCGCTGAATGTCTGACCGATGACGCTACGAACCACGTCATTGTGCACAAAGGGATAGACGGTAGCAGCAGAATATATTCCACCTTCACCCCACTCACCTAAGATCTCGTCGTCAAGCGTTCCGTAGTTGTTGTCTTGATAGTTTATTATGCCGTTCTCAAGCACGAGAAGCAGAAGTGACAAATGCGTATCCTTGGCATCAAGGGCATAGCGTAACGAGGAATTGAAATTGATGAACTTGCCATCTTGACTCGTTCGTGCAGAAAGAGTGATATCAGCGAGCGACATGACAGAGAGCTGCTGTGCTACGACATCAAACCAGAGAGGGGCATCCGGATTGGTATAAATCAGAGAGCCCTCTTTGGACACCATCGGAGAGAAGGCACCGGGCACGCGATTGATACGGGCAGACGGAGCCGCCTTAAGGCCGAGGAAATCAGAATACCCCGACAACCCCGTGCCATAGGGATCTCCCGTATAAGTATGTATGGAGACAGGGATGAAACGATCGCCAAATGTCTTCTCACACTTCTCGATAACTGCAATACCTAAGGGGCAGTTGGGACAGCCGATGCCAGTCATCTCCTCGAGAACGACACGCTTTACCGGCTCGAACGTAAGGTTGTAGATGTTGCCCTTATACACTTCCTTACGCTCACCCAGGGTGATGTCGATGCTGTAAGCGTTCTCCTTTCCAAGCTGAAGAGGCAGAGGTTGCGGGAACGCAAAAGGAAGAGCTACATCCTTTATGTTGCCGCTTATCTGTGGCCACTCAACGCGCGACACTTCCTGGTCATCAGCATCCTTCAGGATGAGGCTGATGCTGTTGACGGGATCCTGAGTAAGCACTTTGAACTGTCCAGAAATGGTAATGTCTTTTTCACCGACAACACGGTCTACGTTACTGAAGCCAATAGTGTATACCAATTCGCGTTTTACACTGACATTGTCCACAAAGATGGCACTCTGATTGTAGTTCTGGTTGACAAAGGCAATGTACACATTCTTGCCAGCCCATTTGCTGAGGTCATACTTGTACGTTGTCCATTCTCCTGACGTCTTTTCCTGAGAGGCACCTGCCGACAAGTGTATCTCGTCAAGCAACACCGCATTCTTGCGAATGCCGTCATCATCGTTCATCCAGGCATCATTGAGGTAGGGAATTACGAAGTCATCTTCATAGACAAACAGCTTGAGAACATCGTCCTTGTCGGGATTGTAGCTCTGCGCGTCAAACTGCAGGATGACATTTCCATCCTCGGGAATAGAAATCTGGGGCGTCATCATCCAGTCGTCACTCTCGCTCGAAGGAGCATAGAGGGAATGGGAACCTGCATACATATCGCTGTATTCGTTACTGTCGGACATGCCGAACTGCCAAGGGAAATTATCCTTGTCAAAGCTCCAGTTCTGCATGCTTGCCAACGGCGTATTATGATCGCCCTCATATCGAAGCCAGTTCACATAACTGGTAGCCGGATCGTTGAAATCGTCGCTGAAAAGCACTGCATCATTGCTAATCTCACGAACATAACCACCCGTATAGGGAACCTTGATCTGCTGGTTATAGCTTACCTCGGCACCAGTGTAGTCAGAAAGAGAACCGGCCTCAAGAACAACGGCATAATCGACCGCATCATACAAATAAATGGTAGAGGCGGGATAGAGCAACACCTGATTCTTGGTACTTTCCGTATTACCCTCACTGAGCGTCAGTGCTCCCATGACAGTACCGTCTTCCACTCGCTGAACATAAGCTTGGGCTTTTTCAGTAAGCTTGACAGGACAATCAAACGTAAGCAGCACGTAGGAAGAAGCATCCAACTGACGGAGCTTGGTACCGGACTCTGGCACTGAAGACACATGCTTTACAGGACCGTTTTCGCGTCCCTCGTAGTTAACACGAATTTCCTTATTCGTGCGAGAGGCATCGTTGGCCACAGCAATAGCACCGGCATCAATCACCACATAATACTTCTCCCCCGCCTCAAGCTGACGTGAGCGGAAGACGGCATTGACAATGGTCTTGCTGCCCGTTTTCATCTGCAAGCCCTGGTTGCCAGCCGAAAGGCCATCGGCAACCTTGGTGCCGTCAGCCTTGTAGAGATGCACGTTCCTACCCGTTCCGAGTACCTGCACGTTGCGGCCGAAGTTGATTTCAATACTGGTGAGAAGCGAGAAGATGCTGCCATTGGAGGGTGATACGCTGTAGTTGCTCAGCAAATCAATATTCTCGCAGATCTTTTCTACAGGTTGCTTGAAGTCAAAGATATAACTCTCACCCAGCGGATCCACAAAGCTGGCAATGCGGCTTCCGTCTCCATTCACGGCAACAGCCGTACCCGTACGTTCGAAGCCTGTCTTCTCCTGGAAATCAAACCCATAGTATTGCTTGCATATCTGTGACATCGTAATCCAGTACTTATCCTGGAAGAGAACACGGAAGTCGCGCAACGGAGAACCATTGTTGGGATTGGCAAATATCGTGCCAGCATTGTCAATGACACAGCTCTCAACATTGACATCCAAATCCGTGAAGACCTCAATCTCGCAGGAATTCATATCATATCGGTAGGGAACACCGAACTCACGGAAGAAGTGGCTGCCTTCGACAGGTTCTGTCATATAGGCCATACCCGAGAGCCAGTGGCCATCGGGACTGAGACTGCCATCGCAGATATTATACAGATTGGGAATGACTGGTGCCCATTCGTCCTTATTGTCTTCGGTAAAGCCAACCACGCGATAGGTATGCTCCTGGGTGTCATAAACGAAGAGGAAACCGGAATTGGGCTGTATGATGTACCAACTCATTCGGCCAACGATGTAACGTCCGTCGGGAGTGATTTGATCAAAGACAATGGCATGCTGGTCAAGGTGAGCCTTGTCAAGACGGGGCAATCCGGGCGTGGAGATGGTATCGCCCGTCTCCACGTTGACATACAACGTTGAATAGTAGTAGTCGTGATTGAGTTCGTCGATATCTTCTATCTTTCCATTGTAGCCATTATAGGATCCGACAGCCCATTTTCCATCGGGTGTGACACTATGAAGGTTACCATTCTGCCACAGATTGCGAAGCGGAAAAACGGTAAGTTTATTAGTAGCACGGTTGAAGGCGGCAGGACGTCCGCTCAGACTTCCCACCACAATGTTTCCGTCTGCACTGACCGAGGAGACGCCGAAAACATAGTTTCCATACTTCACCTCGAAGGCTTCCTCCGTATCGAGGTTATAAAGCTTGGGAGTAGCCGATCCACTGCCCTGCGTACTTCCCAGCTGAATGATGCCCCAATTGCCATTGGGACTCATATTCATGAAGATTCCACCATCGTTAGGGCGATAGCTATGTATCTTATAATCCTTGTCCGACTGTGCAAAAGCACTCAAGCAAGTCAGTCCACAAAGGAGAACGGATGAAACAAATCCTATAATGCGTCGCATAATGTAAAAAACTGATGTAAAGGTTTACTGTTTGATAAATGTCCTGCCATTCTTAATGTATACGCCTTTCTTCAAACTATTGGTCTCAGGCAACCTCGTACCTTGCAGGCTGAAGATTACATGCTCGTCATCAGTAAGGCGCGAGGGACGAACGGAACTGGCTTCGTCCTTGACTGTAAGTGAAATGCTAGAGTCGAGTTCATAGTACTCGCCATCATCACCACAGCATGTAACAAGCGTATAGTCGCCAGGTTCACGGACAATAATTCCGCAAAGTTCGACAGTCTTTTCCTCACCGGGAAGGAGGGTACAGGGAACAGTGATGTACTGACGCTTGCTATCACGGCTTCCGAGCTTGATGCACACACCCACTTCATCGTTGAACGTGGTAGTTCCATCATTCTTGACCGTAACAGCGAAACAGGCTAGGCAGTTCTCGTACACGGTATTGGTTTCCTTCGCATTAGAGACAGTGGGCGCAGCAGAATCTGTGATATACACGTCGCCCTTCTGCTCAGCAAAGCTAACCTGATTGCCCGTGACGGTCAACGTATAGTAAGTGGATCGGCCATACATAGCCCGAACAGGGTATGGCGTTCCGGGGTAGTCGTTATGTTGCGTGGCAAGACAAACCGTATAGGTACCATCTGCCAGAGGAGACAGATCGACGGAGAAGTCTTCTGCATCGGAATAACTGGTTCCTAGATTCAAACGTCCGGGGAAACTTTTGTCGGAAGCTATGTACTGGCAGAGCGAACCATCAGCATTATAGACAGCAAGGCCAATGCTGCCGGCAAACGACAGCGCGTTGTGAGTAAGCACTGTGGTACGCATCACAACTGCATCCTTCTGGCAGTTGACGGACTTGGGAGCCACCGTCTCGCAATCAAAACGGGCTACATACTGTCCTGTGGTCGTGGGCTGTACGTCAACAAACATATACTGGCAGTAATTATAGGAGCCAGACAGGGCGCCAGCCTCACCCTCACCACCCGGTTCGAGCGCCGTTATCGCAAAGTAGCCATCAAAACTTCCACCCCAGCCCCAGTTGAAATGGAACTGGCCATTGGTAGCGTCGTAGCCGTCGCAGACAAAGAAATGTCCTTCATTGCTCGTAGCGGAAGTCATGCCCGAATAGCAGACAGGATGTCCCGTGTACAGTTGGTCCAGGAGCATAGCTTTCCAGGCCCCGAGGCTCACATGGTCACGGCTTTCAAAACGAAGGTTTTTGTTATAGCCGAAGTAAGTAGTCAGTGCATAACCGGCATAAAGCGGAGGCGTAGCACTGTTGTTTGCCGTCCAGCGCATGTCGGTGGCAACACCCAGATGATACATTAGCGTAGCCACTGCATCGACTTCTTCCTTGGTGTCGCGCTTGCCACCATACTCATCCTTCATGTGCGCCCAGTCATAGGTTGTTGTTCCGAAATTGGCAGAGTAGACAGACATGGATGCATTGGTATGGCTTCCCATTCCCTGTGCCGGGAAACTCCAGTATTTCATAACCTGCGCCAGAGCCGTTGCTACGCATCCCGTGGCAAACGTTGGAATCATATTGTTGTAAGGCGAGGTCTGATTCCACTTGGTGGTCAGCAGAGGCTGTACAGAGCGCGTGTAGTTGGCAGAAGATGCCACACGGGATGCCGAGGGCTGATAACCATTGTCCATGGCCCTTTCCATCTCTTCAGTCAGAAAACCTAGCCAGTACTGCAAGCCATCGGGAAGCGTTTCGTCGGCTTGGATATTACCCGTTGTGCTATAGCCCAGGATGGGTCTGAAACGATCGTCGGCCGAAACCACTACAAAGCCGTTTCCGTCCTCTACATTATATATATAATACGCAGGTGCCGATGAGGCAAAAGGACTGCGAACGCGTCGCATGTCGGCATGGCTTTGCTGCGACAGAGTCAAAGCAGACGAACGGAAAGCACGGAAGGCCGGCTCGGCATGTACGAACTGGAGAGCCACATTCATAGCCTCGGCTTCGGTGCGTGGAGCAGCATCGACCTGCAAGCTTCCACCGATGAGAAGGAGGGATAAGAGTATTTTTTTCATACGTTATTTCTTTGTCAAAACGATGTCCTCATACCAGAACCAGTAACTGAATGGCGTGTTGTTGGCATCCAGCAAGAGTCCCATCAACGGCAGGTTAAAGGTAATCTTTGTAAAATCCTCGTTGACAGTACCAACAAGGTTACCATTCGTAGTATAGTTGAGCGACGTAGGAGTAGCAGAAAGGAGCGTGCAGGAAGTTAGATTGAGCCCATCCTCGTTCTCGCCACCCAAAGCAAACTCGCTGGCCATGACCTCGCCAAGCTTGAGATTGAGAGTTGCCGTCTGGCTTGACGCATTGTAACGGAACGAGAGGGTGTGCTGGATAGGGAGCACACCTTCGTAGGTATCGCCATTCCACATACGCCAGGGCGACATTGTAACGAGTGTACCGTAGCCTTCTCCATCCTCGTCTGGTACGGTACGGAGCTGTGCGTTCCAGGACACCGAATCCCCCACACCACTGCTATTAAGCCGGTTGACAGCCGTTACGATCCAGGTGCCATCAATGCGGTCGTACGGGATATTGTCATTGTCCAGCAGTGTAATCAGTGTTTTCTGCGTATCACTATCGGCCTTGACCGCACCCTTCACATCCTTGATTATGAGCATAAAGGAGCGATCTTCGTTGATAGAGCGGTCGTCAATGGCTTTGATTTCCACATTAACACTATTCTTGTGAGCAGGAATAACGAGGTGCTTGCTCGTAACAAGATAGTGAACGTTCTCCTGACAGTTTGCACTGCTGGGCGTAACCTCGATGTCTACTTCTACGTCGCCGTTGCGTTCACCCGACACAAGGATGGGGATGTAGAACAATCCCTTGTTTTCCTTCACCTGATAGGCTGTCTTCGCCATGCTCACCACGGCAGTTCCCGTGCTGTTGATTGTGGCATCGTCGAAACATGAAACGCAGAAGAGTCCAAGAACCGAAAGTAAAGCGATATATAACAGTTTCTTCATTGCAATGTACAGTTTATCAATAATTAGCATTCTGCTGACCCTTCAGCTGAGGATTCGCGTCAATCTCATGTTTGGGTATGGGCCAAACGAAACGGTAATCGTCAGCATCATAGTGCAAATCCTTGTAATTGGAAACAATGACACTTTCACAGCCTTCCCAAACCTCACCACGCGTGAAGCCAAGATTCCAGCGCTTGAGGTCTGACAGACGAGATCCCTCCCCTATCATTTCGCGATGACGTTCATCCTGGATTTCGCTCAACAACTCAGCACCTGTATAAGCCTTCGTGCGGTATCGGTTGATACGGTTCTGCCGAAGTGTGTTGAGATACGAATTAGCTTTATTCTCATCCATGAGGTTGTAACTTGCTTCCATGGCAACAAGAAGCATTTCGGCCAGTCGCAAAGGCTTTGCCTTGTTGACAAAGTTGGAACCGGAATTGGACGAATAAAGCGAGGGATTGCCGGGGTACTTCATGAAACGGTAAGCCGAGGCTTCACCACCGCTGTTTGAGATGTTCGTCTCCTCGAACCACGTCGTCCAACGGATGTCGTTCTCATCAAAAAGGTAGATACAGTCAGACGTTGGCACGTAGTCGGAATTGTTCAGGTTTGATGCAAAAGCATCACCGGTGGCACTGCCATGATACGTGAAATCTGCCTCAACAAGCCAGATAACCTCCGTACCGTTATCAGTACTCCATAAGTTCTTGAAGGAATTGCGGTCAGACAAGGCATATCGATTGCTCGTAATGACCTCCTCTGCACGTCGTAGGGCGATACTGTCGTTACCCATATTAAGGTTTACACGTGCCATCAAGGCCTTCACCGCATCCGAACTGATGTAAGGCGCATTGGCAGCAGGTTGAACAGGCTCAAAGCCTTCAAGTTCGGTGGTTTCATAAGAAGCCAGCTTTGTCAAGGCAGAGTCAAGGTCTTCGCGGATCTGAGCATAGGTTTCGCGCAGGCTGCTACGACCCGGATAAGCGGCATTGTTGGCTGAGGGAGCGTACGTCAACTGCAGGGAGAGACCTTTTCCCTGCTCGTCAAGGTTTCGTGTGTTACGATAGGAGCCGCAGAATTTGTCTGCCAGACAGTTGTAGCAATAGGCACGCACGAAATACACTTGACCTGCATAGCTTTGCAAACGGGCCCTGTTCTTCGGAGTAAGGGAAGAATCAGACAAACGCGATTCGACGTTTTGCAAGAAGAAGTTGGCCTGGGCAATCACGCTGTAGAAGGCAGAATAAAAGGCGCCAACCTCACCCGTCGTAGGATTGAACGATCCGTTGTAGAAATCCATCCTGCGGTTGCCATTGCCGACAACGGCATGGAAGTCATCCAACTGAATGTCAGACAAGACGACATAATCGCCCGAAGTAACACTGCGCATCAGCGAGTTGATGCCAGTGCAGAATTTCTCGTAGTCGTCAGTCGTCTCCAATGCCTTCTCGTCGAGAATCACACCCTCGGGCGTCAGCTCCATGTTGCACGAGGCAAAGGAGAGGAGCGATAACAGTATGCTAAAGTATATCTTTTTCATCTTTTAAAATGCATTAGAAGGTTAACTCCGCACCAAAGAGGAACTCTCGAGTGTTGGGATAGTTGAACTGAATGACATTGGTATCCGGCTCAGGATCATAACCACTGTAATTCGTGAAGGTAAGCAGGTTACGTCCCGTAACATACAGGTTTACATTGCTGATGAAGCGCGTCTTGTCCATCCACCGCTTGGGCAGGCTGTAACCAAGGCTCAGCTTCTTGAGACGCAGGAACGACGCATTCTCCAACATGTGGTCGTCCATCTGAATGGTTTCCGTGGCAGCAGGAATGTCGGTTATCTGGCCAGGCGTGGTCCAGATGTCCTGCATCGAGACACTTTGGTTATAGGAGATGCCATACTGTGCATTCTCATAGAAGTAACGGTCGTTGTTCATGGCATACTTGCCAAGAGCCCAACTGAAGTCAGCACTGACGCTGAGTCCCTTCCAGTTGAACTGCGTACCGAAACCGCCACTCCAAGGAGCAAAGCGATTCTTGCCAGTGAACTGTGCGTTGGCTTCTTCGTCAAACTTCTTTGTGAGATTACCATCAGCATCGTACCAGAGCTGGGCACCATCACGAGGATCGATACCGGCACGCTTGACAAGGTAAAACTCACCAAAGCTTTTGCCAACCTGCAGCTTCTGACCGGTACCACTAATGACGTATTCGTCCAAGCCGTTAAACAAGGACGTCACCGTATTCTTGTTATAGTTCACATTGGCATAGAACGTCCATGCCAGGTCCTTCTGCTTCAGGATGTCGACGTCGAAGCGAAGGTCCATGCCCTCGTTCCTCATCGAACCGATATTGCCCATACCCGAACCGTAGCCCGTAGTATATGAATAAGGTATGGAGAGCAGCATGTCCGTGGTCTGCTTACGATAATAATCAGCGCTGACCGAGAGGCGGTCGAAGAGACGGAACTCAAGACCAAGGTTCAACTGCCCTACCGTCTCCCAGGTGAGGTCATCGATGCTCTGCTGTGAGAGCAGTACACCACCTTGTCCGTTGTACTGTACGCCCTGACTGGAAGCAAGACCCATATAGATGTAGTCACCGATGCTCGAGTTACCGGTCGTACCGTAGCTGAGCTTCAGGTCGAGCTGATTCAGCCAACCCTGCGCAGGCTTCAGGAAACTCTCCTTCATCAGGTTCCAGCGACCGCCCACTGACCAGAAGGTAGCCCAGCGGTGCTTCTTGGAGAAACGTGACGAACCGTCACCACGAACCGATGCACTCAGGAAATACTTATCCTTATAGTTATAGGAGGCTTGGCCGAAGAGTGAGTTGAAGACCGTCTCGTTGACGACCTGCGTAACAGAGGGTTCCTCGGTAGCATTGGTAAGGAGCAGCATGCGGGGGTCGGTCAATCCCTCACGGCTGACAGCAAAGCCGTCCGACTTGCTATAAATGGCCTCGTAACCGGCAAGCACATTAAAGTTATGCACACGATTGATGTCGAAGATGTACTCGGCCGTGTTGGAAGAGGTGAACTGGTACCAACGGTCAGCCGACTCGGTGCGATAGGCCGTGCTGCCATCACCGAAGAGGTCAACAATGTCGCCCATGGGCGAGACGTAGGCTTCGGTTGGGTTCATCATGGCCGTGTACTTGTCGTCATAAGCAGCAAGTGCCTGTACAGCACGCAACCGGAGTCCCTTGATGGGATTCAGCTCCTCGTAGATATTACCATCCAGATGCACCGTCTTGCTCACACGGCTGCGATGCTCGGCCATCCAGTTGGGGTTGTAGAAATTAGTACCCGAATAATGCAGATAATCGGCACGTCCGAGCTTGTTGATCGTACCGTCACCGTTTACTGTATAATAATAAGCGGCGTCATCGGGACGTGCAAGACGTGTGAAGACCGTAGGGTTGGTGACGTAGATGCCATTACCATTCTGCTCGGGGTTGGACATGCTGGTGTTGTAGGAAATGTTGGCATCGAGGCCAACCTTGAAGATGCTCGACACATTGATATCCTCGTTGAAGCGCAACGACTCACGACCTGCCTTGGAAAGAGGTTCGATACCTTCGCGCGACATGTGGTTGAACGACAGGTAGTAACGGCTCTTCTCACCACCACCCGTCAGGGAGGCGTTCACCTGCAGCGTGGGTGCATTGTTGCGGTAGATTTCCTTCATCCAGTTGGTACTGATGCCATTGCGGGTCACGATATCCTTATGCGACAGCCACGATGCATTGGTAGTGAGCGTAGGATCCAGCTTCTCACGGAACTGCATGTACTCGGTGGCGTTCATCATCTTCGTTCCCGAATTGATGATATTGGCCATGCCATACTGCGCTGACACTTTGACAACGGGACGCTGTTCGAGTCGTCCCTTCTTGGAAGTAATGACAATGACACCATTGGCAGCACGCGAGCCATAGATGGCCGTACTTGCAGCATCTTTCAGCACGGTGACATTGGTAATATCACTGGGATTCAAGGCATTGAAGACATCCATGCTGATGGGAGCTCCATCGAGGATGAAGAGAGGTTCGTTGCCGGCCGTCATCGAGTTGACACCACGAAGGCGGATGTTGGCAGAAGCCGTAGGTTCGCCCGAAGAACTCAGTACCGAGAGGCCGGCCACCTGCCCCTGCAACGCATCGGTAAAGTTGGCCGTTGGCGTATTCTCAATCTGAGCCGAGCCGACCGTGGCAATGGAACCCGTTACACTGCCCAACTTGCGAGCAGAACCGTACCCGACGATGACAACCTCCTCGATGAGCTTGGCATCCTCCTTCATCTGCACACGCATAGGCTTGCCGAAAACAGGAGCCTGCTCCTGCGTGGTCATGCCCATGAAACGGAACTCCAGCATTCTGGCATCCGAAGGCACATTGAGGTTGAACTGACCGTTGTTGTCGGTCACGGTTCCCACACTGCTATTGCCCTTCACCACCACAGTGGCTCCAGGCATAGGGTCGCCGAACTCGTCGAGCACCGTACCCGTAACCCTCTTTGTGCTTTGTGCCAGAGCCAGGGTGGCAGAAGCACAGAGCATCAGTAAAAATATGAATAATCTACGTAATTGCATGGTACGATCACTTTAACACCTTAACAAACTTACCGTTCTTCTTCTCCAGATAAAGACCACGCTTGGCACCGGCAGAGTTGAGCAACTGACCATTGAGGTTGTAGATGCCCGTCATGACAGAAGAGCCGGCCATGATACCGTCGATGCTCGTAATGGCATCGCCCTGTACCACCTCGATCACCTGTTCGCAACCCAAGGCCACGATCTTGACCTGTCCCCTGCGTCCGCTCAGAGCGGCAGGCAGCGCATCCGCCTTGACCTTGACAGAGACCGTCTGAGCCGTCTCGTCCACCACGGCTTCTGCCTTGAACCACGTGTCGCTGCAGGTCAGTTCCCACTCAGAGGGATTCCAGTAGGAATCGATCTGGAAGGTCTTCTCCTCACCGGCATCGGCCACGGCAAAGACGCTGCCATCGAGCGAGTGGACATAGGGGAAGACGGCATTGAGCCCAATGCAATGCGATACGAACATATTGCCACCTCCCTCAACGCTGCTCAGCAGATTGGCCACGTCGACCACCGCGAACTTGCCCTCGTTGGTGTTCAGCTTTACAAACGCATAGCTCTTCTGACTGTCGTGGTTCAAGGCCTGCGTCAGGGGAGCAAAGGTGATGAGTGCACTGTTGCTGATGCCCTCGATCATGACGAAGATAGCCTCGTCGATGACGAGAGGTGTGGGGAACTCAAAGATGAGGAACCAACCACCATTGATCTCTGTGCCTTGTGTCAGCGTAGCCTGAGCCAGCACCTCGTCGGTGATGGTGTTACCGTTCTCTACCTTATATATTGTACACGCAAGGGTGGCACCGAGATTGAGGAATTCACCCATGGGTACGAGCACACGGTTGAAGACATAGGGAGCAGCGGGTGTATCGAAGAAGTTGCCGATACCGTCCACGGAATTGTAGTAATAGTTGGACATGGGACCATACAGCGCACCGGCTCCCGTACCGAAAGCGTAGATAGGATTGTTGGGATTTGCGCTTACCTGTCCCAACCAGAACTGCTTAGAGGGATCGAAGTTGCCCACGAAGAAATCCATCTGCTCACCATTGTTCATGTAGAGGGCAGAACCACCAGCCTTGTAGTAGAGGCCAGCGAAGGTATCGCTGCGCTTGCCCGACACAGCGGTCAGCTTGGGCATCTCAACCAAGTTGGAAGACTCAAGTGCGGGCATCTGGAGGTCAGCATCTGTTGATGCTCCCGTGGCACCGGTGGGAGTAATGTACGACCATTCAAACGACTGTGAGTCAGCGTTCGAATAGTTCTTCCAGACGAGAGGCGTATAAGCGGGCAACAGCGCCAGCTTGCCAGAGAAGAGGTTGCCCGTCTCGCCGAAACCATAATAGAAGGAACCCTCGGGAATGTCGTACATGGCCTGAGGCAGGAGGTCGCTGACACGCACGGCATCAATCATGATGGAACCGCCCTTCGTACCGGTATAGCGGAAGGCAAAGCGTATGTTCTTGCCGTCGTACTCCTTCAGGGGAATCTGTATGTGGTGCCAGTTCATGTAGAGCAACTGGGCAACGGCATCTGCGTCCTCCATATCCACAGAGGCAATATCCTTGTCCACCTCGCTGGAAAGCTTGTAGACAACATCATAGTCCTCAGCCTTGAAGCTGGTGCTGCGCGTGCTGGTGGTGACCAGCAGTTCTACGTCGAAAGAGTAACGTGAGACATCGAACAACGTATCGTTGCCCTCGATGAAATAGTGCATATCCCAGGGGCTGTAGCAGATGTCGAAGCTGATATAATTGGACGCATCGATGGCCGAAATGGTGGGCGACACGATCCACTCGTCCTGCTGAGGAGCAGGAGCAATCTGGTTGCCCGCAGCATCGTAGGCAGGACCTCCATACATGCAGACGAGCATCTGGTCGCGGTGGGTAGCGTAGGGCACGTAATAGCCGTCACCCTGATAGGTTGTCCACGTGGGACAAAGGTCGTTGGTGAGGTAAGGCGTCAGGTCGTCGATGTTGGACTTGGTCTGCCAGTTATTGTCGGCTGGAATCCAGGGCATTGTGGTCTTGTCCCACCCCTCAAAACTTTCCCAGAAGAGCGTGTCCTGTGCGGTATAATTGGCGCGCATGGCCTTCTGACTGGCAGCAGCACGATGCTTATTCGTGGCGAAGTCGTTGGCCTTGAGCAATCGGCTGGCCTGCTGGATGGTAGGATGTCCCAGTGCACTGACACGCTTGCCAATGGCCTGCAACATGTCGTTGGACAGGTGCTTGAAGTCATTCAGACCCAGGGGACGGTTATGGATATTCTGACGCCACGCAGACGAGGGAGCGCCCACGGGCATGGAAACAGACTGGGCACTTGCGGTCAGCGACAGTGTGCAGACAGAAAGTCCCAGGAGTACGTGCTTAAGATTCATATTATGGATAATTGATTGTTCGTTAGTATGTTGCTTTCTTCTTTTCGGGATTACTTGCCAAGCAGCTTCTTGCCGTCCTTGATTACAACACGCGACTTGCCAGACAGCCTCATGCCGTTCAGCTGATACGCGTGGAGTGATGCTTTGGCAACGGGCAGCGCGGTGAGTCCATCGGGCTCGGCTTCAGTCTTGAAACTGATGGAGAGCGAGTGAGGAAGACCGTCGGCAGAACGGGCGTTCTCCAAAGCGACATAGAGGGTGGAACCGGGTGTAGCGAGGGGCAGCTCGGGCATGATGAAACTTACCACGATGCCCCCTACGGGATCAGCCTCGACGGTATAATCCGATACAGTGACGACACGGATCTCCTGGGATTCGTAGCCGTCATCGCCCACTGTGGTTATCACGTACGACACGCTGAAGCCATCGAATCTGATGCCGGCATTGCTGATCCAGAGGCGTATCTCCTGGCCTTCCTTCACCACATCGCCGTCAATCACATTGTCACCCTCGAGGAAGACTTCGTCGATGATTTCCTCGTAACCCATCACGAAGGCATAGCTGCCTACACTGCCGGTGAGGTCGCAGAGGAAGGCGTTGCCGTTCACGTCGATGATATTGGTCAGGCAGATGGTCACGTGCTTGGTGTCGAAGGTGCCCGAAACGGCTTCACCGCCCTCCTCATCCGTCTCGTCCGAGATGATGGCAGGGAAGAGAACAGCGAGCGTGCGGAGCGTGCCACGTGCATCGACGAGAATCTTATTGCCCTCGATGGTATAGGGCAGTCTACTGCGGTGGTACTTGCCCTGTGCATCGAGGTCCAGGTTACCCATCGTCATGTATATCTCACCCACCTGGCCTACCTCGCCGTCAAACTCGAAGACGAAGAGGCCATCCTCGCCTTCAGGTGCGTAGTAGGACAGGAACTTATAGGTATTCTCCTGCATGTAGGTCAGTTCGCTCTCGCCAACCTTGGCCGAAACGAACGAGTGCTGAAGAGCGGGAGCCTGGTATTCCAGTACCAGCTCGCCGGTGCCGTTATAGAGGTTGCTGGCATCCTCTGCATCACGCAGACCTTCCACCTTGATGGCAAACTTGTCACCGGGCTTCAGGACATCCTCGCGCAAGGCATTGTTCAGCGCCGCTGAGATATTGAAACCAAGATTGGTACCGAGACGTACATCCTCGACCGGTGCCACGTAATCGCCAGCCACGAAGTTGATCTTGTCGAGCAGGATGCCCTTGTTGAAGTTGACGGTAACCATGCCCGAATTGGTCCAGGGGAAAACCGTCTCGACGGCAGGAAAGACGTTGGCAATCTCCACAGGAACGGCAGCACCATCGTCGAAGAGTGTCACCTTGATGGTGGAGTTGGTGTTCATGACAAAACCATTCGTGGCAGTGATAACACCACCCTGCTTCACATCTGACACCTCATAGCGATAACACAGGCCTGAACCGGACGTGAACTGATAATCGATATTGACATCGTTATACGTAACTTCAAACACTTCCTGACATTCCAGCACAACCTTGCAGTCCCTGGTCGCTGTGTACTTGCAATTAGCTGGCTCAAAGTTCTTGAGTGTATTCTTACCAACGTGTAACGTGTAGTCCGCAGCCTGCATGGCAAGCGCTACAAAGATGGTCACAATGAGAGAAAAGTATCGTTTCATTCTGTTAGTTATAAATTACTTTAGACTATTAACGCGCAAATATATAAAGAAAAATTCAAAGTAGCAACTTTTCTACATTATTTAACAAGATACGTAACAAAAATAAGGATAAGACAGAGAGAAACAAACAGAAAACATACCTATAACAAGAAATTAGCCGAGGTTACGATTTGTAAGCAAAAAAGGAGGCTGAGCAAAACTCAGCCTCCTTGTATGAAAGGGTAAACAGATGCGTTCAATTACTTGGCAACGCGGCTGCCAGCGGTATTGTAGCGAACACCCTGCTTCATGATAACGATCTTACCATTAACAAGATACTTGCCATCAGCCACCTTGCTGCCGTTCACACCAGCAATACCAGTGGTCTCGGGAGCCTTGTTGCTGGAAGCAACGGTGAAGGCAACACGAATCTCTGCCATGTAAGGATCACCGTTCAGAGAGAAGGTCATTGAACCTGCGCTCAGTACAATCTGATAGTCACCGGGCTCGAGAGCCTGTGAGAAGGTGTAGATCATGTCGCCATAGTCCTGACCGTAAGCACCCTCTACCTTGATGTCAAATGCATTGCCCTGAGCATCCTCGAGCGTCATGGGGCACTCGGGGTTGTAGGTTACGTTGGCATCCTCAGTGTCGAAGTGTACGAATACGCTTGAGTTGTTGGGGTTCACGAAGATGGTGGTAACCTGAGGCTCATCCAGAGCAGCAGCACCCTCGATGGTGAAGGGCACACGGAGCTCAGCCATGTAGGGATCGCCATTCAGAGAGAAGGTCATTGAACCTGCGCTCAGTACGATCTCGTACTTGCCGGCGCTGAGAGCCTGTGAGAAGGTGTAGACCATGTCACCATAGTCCTGACCGTAGGCACCCTCAACGGTAACGTCAACGGGCATGCCAGCCTCGTTAAGCAGAACGATGGGGCACTCGGGGTTGTAGGTTACGTTGGCATCCTCGGTGTCGAAGTGTACGAATACGCTTGAGTTGTTGGGGTTAACCACAGTGTTGGTGATCTGAGGCTCCTCAGTTGCACCCTCGATAGTGAAGGGCACGCGGAGCTCAGCCATGTAGGGATCGCCGTTCAGAGAGAAGGTCATCGAACCTGCGCTCAGTACAATCTCGTACTTGCCGGCGCTGAGAGCCTGTGAGAAGGTGTAGACCATGTCACCATAGTCCTGACCGTAGGCACCCTCAACGGTAACGTCAACGGGCATACCAGCCTCGTTAAGCAGGATGATGGGGCACTCGGGGTTGTAGGTTACGTTGGCATCCTCGGTGTCGAAGTGTACGAATACGCTTGAGTTGTTGGGGTTAACCACGGTGTTGGTGATCTGAGGCTCCTCAGTTGCGCCCTTCAGGTAGAAGGTCACGCTGGCCAGAGACTTGCCTTCCTCAGCCACGTAGTTGTTGGAGTAGATAGGCATGTAGGTCTCCTCGTCGAAGCCGGTGATCTCACCGTATGCAACCTGGGTAACCTCGAGCGTGTAAGAAGCGTTGGGAGCCAGACGAGAGATGTTGACGTCAACGCCGTCCTCGAAGTCGGTGTAACCGGTGAAGGGAGTAACGCTGCCATCCTTGCCATAGATATTACCCTGGATGAAGAGGTCCTCGTCGGTCATGCCGTCTACCTTGACATTGACGTTGATAGAGTGAGTCTGTGCCATGTCAACCTCGGCATTGTCCTCAATAGAGAATGCCATCACGAAATCAGTGGCGCTGCTTGCGCTGGCACCGTTGATGAAGTAGCGGGTAACGATGGTTGAGTTGTCGGCCTTGACAGCCTTGATAGTCAGCTGATAGAGCTTACCCTCCTCGAAGTTGACAACGCTGCCGAAGTCAGCATAGCCGAAGCCGTTGATGCCTACATTGCCCTCAGCGATGGGAGCACCGGCTACCCATGCCTGACCCAGGTTGGCACCGGTCTGGTTGTTGATGTCGTCGGCTACAACCATGGGAGCGAGGCTGTAAGTTGCAGACTGAACGGAAGCATCCTCGAAGTAGATCTTCACAGCCTCAGCACTTGTCACTGTGGGCTGAACGTAGATGTTGGGAACGTCGATGAGCTCCTCACCGCTGATGAGGGCCATGGAAACCTCGTTGTAGTAGGTACCGTTGAACTCGCAGGTGAAGGTCTGACCGGCATCATTGGGATCAGCAGTCCAGTAGGTTACGGTCAGCTGGTACTTGGTGCCCTGTGCAAATGCAACGGGAGCCTCGAACTGAGCAAATGCCTTGCCACTGAGCTGGAACTCGCCCTCGGCAACAGCGTCACCGGCCTCCCAGGTGGTAGACTCAGCGCCTACGACGGGATGCATCTCGCAGATAGCATAGGTAGCCTTGGCAGGAATAACGCCGTCGAAGGCAACGGTCAGCTCGCTGGCAGCCTCAACAGAAGCAGCCATGTGGCTGTTCAGGTCGACTGACACATTATTAATAATAAGAGAGGGAAGTACGGCAGGAGCGGCGGTTGAAACCTTGCCATTCTCCACGTTGAACTTCACGGTATACTCTACCTCGTTGTCCTCACCGCCGATGACAAGCGAACCAACGGGGAATACCAGCGTGTACTCGCCATCCTCGAGCTCGAGGCCGCTGACGTTAATCTTGTTCCACTGGTCGTAGTCACCCTCGCAGTTGTTATTGATCTCCTGACCGTTCAGCGTTACGGCTACGTTGTAAGAGAGAGCCACGTCTTTCTCCTCAGCGAACACGATCTCGAGTGAGTTCTTGTCGCCATCAACCTCGATAACCTCGGTCAGCTTGACATCCTTCTCGGTAGCACCGTCAATCTGGTAAGAGACGCTCTCAGAAGAGCCGTCCTTGAGGTTGACGTTAACGTCGAGCTGATACTTGCAGCCCTGCTCGAGGGTGCAGTTCATCTCGGCATAACCGATGGTGTTGATAGACAGGTCATACATAGTGGGAACACCGGGAACCCAGGTGTAACCCTCCTCGGTCTCCTGCATTACGAGAGGAGAGATAGCCACGTTGGCTGACTCTACGGCAGCGGCATTGCCAAAGTGAACCTTGATAGCATCGAAAGAGGAAACTGAAACGGCTGAATGGGTGTTCAGCGTGGTCTGCTCACTGCCTTTGAACAGGTCAACAGAGGTGACTGCAGGCTCTACGTAAGCACCGTTGACGTCGTAGGTCAGCGTGGTGCCCTTGTCGTTGGGATCCATGGTCTTGTAGGTGATAGCCACCTGATACTTGGTACCCTGCTCGAACACGATGGGTGCGTTGAAATCGGCATAACCCTTGCCGCTGAGCATCAGTGCGCCCTCGGCGAGGGTCTCGTTAACCTCCCAGCTGCTGCTCTCCTCACCTGCAACGAGGTAGAGTGAAGACACGGTGTAGGAAGCCTCTGCAGGAACAATACCGTCGAAAGAAACGGTAATGGCCTCAGCGCTCTCTGCCGACACAGCCACGTGGTCGTTCAGGGCAATTGTCTCCTCACCGTAAATGAGCGAGGGATACACGGCAGCCTCAACAGGGGCACCGTCGCCGTTGTCTGCATCGTCATTCACGAGGCTTGCCGTCATTGCATAACCTGCACCGAGTGCAAGGGCCGTAGCAGTAATGGTCATCGCCTTGAGACCAACAGAAGCAGTCAACAGTGTCATCAAAGAAAGGAACTTTGCTTTCATTGTAATTGTTGATTTGTTAATAAATGAGTTAATAATTATTTTTTAGTTTTATTTCAATCCATGACCGTCGGTTCAGAGCCTACGGGTAAATCGTCATATAGAATATGCAAATATAGATAAAAAACGATGATTTTATATAATAAAATACAAAAAAAGAGCAAATCATTGCGTTTTTATGTCAAAAAGTGGCCACAAAAGGCAGTTTTACACGCATAAGGAACGAAACGGTGACAAAAGTTACACAGCGGCAGCAAACAGAAAGGACGCAGTCTCCAAGGAGACCACGCCCTATTATAAACAAGCAATTTGTAAGGAAAAATCCTATTACAAACCGGCTATTAACGCTTTACAACCTTCCTGCCGTCCACAATAACAATGCCCTTCTTCACTGCATCAGCCTTGACACGTAAACCGGTCAGGGTAAAGGCCCCAATCTTCACCTTCGCCGTCACCTTCGTCACATGGTCAGGTTCCTCTGGAACTACAGGGTCTTCGGGCTCTTCGGGGTCAACGGGATCTTCTGGCTCAACGGGATCAACGGGGTCAATGGGATCGATGGGATCCACTGGGTCAACGGGATCGATTGGATCCACTGGGTCGACAGGGTCTACCGGGTCAACGGGATCGATGGGGTCTACAGGCTCTATGGGATCTTCGGGGTCAACAGGGTCTACAGGGTCTACAGGGTCAATGGGGTCTACAGGGTCCACTGGATCAATGGGATCAATGGGATCCACTGGGTCAACTGGATCGATGGGATCAATGGGATCCACTGGATCGATGGGATCAATGGGATCCACTGGGTCAACTGGATCTACAGGGTCCACTGGGTCCACTGGATCGATGGGATCAATGGGATCCACTGGTTCCACTGGGTCCACAGGGTCTACTGGGTCGACAGGTTCTTCAGGCTCGTCTCCCGATGTGATATTTAGATTGAGCGCGAAGGCATGGTCACCGCCTTCAGCCTTAGCCATCACGCCATCCGCATCAAAGACGCGAATCATCACGCTGATGGAACCCTCGTCCGACAGGAGGCTCTCGGGCAGGATGATGGTCCACACGGTTCCGTCGTCACTCTTCTTCGCAGCACTGAGACTGAGCGAGCCGTCAAAGCCCATGGGTGCCCATGTCTCCACACGATTCACGGGAGCCGAGAAGGTCACATCGAACGTAGTGCTGTGAATGTCATAACCATTGACAAGCAGCGTGTTAGGCTTTAATGCCACGTTGGTCAGCGAAATATCGCAATAACGCGTTGCAGGCTTGCCCATGCCCACAAAATCGAACGTCTCGACAACGATAGGTTCTACACCATAGTAGGGAACGTCGAAACCCTTGACAATAAGCTGGTAATGGTAGCCCTCGTTGAGGTCGTAATGGGGCACGACTTCGGGCGTGTAGCATACAAGTTTGCCTCCGTTTGTGTTGACATTGGCAAACGTGATATACTGGTCGGGATCCTCCGTGCATCGTATCTCCGCCTCGATGTGGTCAAAACCGTCCGCATAGTTCATGGTCGCAGTGCCGATGCTTTCTCCATCGGGAGCGCCAATCCATGCCCATTCCGTCTTGGTGAGCTCCACCGTGAGGGTAGGCTTCACATCGACCTTGGCTGGCTGGCTCGTCTCCTGTGCGGTCTGCGCCTTCACCGTGCCACAGGCAAGGGCAAAGACTACGAAGGGCAAACAGTGTAGAATCTTTTTCATCATATAAGTTAACGGTTAGAAAAAAAGTAGCTTGAATCAATAATCGGACGCAAAATTAGCACATTTTCACGAGTCAGCCAAACAAAGTGTCACTTTTAGTGCGCAAAATGCTTATTTATGCCCTCCGGACACACACTAACCAGCACAAACGGGTCCCCAAAATGACAAATGTGCACATTTTTTGCATTTTTTCTTTGCAAAAAGAGTGCACAATAAAATAAAATATGTATCTTTGAAAATCAATTATGAATTAACCAACAAAAAAACATAATTTCACTATGAAAAAGATTGCACGCACACTGGCAGCCGTCGCTATGATGGCCATGGTTTCAACAGCAAGCGCACAGACCTCTGTCACGCTGAGTACCATCAACAAGATCGACTTCACCAAGATCACCGAGCAGACACAGACCGTACGCATGTCCCGTCAGTTCTTTGCCGGCTACAACACCCTCTGCCTGCCCTTCAGTCTCACGGCCGAAGAGCTGACTCGCGCCATGGGTGAGGGCGTCATCCTGGAGCGCCTCGTACAGGCCGAGGAGGGCACACTGACCTTCCTCGACGTCACCGAGAATGGTCTTGAGGCAGGCATGCCCTACCTCATCTTCTCGCCCAAGAAGCAGTACGTCACCTTCAGCACCAAGCAGCTGAACCTCGTGAGCGAACCCAAGACGCTGAACGTGGGCATGGCCATGATGACCGGCAAGTACGAGCCCACCAAGGACTGGAACAGCTTCGGCATCCCCGCACAGCAGGACAAGGAGATCCTCGATGCCGTACTCGTTCGCACCGAGGGCGACAAGACCTTCTACCCCACCCGCTGCGGCATCAACTACAGCGGCAGCGACGTGCCCGCCATCCAGCACGTAAAGGCGTTTGACGAGACCACGGCCATCAACAACCTCAAGGCAGGCAACGTGAAGGTGGACATCTACAACGCCGCCGGTTCGCTGGTGAAGCGCAACGTAGGCATGGCCGACGCCGCACGCACGCTCAAGAGTGGCGTTTACGTGGTGAACGGCATGAAGTTTATGGTAAAGTAAACAGATGGAAAGTTTTATCGAACTCGTGAAGGTGCGCCGCAGCATGCGCAAATTCACCGAAGAGAAGATAACGGCAGAAGAGCAGCGGCAATTGATGCGCGCTGCTCTTATGGCGCCAAGTAGTAAGGGTCTGCACAGCTACGCCTTCAAGGTGGTAGAGAACGTGCAACAGCTTGAGGCTCTGTCCAAAGCCAAGGACCGCGGCGGCGAACTGCTGGCCGGCGCTCCCCTGGCCATCGTCGTGATGGCCGACCCCGCCGTGAGCGACGTATGGGTGGAGGATGCCTCTGTGGCAGCCACTCACCTGCTGCTCCAGGCCGAGGACATGGGACTCGGTGCCTGCTGGGTGCAGATGCGTGAGCGCAAGGACGAGGAAGGCAAGGATGCCGAGGACAACGTGCGCCAGCTGCTGGGCATCGACGCCTCCCTGCGCGTCCTCTGCATCGTAGCCGTAGGCCACAAGGCCATGGAGCGCAAGCCCCAGAACGAGGACAAGCTGCAGTGGGAGAAGGTATCGTCCGACACGATGATATTCTGAGAAGGTCAGCTGCCGTCTCAACAAAGCAACTACGAACAGACATAGCAAGGATTTGAAAATCATACTATTTGGAGCGGGCAACGTAGCCACGCACCTCGGCAAGGCCCTCAAACAGGCAGGCCATGACATACTGCAGGTCTGGAGTCGCACAGCGGAAAGCGCCGAAGCACTGGCAAAGACGCTGGGAAGCACCCCCTGCATCTTCAGCGAGCCAGAGAGCATAGAGACTATAGGAACTATAGAAACTATAGGAACTATAGGAACTATAGAAGCTATAGAGCCCTCTCCCCTCGTCTGCATCATCAGCGTCAAGGACGATGCCATAGGCGAGGTTGCTGACCGCTTCATCCCACTTCTGCCCCAGGCCATCTGGCTGCACACGGCGGGCTCGGTGCCCATCGAGGTGCTCTGCAAAGGTGTCAACCCACGTTACGGCGTGCTCTACCCCATGCAGACGTTCTCTAAGAGCAAGCCAGTGGACTTCAGCAAGATAGGCATCTTCACCGAGGCACACGGCTGCGAGGCCGAGCTCACCGCATTGGCCACTTCCCTGACCGACAAGGTCTATCCGCTCGACGGAGAAGGACGCAAGCGACTCCATCTGGCAGCTGTCTTTGCGTGCAACTTCGTCAACCATTGCTACGCACTGAGCGAGTCGCTGCTGGCCGACGCCGGCATACCCTTCGAGGTCATGCTGCCGCTCATCGACGAGACGGCCGATAAGGTGCACCACCTCTCCCCTCGCCTGGCACAGACAGGACCGGCTGCACGCCACGACCAGCAGATACTGGACCGCCAGCGTGCCATGCTCTCCGACGACCCGCTGACCTGCGACATCTACGACAAACTGAGCCAGAGCATCATTCATCTTGGACAATTACGTTAAATGATAAACTACGATCTGAAGAAAATCAAGGCGCTGGCCTTCGACGTGGACGGCGTGCTGAGCGCAGAGACCATCACCCAGCACCCCAACGGCGACCCCATGCGCACGGTCAACATCAAGGACGGCTATGCCCTGCAGCTGGCCGTCAAGATGGGCCTGCACGTGGCCATCATCACCGGTGGGCGCGTGGAGGCCGTAAGGGTGCGCTACGAGGGCCTCGGCATCCCCGACGTCCACCTCTGCTGTGCCGTCAAGATACACACCTACAATGCTTTCCGCGACAAGTACGGTCTTCTGGACGAGGAGATACTCTACATGGGCGACGACATCCCCGACTACGAGGTGATGAGCGTCTGCGGCCTTCCCGTCTGTCCCAGCGACGCCTGCCCCGAGGTGAAGTCCGTCAGCAAGTACGTCTCTCCAAAGATGGGGGGCTATGGCTGCGTCCGCGACGTCGTGGAGCAGGTCATGAAGGCCAAAGGCCTCTGGATGGCCAACGAGAAGGCATTTGGGTGGTGAGGGCGCTCGTTATAGGCTCTATAGATACTATAGAAACCATAGGCTCTATAGGAACCATAGGCTCTATAGAATCTATAGAATCTATAGAAACTATAGAAACTATAGAAACTATAGCATCTATAGGAACTATAGCTATAAATCCTTAAAGAACAATTATGAACTATAAATACATTTTAGCTTCCGGAAGCCCACGCCGCAGGGAACTGCTGGCTGGCCTTGGCATAGACTTCGAGGTGCGTCTGCTTGACGGCATCGACGAGAGCTACCCCGACGGACTTAGCGGCGAACAGATAGCCGAGCACATCTCAAGGCAGAAGGCAGAGGCCTACCGCCCCACCCTGGGCAGCGACGAACTGGTCATCACGGCCGACACCATCGTCTACCTGGACGGTGAGGTGCTGGGCAAGCCCAAGGACGAGGCTGACGCCTGCCAGATGCTTCGCAACCTGTCGGGCAAGACGCACGAGGTCATCACGGGTGTCACGCTGCTCACCCAGCAACAGATGCGCTCGTTTGCCAGCGTGAGCCGCGTCAGCTTCGCCCAGCTCACCGAAGAGGAGATACAGCACTACGTCACACACTACCGTCCGCTCGACAAGGCCGGTGCCTACGGCATCCAGGAGTGGATTGGCTTCATCGGCGTGGAGCGCATCGAGGGCAGCTACTTCAATGTGATGGGCCTGCCCGTACAACGTTTATACACAGAACTCAAGAAGATATGAAAAAGACCATCTGGGCCATCCTCGCGCTGGCCATCTGCACCCTTTGGACTGCCTGTGAGGAGAAATACGACTACGAGGTCGTGCCAAGTCGGATCGTAGCCATG
>JAZLFZ010000062.1:0-16351 GCA_045616065.1 Bacteroidaceae bacterium | reverse complement strand
GGAAATGGCAAAAGTCATTTAACGAGAACTGGTTCAAGGCATCTGACTATCACAAGGCATCCGTGGATAAAGCAGGTAACGTGGTGATTGGAGAGGCTGTTTCTAAATATACACCTTACGAACCATTGGAATTGGAATAACAATTATGAATAGATATCTTCTTTTGCTCCTCGCAGCAACATTTTCTCACATCTTATCTGCCCAAACCGTCATACAAGGCACCGTGCTGGATGAGCAGAATAAGACTGTAGATGCCTTTGTGGCCGTTTCGCCCAAAGGGAGTGGCAGCATGATTGCCTACGCCGATACGGACGAGAAGGGCAATTACAAGCTGGAGTTCCGGACGGATGCCGACTCGGTAACTGTCACCGTCTCGGGACTCGGCATTGGCAATCAGACGCGTGTGGTGGCCAATCGCAGTCAACGCCTCAACTTCACCGTGAAGGAGGAGACTACAGAACTGAAGGAGGTGAGCGTGAAGGCGCAGAAGATACGGCAGGAAGGCGACACCATCAGCTACCTTGTGGGTGCCTACCAGGAGCAGGGCGACCGCGTGATTGGCGATGTACTGAAACGCATGCCCGGCATCGAGGTGTCGGACGATGGTGGCATCAAGTACAACGGCAAGGCCATCAAGAAGTTCTATGTGGAGGAGATGGACCTGCTGCAAGGACGCTATGGCCTGGCCACCAACAACATCAATGCCTCGGATGTAGCCTCGGTGCAAGTGATGGAGCACCACCAATCCGTGAAGATGCTGGAGGGCAAGGAACTGACCGACGATGTGGCCATCAACCTGAAGCTGAAGAACTCTGCCAAGGGTACGGTGGCCATCAACACGATGATGGGGGCAGGTGCTCAGCAAAAATCTGGGGTTGGCAAGAATCCTCTCTGGACAGCCGAGGCGGTAGGCATGTACTTTGCCAAGACGCGCCAGAACATGACATTATATAAAGGAAACAACACGGGCGACGATGTCTCCAAGGAACTCACCGAGCACTACTCTGGCATCAACAGCATAGGCCTCTACCCCTTCTGCCCCACTGGAGCCATTCTGCCCAGCGGTTCAGGTCTGCCTCAGAAGCGCACCTTCGACAACCACTCGCATATCCTCACAATGAATCATCTGGAGAAACTCAAGGGCGACAGAGAGATTGGCCTTAACATTGCCTACTACAACGACCGGATTCGCAGGGAGGGCAGCAGCACCTCTGATCAGTTCATCAGCGACGAAAGCCGTTTGCTGACGCAGGAGACGATGACAAGCGAGACGAAGATGAACAACCTGAACATACAGGCACGCTACAACCTGAATTCGCTGACAGGTTTCGTGGCCAGCGTACTGAAATTTGACACCAACTGGAACTCCGACCTTGTGGATGGCCTACTGTCCTCCAACTGGACGGGCACCAATCCCATGAATTATGGCCAGGAACGTGTGCGCCAGCATTTCGACCGCCCACAACTATCTGTATCAGAAACCTTCAATACCATACGTAACATCGGCCGCAACAGCCTCGACCTTCACTTCTCTGCAGGCTATGCACAGCGAAATAATACGCTGACGGTGACAGCCCCCCTCTTATCCCCCCAAGGGGGGAAGATGCAGACTGGAACGGGACTCTCCCCCCTGAGGGAGTTTGAGGGGGCCTCGCAGGATGTCACCTCGCATCACATTGCTGGTCAGTTCAACACGGGTTACAACATCCGTGTGGGCGATTACTTCAAGTTCAACTATGGCATCAATGCCTCTGCCAATCTACATGGCATCGTGACCGACTTGAAAGCCCTCCCCCTCGGGGAAGTTGGAGAGGGGGCTAACGACCTCTGGTACAACACCTACTCTGTGGCCCTCGACCAGTCCTACAAATACGAGCGTCACAACTACAGCATCACGCTGGGCTTGCCACTCAACCTCTACAGCCAGATGCTCGACGACCGCATCCGTCAGGACCGTCACAGCTACACGCATCTGCTCTTCTTCCCCTCGCTCAGCTTTTGGTGGGACATCACACGCGACCTCTGGCTGAACGGTGGCGTCAACTACTCCAAGACGGTTGGCGACCCGGGTGGCATCTACTCAGGTTACATCATGACCAACTACCGTTCGTTCCAGCGTTCGTACGTGGAACAGCTGTCCGAGACAAAGAACTATGGCGCGAATGTCAACCTGCGCTACCGCAATGCCCTGCAAGCCCTCTTTGCCAACATCGGGTTCAACTACAACCGCCACCACGACAATCAGATCTACGGCTACAGCTACGAGGGTGCCACCAGCGTGGTGCAGGCCGTCAACCAGCCAACCGTGGCGGACAGCTATAACGTGAACGGCGAGGCCAGCAAGGGCTTCGACCTTCTGCGCTCCACCATCCGTGTGTTCGGTGGCTACAACCTCTCGCAGAGCGAGCGACTCGTGGCCGGCAATCTCTACCAGTTCCGTGCCCAGTCGCTCAGCTTCGGCGGTTCGCTCTCCTTCAGTCCTGCCGACTGGATGGGCGTGGTGTACAGTTGTGGCTTTGCCAATAGCCGCAGCTACACCGAGGCGGGTGAGGATGCTTCGACTACCGTTCGTAGCAACACCCAGCGTCTCAGCATGAGCCTCTATCCCACCAAGACGCTCACCCTCACCCTCTCAGCCGAGGACAACTACAACAATCTCACCGCCACCAACCGCCACGCCTGGTTCGGCGATGCCAAGGCTAAGCTGAAACTCCGGCGCTTTGACCTGGAACTCCAGCTCAACAACCTCTTCGACCAGCGCCAGTACACCCGTGTCAGCTACAGCGGTCTGGACATCTTCACCCACACCTCGCAGCTGCGTCCCTGGAATATCATTGCCACCATCCGCTTCAAGTTGTTGTAGGATGTTCGGTGGGGGAAAGTAAAAAAGACGTAGCATGACTTGCTAATAAGATAGTAATCTTACGGCGATAAGATAGTAATCTTACAGCGATAAGATAGTAATCTTATTGCAATAGGATAGTAATCTTATTGTCATTTCCCGCTGCGCGATTATTTTTTTAGTGTATGGATATAAAAAAAATGTTCTTGCAGGTGAATATTTTTGCCCCGAGTTCGTTATATATATAGAAACGTGAGAAAAAACTGATGACGGAAGAGAGATTCAAGACATTGTGGCGCGCCGAGTATGCCCGGATGTACAGGGTGGCGTACTCGATGCTGCGCGAACCAGAGGCATCGAAGGATGTCGTCAGCCAGGCCTTTGCCGACCTCCTGGAGAGGGACGTGCACGGCATGGCTGACGCCGAACTGGCACGCTACCTGTACCGGATGGTGTGCAACCGATGCCTGGACCTTCAGCGCCGCCTCTGCGTGGAGCAACGCTTTCGCGACCAGTACAGTCAGGAGTCGCACCCGGAGGCAACCGACTGTATGGAGCGGGAGCAGCAACTGGCAGACATCTTGGAATTTGTCGACACCCAGATGTCACCGCAAAGCAGTCGCGCCGTGCGTCTGTGCTACGACGAGGGGCTGACCCACCAGCAGGCAGCCGACGTGATGAACATCAGCCTTTCCGCCCTCAACAAGAACCTTGCTCGCGGACTCGATGCGTTGAGGAGGAGGTTTCAAGGGTGGTAGGTTGTAGGTCGCTTCGCTTTTGAGGTTTTAGGTCGCTTCGCTTTTGAGGTTGTAGGTTATAGATGACAAAGTGTATGCCAAAACCTCAGACTGCCGAGGGCCAACCTAAAACCTAAAACCTAAAACCTCAAAGGCTGCAAGCCAACCTAAAACCTAAAACCTCAAAAGGCTGAAAGCCATCCTAAAACCTAAAACCTCAAAAGGCTGCAAGCCAACCTGAAACCTATAAAAAAAGCATTATGGAAATGGACTACAAGAACGAGATTGAAATGCTGCGTCAGGCCTTTGCCCAAGGCAAGACTGACGAGGAGATACAGCTGCCCGATGCAGAGGCAGAGTTGGCCACCTTCATGGAGGCCCACAAGAACCAGTTCGAGCGCAAGCCGCTTGTGAACGTTGAGCGCAAGCCCTTGCGTCTGACCTTCATGCGCAAGATTGCCGCCCTGTTCCTGGGCATCGTGATGCTGTCCGGCCTTGCCTACGCCGCCGTGCGTACCAGTTTCTTTACCCGCCCCTGGAGCGAAGAACCCAAGGCTGAGCCGATCAGCGTGACCGATGCAGTGCCTGCATCCCTGATGATTCTGCCCAACGACACGGTGCCGCAGCCCCAAGGCGTGGTCACCTTCGACAATCACGAGCTGACCGACATCCTGACCAGCATCTGCAACGCCTACAAGGTGGAGATCGTGTTCAAGAATGAGGAACAGAAGCACATCCGTCTGCACTTCAGCTACGACACCAATGACAAACTGGAGGATGTCATGGAGAGCCTGAACACCTTCGAAGTGTTCCGCCTGGAGTTGAAGGACAAGAAGCTGAACGTAGAGTAGGGGGAGGACGGACAGATGAAAAAACAAATCATATCCCTTCTGCTCGCACTATGTGCCGGCATCCCCACCCTTGCCCAGCGTGTAACGGCCTCGTTCCGCGAGACTCCCCTGCCGGAGGTCTTGCTCGAGATGGAGCGCCAATGCGAGGGCATGCAGATCAACTTCATCTATGATGACCTGAAGGATTACCTTATTACTCAGCGCATTGACAACCTCTCGCTCAAGGAGGCCATCCACACGGTGGTGGGCGAACGTCCCGTACGCGTTGTCCGCAAGAAGAATAAGTACTACCTGAGCATCGTGCCCACTCCCAAGCTGAAGATTACGGGCATGGTGCAGGACGGATTCCTGCACAAGGGAGTACCCGGACTGAAGGTGGTGCTCTGCCGCACCGACAGCACCGAGATCATGGACTCCATACCCATGACATCGCTCTACCGTGGAAACAATGTACTGTCAAGCCACATCTATTGTGCCGAAATCAAGGCGCAGGACAAGCACTACCTCATCCACACCATGGCACGCGGCTATGGCGACCGGTGGAAGAAGGTGAGCGTGGACGACGAGGAGGACGGAGAGGTGAATGTACCCACCATTGACATGCTCAAGGTCTTCGAACTCAAGGAGGTAGATGTTGTGGCCACCAGGATTAAGATGTACTACAAGGGCGACACGCTGGTCTACGATGCCACGGCCTTCAAGTTGCCCGACGGCTCCATGCTCGACGAACTGATACGTCAGTTGCCTGGTGTGGAACTGAAGGACAATGGCGAGATACTCGTCAACGGCCGCAGGGTGGACGAGCTCTTGCTGGGTTCGCGCTCGTTCATGCACGGCAACCGCAAAGTGCTCCTGGAGAACCTGCCCTACTACACAGTGAAGGACCTGAAGGTGTATGAGAAGGCGACGGACATGGACGAAGCGCTGGGCTACACCGATGGCCCCAAGCGCTATGTGATGGACGTGAACCTGAAAGAGGAGTACCAGGTGGGCTACATCGCCAATGTGGAGGGTGCCGCTGGCACCGAGGAACGTTGGCTGGGCCGAGGCTTCCTGCTGGGCTTCACCAAGCGGTGGCGCTACTCGGTGATGGCCAATGCCAACAATGTGGACGAGAGGCAGCACATAGGCGAGAGCGGCAACTGGTCGCCCCAGAAGATGCCCAAACAAATGGCTACGGTACAGGCTGTGAAGGCAGAGGCCGACTATGCCAACAAGGATCGCACCGTCAGGAACACCCTGTATGCCGAATATACGCACAGCGACAATAACATCGACATGCATTCGCGTCGCGAGACCTTCCTGGACGGCATGACACCGCTTTCCCTCACGCAGAATGCGACGAACAACAAGTCGCACTGGATGAAGGTGAGAGAGAGTTTCTTTATGACGAAACCAACCTACATCGATATACAGAGTGAAGTGGGTTCCTTCAAGGTGAATGGCTTCACACAGTCTGATTTCCAACAATATGACGACACGCTCACGACCCGCATGCTCACCTCGGGAATGGACGAGAGATGGAATAGATTCGGTTTCATCAGGTCGAGTGGCACACTAAAGCTCCGAAAGAAGAAAGCCGGAGATATTGTCTTTTCTCATTACTACTCCTATAACAGGGATGATATCGAGCAGGCTTCGGAGCACCGCATCGACCGCTATGCAGCCTCGTCAGTCACCCGCAATACCAATGACATCTTCGACGTGAAGCATGAAACGGATGTCAATGCGCTCTATCGTCGCAAACTGGGCAAGAAATGGAACCTCTACAGCAGGCTTGGATATACGTACAAGGACACGAAGGCGCATGACTACCTATATCATCCCGACAGCCTGGCGCTGCCCTCGCAACTGGAGTCACTGACAGCCATCACCGATCCGCACAATTCCTACGACTACCGCTACACGCAGCATAGCGAGTACATCCACCTGTCGGTCGAAAAGCCCACCGTTCGTCCCTTCAGCCCTGGCATAAGCATCGTGTCCGAAGGCCTCAAATTTACCCTCGATGTCCCCATTCAGCAGCAGAGCCTCGACTATCAGCGTGGGTTGGTCGACACCCTGGCTCGCCGCAACACGGTGTATTTCAATCCCAGCGTCAGCGACCGCTTCTTCTGGGGAAAGGATCGTCGCAACGAGATGCTCGTCTCGGCTGGCTTCACCACTCATGAGCTGGACCTCCTGCAGACCATCGCCTATCGCGATGACAGTCAGCCGCTGGTGGTCAATCTGGGTAATGCCGGCCTCAAGGCACGCCAGTCGGCATCCTTCACCTTCAGCTATGCCAACCACAATGGTCCGCACAAGCAGGAGGTGAGTTACAACGGCAGCTTCAACTATAGCGTGCGCGCCATCTCGCAGAGCCTTACCTACAACCCCTCGACAAGCGTCTATACCTATCAGCCCGTCAACGTGCACGGCGGCTACACCTGGTTGAACGCCCTCAACTACTCCCGCTTCCTGGACGAGAAGCAGCACTGGACGGTGCAGAGCAATGCCGATGCCTCGCTGCACCACAGCCTCGACCACACCATGTTTACAGGTGAAACGATGAGCCACCTCAATGCCGTCAACACCCTGACCGTGGGCGAGAAGGCATACGTACAATATAATAAGGACGCCCTGAACCTCCGTGCCACGGCCAGCATCAACTGGCGTCACTCGCAGGGCCGTATGCTCGACTTCGAGACCCTCAACGCCCTTGATTATCAGTATGGTCTGAACGGGCGCTACACCATCCCCAAATGGAAGACCACCCTCTCCCTGGATGCCACTATGTACAGCCGCCGTGGCTATGGCAGCAGCGAGCTCAACACCGACGACTTCGTGCTGAATGCCTCCCTTTCGCAGTCCCTCCTGAAGGGCAAGCTCATTGCCCGCATCGAGGCCTTCGACCTCCTGAACCAGCTCTCCAACACCCAGTACGAGGTCAACGCCCAGGGCCGCACCATCACCTGGTACCGCTCCCTGCCCCACTACGCCATGCTGCACTTGGTATACCATTGGAACAAGAATCCGAAGAAGAAATAAAGCAGAATAAAATTAGTTAGTTGGTTTCTGTGGATTTCGTGTGAACGGAGTTAAATATCAACAAAGAAAAACCGAGCAAAAAACCGTAATGCTTGATTATTACATACAAGAGTCTTGGTTTTTATTTGGGTTTTTATCGGTTGATATTTCTTTTTCATAAGTAACTGTACAGAATGATTTTTATAATGGTATATTAAAATTATATTAAAAAAATATTAAACTCCATTTTGTGACACTTTCAAGGTTTAATCTTATTTTAATATTAGTTTAATTTACCACAATAATTATAAAAATAAATTTGTTCAATAACTTAGTTAAGGTTTAGTTGGATCACCCCCCCCCCCCTGAACCGCTTCATAATTGTTTCCGCGGTAGCTCCCCCTCCCTCAAGGGAGGGGGTTAGGGGGAGAGTCTTTTTTTTCTTTTTTTTACTCGCCCTCCTCATCCGTCTCTGTCTCCGTCTCCGTCTCAACGCCGTTGGCATACTGCAGCTGCTTGGCCTTGTTAGCCTCGCGGACCTCCTTGAGGGTCAGCACCTCGTGGAGGGTCACCTGCTCGCGCAGCTTGCGGAAGACCAGTCCGGGCGTCATCTTGAGGTAAACCCCAGTGATGTCCGAGGCGGTGAATACAGGCTTCACGCCCGTCTTGGGGTCGGGTTCGCTCTCGCAGACGCCACGGCTCTTGAGCACGCAGGCCAGCGTACCGAAGTCGTTGAGATCGAGAATCCAGCCGTCGGTGACGAGCTCGTGGAAACAAGAGGTGGCATCGGTCAGCACACCCTCGATGACACCCGCCGAGTAAGGGCTGTTGTGGTTGGCCATGTGCTTGGCAATGTCCTTGATAGTCATGCGACCACGGCTCTGAGCCAGGGCATAGGTCTTCAGAGGAGCGTCGAGTGCCTGAAGGTTACGACGCAGACAACGTGAATAATTAAGTACTCCCATAGTGTAAGTTTTAGTTTTGGTTTAAGATTGTTGTTTTGGATTAATGAACTCTGTTGCTTTCCGGATTGCGAGTGCAAAGTTACAACCTTTTCCCCAGCCGCTGTCGCCCTCCGTCGCCCTCAGCCACCGTCCGTCGCCCACCGTCGCCATGAACCGCAGCACTGTCGCTCACTGTCGCGATTATTCATCGTCTTTCGCTTGCCTTTCTCCTCATTTTTTTGTAACTTTGCATACGAAAAACGAACCACATAACCGTATACATCGCATCACAGAACCACATACATCGCATCACAGAACCACATACATAACCACTATGAAACCCCTCTACACCTACGAGCTGGCCGACATGGCCGGCGTCTCGAAGCGCACCCTCCAACGCTGGATGCTGCGCCACCGTCCCGCCCTCCTGCAACTGGGCTACCGTCCGCAGGACAAGTTCATCCCACCCCGCGCCCTGCAATACCTCTGCCACGAGTTCTGCATCGACGTGGAAGAACACAAGTAAATGTAAAGAAACTTCGCACTCCAAAGCACCGCCCACCCACCCGCTGCCTTCTTCCGCAGCGAGTTTTCAGAAATCCCGCAGCGAGTTTTCAGAAATTCCGCTACGGGATTTTTTTGTTTCCGTAGCGAGATTTTCAGACGCTGATAATCAGAGAGTTGCGGAGGCAAAGCAAAGAGAATGGAATGTAAAGGAAATTCCAAGCGCACACAGCTTCCCCTGATTATCCAAGGCTGACTATAGAGACTATAGAAGCTATAGAAACCATAGAGACTATAGAAACTATAAAGACTGACTTAATGCAAATATAAACAAAAAAAAACATAACAGCAATGAAAAGACAAATCCTCATCCTGCTCCTGGCGCTCGTCCCCATGATCGCCAGCGCCTACGATGTCCAGATCGGCAACATCTACTACAACCTCAACGCAGGCACCAAGACCGCCGAGGTGACCAACAAGACGGGCAACTACTCTGCCAGCTCCTACTCCGGTGCCGTCACCATCCCCTCACAACGTCACCCGCATCGAGGAAAGGACATTCTATGGTTGCACCAACCTCATCTGGGCGTACTACTACCGTGTCAAAAGCATTGGGGACGAAGCATTCAGGGGTTGCAAGAGGCTCCGTTTTACTGAGATCTACAAAACCGTCACCAGCATTGGCAACTATGCATTCGCGCGTTGCAAGAACATCCAGCTGCTGACCATCCCCTATTCCGTCATCACCATCGGAAAAGGTGCATTCTCAGAGTGCACCGCCCTCACCAAGGTAACCATCGGCGAATCCGTCAAAAGCATCGGCCGCGACGCATTCTCAGAGTGCCTCGCCATAATTGCCTCGCCATAGAAACGGTACACTCCAAGGTCAAGGTTCCACCCACAACAATAGATGGCTTCGGAATCTTCGACTACAAAATCGCAAGCGACATAAAGCTCTACGTCCCCCTCACCTGCGCGGAAGACTATGAGCATTGGGACTATTTCCACTCCGGCAACATCATCGAGGAGGGCACAGAGGGCATGACGGAACTGCAGTTGCTCCGAGCCACCGTCAATGAGCTGAAGCATCGCAAGAACGCCCTCAAGGACGGCGACATCAACGAGGACGGCAAGGTGAACGTCGAGGACATCACGAAGGTGGTAAGCAAGGCACTGAAGAAATACTGAAGAAAGAGGGTCGCAGGGGGTCGCAGGGACAGCGGGTCCGTTGACCCAAGCCTGGGTCAACGGCGACCTGTCCCTGTGACCCTTGGTCAATGGCTGATGCCATTAAAACAGGGACGTGAGGCGCGGGCGTCCCTTGTTCGTGAGGCGCCGGTGGCCCTTGTTCTTGAGGCGCTGGTGGCCCTTGTTCTTGAGGCGCGGGTGTCCCTTGTTCGTGAGGCGCGGGCGTCCCTTGTTCGTGAGGCGTCAGCCTCTCGTCGTAGTAAAGCTGTCTGCGGCCCCGAGCGTGCAGATGGTGGCGGCCAGTGTGTTGAGGTTATGGAAGCGCTCATAGTCCGTATCGCCCTTGAGGTCCTCTTGCCAGGGCGCAAGTATCAGCAGCGTACCTGCGGCACAGGCATCAAAGCGGCTCAGTTCTGGCTTCCAATACCTGCCGATAGGCTTATCCTGGATGTGTATCAGGCGATGGCGCTGTGCCAGACACTCGTTCTTGATGCGTTTCTCACATTCGCTGATGCCGGGAGTCACCAGCACATCGCCCTGAGCGGCTATCTCCATGAGGCGCTGGTGCTCATTCTCCCAGAAGAGGGTCTGCTCAGTAGGGATTTTCTGTCCTTGACAGGCTGGTGTCTGCCTGTCATCCTCCATCCTCCGATGAAAGAACACCTGTACCTTCTCTGGATGCCGCAACAGGAGGAAGTTGCCGAATGCTCCGTATCGCACACCAGCAATCTCTAAACATAACGACCGCTGCATCAACTCCGGGTGGGCATGCCTGACAAGCCATCGGAAGGGGTTGGCCTGGAGGTAAGCTTTCCAATTCTCCAGCTGACCGTCACGCATCAGGATGCGGTCGTTGTAGTTATCCTCGAATAGCGTTCCTTCGCCCCACGCCCGACTGACGCCCCCCTTGAAGGCACCAATGACATTGCCGAGGTATTTCTTTGGGGGCATCAGTGCGTTGATGCGCACGATGAGGTGGATGTGGTCGGGCATGATGCAGGCTCTCCAGATCTCCACCATGGGATAGACAGCGTGCATCTTGGGCAGCTCTTCGTGGAGAAGCCTTTCGCCTAATGGCGAAAGCACTGTGGACGGGTAGGCAGCGCTGTTGTGGCTTGCCTTGATGTCGCCTTCGATGTGGCCAAATACGGGCTTGCGTTCCTTCACTACGAGGGTCACCAGATAGGTACCCACGTCATTGTATCGATGGCTGTGATGGCGTCGAGTCATCGTGTGCTCCGTTTCGTAGCGCCAGCCTACGCCTTCTATGTATTTCGGTCGTTTTACGTTCATCGGAGAATGATTCTATAACTTGATCTAACCAGACATGAGTTTGGGGAGGAGGGTGTCGCGCGGGTCGAAGGGTCGCACGGACAGGGTCCGTTGACCCAGGCCTGGGTAAACGCGACCTGTCCCTGTGACCCCTATGAAAGCGTCTCCTTCGTCGCCGAGCGGCAAGGAGGAGGAAGCGGTCTATGACCGCAAAGGTACTAATTTTCTTCAAATATTATTCATTAAAGATGATTTTCGTGCCAACTTTGACAAGATTTGGCAAGAAAACACTCCATTACGGCAATTTTGCACCACATAGATGCAAAATTTACATGCACATTACTATAGGGGCGCAGATTTGCCCCCCCGTTCCATTTTTCCTGCCCACTCGCTTGGCCGTCTGCACATTATTTATTACCTTTGCAGACGAAAACGAAACCACGGAACACATGAACAGGTACCATAGCGAGCCGAACAAGGTCATTGCCCCCCCCTTGAAGGAGCCATAAATCGCACGCCGACGTGCGATGACATAACCCTTCGTGCCTCTTTTTGCACCCACCTCCATCACCTTGCCCGCAACGGACGCGCCGTCCGCTGTGGGCTTGCTGCGTTGTGGCTGGTGGTGATGCTGACGGGGTGCACGGAGATCAAGAACCCCGTCTACATCTGCACCAGCTTCTCGGCCGAGTGCTTCCATAACAACCGCCAATGCGAAGGCCTCCAGAGGTGCGGCTCCCGCATCAAAACCGTCAGCCTCGAAGAGGCACAGAGCAAGGGCCGACGACCCTGCCACTACTGCTACGGAATCAATTAGAGTCCGCCTCCCGCCCCTCATCCCGACTCTTTGGAACCTGGGAAATTGCGAAGCGCTGACGGGGAGGGGAAGGAGGCAACCAGATAAAAAGTTATCTTTTATGACCTTTAGAGAAATACTCAGCAAGTTCCGCCTCACCGCCTTCAACGAGAAGGACAAGGGAACCAAGTTTGAACGCCTCATGAAGGCGTGGTTGCTCACCGACCCCCGATACAACGAGCTGAAGAACGTGTGGTTGTGGGAGGAGTTCCCCGGTCGCAAGGACTTTGGCGGCAGCGACATAGGCATCGACCTCGTGGCCAAGACCGAATACGGAGAGTACTGGGCCATCCAGTGCAAGTGCTACCAGGAGAGCACCACCATCGACAAGGCTGCCGTGGACAGCTTCATTGCCACCAGTGGCAAGAAGTTCATTGACGAGGACACCTTCCAGTCGGCCCAGTTCAGCCACCGCCTGTGGATAAGCACCACCCACAAGTGGGGAACCCATGCCGAGGAGACCATCAAGAACCAAGACCCACCCGTCAACCGCATCGGCATACAGGAGCTGGAGGACAGCCCCGTGGACTGGCAGAAGCTCTACGACGGCATGACCGGCAAGGCAGCCCGCCTCGAAGGCAAGCAGCTGCGCAAGCACCAGCTGGAGGCCATCAGCAAGGCACGCGAATACTATAAAGAGAACGACCGAGGCAAGCTCATCATGGCCTGTGGTACGGGCAAGACGTTCACCGCCCTGCGCATGGCCGAGAGCCTGCTGGACGAGAAGGGCCTCGTCCTCTTCATGGTGCCCAGCATCAGCCTCCTCGGGCAGAGCCTGAATGCCTGGATGGCAGATGCCAAGAAGGACATCAAGGCCATCTGCATCTGCTCCGACAACAAGGCACAGCGCAGCACCAACGACAGCGACGAGACGATGGCCGGACTCATCGACCTGGCCCTCCCAGCCAGCACCGACAGCAAGACCGTGGCCCGCCAGCTGCATCAGTACCGCCAGCACGAAGGGCTCACCGTGGTCTTCTCCACCTACCAGAGCATCGATGCCGTGCGCGATGCCCAGCAACTGGTACTCAGCCAGACCCAGGGCGAGTATGGCGTGTTCGACTTCATCATCTGCGACGAGGCACACCGCACCACGGGCATCATAGCCGACGGCAAGGACGAGAGCAACTTCACCAAGATACACAGCAACGACAACGTGCAGGGCCACAAGCGCCTCTACATGACGGCCACCCCACGCCTCTACAACAGCAACGCCAAGGTGCAGGCCACGCAGAAGGACTGCCTGCTCTGCTCCATGGACGACAAGAGCCTCTATGGCGAGGAGATACACCGCGTCAACTTCTCCTACGCCGTGCAGAACGGCCTGCTGACCGACTACAAGGTCTTCGTGCTGACCGTAGGCGAGGATGACGTGCCCAAGAACATCGCTGCCCGCATCACCAATCCCGAGATGACGGAATACAACTTTGATGACACGTCCAAACTGATTGGCGTCATCAACGGCCTGTCCAAAATCATGCAGGGCGACGAGGGCAAGACGTGGGAGGCCGACCCCAAGATAATGCGCCGTGCCGTAGCCTTCTGCAATGCCACTGGCAAGACGGGCAAGTCGAAGAACCAGCCCGGCACAAGTGTGGTGGTGACCAAGACGCTGCCCATCGTGAGCCGCCTGCTGGACCAAAACCTCAACGAGGTGGACTATCATCGCGTGGCCAGTGTGGACTGCCGTCACATCGACGGCTCGATGAACAGCCAGGAGCGCAACGAGATCATGCAATGGCTGCGCGATGATAGCGACAACCCACGCGAGTGCCGCGTGGTGACTAACGTGCGCTGTCTGAGCGAGGGTGTCGACGTGCCCGCCCTGGATGCCGTGCTCTTCCTCAGTGCCCGCAACAGCCAGGTGGACGTGGTGCAGTCGGTAGGCCGTGTGATGCGCAACTTCCGCAAGGGCGAGCCCGACGAAAAGAAGTACGGCTACATCATCATCCCCATCGTCACCCCAGCCGGTGTGAAGGCCGAGGATGCGCTGAACAACAACAAGACCTTCGAGGTGGTGTGGCAGATTCTCAACGCCCTGCGCAGCCACGATGACAGCTTCAATGCCGAGGTCAACAAGATACAGCTCAACAACAATAAGGACGGCAAGATCATCATCGGTGGCATAGGCATAGGCAAGGAGCAGGGCGAGGGTGGCGACCCGAACGACGGCAACGATGCCAAGACGCTCACCAACAAGCAGGTGGCCGAGCAGCTGGAGTTCCACTTCGGCGACTACCAGAGTGCCATCTATGCCAAGTTGGTGGAGAAGTGCGGCGACCGCTTCTACTGGGAGAACTGGGCCAAGGATGTGGCTGTCGTAGCCACCAAGTTCATCGAGCGCATCAGCCGACTCGTGGGCCCCGGTCAGCGTTACGAAGCCCCCTTCAAGGAGTTCCTCAGCGGCTTGCAGCATAACCTCAATCCCAGTGTGGACACGGGGCAGGCTGTCGAGATGCTGGCTCAGCACATGATATGCCGTCCCGTCTTCGATGCCCTGTTCGAGAACTACGAGTTTGTACGCAACAATGCCGTCAGCGTCTCCATGCAGCGCATGCTCGACATCCTGCACGACGAGGCCTTCGAGAAGGACACCGCCCTGCTCGACAGCTTCTATGAGAGCGTGAAGATGAACGTGGGCGAGATAGACAACCTCGAAGGCAAGCAGACCATCATCAAGAACCTCTACGAGCAGTTCTTCAAGGGTGCCTTCCCCAAGACCGTGGACCGACTGGGCATTGTCTACACGCCCGTGGAGTGTGTGGACTTCATCATCCACAGCGTCGACGACATCCTCAAAAGGGAGTTCCAGACCTCACTGACCGAGGAGAACGTGCACATCCTTGACCCCTTCACGGGGACGGGAACCTTCATGACGCGCCTCTTGCAGAGTGGCTGCATACGACCCGAAGACCTGGAACGCAAGTACCGCAACGAGATACACTGCAACGAGATTGTCCTGCTGGCCTACTATGTGGCCGACATCAACATTGAGAGCGTCTTCCACGAGCTGACCAAGCGCGAGGAGTACCTGCCCTTCGATGGCATCTGCCTCACCGACACCTTCCAGCTCAACGAGGGCAAGGACCGCGACGTCTTCTCCATGCTCTTCCCTGTCAACTCCGAACGACTGTTGAAGCAGAAGAAGGCACCCGTGAAGGTGATCATCGGCAACCCGCCCTATTCGGCAGGTCAGAAGAGTGCCAACGACAACGCACAGAACCTTTCGTACAGCAAACTTGATGCACATATTGCCAACAGTTATGTGGAGCATTCAACTGCAACCAACAAAAATTCTGTGTACGATACCTACATCAAGGCCTTCCGCTGGAGCACCGACCGACTGACCACCAAGGATGAGAACGGAAACGTAACCGATGATGGTGGCGTTATTGCCTTCATCAGCAATGGCGGTTGGCTGGATGGCAACGCACAGGATGGCTTCCGTCAATGCATCGAGAATGAGTTTACCGACATCTATGTGCTCAATCTGCGTGGAAACTGCCGAACAAGTGGTGAGCAGCGTCGCAAAGAGGGTGATGGTGTCTTTGGCCTTGGCTCTCGTACTCCCATCACGATTACCTTCCTTGTGAGAAACCCCGAGAAGATAACCGACAAGCGCGACAACAAGGCTCATATCCACTATCACGACATTGGCGACTACCTCACCCGTGAGCAGAAACTGGCCATGGTGAAGGGCTTTGGCTCCATCTCGTCCGACCTCATCAAGTGGATAGACATCGAACCCAACGAAAAGAATGACTGGATTAACCAGAGAGGTGGAGTGTTTGATGAGTTGGTATTATTGGGTGACAAATCAGACAAATCAAACATTAGAACATTCTTTGAATCAATTTATTCTAACGGAATAAAAACTAACCGAGATAATTGGGATTATAATTGTTCAAAGAAATCACTATCAGAAAACACCCAAAGAGGAATTGCCAATTATAATTTTGAGGTTGTAAGAATTTCTCAATTAAGGAAAGAGAATCCTAAGATTAAAATAACTAAAGTTTCCCACCCTTTGAGAGTGGTCTAATTTGATTATTAATCTCTATGCCGCCTTGTCGTATTCTTGCAATGCATTCAGCATCACCGCGCACTTCTTGGCAGCATTTTCGTTGTTCAGTATGTTTTCTGTAAGT
>JAZLFZ010000061.1:0-4103 GCA_045616065.1 Bacteroidaceae bacterium | reverse complement strand
TTTGCCTCTAAATCCATTAAAAACTTTGCGTCTTTGCGTCGACTTTTGAACGTCTTCAAAAGTGCGTTCAACCAAATTACAGATTGTAAGCAAATCAGCAAAATGTGCATTTTTAATGTACTTTTTCTAGCGGAGTCATTTTTAACGTGAATTATCTCGAATGAGACGAAAATTTTCGAAAATTCGCGTTTAATTTGCGGCAATTCGCGTTAAAAAAACTGGTACTTGCGGATATGGTATGAAAAAGAAATATCAACCGATAAAAACCCAAATAAAAACCAAGACTCTTGTATGTAATAATCAAGCATTACGGTTTTTTGCTCGGTTTTTCTTTGTTGATATTTAACTCCGTTCACACGAAATCCACAGAAACCAAAAAACTATGAATAGTTCAGGTTAAGCTTCTATGGTCAACATGAAACCAATTCCTGGCTTTGTATGGATGAGTTTGGGCGAGAAGTCCTTGTCGATTTTGCGGCGCAGATAGTTGATATACACATCGATAAAGTTTGTGCCCGTATCGAAGTGCGTATGCCAAACCTTCTCCTGAATCTCCACGCGACTCACCACTCGTCCGGCATTCTCCATCAGGTACTGCAGGAGCGCGAACTCCTTGGGCGTGAGATGGATAGGTACGCCGCCGCGCGAGCATTCGTGCTTGGTAAGGTTGAGCCTAATGTCAGCGTACTCGACTTCCTCCCTGACGGAGAGGGTAGGGGAGGGACTTCTCCTCCTTAGCAGCACGCCAATTCTCGCCAACAGTTCCCGGAAGTCGAACGGCTTGGTCATGTAGTCGTCAGCGCCGGCATCGAAGCCCTCCAGCTTGTCGTCGGTAGTTCCGAGTGCGGTAAGCATCAGGATGGGCACATCTGGCATCACCTCCTTTATGCGTTTGCACAGCTCAATGCCGCTCATTCCCGGTAGAATGATATCGCTAATAACAAGGCCAATGGCTCTACATTCGGAAACAAGTCCGAAGTCCCTATCGGGGAGGGCGGGGGGAGAGGCTTTTATGAGTCGCAAAGCCATCTCGGCATCATACGCCAACAGCACATGATGCCCAGCTTCCTCAATGCCCGTCTGGAGCAAAGAAGCAAGTCGCTGATCGTCTTCTATTATTAATATGGTATGCATTGCGAGTGCAAAGGTAGATGTTTTTTTTCAGAAATGTAGTGTTATGAGTATTAAAATTATATTAGAAAACCTCTAACGACATTCTAATACCGTTCTAATGATTCTCTAACGGGTGTTTTCCCGTGATGGCTGTACCTTTGCATCCGATTTCAGAAACCGATTGTTTAACTTATGAGTTCACTATAAAAAGTCAACGTGCTTTCAATTTATAACGCAAAGACGCAGAGACGCAAAGATTTTCTCTATTTTTGCCTCTTAATCTACTTAAAACTCTGCGTCTCTGCGTCGACTTTTGAACGTCTTCAAAAGTGCGTTCAATCAAATTACAGATTGTAAGCAAATCTAGCAAGTGTGCCATTTTCGATGTACTTTTTATAGTGGACTCACTTATTGAAAAAGAAAGGAACAAAAGAATGATGAAGAACCTTTTCAATTTCAAGAGGAGCCCCATGACGAGGGCTGTCTACAACAGCGAGTATGCACGCTTTGCATCTCGCCAGTCGTTGGAACATGTTTATAGCGCACTCTATGCCCACAGACGGGGATTGAGTGAGCACGATGTGGAGAAACGACGCCGGAAGTTTGGCGAGAACATCGTGGTGCACGAAGAACGTACCAATCCGATGAAGCTGTTCGTGTCGGCGTTCATCAATCCGTTCATCGGTGTGCTGACGGCGCTGATCCTTATCTCATTCATCCTCGATGTGGTGCTGGCAGAACCGGGCGAACAGGATTGGACGACCATTATTATAATAAGTACGATGGTGGTGTTCTCGGCCATTCTGCGTTTTGTGCAGGAGTTGAAGGCGGGTCGCAGCAGCGATGCGTTGCTCAAGATGGTGAAGAACACGTGCTACGTGGAGCGCGCCAACAACGAGAGTGGTGAGATTCCTGTGGAGGAACTTGTGCCGGGCGACATCGTGTTGCTGAGTGCCGGCGACATGGTTCCTGCCGACCTGCGTAGCGTGGAGACAAAGGACTTCTTCGTGAGTCAGTCGTCGCTGACAGGAGAGAGCGATTCGATAGAGAAGACACCTCTTTGCAATGCTGATGAAGGAAGCGACGTGGACCTCGACAACCTCGCCTTCATGGGCTCTAATGTGGTAAGTGGTACGGCTCGCGGTATTGTGTTCGCAACAGGCAACCAGACGTACCTCGGCAGCATTGCCAAGAGCATAGCAGGACACAGAGCAGAGACGGCTTTTGACAAAGGTATCACGAAGGTATCGATGCTGCTCATCCGCTTCATGCTCATCATGGTACCGTTCGTGTTCATGGTCAACGGCTTCACGAAGGGCGACTGGCTTGAGGCGTTCATCTTTGCCGTGAGTGTGGCTGTCGGTCTTACGCCGGAGATGCTGCCTATGATTGTGACGGCCAACCTTGCCAAGGGAGCTGTGAAGATGTCGAAGAAGAAGGTTATCGTGAAGGACCTCAATGCCATCCAGAACTTCGGTGCGATGAACATTCTCTGCACCGATAAGACGGGTACGCTGACACGCGATAAAGTTGTGTTGGTGAAGTATATCAATGCCGATGGCAGCGAGGACAAGTCACGCCGAATCCTTCGACACGCATTCTTCAACAGTTATTTTTCTACCGGTTTGAAGAATCTGATGGATAAGGCCATCGTGGAGCACGTCAACGAGAAAGGAAAACCGCTGGACGTTGTGACCGAGGACTACAAGAAGATTGACGAGATTCCTTTCGACTTCAACCGTCGCCGCATGTCGGTTGTACTTGAGGGCCAGGATGGTAAGCGTCAGATTATCACCAAAGGTGCAGTAGAGGAAATGATCAGCATCTGCTCACATTGCGAAATGGATGGTCAGGTGATTGGCATGAGTGGCAACCTTCGCAACATGGCTATCAAGATTGTCCACCAGATGAACAACCAAGGCATGCGCGTGCTTGCTGTTGCACAGAAGTCTTATCTGGATAAGGCTGCGAGTGAGCGAGAGCAGAATCAAACATGTTTGAATTCTGCCGAGCGTGAGCAGGCTCGAACGAAGTTCAAGGCTGGTGAGTTCGGTGTTGATGATGAGAAGGATATGGTTCTCATTGGCTATCTCGCTTTCCTCGATCCTCCAAAGGAATCGGCAGCGGAGGCTATCCGTCAGTTGCACGAAGCTGGTGTGGAAGTGAAGGTGCTGAGTGGTGACAATGATGCCGTGGTCAGCACTATCTCTGAGCAGGTTGGCATTACAAACACAGCATGTGTTGTAGGTCCCAAGTTCGAACAGATGACTGATGAGGAGAAGCGCGTAGCCGTGCGTGATAACTGCATCTTTGCCAAGCTTACGCCTCACCAGAAGACGGAGATTATCACGCTGCTTCAGGAGCAGGACAATACGGTCGGCTTCCTGGGCGATGGCATCAACGATGCAGCTGCATTGCGTCAGTCGGACATCGGTATTTCGGTGGATTCTGCCGTTGATATTGCCAAGGAGAGTGCCGACATCATTCTCTTGGAGAAAGACCTTATGGTGCTGGAACAGGGTGTACTGGCTGGTCGTGAGACATTCGGCAACATCATCAAGTACGTCAAGATGACAGCATCGAGCAACTTCGGCAATATGTTCTCCGTACTCGCAGCCTCTGCGTTCTTGCCGTTCCTGCCGATGCTCTCCATCCATCTGCTCATCCAGAACCTGCTCTATGACATCTCGCAGACAGCCATTCCGTTTGACAAGATGGACAAGGAATTCCTACTGAAGCCACGCCGTTGGGACAGCAGCGACATCGCCCGCTTCATGATCTTCATCGGCCCCATCAGCAGCATCTTCGACATAGCTACCTACTTGCTGATGTGGTATGTCTTCGGTTGCCAGAGTCCTGAAGCACAGACGTTGTTCCAGAGTGGTTGGTTCATCGAGGGATTGCTCTCGCAGACACTCATCGTCCACATGATCCGCACGCGTCGCATCCCGTTCATCCAGAGCAATGCAGCATGGCCCTTGATGCTCATG
>JAZLFZ010000060.1:0-22040 GCA_045616065.1 Bacteroidaceae bacterium | reverse complement strand
AATGATTTTTATAATGGTATACTAAAATTATATTAAAAAAATATTAAACTCCATTTTGTGACACTTTCAAGGTTTAATCTTATTTTAATATTAGTTTAATTTACCACAATAATTATAAAAATAAATTTGTTCACTAACTTATTTAAAAAAATATTAAAAGGTAATTACGCAGGACATGGAACAGATGGATCTGCAAAGGTTAGTTTACGACCTCAGGGGATGCGCCTTCGAGATTATCAAAGAATACCATTACGGGTTTAGCGAAAGCGTATACGAAGCGGCATTAGAACTACTCATGACGGACAAAGGCTATGATGTATTACGCCAAAAGGATTTGCCATGCTTCTTCAAAGGTAGGAGAATAAGACAAAACTATCGAATGGATTTTGTTATTAACGATGATTTTATCGTTGAATTAAAAAGCACCAAAACCATATTGCCCGAACATAGAGGCCAATTATTCAACTACTGCTTGCTATTCAACAAGTCTGATTGCATGCTGATGAACTTTGGGCCTCACGGCATTCAATCAGAATTGTACCATTACGACCAGGAAGAACACAAGGCCACCTTCATAAGCTTCTAATCACACTCCCTTAAGCCCCACGATACCGCAGACGAAAAAGATTTAATATTATTTTAATATTATTTTAATATACCACAATAATATATATATGATTGAATTAGGTAAAATAAATAGATTGAGAGTTGTCAAACAGGTAGACTTTGGACTCTATCTGGATGGTGGACGGAAACTGGGCGAAATACTTTTGCCATCAAAATACATACCCGAAAATACACAAATAGGCGATGAGGTCGAGGTATTCGTCTACCTCGACCAGGAAGAAAGGATTGTAGCCACGACAGAAGAGCCCTACGCTCAGGTGGGCGACTTTGCTTTCCTCGAGGTGGCGTGGGTCAACCAGTTCGGGGCATTCCTCGACTGGGGACTGATGAAGGACCTCTTCGTACCCTTCCGCGAGCAGAAGATGAAGATGCAGAAGGGGAAGAGCTACATCGTGCACGTCCATCTGGACGAGGAGAGCTACCGTATCATGGCCAGTGCCAAGGTGGAGCGCTACATCGACGACTCCTACCCACCCTATCAGGTAGGAGACGAGGTGGAGGTACTCGTCTGGCAGAAGACGGACCTCGGCCTGAAGGTCATCGTCAACAACCGCTATGCGGGACTGCTGTACGACGACCAGGTGTTCCGCAAATTGCGTACCGGCGACTTCGCCACAGCCTACGTCTCACAGGTGCGTCCCGACGGAAAACTCGACCTGCGCCTCTCCCCTCCCGGACAGGCTGCTGTGGCCGACTTCAGCGAGGTGCTGCTACAGTACCTCAAGGACAACGGAGGCCACACCGTACTCTGCGACAAGTCTCCTGCCGAGGACATCTATCAGGTATTCGGGGTCAGCAAGAAGGTTTTCAAGAAGGCCGTAGGCGACCTCTACAAGCGTCGCCTCGTCACGCTTGCCCCTGACGGCATACGCATCGTGCAGTAGCCTCACTTCCCTTACCCACTACAGATCCAGGAACTGGTTGATGAAGACCAGACCGATGGCCACGGGAATGACCCAACGGGACAGGAAGATGTAAAGGCTGAAGAAGCGGAACGAGAGCTTGCCGTGGTTGGTAATCTCGTTGCGCAGCAACGTGCGGTCCAGATACCAGCCGGCAAAGAGACTGATGATGATGCCGCCCAAAGGCATAAGGAACTTGGCCGGAACTGCATCGAAGAGGTCGATGAGGGTCATCCCGAAGATCTTGATATCGCTCAGCACGCCATTGGAGAGGCAGCAAAGGATGCCCAGCGTGGTGCACGTCAGCGAGACGAGCATGGCAGCACGCTTGCGGTCTATCCGGCGCGTCTCGTGCAGGTAGGCCGTTACGGGTTCGTGGAGCGACATGGCACTGGTCAGTGCTGCCAGGAAGAGCAGGATGTAGAAGAGGAACGAGAAGATGTAGCCCAGCCAAGGCATGCCTTGAAAAGCCTGCGTGAAGACGTATGGCAACGACTTGAACACGAGTCCGGGACCCGCCTCTGGTTCCAGCCCCGGCACACTGAATACGGCAGGGAAGATGATAAAGCCGGCCAGCAAGGCCACAATGGTATCGATGACGCAGACGCTCATCACCGTCTTGGGCAGGTTGGTATCGTCGCGGAAGTAACTGGCATACGTACACAGGCATCCCATGGCCAGCGACAGCGAATAGAAGGCTTGTCCGATGGCTGAGAGGATGGTACTCGTGTTCACCTTCGAGAAGTCAGGGTTGAGCAGGTAGTTCAGACCAGCCGATGACCCCGGCAACGAGAACGAACAAACCATCAGCACACCAATGATAAGCAGCAGCATAGGCATCATCACCTTGCTGAATTTCTCGATACCTTCCTGCACACCGCGCGTAATAATATAATGTACGATGGCCATGAAGAGAAGTGTGAAGAGGAGCGAAAGCCAGGGGTTAGCCACGAAGTTGTCGAAGAAGGCCGAGAAATCCGTATTGGGATCGCTCAGCATGCCAGCCAGCGTGGCAACGGCATAGAACAGCGTCCAGCCCGCAATGACGATGTAGTAACAATAGATGATGAAAGCCACGAGCACCCCGATGCCGCCCTGCACGCGCCACCACTTGCCGGGAGCCAGCATCTGGTAGGCCGTAGCCGTATTGGCGTGGGTATGGCGTCCAATGGCAAACTCGCTCAGCATGATGGGGGCACCAATGAGCACGATGCAGACCAGATAGATGAGTATGAAGGCAGCACCACCATTGTGGCCCACCTCGGTGGGGTAACGCCAGATGTTGCCCAGTCCCACGGCACTGCCCGCCGAAGCCAGCACCACACCCAACTTACTCGTAAAATGTCCTCTTGTTTCTGACATAATATGTATTTTTTATTCGGGAGTTAAGGAGGTGAGAAGTCAGCTTCTCAACTCGTTCACGAACACCAGGCTGATGAGCACGGGCACCACGAAACGGACCAGGAAGAGGAACAACCCATAGAGGGGAACCCTCAGCTGGCCTCCGTTTGTCAACTCATTGCGCACGTCCTCCTTCTTCATCCGCCACCCTACGAACAGGCAGATGCCGATGCCACCCAACGGCATGAAGAACTTGGCCGTGAGGAAGTCGAAGAGGTCGAAGAAACCCATGTCGCCCAGTATCTTGACATCCTGCCACGGTCCGAAGCTCAGCGAGCAGCAAGTGCCCAGCACCAGACAGGTCAGCGTCACGATCCAGGCAGCCCGGTGGCGCGACAGCTTGAAGCGCTCACGGATGAAGGCCGTACTGATCTCGTGCATCGAGATGCTGCTCGTCAGGGCGGCCAACAGCAGCAGCATGTAGAACAGGATGCTGAACACGTCGCCCAGCAGCGGCATCTGTACGAAGGCCTTGTCGAAGACGTTGGGCAGCGTCACAAACACCAGCCCAGGGCCTGCATCGGGCTGCATACCGGCCGAGAAGACCGTGGGGAAGATGATGAAGCCCGACAGGATGGCCACCATCGTATCGATAAGGCAGACGTTCAGCGCCGAGCTCATCAGGGCTGTATCTTTCTTGAAATAGGATGAATACGTCACCAGGCAACCGATGCCCACCGACAGCGAGAAGAAGGCCTGTCCCATGGCACTGAACACCACCTGTGGCGTCACCTTCGAGAAGTCGGGTTGCAGCAGGAAACGCAGCCCCTCGCCCGCTCCCGGCATCGTCACACTCAGCACCACCAGCAGCACGATGATACCCAGCAACAACGGCATCATCAGCTTACTGAACCGTTCGATGCCCGTCTCGATGCCACGCGCCACGATGACATGCGTGATGAAGAGGAAGAGCAGCACGAAAAGTACCGGACGGTACGGATGGCTCACGAAGCTGCCGAAGATGCTCTCATAGTTGCCCTGACCCGACAGCATGCCGGTCAGCGAGAGCAGCGAGTAGTCCAGCGTCCAGCCAGCCACCACACTATAGAACGACAGCACGAGGAAGCCAGACAGGACACCCATCAGTCCTATCACAAGCCAGGGAGTTCCGGGCGCCATCCTGCGGTACGCCTCCACCGTGTTGGTCCTCGAGTGGCGACCGATGACAAACTCGCTCACCATCACGGGCAGGGCAAGGAAGAGCACGAAAAACAGGTACAGCAGGATGAAGGCGGCACCGCCGTTCTTGCCCGTCTCCGTGGGGAAGCGCCAGATGTTGCCCAGTCCCACAGCACTGCCGGCCGAAGCCAGCACCACACCCAGTTTGCTAGTAAAATTACCTCTCGATTCCGCCATGTTGTTAAGATTTTCCTGAAAAACTTTGCAAAAATACAATTATTTCATTACTTTTGCAACGAAATAATCATAATTCACAAGATATACCTACTAAATTATAACAAATTCATCAATTTCCATAACAAAACAGCACATCTATGCGATACTATCCCCTCACGCTCCTCACCACCTTTGCCATCGTTCTCCTATCCGTGCTACCCTTCCCCGAGATGCCCCAGTTGGCCGAAGTGCCATTGGCCGACAAGTGGGTACATTTCGTCATGTACGGAGGCTGGTCGCTCGTATGCTGGTTCGAGATGGCCCGCAGCGAATGCCGTCAGCACCACCGCAAGCCCCTCCCCCACCTGCTCTTCTTCGGCCTCGTCTGCTCCGCCCTCCTCGGCGGCCTCCTCGAACTCGTCCAGGCCTACTGCACCACCTGCCGCAGTGGCGACTTCTGGGACTTCGTGGCCGACGCCATCGGTGCCATCCTCGGTTCCCTCCTCGGCCTTGCCCTCCGCGCCTTTGTGCTGAAAAAATCACGATAAGCACCTGCAAAACACACAGAAAAGCACTTCCTGAAGAAACAGAATCACCCTCTTTATTTCTCCAAAACGCCCCCTTTTCACCCCTTTTAGGAGAAATAGAAGGGTGAAGGGCTACTTAGACATTCCCGTTCGTACAACTGAATTCAAACGAAATCGACTCCAAACCATAAAAATATCGCCTCAACATGTTCGTTTTCTGATTTTATTCATTATCTTTGCAACGCAAAACGCAACCAAGGGAAGCAAACCACAGGTTCTGCCCTTTGCGCACCCACCCCAATATGGCAATAATACAATGAAGTAAATCCCCGACAAGCGAGGTTTACATTATTTATTATTAACAAGAAATGCCAAAAGCTTTCACTATCGGGTGGGCTTTTGGCATTTTTGCGTATGTGTCACCAAGCAAAGCGTCCGACATATCTACATGAAATGCAAAAAAAAGCCCATTCCTTTGGAAGTTCAGCAAGAATTGTGTAATTTTGCATTATGTTAATTTGCACAATCATGTCATTGCAAAAACAACATCGGACAATACAATTACAAACTAACTAACAGAACAACGACCATGAAATTCAAGACGTTATTAATGGTAATGGGATGGCTGTGCTGCATGACTCTCTCAGCACAGCAGCGTGCTTTCTCCGGCCAGACGGTGGCTGATGAGGGCGCCTGGTGCTGGTTTGCCGACCCACGCGCCATGCACTACGAGAACGAGAGCGGAACCATCAACGCAACCTACATCGGCTACATCGACCGCCATGGCAGCATCAAGGCCACGCAGGTGGACTGGAAGACGGGAACGACGAGCGAAGTGCTCATACGCAGCTGGTTCCAGCCCGATGACCACGACAACCCCTCCTTCCTGGTGCTGCCCGACGAGCGCATCATGATCATCTACTCGCGCCATACGGACGAGCCCTGTTTCTACTACCGCATCTCGCGTCTGCCGGGCGACATCACCTGCCTGGGCGAGGAAAAGCGACTGGCCACGGCCAACAACACGACCTACCCCAACCCCTACATCCTGAGCGATGACCCCGACCACATCTACATGTGCTGGCGAGGAATCGGATGGCACCCCACCGTGGCACAGATGAGTATGCCCGACGAGAACGACGACATACGGTTCACGTGGGGTCCCTACCAGATGGTGCAGTCCACGGGGTCACGTCCCTACGCCAAGTACATGAGCAACGGCAAGGACAAGATCTACTTGGCCTACACCACGGGACACCCCGACAACGAGTACCCCAACTGGCTCTACTGCAACGTCTTCGACGTGAACGACAAATGCCTCTACGACCTGAACGGCAAGAAACTCTCGACGGTGGCCAGCGGCAAGTTCAATGTCAACAAGACGGACGCATACAAGACGTCCTATCCCGCTACCGTGGTGGATGCCACGGCCGACCGCCGCGACTGGATATGGAACATGGCCTTCGACACGAAGGGGAATCCCGTCATCGGCATGACCAAGATCAGCCAGGACAAGCAGAACCACGATTACTACTATGCCAAGTGGACAGGTTCGAAGTGGAACGTAAGCTTCGTGGCCAACGGCGGCAAGTACTTCCACCACAGTTCGAACACGGAGAACTGCTACTCGTCGGGCATGGCCATCGACCGCGACGAACCCAACACGGTGTACTGCGGTGTGCCTGTAAACGGCATCCACGAGATATGGAAATACACGCTCGACGAGGCTGGCAAGGTAACCGCATCGGAGGCCGTAACGAGCGGTTCGACCAAATCGAACGCACGTCCCTTCGTCATCGAGGGCACGAAGAATGCCAAGGACGGAGCCGACAAGCTGCGTCTGACCTGGATGAACGGCGACTACTACTATTGGATTGTCAACACCACCTACAAGTTGGGCTACCCTACCTCGATCATGGCTGAGACGGAGCTGCCCAGGAACCTCAAGGCAGGCAAGGGCGCCACGCTGATGTTCAACAACCTCAGCATCGACCCTTCCAACTACAAGGGCGACCTGCTGACATTGGGCAACCTCGTCTATGGTGTGAACGCGGCCGACCAGCATGCCTACGTCAAGATAAACGGCACCACCTACGCCAGCCAGAACGTGCTTGGCACGGCCGACAGTTGGCAGACGGAGGATGCGGCTACGACGGACGGCAAGTGGTACTCGAAGACGAAGCTGGGCAAGTTCAACCTGACGCTGACCTGCGACGGCAAGTTCCTGACGGTCTATGTCAATGGCCTCATCGACATAAAGATAGCCTATACGGGCACGAGCCTTGCAGGCACACCGAAACTGGCAAGCCAGGTAACGTCCGACAAGCCCGAGCTGACCACTTCGTGCCTGACGCAAGATATGGTCAAGGCCAAGATTGCGGACCAGGAACTGGAGAGCATCAGCGTAAAAAAAAACATCGTAACGGACATCGTTCTGCCCACAGCCACGGCAAGCGGTAAAGCCATCACGTGGACGTCGAGCCACGAGGATGTCATCTCGCCCACGGGCATTGTGAACCTGCCCAAGGTGACTGCGGCCAAGGTGACACTGACGGCCAGCGTGAACGGCAAGACGCGCCAGTTCGACGTGGCGGTTCGTCCCAGGAAGATCAGCGACAACGTGCGTGCCCGCTTCGAGTTCGAGGGCAAGGACACGGGACTCACGCTCAAGGGTTCGGCCAAGCTGACGGACGGCAAGCTGGACCTGACGAAGAACACGGCTACGGGATTCAGCACCAACGGCTACGCCCTTGTGGACGAGGGACTGCTGGAAGGATTGCGTTCCTACACGGTGCTCCTGACGGTCACCCCCTCGGCACTGAGCAACGCTCCCCGTCTGTATGACCTCGGTGCGGGATCGGGCAACTCGCTCTTCCTGCGCGCCAATGCCCTGAGTGCGGGAATAAAACTGAACGGTGGCACGACGACGATGGTCAATGCCAAGACGGCTCTGACCGCGGGCAAGGAGTACAAGCTGGCCGTTACCTTCGATGCTGCCTCGAAGACCACTACCATCTACGTCGACGGTGTGCAGGACGCCTCAGGCACAGCCAACCAGAACGAGCCTTACATGATCTGCGAATCGGCCGGCGACGCTCGCAACTACATCGGTCGCACGCAATGGTGGGACAACGCAAGCGTAGCTGCCTCGAACGTTGACTTCGTGGGCACAATCGACGACTTCGTGGTCTACGACATAGCACTCACACAGAAGGAGGTGTGCGAAGCACAGAGCCTCCCTTTTGACCTCGGCCCCGTCAAGGCTGCATTGGAGAATGCCGACTTTGAGGGTCAATACACGGTGCTGAGCGGAAGTGGTGTCTCCCCGGACAGGGCTATCTACGTGCCACAGGGATGGACGGTGGATTACTCAACCCGCAACGAAAACGACATCACGGCCTTGAAGTCAGGCGACTTGTACTACAGCCAGTTCTTTGCCTCCAAAGCCCAGAACAGCAAGGGAGGCAAGCAGACGATGTGGATGCGCCAGCGTTGGGGCAGCTCCATTATTGGCTATCACCAGGATCTGCTGCTCAAGAAGGGACGCTACGAACTGTGTGCTGACGTCTACGCAAGCCTCACTGGCAGAGGTGTGGTGTATGCCGACCAGGCACAGAAGGGTGTGACCGCAGCCAACCAGTGGCAGACGGTAAGCATCCAGATGGAGTCGGACGGCGAGACGCCCGTGAAGGTGGGTCTGCGGGCTCATCATCCCGATGGCGACAACGAGAACATCCTTGCATTCGACAACTTCGTCATCCGACGTCTCCCCATTGCCGGCGACATCAACGACGATGGCAACCTGAACAAGGATGACGTGCTGCTGTTGATCAACGTCCTTCTGGGCCTGGATGCCGAAACGCCGGCCTGTGACGTAAACGGAAACGGTGAAGTCAGCATCGCCGACCTCACCGCTCTCATTGATATTCTCTTATATCTGTAGGACCTCAGGGAGGCAACTCCCCTGAGGTCTTTTTTTTTCAACGCTATTCCTCCCCTTTCAACGGATTCCACCCTTGCGCCTTGAGCTCAAACTCGCTGCCATCGCGGCAGATGAGTTTGCTACCCTCGGTGGCGGGGGTGATGTAGCCGATGACACGGATGTCCTCCAACTGGCTGACAGCATCGTTCATCGTGAGGGGAACGGTGAAGAGCAGTTCGTAGTCCTCGCCTCCGTTGAGGGCACAGGTGGTGACGTTGAGGTTGAACTCCTCAGCCGCTGCAGCCGTCTGGTAGTCGAGGGGGATGCGCTCCTCGTAGACACGGCACCCCACCTTGCTCTGCTCGCAGATGTGCATCAGCTCACTGGACAAACCGTCACTGATGTCCATCATGCTGGTAGGACGTATGCCGGCCTGAGCCAGCCGTTCGATGATGTCGCGACGAGCCTCGGGCTTGAGGATGCGCTCGAGCAGATACTCACGACCGGAGAAGTCGGGCTGTGAGGCCTCGAAGGGTTGCCCCTTGCGCCTGGCCTCCTGATACTGCTCGTTGTAGATGGCCTTCTCGCGTTCCAGAAGCTGGAGTCCCATGTAGGCCGCACCAAGGTTGCCACTGACACAGATGAGGTCGGTGGACTTGGCACCGCTGCGCAGCACGACGTCCTCGGGACGAGCCTCACCGATACAGGTGATGCTGATGGCAAGCCCCGTCATCGACGAAGTGGTGTCGCCGCCTACCAGGTCTACCTTGTGCGCCTCGCAAGCCATGCGCAGTCCGTCGTAGAAGTCCTCGAGATCCTCCACCTTGAAACGTTTGCCCAGTGCCACGCTGACCACGAGCTGACGGGGCGTGCCGTTCATGGCATAGACGTCGCTGAGGTTGACCATGGCCGACTTGTAGCCAAGGTGCTTCATGGGGGTGTACTGCAGGTCGAAGTGCACGCCCTCCATGAGCATGTCGGTAGTGACGAGCACTCGCTGTCCTTCGGGGTACTGCATCACGGCACAGTCGTCGCCCACGCCTACGAGCGTGCTTTCGTTCTGCGGTTTGATGTCTTGGGTGAGGTGCTTTATCAGGCCGAACTCACCGAGTTGTGATATTTCCATATTTTTGTTTTTTAACGCTTTAGTACCTTGTCCGCCAACGCACGGATAAGTGCCTTCTTGATTTTGCCCTGCTCCTTGGCAGCCTTGATGACCTGTATCAACTCGCCCATGGTGGGTTGGTCAGACTTGGCATAGTAGAAGCGGATGGAAGGTACGTTCATAGGCTTCGTGTGTTCCTCATCAAGATAGAACTCGATGGTATAGAACTTGCCGGGAGTAAACTCAGAAACTATACTAGAAAGACTTAATCCATGATTTTCTATCACACCGCCTTTCTTGCAATCTATATTAGCATGATAACCACCACCGTCTGCCTTGAATGCCACATAGCACGTAGCATCCGCAGCACCCGTATTGATGAGTTGCATCCTAACATTGCAATCGCTGGGCAAGAAGATATTTCCGGTACCAACGTAAGGATTGTCGTAGAAACACAGACCGGCGACCTGAGCAGGACGAGCCTCAAGAACATGGAGGGTTAGATGTTGAGTTGTGGAGTGGTAATCGCCATGACCGTAAGCCGTTGCCGTGATAGTAGCACTTCCTGCCGAAAGGGCCTTGATATTGCCATTCGCATCCACACTCACAATTCCTTCGGGGAGTACACTATAAGTCACCTGACCTCCATAAATGGGGTTACTTACTTTACAGCTTGCAGTCTCGCCCACATGCAGTTCTGTCGCCGTACACTCAAACGCCACAGGATAGGTGACGTGCTTGGTGACGTTGAGCGTAAGGTTCTTCGTGGTGGGCAGGAAGTTGCCGTCACCGGCAGCCTTGACGGTAATCGTAGTCTGACCCTCGCTGAGAGCCGTGATGACACCCGCACTGGAGACGGTGGCCACGCTGGGGTTGGACGAAGTGAACGTGAGGCTACCCTTATAGTTGTCGTGATACTGCACCGTCATCGTCTTGCTGACCTGCAGCTGGTCGTGAGGCAGCGTGATGGGCAATTCTGCACGCTCCGCATTCGTGCCACCCTTGACCGTCATGCGCGACAACATGGTGGGATCGCCCGTATAGTCAACAGCGGTCCACTCTCCCCCCTCCGGCTTGATGGCCAGAAGTACCTCGTACGTGCCATTGTAGGGAATGGCACTTGAATTAAAGCTGTAGGATCTGTTGGTATAATAATCTCCCAAGTTAACCTGGCCAGTATACGTGAATCTGTCGGAGAAATACACCTGTCCGGTGGCTACATTGCGGAAGGCTACACCGAAGTCATAGGTAGTGGACGGCAAACTAACACATCTGAAGAGGGGGATATTCAGCTTGAACTCGCCGTCCTTCATCTCGCCACTGCCCACCGTGCTGCCACGGTTGATGGTGTAAGAAGCAGCCTGGGCACCAGAAGAGGGAACAACAGAGAGTTCCTTGGCACAGAAGCGGTACTCGTAACCGTTGCCCTTGTTCGGCTGAATATGCGTGTAGACGCTCTGTCCTGCACTGTAAGCCTCGTCCACGTTTCCACCACCCGTACCGGAGTAGTTGGGCAGGAGGGCGTCGGTGCCGGTCAGTGCAAAGTAGCCGTCGGCATAGCCTCCCCATCCCCAGTTGATGGCATAGAGTCCGTTCTGGGCATTGTAGCCGTGGCAAACGAAGCAGTGTCCGGAATTGGGATTGCTGGGATTACTGCCGCTGTATACGATGGGGCGTCCCTTGCTCAACTCGTTGTATATCATCTCCTCCCAGGCCGCATCGGTATAGTCGTCACGCTTGTCGTAACGCATACCCTTGTCGTAGTCGAAGTGCTTGAGCAGGGCAGGACCAATGGCGGTGGTCGCAGCCGACGTACCGCCGGTTGAGGACTGGCCATAAGAGGAATTCTCGGCCACACCGGCATGGTACATCAGCAAAGCTACGGCCTTGGCCTGCGCTGGGGTGTAACCATCAGAATATTCGTTCAGCATGTTGGCCCAGTCGTAGGTCGTATTGCTGAAACTGGCCGAGAAGGTGACATTGTAGGTGCTGTTATAACGGATGGAATAGCTGTTCGAACCGACACCCTTGGTGGGGTACTCCCAGTACTTCATGACCTGTGCCAGTGCCGTGGCGGTACATCCCGTCACAAGCTTTTCGTGACTGGGCCCCAGCGTCGGAATTTGCGAGTTGTATGGATCGGTCTGGTTCCACTTGGTCAGGATGAGGTCGGGGATGCTGACACGCCCGGACTTGGGAGCCGCATAGGCCCTGGCCTTCTGATACTGGCTTATCCACCAGCGCATGTTGTCGGGCAGACTGTCGACCTTGAAGGTGCTGGACATGCTGTAGCCCAGGATGGGTGTACCCGCCTCGTCGGCATTGATGATGACAAAGCCCTCGGACGAGGCCGAACGGTTGAAGACATAGAAGTCGGCCTCACCCTTCGTCTCGGCCGTATAGGCCAGTTCGGGAGTAGTCATGCTGGGAGCACCATGATGGGCGCCCGTGCGCTGTGACTGAAAGAACTGACTGGCCTTCGACAGGGCAACGGTCTCGCTAACGCGCTGTGCCTGAGCCGACAAGGCTGCAAAGAGCATCAGAGCAAAGATGGAAATGTGTTTCATATTTGGGGTTGTACGGTTAATTTGGTTTGTTTTCACGAACGGCGAATCATCTCGCGCATGATGTCGGCCATGAGAGGCTGAACGGCATCGGCTGCCTTCTGCACTTCCTCGTGGCTGATCTCCACAATCTTGCCCTCGACACCCAGGTCGGTGATGATGCTCATGCCAAAGACACGGATGCCGCAGTGGCGGGCCACGATAACCTCGGGCACGGTGCTCATACCCACACTGTCGGCACCGAAGATGCGGAACAGCTTGTACTCAGCGGGCGTCTCGAAGGTGGGACCCTGCGTACCCAGGTAGACACCATGCTGCACCTTGATGCCCTTCTCCTGGGCAATGCTGTCGGCCAGCTGGATGAGCTGCTTGTCGTAGGCCTCGCTCATATCGGGGAAACGCGGACCTGTGGGGAAGTTGGGACCGTGGAGCGGGTGCTCGGGGAAGTAGTTGATGTGGTCGGTGATAATCATGAGGTCACCGATGCTGAAGTCGGGGTTGGTGCCGCCGCCCGCATTGCTGACAAAGAGCGTCTTGATGCCCAGCTCATACATGACGCGGATGGGGAAAGTCACCTCCTTCATGGAGTAACCCTCGTAGAAGTGGAAGCGTCCCTGCATGGCCAGGATGTCCTTGCCGCCCAGCTGTCCGATGAGCAGACAGCCGCTGTGGCCCTCGACGGTGCTGACGGGCATGTTGGGAATTTCGCTGTAGGGGATGCGGTCCTTCACTTCAATCTCGTCGGCCAGCCGGCCAAGGCCGGTGCCGAGGATGATGGCGGTCTCAGGATGCGTGCTGACTCTGCTTTTCAGCCAGTTAGCGGTTTCTTGTATCTTCGCGTACATATTCTATTATTTTATCGTTAAACTTCTGTTGTTCATTTCGCAGTATTTCCACCTCGATGGGCAAGGCGTAAAGGCATTGCTTGACCATCTCGCTCAGCGTGGGGCACTGGCGCAGGCGGGTGGCATCCTTCTCGGTGGTGATGATGAGGCGTGGAGGCGAGATCTTGCGCAGCTCGTCCTCGATACGCTGTGCATCGGCTGCCGAGAAGAAGTGGTGGTCAGGGAAACTGACGGGCACGATGTGGCGTGTGAAGCGGCGCAGGTCCATCATCATCTGCTCGGGCGAGGCGATGCCGGTGAGCAGCATGACATGCTCCTCGGGCTCGAGTTGGCGAAGCGGTCGTGTCCTGCCATTGAAGAGGCCTTGCAGGTCGCCATAGCGGAAGGTGCTGAAGAAGAGCTGCTGGAAGGGACGGAGGTCGAGGGCCTGCTGCACGACACGGAAGTCCATGGGGGTCATGCCCATCGGGCACTTGGTGGTGATGACCAGGTTGGCTCTGCGCTTGCCCTTTGCCGACTCACGCAACCGGCCGGCCGGCAAGAGCGTGTCATCGGTTATCATGCGATGGTAGTCGATGAGCAGGATGTTCTGCCCAGGCTGTACGTAGCGGTGCTGGAAGGCATCGTCGAGCAGGATGACCTGCACGTCACGTGTCTCGGGGTCGTTGAGCAGACGTTCGATGCCACGCCTGCGGTTGCTGTCCACGGCCACGTAGACATCGGGGAACTTCTGCTTCACCTGCCAGGGCTCGTCGCCAATGTCCTGCATGTGCGTTTCCGCATTGGCCAGCAGATAGCCCGACGTCTTGCGCCGGTAGCCACGACTCAGCACAGCCACCCTGTAGTGCTGGCTGAGCAGGCGGATGAGGTACTCCACATGGGGTGTCTTGCCCGTTCCGCCCACGGTGATGTTGCCCACGCCGATAACGGGAACGGGGTATGCCTTGCTCTTGAGCACACCCGTCTCGAACAGCCAGTTGCGGGCTGCCGTGATGCCACCGTAGAGCCAGCTCAACGGCATCATCCATCGCGTTATCTTTATCAAGTCACCTTCCATGGCGGTTGCAGCCTCGCCTCGTTTAGTTGTTTATAATCAGCTGATAAGGCATACGAGCCTGCATAGGATTCATATTCTTGGCATTACGCATCCACATCACGGGCTCGTACCATTCGCCGAGCGTCGACCTGAGCTGCGTCTCGAGGAAGTCGGGCTGGTCGTCGCTGTTGCCCATGAGCTGTTCGAAGAGGCTCTTGGGCGCAGGATAGGTGGCAATGCAGTAGTCGCTGATCTTGGCCAACTTGGCAGCGGCCTTGATGGCTGCCTGCAGGTCGCCAAGTTCGTCGACGAGACCGATCTTGAGTGCCTGCTCACCCGTCCATACACGACCCTCGCCAATCACCTTGACGCTGTCCTGCGAAATCTTGCGGCCCTCAGCCACACGACGGGTAAAGAGGTCGTAGCCCTGCTCCACATGGCGCTGCATGAGGCGGCCCTCCTCGTCGTTCATCGGACGACCCATCGTACCGAAGTCGCCATGCTTGTTGGTCTTCACGTAGTCGTAGTGCAGTCCCACCTTCTCCGTCAGCAGCTCGCTGGCATCGGCCACCATGCCGAAGATGCCGATGGAGCCCGTCAGCGTGGTGGGCTCGGCCACGATGCGCGAGGCGTTGCACGAGATGTAGTAGCCACCGCTGGCTGCCATGCCGCCCATGCTTATCACCACGGGCTTCTCGGCCTTGAGCAGGCTGACCTGACGCCATATCTGCTCGCTGGCATACGCACTGCCGCCGCCCGAGTTGACACGGATTACGACAGCCTTGATACTCTTGTCTTTCAGCAGCTTCTGCAGTTCGGCATTCATAGGCTCGGGAGCAATGCCACCCGTAGTGCCGCTGGTCAGGCCGGAAGAGAGGTCGTCCACGATGTCGCCATACGCATAGTACACGCCGATGCAGTCGCTGTGCTTCTCCACGTTGCCCGTGGTATGCGCCATCACAGCAGGCGAGGCGAACACCAGCTTGTCGTCAGAGTCGATGCCGGCCATCCCCTTGAGGAAGTCGCGGAACTCATCCTTATAGTCCACACGGTCTATCATCTTCTCTTTCAGCAGGAAATCGGGAGTGGTGAACGCCAGCATCGTGTCGGCCAACACGTTGAGGCGGTCCACCGAGACCTTGCGCGAGGCAGACACCTCCTTGAGCATATTGCCCCAGATGCTGCCCAGATAGCTGGTCACCTGCTGACGGTTGGGCTCGCTCATCTCGGTGTTGATGAAGGGCTCCACGGCACTCTTGAACATGCCCACCTTGTAGACCTGCATCTTGACGCCCAGCTTCTTCATCACGTCCGTATAGAACATCAGCTCGGCACCCAGACCATGCCAGTCGAGCATGCCGCTGGGGTTCATCGAAACGGTGTCGGCCATGGAGCATACGTAGTAACTGCTCTGCGAGTAACTGTCGGCATGAGCCACGACGAACTTCTTCGACTCCGTCTTGAAGCGCACCAGTGCCTGACGCAACTCCTGCAGCATGGCAGGCGAACCGCTCAGGTTGCCGCCCTCGAGGTAGATACCCAGCACGTCATCGTTCTTGGCAGCCTTGTCGATGGCCTCCAGCATCTCGTCCAGCGCCAGCCCCTCGTCACCACCGTTCAGCATGGCCAGCGGGTTGGGTTCGCTGCGTTCGCTCAGCGCACCGTTCAGGTTGATGCGCAGGATGGTGTTGTCATCCACTGAGGTTGTGCCCTCGGATGCCGTCACACCTGCCAGGCCAATAATGGCAAAGAGGAACATCACAATGGACGTAAGCAGGATGCCCAGTATCGTGGCACCCACCATTCTCATAAAGTCTTTCATCTATTCAGTCTTTTTTTTCGTTTTTTCTTTTCTTCTCACCTTATAATATATAATCTGCAAAGTTATCCATTTTGCACAAAAACTCCAAACAAACGTCCCAAAAACTTGCCTTTTCTTGTCGTAAATGCCATTTTCTGACGAAATAAAGGGAAGAAGAGCATTTTCTCACGCATTATTTTGGCATATTCGGCAAAATGCACTACTTTTGCATTGCTAATCTGCGCTTGTGGTGGAATTGGTAGACACGCCAGACTTAGGATCTGGTGCCGCGAGGCGTGTAAGTTCGAGTCTTATCAGGCGTACAGACGGAAACACCCAACTGCTCAATATGACGAGAGGTTGGGTGTTACCATTTTTCTTCTTTACTTTTTTGTCTTCTCATAATTATCGCAACTTTGCAGACATGGTACGAAACAGTTTACCCTACAGCCTCTTCTTGTTGTTATTTCTGCTATTGGCAGGATGCAGACAGAACAAACAGCTCAACATCACCATGGATATGGCAGAACGAGTCATGGAGGAACATCCCGACTCTGCCCTTGCCCTGTTGCATGGTGACACACTCCTGGTAAGCAGCTGCCCACGCTCGCAACAGATGCGATACCATCTGCTCCGCGTCAAGGCAGCGAACAAGGCATTCGTCCCACTCGACACCGAGGACAGCCTCATGCTACAGGTGGTCGACTATTACGACCATCACGGCACACCTAACGAACGTATGCTGGCTCACTACCTGCTCGGCTGCACCTATCGCGACATGGGCGAAGCACCCATGACACTGCAATGCTACATGGATGCAGTAAACCAGGCTGACACCACCCAAGCAGACTGCGACTACCGCACCATGATGTCCGTTTATGGGCAGATGGCATCGCTTTATGATAAACAAAGCATGCCACTCGAAGAAATGGACGTATTGGAACATGCAGGAAAATATGCGTTAAAATGTAATGATACAGTCAATTATATAAGAAGCAATTTTCTAAAGACACGAGCATTCTACACAATAGGAGATACGGCTGGTGTGCTCCGTACCACACAAGATGCTTACAATTCTTTCCACCTGATTGGGAGAACAAAAGAAGCTGCCGAAATACTAACCATTGCAATAGCCACAAAACTCGAAAACCAGAATTATAAAGAAGCGCACACGATGATGGAAATCTTCGAGTCTAAATCTGGATTATTCGATGATGAGGGTAACATCTCTGCACAATTTGTACACTACTATAACAGTAAGGGACTTTATTACATTGGTGTATGTAAATATGACTCGGCAGATTATTATTTCAGAAAACTTCTCAAAACAAGATTCTCTTACGACGCATACCATGGTTTGGCAGAAATCTTCAAGCTGCAAAACATGGTAGATTCCGCTTTACATTATTATTCTCTTTCCGAGAATTCCATCGTCGACAGGTTTAACGATTTGAATTTAGCATCTATCCGACAGACGGAAAGCATGTACAACTATACGAGGAACCAACAGCTAGCACAACAAAAACAGTTAGAAGCACAAGAGTACAAAACAGCAACCATTATATGCTTGTCACTAATCGTATGGATATTAGTCGCTATATATATTGCACTCATGCAACATCGTAAGCATAAGCAAAAAAGAGAAGCAGAAATAAAACAACAAAGCGATGACCTGCAGGTACTATCAGAAATGTACAGCAAGGCAAAGGATGAACTCGCACTTGTGCAGCAGGACAAAGAAAAGTATGAGACAGAAAAACGACGGGAAATAGAAAACCTTCAGCAGAAGATCGAAGCCTCGCAAACACTTCTTGCAACTGCCAGAGAAAGCTACAGAGAGCACGTCTACCAAAAGACGAAAATCGTTACGGCATTTCGCAACATTACACATCCAGACTTAAATACCATGGGGCTTCCAGACGAAGAAATGTGGAACGAGCTGTCGCGTGTAACAAGTCAGCTCCTTCCCGATTTTTACAATAGGATTACCGAAACGTCTCATCTCAGCCCGCAGGAATACAGAATTGCTTTGCTCACCAAACTCGATTTCCCTAACGGTGATATTGCTCTGCTGCTCAACACGACTCCCCAACGCATAACAAACGCCAAGAGAAGTGCGAACCAGAAAATCTTCAACGAGGATGGCGCCATGACGTTCAGCGCGAACATCAAAAGCATATAAACGACATCGTGTGTAAACGTTACACATTTTTATCAACAACCTGTTATTCAACAACATAAAGACTACACAAACACTAGTACACCCTCTTATCCTCGATTTTTCTCTCACAAGAACAAAGCATGTTTTTGCAGAATAATGTAACTTTGCAACAAGAAACCGAAACAGTTACATAACATGAGAGGAAAAACATTTTTTATTTCAGCTATTGCAGCTCTCTCCTTCCATCTTGCAAAAGCAGATGAAGTTCCAAAGGTGCCCATTAAAATTGAAAAGCCCATTTATGGGGGTACATCTGAAACATCTGATCTCACTCGTGCCCCTACGCGTGTTCCTTGTTTCTATATAGAGGAGTGCACATTGACCATCGATGAGTTCTACCTCGGTTTTACACTACAGTTAGTTGAGAACGAACAGGTTGTATACACCTACGAGATTCTCACTACAGACGATTTAGAACTGCCCGAAACTCTCGCTGGCGAATACGAGTTGCAGCTGATTGGCTACGGATATACTTTCGTAGGAATTATCGAATTATAATAAAATACTTAACAACAGAACATTATGAGAAAAATCATCTCTTACTTCGCATTATGCCTTTTCTTTATTTCTTGTACAGAGAAGGTTGCAGACATTGTTCCCGCCTATACCACTTTTAACACAGTTAATGACTTCAGAACTTATGACGAAGCACTTAGTCTAGCCAAAGGCTGTAGTCCTATTAGTTCTGACACACGTTCCGGCAAGAGCAACACCTACAGAATCAACACTGACAGTTCGTACGTCATCTGTCCTTCTACGACCCGTTCAGCGCAAGGCGACGCGTTCAACCACGACACCCTCATGTACGTCTTTAACTTTTCTGACAATGAAGGATTTGTGATAATATCGGCCAACAAAGCAACTCCCGGACTTATAGCACTATCCGAAGATGGCAATTATAACCCAAATGCCGCAAAAAGCAATCCCGGCCTAGAATTTTACATGGACCTCGCAGAAGATTATATCAGAAGCTCTAGAACCATTGTTCGTCCACCATACATCAGCAATTCTGACACAATAGTAGAAGCCGTCCTTCCCCTGTTGGATACGAAATGGGGGCAAAGTGACATTTTCGGAACTTACTGTCCCAACAATATATGCGGTTGTGTCCCTTTGGCACTGCTAGAACTACTGAGTTACTACCAATACCCAACTAGCATTCAGCTAACCTATTTAGGAAGCAACGCACCTACCATATCGCTCAATTGGGAAGAAATGAATATGCACAAAAAGAAACACTTACCAAATCCTATCAACGGCTGCAATAACCCAAACAACGCGCACCAACACCTAGGTCAACTTGCAAGAGAAATAGGACATAGAGCAAACGCTACATACGATGACGATGAAACAGGCGTTTTACCTATTGACATCATCCCTACCGGAGTTAATATGGGGTACTTATCAAATGGTTATATTTCTTATCATTCTGATAGTGCTAAAGACGCACTTGATAACCATCACCCCTTGCTCTTCTTAGGCTATAATTCAAGACATGAAGGCCATGCATGGATTGTCGACGGCTATCTAAGGCATATCATAACAAGAACCATCTACAACATAGATTCAAGAACAACAGAAACTGTAACAAATTACTACAATCACATCAACTGGGGATGGGACGGAATGAACAATGGTTACTTCCTAGACGATGTATTTAATACCGCCACCCCTTATCGCTTGGATTATGGTTCTTCTAATGTAGCCAATTTCAATTTTGATATATATGTTAGGTTTACAGAACTATACCCGAGTGAGTAAAAAGATTACACTATTCGGAAAAGATAGCAGGAAATCCACAAAGTTTTATAAGGAAAACACAATTTCATGTAAAAAACTTTGCAACATTACAGAATTATCGTAACTTTGCAACCAACAAACAACAATTTTAAAACTTTATAATTATGAAGATTCGATCACTATTTTGTCTTTTTGGCCTGCTCGCAGTATCAGCCTGCTCGCAGGAACAAATCGAAGAGCCCGTGAATGAGAACAACAACACAGAGACTCCCCAGCCGGAACAGCCCTCAACGCCAAGCTACGTACTGAAGTTTGAGGAGGACGTACCCGTCAGCCAGATCAATCACGTGGGCGAGCTGACAACGGATGAAGCTGCACTGGCCGAAAGGATTGAGCATATTGGCACACGCATTTTCGAGACTTTGCTGAAGAATGACGACAAAAATGTGCTCTTTTCTCCGTACAGTCTGGAGCAGTATGTCGCCATGGCCACAAATGCAGTGGACGACGACACGCAGGAGGCCCTGCTTGCCACTTACGGGCTGGACAAGGGGGACATCGATGTGCTGAACACACTGGCAGGAAAGATGCACAACGCCCTTGAGGACGACGACGAAATGGCCACCCTGGAAATCAACAACGCTCTCTGGATGGACTACAGATGCCCCGTCTACCGCAGTTATGCCAACACATTGCAGAACGGCTATAAGGCAGAGCTGAACGCCATAGACTGCAGCAGCAAGGAGGGTGCGAAAACCATCAACCAGTGGATAAGCAGCAAGACGAGAGGATGCATAAACGACTACCTGTCCGAAGAGCCTCTGCTCTGGAACATAGCACTGATGAACGTGGTATATTTCAATGCCTCATGGAGACACTTCTTTTTAGAGGAGGAAACCTCCGCCAAGACATTCACCAACATAGACGGAACCACAAGCCTCGTACCCACAATGCATCAGCGCGCCTACTACGACTACGCAAAGAATCAATATGGAGAGATGATGCGAATGCCACTGGCGGATGACTTCGAAGTGGTGTTTGTGCTGCCTGCCGGTCAGGACTTCGACTTCTCACAGATGACAGAGATGCTGAATTCGTGCAAGGAAGAGTACATAGACCTGCAGTTGCCAAAGATAAAGACAAACCAACGCCATACTCTGAGCAAGGCTCTCGAAACAAATGGTTTCGGGGCCCTCAAGGGTGCCAGTTTAGCCAAGGTGAGTCCTGCTGACCTGCACATAGCAGAGGTCATGCAACAGGTATTCCTTGAATTCAATGAAGAAGGCACACAGGCTGCCGCTGTCACCTCTGACTTGGCAACGTCCAACGGACAAGAAAGAGTGGACCCCGAACCCATCAACTTCCACATGAACCGCCCGTTCTACTTTGTGGTGCGCAACAAAAAATGCAACGCCACACTGTTCGCTGGCCGAATCAACGAACTGTAGTCTAACCATTGGCGGGATATATTCTACCAGTACAAATGGAGCCTCAAACAAGCATCATTGCCTTTGACGAACGCGAATTACCTCTAATGTGACGCGAATTTTCGTAAATTATTTGGCAATGATATATGAGTCCACAACAAAAAGTCAACATGCTTTCAATTTATAACGCACTTTTGGCCGTCGCCAAAAGTGCGTTCAACCAAATTACAGATTGTAAGCAAATCAGCAAAATGTGCATTTTTAATGGCGATGATATACTATTTGGCACAAACTGATAATCGAACGCAAAGACGCAGAGACGCAAAGATTATTACTTTATTTTGTCTCTTGACCTATTAAAAACTTTGCGCCTCTGCGTCGACTTTTGGCCGTCGCCAAAAGTGCGTTTCAAAAAACATTCTGTGCCTAATCGTATATCGTTCCCTTTTGATTTCTATGGATGCACATGCCAGGATTCAGGAATCTGACTGAAAATCAGAACAAAAAATCACCCCTACAATCAATTGTACGCCTTCTTTTTTAGGAGGTCGTCGCTACGCTCCTCAAAATCAAACTCAAAATAGTTT
>JAZLFZ010000059.1:0-15215 GCA_045616065.1 Bacteroidaceae bacterium | reverse complement strand
CTAAACTTTCCCACCCCTAAGAGGGTTGTCATTCCGAGCAAAGCGACTTTTGCCAGCGGGCAAAATGTAAATCCCTACTTTGTGACGTCTCACAAAGTCCAATGGGAACTCACAATAACATGCAGGATTGGACTTTGTGAGACGTCACAAAGTAGAGATCTACATTTTGATCAAGTCAAAAGTCCTACGTCGGGATGACATTAATGCTTAAATACAAGATGTTACAAGGGTGGGAAACTTCAATCAGTAAAAACAAAAAAGTGAAATATACTGAATTATGAAAAAGATTTTATTCTCATTTTTGATGCTCTGCTGCTTGACGGTGGCATGGGCAGAAGAGTTGGCAGATGTGACGCCACAAATCAGTAGTGGTGAGACCACGGGGAACTTTACCGGGAAAAACTATAGTAACAAGAGTGCAGCCATGGATACCGTCAAGGTATCGACGGCAGAGGAGTTCTATGACGCTTTTACCCAAAATTATGATAAGCATGACGTGGTGATCAAAATTACAGAAGACATCGACATGGGAAGTGTTGCCGACGAGTGGAGTGATTATGTAGACAAACGTGATCCTGATCTCCAATGCACCATCGACGGCTACTGTACCGTGAAAGATTCGCTTGGAAAGGAAGGCATAGGTCAGCATACCCTCACTCGTTTTAATCACGTGCTGGTACGCTCCATGACAAATGCTACTGTGAAAGGCATCAAAATCAAGGGTTGGGAAAAAACTCCGAATATGCTGGAAGACTGGTATCCAGCCATGTTAGTGGCTATAGCCGAGAACTGCACGTTCGTGGATGTCACACTGGAGCAATGTAAATTCGATGACCGGTTGCTTAGCGATTTTGGTTCGCTCATAACATCCGGCTTTGGCCTTATGGCAGAAGAGATGAAAGGATGTACGGTAGACAGTGTCAGGATTGTCAGCTGTTCGTTGCAAAAGATAGGAGCAAAGGTCGGAGCCATTGCGGGCAAAGCTCAAAACACGATATTCAGAGGTTGCTACACCGACCATTTCACAGGCATCTTTGCTGAGGATAAGAATGCATACGTAGGTGGTCTGGTAGGTGAGGCTGAAAAGTGTATCTTCGAGGATTGTGTCAACATGGCAAGCGTGTCCGGTTCGGAGAAAGCGGACAATGTAGGTGGATTCACGGGCACGTGCACACAGTGCCAGTTTGTCAACTGCATCAATACCGGCCCCCTGTCGCAGATACGCAGAGAGACGTTTGAGGGCTGTCAGGCCATCAAGCAGAATGCGTTCTTTACGCTCATGAACCAAGTGAAGAACAGAATACTTTCTCTAGCTGAATACGATGCAATATGGAAGCACCTTGAGATGAAAGTGGATAATGTTGCTCCCTTGAAAGTCAGAGAATTGCCGAACAGCATACGGGTGCACATCAATGAGACGGAATTCCGTAATGCAATGCTGAAGACCTGCTTGTTCAATGTCGCAGTTTTACTCTGGACGGTGAAGGGTGAAATAGAGCAGGCACTCGACCCTGACGAAATGGGTGGCATATCCGGTGCTGCCCACGGAAGTACGTTTGACCGTTGCTTCAACGGTGGAATACTGCATTGCCTTGATGCCTATTGTGGAGGAATCGTGGGACGGGCTCTGTCGTATGATGGTCACGTAAACGAATTCCGTAACTGCATAAACCGTGGATACGTACAGGGTGACGAACAGGTAGGTGGCATTGTAGGCTATCTGGAGGACGGTCATCTTTATAACTGCCTTAATATGGGTTCGGTAGATTGTTACAATGACACTCGTGGCAGTATGTATGGCAAGACAGACAGCTCGAAGCCTGTTTCCAACTGCTTTGCCCTGTCACATGAGGAGAGCAAATATAAATTTGGTGCCGACAATGATGATGCCACCATCCACAACGTCAGCCTGCTTGACATCAAGAGCGGACGCGTGGCCTGCGAACTCAACCGACTTTCGGGTACCCAGTATTTTTGCCAGAGCATTGGTCAGGATCCGTGCCCTATGTTCCAGGGTGAGGTCGTCACGTCTGCCTGCATCCGTGATGATGTGTCAATCACGTACGAGGTGGACAGTCTTGCCGATTTCATGTATGCATTGTTCGACCAGTATGCAGACATTACGCTAAGGAATGACATCGATTTCGGAGGCCAGTGGGTTAACCTCTATCGACAGACCTTCCCTTTCCGTGGTACAATCAACGGAGCCGGACACGCCATCAAGAATCTGAGGGCCAGGATTGACGGCAGCGAAGAAGACAACAACGTATATCATTGGTACGAAAACATCATACGCGGTGTAAAGGACTACTACGCTCTGCTGGGAGCCACGGAAGGGGCTACTTTCAGGGATCTTGAGATAAGGGATTTCGAGATGGCACTTCCGGAAAGGGATGCCATCCTGGTTGGCCTCTCGAAGAATACCACCTATGAGAATGTCAGGGTTGGGGGCAAGTCATCCATCGTGGCACCGACCTGGGCCGGTGGCCTGGTCTACGAGTCGCACCACGACCGTTTCGTTGACTGTACGGTAGGAGACTCCTGTCAGATAGGATCTGAGAACATTACCATTGCCGACTATGACGGAGATGCAGCCGGTATGGCCAGCCAAGCCTATGGTTCGACATTCATACATTGTGTGAACTATGGCGATATCTTTTCGCGCACCGATGGAGCCGGTGGTATCGTGGGTGATGCCTACGACAACTGTGTCTTCGAAAGATGCGTCAACAATGGCAAGGTTCGTCACTCAAGCAAGAAGCTTAAAATTGACGATGAGGTGGGCGGTATTGCTGCAACGGCAAAGGATTGCCGATTCATCATGTGTGCCAACAACGGACATTTGCTCTGCAATGACGAATATGGAGGTGGCATCGTAGGTCGGGGCGAAAATGTGACAATTAATAATTGCCTCAACGCATCGCAGGATCTGGTGTTTAGCGAAAGCACCTGCGGCGGTATCATCGGTACAGCCAAGAATAGTAAGGTTACCAATTGCTTCTCCTACGCTAATCGCCCGATGATTGGTACACATGAGGGAATGGATAAGACATCGGGCAACAATTACCGACTTAGCGTCGACGTTAGCGAAAGTCAATACGAATTGGGCTTACCTTCTAATAAAATAGAATCAGGCATTGTGACCTTCTGGCTTAACAACTGTGTCGACAACCAGAATACCATGCCATGGGGCCAGAATCTACAAGTCGATGCACATCCTGTACTGGGCAGGGAGGAACAGGTTGCCGTTGATAACATCCGGAATGTAAATCTCATCTATGATGCCTCCGACCTTACGGCATTCGCCAAGTGTGTCAACGATGGCGATCGATTTGCCTGTGCTATACTGTTTAATGATATATATATGGAAGACGTTGAATGGACGCCAATCGGTACAAAAGATAATCGATTCCGTGGCATCTTCGATGGTAAAGGTCTCACCATCAAAGGCATCAATTACGTCACTAATAGCAATGAAAATGGTGCGGGACTCTTCGGCACAGTTGATGCTAATGCTTACATTTGCAACGTAACGATCGATGAAAACTCTTCTTTCACCAATAATGGCGATGGAGGTGCTGCAGGCATTGTAGGTAAACTACATTCAGAGTTGAATTCGGGTAGCGTATTCATCAAGAACTGCGCCAACCATGCCGACATCAAAGTCAACAAGCATGGCGGTGGAATCTTCGGTCATCTCGACAATCATGACGGCTATACAGGCCTCAAGCTGTATGTTGACAAATGCTACAATATGGGCACCATTACAGCCGAAAATGGAAACAGCGCGCTCTTGTGTGGCTTTACCAAGGACAACGGACACATCAGCAACTGCTGGAGTGCCGGTCAGCTCAGAAATGGTGAAAAAAAAGATATCTGGCCATACAGCATTGAGAATGACGGTGAGGTGGCAGAGTGCCTTGTAGGATATTGGAAGAATACGTTCGACATCAAGAATTGCTATATCGTCAATCCTGCCGACAACATTGACCGCTACGAAGAGGAAAGGGATAAGCACCGACTTCAAGATAACGTGTATACTGTCGACGATGAATATTTGACCAATGGTATGCTTACCTATTTCCTCAATAGCAATAACAATGATGCGGCTAAGCCACACATATGGCAGCAGAACCTCGGAACGGACATCTATCCTGTAGTTGGTGAAAAGGGCGTACACCATACACGTACTGTCAAGAGTAAGTACGGCACCGTATGCCTGCCATACGAACTGCGTTCAAATAGAAGTAACATCAGATACTATACATTTGTAGAGGTTACGACAAACGAAGACGAGACACTTCTGAGATTCAAGTATGCCGACGATAGGATTCCTTCTGGTCTGCCACTCCTGTACCGTGCACCCCAAACAGAAGATGAAGCCGACTTCAAACCTGCAGCCCCTTATATGTATGCTGATTGCATGAATTCAGGTGGACCAACCTGGATAATGAATGGAACCTTCGCCGAGAAGGTATTCGAGGGTGATGAGGCAAAGGCCGTCTATTATGTCTCTAACAATGAAGTCAAGAATGCAAAGAAGACAACCATCGCTCCCTTCCGTGCATACTTCCGTGGTCAAAGCATCGATGAATTGACAGCCGCAGGCGCAAAGGCAATCCGCTTTGTCATTGAGGACGAAGATGGCTCGACCACAGCCCTTGAGCTCGTTGGTGAAGACCTCGTACCCGTGCAGAACGGCAAGACGTACTCCCTCATGGGCACCCAGGTGGGCGGCAGCTACCGTGGCATCGTGATCAAGAACGGCAAGAAGGTGATTCAAGACAGATAATAATCATACAAAATAATAAAAGATGAAAAAAATTTTAATCTCACTCGTGATGCTTTGCAGCATGATGACTGCATGGGCACAGGATGACGGTTTCGTTACTGTCGCTTCGGCTTCCCAATTGAGGGATGCACTTAAAAACGACCACGCAAAGGTTCGCCTTACGGCTGATATCTACCTGAGCGATTTGGGCGCAGACTTTGATGACACTTTCTGCAGTACATTCTATGGCGTTCTCGATGGCGACGGTCATGCCATCAAAGGCGATCACTATGCAGATAACACAACAGAGCGTAGGAATAGGAACTATCTGTTCACCTATTCCGAGGGTGCTACATTCAAGAACCTTACCTTTAAGCACATTCGTAAAAACAGCCAGGACCATAGCAACCAGGCTATCATAACCTCTCAGGCAAAGAACAATTGCGTCTTTGAGAACATCACGTTTGAGAATGTTGGTAATTTCAGCAACTACAACAATGTGGGTGCTGCTGCTGGCTATGCCTATAATTCCACCTTCACGAACATCACGGTGAAGAACAGCGACTTTACCGTTGACGATAACTATGTAGGTTCGGTGGTTGGCGATGCAGACAAGTGTACCTTCACCAACATTGAAATCATCAACTGCAAAACCTATGCGCATGATGACTGTGCAGGCGGTGTGGTCGGTCATTCCAGAAACTGCAAATTCATGGATGTAGCCATTAAGAGCGGTCACATCCAAGCTGACGGTACATGTGCAGGAGGTGTTGCCGGAAAGGCGGTAGATAATTCTTGTTTTACTAATTGTGTGACCTACGATCAGGCAAGCGTCTATGCTGATGGTACGTCAGATTGGAGTTGGAGTGGAGAAAATACTGCCAGTGTGGGAGGTATAGCTGGATATGCAGAAGGAAACGCATCCATGAAATTCATCAACTGCATAAATTCTGCTATTCTATTAACCGACATGGAGGATATAGGTGGTATTGTAGGTTACATTAAACCCACTGATAATCAGAACCCAACCATCTCAGGTTGTTTGAACACGGGAATGATCGTTGGCGGTATTAAGGAATCGGTTGCTTTAGACTTGTGCGACAAGTATAAGAATAAGAAAATGACTTGTGTTACAAAAAACTATAATGGAATAGAGTACACGATAAGAATCTCTGCTGAGGTCGATTATACTTTAACTAATACATATGACTTTGGTGGCATAGTAGGTGAATGTGCTAATACGGATATAAGTCAATGTACGAACCTCGGCATACTATACACCACGGCTACTCGCGTTGGAGGAATTGCAGGATATGCTAAAGATTCTAATATCACTGATTGCCTGGTAGATTTTCTCATCGAAGGAGGTAACTCTAAAATAAGAGGAACGGATGGCGGCGATACTGCACACAAATCCAATATCTTAATATCTTATTCAAAAGGTGACTATCATTATAGAGGATATATTTTTGGGGATGACAACGAATGGGTGGATAACTTTGATGACTCAGAGTTATTAAATGGCAGTATTTGTTTAAAACTCGGTAATAACTGGGAACAGAACCTCGGCACAGATGTATTTCCTACTCCTACTGGCCGCAAACGTGTATATCACACCCGCGAGGTCAGCCATGAGTACGGCACAGTGTGCTTGCCAATCCCTCTGTGGTCGGACGAAGAAATAACTTATTATAGATTCGCTGGAACAAAGAACGTAGATGGCAACATCGTTTTCGTATTCACTAAAACTGACATTGTCATAGAAGGTGAACCGGTACTGTTCCGTGCTTCGAGAACAGGTAAGCTGACTTTCAACGATGGAATCCTTACCAGTATTGACCCCATCACACCTCCTGAAGGCGAATGGACAATGGTTGGTACTTACGTACAGAAGGTGTTTGGACCATTATCCCCCACAAGTTCATATAACGTCTACTACGTCTCAGACGGGGTCATCAGGAATGCAAAGAAGACTACCATTGCTCCTTACCGCGCATATTTCGAAGGCCCCAGCATTGACGATCTCAAAGCTGCAGGCGCAAAGGCAATCCAGATCGAGATTGAGGACGAGGACGGCCAGACCACAGCCCTTGAGCTCGTTGGCAACGACCTCGTACCCGTGCAGGGCGGCAAAACCTACTCTGTCATGGGCACCGAAGTGGACGGCAGCTACCGCGGCATCGTGATTAAGAACGGCAAGAAGGTGGTGGTAAAGTAAGAAAACGATAATTAACAGTACATTATGAAAAAAGTATATTGCAAACCCGTTTTAGAGACCCTCATTACCAAGGACAACCTGCTCGCGGCAAGTCAGCCCGAGGATGAGAATGAAATCTACATTGACGTAGATTGGAAGGATATAGAAGACGAGGGATTCGGAGAATAAACAAGTGGTTCCGCACCCCGTTGTGACCTTCCTGACCAGTTCAACGGTTATTCCTAAAAACTAAAAAACAAAATATAAGTTAGTGAACAAATTTATTTTCATAATTATTGTGGTAAATTAAACTAATATTAAAATAAGATTAAACCTTGAAAGTGTCACAAAATGGAGTTTTAATATTTTTTTAATATAAGTTTAATATACCATTATAAAAATCATTCTGCACAGTTACTTAATAAAAGATGAAAAAGATTCTATTTTCACTCATGCTGCTGCTCTATGCGACGGCAGGCATGGCGCAAGGCTTCACGGAGGTCTCTACCCTCCAAGAGCTGAAAGTTGTCATCGATGCAACTAAAGACAGTAATGGCAAATCCACTGCCAAGATCAAACTCATCAACGACATCTATCTCAACGGCATGAGCGACAAGCTCTGTGACACCTTCGCTGGCGAGATTGACGGTAGCTATCCAACTACTGATAATAAAGGTAGAAATATAATTGGCTGTCGTCAGATATTTGGTTACGGGGCAGCCGATAAAGACAAAGTGGAAAAACCGCGAAAGGTATGTAGCTATCTGTTCGGAACTTTGGACGGAGCCAAGATCAAAAACGTTGCCTTCTTCGGCATCCGCATAGAAAGTAGTAGCGACGACAACATGGGCGTGATAGCTCAGCAGGCAAAATCTACCACCTTCGAGACAGTCTTGGTTGATAGTTGCTCCATATATGCAAATCATAATAACGCAGGTGCAATTGTCGGCCACGCAACATCATGTACATTCAGGGGTGTAGTTGTAAGACAGAGCGGTGTCACTGTGGATGGCGTCAAGGCTGGTGGCCTCGTGGGAGATTCTGAAGGAAACACATTCACCAGCTGCGCTGTGAGTGCAGGCTCGGCCGTATTTGCCGATGGTAACAATATGAAAAATCACGGTTGGAGTGGCGGTTTTGCCGGCTACTCGAAGGGCGACGACTTCTCCTATTGCATCAACATGGCGTTTGTCGGTGCCGACCAGCAGCATGTAGGCGGTTTTGCCGGTGAGAGTGAAGGTTCAAATTTCTATCAGTGTCATAACAACGGCGCTGTTGCAAATATCGATGAATCCGATTTCAGAAAATATCAAAAAGATATCGAAGAATACCTGAAGAAGAAAAACACAGACTTAGGTAACGCATATACTACAGGCGTCTTAGTTGGTGGAGCCGCTTTTGTTGGTTTGGCAGAAATATACTGCCTGGTTGTTCCAACGACTATAGCTAGTACGGGAGCATTAGCAGCTGATGGACTTACCATGGCCAATTTCATGTATTGGATTAGTGCATCGGGCGGCGCCAACGGCTGGGGATTCGGTACTGCCGCTATTTTCGGGGCATCCGTCGGATGGATAGCCGCTGCTGCTGCCATCATCGGTACTGCAGTAGGAATAGGAATAAATATATTCCTGGGTGATGACGAAGTCGGTGGCATCTGCGGTACGGCAACAGGAAGCATCTTCGAGCAATGTGCAAACCATGGTACACTTAAGGTCAGGGATGACTATGTTGGCGGTATAGTAGGCCTGGGTACGGCCGTTACCATCAACAACTGTCTGAACACAGGAAAGATAGGGTACGAAGAAAAAGATACATACGGAAGCATTCTTGGAAGGGCAAAGGCTAAAGACGGAAAGAAGTGCAAGGTGACCAATTGTTTTTCCAGTGCTCCATTCACGATGATAGGTGACGAGGATATCTCATACGGTTTGGACAATGCTTCGGGCAACAACTTCCGATGGGCAGGCGCTGAGACCAAAACCTGTGACTGGGAGATGGCGGTTCCGGCTCCGGCTACTGCTGAATCGTACTTGAAAGGAAAACAAATTGGATACTTGCTGAACAACGGTGTCGAGAACCGCCGTGCCGGCATAGCTCCCTGGTATTACGATGGCATTCATGTTTTCGCTCATCCTGTCCTCGATTCATCGCACGACGAGATCACTGTCGAAAGTCTTCCTAATGCCGTCATGATTAGTAACGCCAGTGAACTGTCAGACTTTGCAGCTGCGGTCAACGGCGGCGAACAGTTCAAGGTCGGAGTGTTGACTGCCGACATCGTCATGCCAGCAGGCCAGACGTGGACTCCTATCGGCAAAAACGAAGGCGGCAAGCAGTTCCGTGGTATCTTTGATGGCCAGGGCCACACCATCTCGGGCCTTGAGGTGGAATTTGACAGCGATACACAGGGTGCAGGCCTCTTTGGTACCGTCCACAATAATGCTATTATCCGCAATGTCATTGTAGATAGCTCGTGCAAGATCACCAACAAGAAAGTAGGCGGAGCTGCGGGCATCGTAGGTCGGTTCGATACAAACTGGTATTGGAGTGAAGCACTCATTGAGAACTGTGCAAGCTACGCCAGCGTCAATGCCAAAAGGCATGGCGGCGGCATCCTGGGCTGCATTAGTACAGGTGGCTTTAATGGTGGTCCAAGTGTCAATTTCTATGTCGAAAACTGCTGCAACATGGGCACCATCACAGCTGACGATAGCCACAGCGCTCTCCTTTGCGGCTACACCAAGAACCATGGCCACATCCGCAACTGTTGGAGTGCAGGCAAGCTGATGTCGAGCACATCTACCTGTCCTTTCGATGTCACCAATAATGAGATGTTCGCAGGCTATGATAATAATCTGGACATCGAGAACTGCTATGTTGCTGGTGCTGAGGTAACAGGTGGCGGTATTAGGCCTCAGGATGGTGTGAAATCCTACAATCCGGTTGTGCTGACCAGTGGAAATCTTACCTATATGCTCAATGGCAACAGCAACGACGTGACAAAGTCGCTCAGCTGGCAGCAGAACCTTGGCACGGATGCTTGTCCTATCCCTGGCAACAAGGGCATCTATCACTCGCGCAACGTCACCAGCAAGTATGGCACCGTATGTCTGCCTTACGCACTCAAGTCAAGTGATGACATCAAATACTATGATTTCTCAAACGAGATAACAAATGAAGGTGAGGTGAAGCTGAAGTTCGTATATACCGAAACTGTTAACCCTGGCACTCCTGTCCTTTTCCGTTCAGCAAATGGCGAGCAGTCTTTCATCGATTATACACAATGTGCTACAACTGATTTCAACCTTAGCAGAGAAGCAGGCAGTGGCGACTGGAAGATACATAGCCACCCATTCGAAAAAGTATTCGAGGGTGATGATGCAAAGACCGTCTACTACATAGCTGGCGACAAGATAAAGAACGCACAGAAGACTACCATCGCTCCATTCCGTGCATACTTCCGTGGTCCAAGCATCGAGACGCTCACAGCCGCCGGTGCCAAGTCCATCCAGATTGTCCTTGAGGATGAGGACGGCATGACCACAGCCCTTGAGCTGGTTGGCGAAGACCTCGTACCCGTGCAGCAGGGTGTCAAGGCTTACTCACTTATGGGAACCGAGGTGGGCGGCAGCTACCGCGGCATCGTGATCAAGAACGGCAAGAAGGTGTTGATAAAGTAAGAAAACGATAATTAACAGTACATTATGAAAAAAGTATATTGCAAACCAGTTTTAGAGACCCTCATTACCAAGGACAGCCTGCTCGCGGCAAGTCAGCCCGAGGATGAGAATGAAATCTATATTGACGTAGATTGGAAGGATATAGAAGACGAAGGTTTCGGTGAGTAAATATGACTCTTCCCCTCCCTCTCCCTAGTGGTGTGTGGAGGGGGGAGTTTTTATCCCATTGTTATTTTTACTTTCAGCCTTCAGTGGGTACTTATAATGTGTAGATAATCAGTTTGATACAGAGAATTTTTACTTTCAGTTTACCTTCAGTTACTTTCAGCCAATGTTCAGCCGCTCCACTTTTTCTGCTCTTTGAGTGTCCTCATGAGCGGTTTGAGCAAGAAACTGAGAGTGGAATGAAGGTAAAATGAAAGTAGAAATACTTTACTTTCAGTATCGTAACAGTAAGATACATAGCAAGATATACTACTCGGCTGAAGGCTGAAGGTGATTTTTGAGAGTACGTCTCGTTTTAAATACGAGTTTAACGAGTTCACGAATTGCTCTTCGGCCAACCAAAGTGTTCTAAGACACGAATTTACACGAATTTGACCGCGAATTATCGTAAATACTCTTTTCCTCAAGTAAAGTGTACAGGGCAATAGTTATTATCACTCCAGATTCCTAATGAGCCTAAAAGAATTACTAATTTCGTTCATTTTCGTATATTTCTGTCCCTTATTGCTTTCCGAATCCCCGCTGCGTGTTTTCTTTTTCCGTGCTGCATGGAATTTTTTTTCTCGCTGCGAGAAAATATTTTTTCCGTAGCGGAAAAAGTTTTTCGACCGAGCGTTGAATTTTCTTCGACCGCCCGCAAAAAAGTGATGGATTGTTTGCGTATGTGGTTGAAAACTGCTATCTTTGCATTAGATTAATGTAACAAATCATTTTTAATAACAAAAACTAAAAATCAACAATGAAGAAGTTTTTTACTATGATTGCCTTCGCGGCAACCGCATGTATGGCTGTTTGCATGAACAGTTGTCATTCTGAGTCAACGGAACTGATACCCGTAAATCCTGAGGAAACCGAGTATGTCTATATGGCTAGTATCAGTGCCATGGCTCAGGATCTTCAGAAGGTGAAAGAGACTGTGGCAACTTATTTCAATAACGAGGTGTTGAAGGGTATTGGTACTTTCAGTCTGCAATCAATGAATGTAAATACTATCTCAACCAAGGACAAGGAAAAGTGCGATGCCGCACTCAAGCAGTTCGCGAACAACCATCAGGCACTCGATGATCTGCTCTCTCAGATAGAGCATCTGTCGAACGTATCGATGTCTATCACGTACAACGGAGAGGTTGTTGTCTCTTACTCTTTTATGCCCAATCTCGTTGCCATTCAGGGTACCTATGTCTACAATGAAGTAGAGGATGGCGGCGCTACTCACGTGTGGAAGCTGACGCTCACGAATCAAACCAGTGACCTTGGTAACTATCTGAAGGGTAGTCTTGTGGTTCCTCACGATATGGAGGGTGCACAGGCTGGTACCTATGAGGGTATTTACAGTGTAACGAACTCAACTGGTTTTACGTTCCTTTCTGACGCTAAGATGGAAAGCGGTTTCTCGCTGATTCATGTGAATATGGTAGAGAGAGATGGTAAGCCCGTTTACACCATCCAGATCAACAGAAAGAATGTGCTCGAAGGTGCTGTCTTCGAGAAGCAGTAAGCACTGACATTGCATACGACAAACAGGACTGCGCGCCCTCGGAATGAGAGGCAGGCAGTCCTGTTTTTTTATGTGTGAAGACGTTACGCAACTGTTTTACCAGTCAATCTTGACCCTTGCACCAGCCAGCACGCAGAGGCCGGGCTGCGGAATGTTGCCCAGGTCGTAGTAGCGGTGGTTGGTCAGGTTGTTGCCCTGCACGTACACCTCGTACTTCTGTGCCGTCCATTGCAACTTGAGGTCCAGGGTGGCGTAGGGATGGTAGTTCTCCAGACGGTTGGTGGCCGTGGGCTTGCCCGTCTCGGCCGACGTCTCGTACACCACGTAGCTGCCCATGCGGTCCTGCCAGCGTACGTTCCAGAAGGCCGACAGCTTGCTGACGATGCGGTGGCTGAGGCTGGCCGAGAACTTGTGGCGCAGGTACTCCAGGGCGTAGTTCGACTTGAAGATCTGCTGGTCGTCGTGACGCGTCTGGTTGATGTAGGTGTAGCCTAAGGACAGGTTCTGCAGCCAGATGTCGCGTCCGGTCAGTTGGGTGAAGTTCATCTTCACCTCGGCCTGCGCACCCAGGTTGTCCAGGTCGAACGAGGTGGAGTGGAAGACGTCGTCGGACGTGTACATCACCCAGTCAATCATGTTCTTGCCGTTGTGGTAGAAGCCGCGCACGGTGGCCTGCAAACCGGGTCGCACGTAGCTTACGCCCAGCTGTGCGCTCTGGCTGTCCTCGGGCTTCAGGCCCTTGTTGCCCTCGTGCGTGGCGCTCTTGTAGTAGAGCTCGGTGAAGGAGGGCAGGCGGAAGCCGCGGTTGTAGGAGGCATAGACCTTCCAGTTCGTCGTGGGACGGTAGGCTACGTCGATGCCGGGATAGAAGCGGAACTTGTGGTCTACGGCCGTATTCATGCTGGCCATGACGCCGGCCGAGATGGTCCAGTGGTCGAGCAGCACGTTGTGTTCCAGGTTGAAGGAGACGTTCGTGCGGTCATCCTGACGCGTGTACTGTGCGCCCTCGCCATGGTGGGCAGAGACGTATTGGTGCTCGTCGAGGTCGCGCCCAAGGCTGGTGGAGAGGATGCCCTCTTGACGGATGTCGGCTCCCACGGCCGTGCGTCCGCCAACCCAGTTGAAATGGCCTCCCAGCTTGGCTCCGTAGACGTCCGTCTGGTGGAAGTTCTCACCCGTTGTCGTATTGCGTATCAGCTCGAAGTTGTCGTACGTGCGGTTCCAGTAGACCTGTGGTGTGAAGTGGAACCTGCCCTTCGTCTCGCCGCTCACGCTCATGAGGTAGCGCTCGTTGCGCTCGTACTGGTTGGGGTAGGCGGCGCTGTAGAAGGTGTTGGCACCATACGATTTCTGCGAGAAGCCGAACTGCCAGTCGAGCGTCAGCTGGTCGTTGTCGTACGTGCCCTGGTAGTAGAGGTTGCCCTTCTTCCAGTCGCTGTTCGTCGTGCCGCCATTGCTCCGTCCACCGCCTCCGCTCACGCGGTTCAGCAGGTTGCGGTGCTTCCAGGCCACACGTCCGTCGCCCTGCACGGTGCCCCAACTGCCGGCTTCGAGTCCTGCTTCAACACTGGAGCGTAAGTCCTTGCGCGTCACGATGTTGATGGCGCCACCGAAAGCGGTTCCTCCATACACTCGGCTGGCGGCTCCCTCGAGCACCTCCACGCGTTCGATGTCGCTGATGCTCACGGGGAAGTCGGCCGCCAGATGTCCTGTCTGCGGGTTGGAGATGTTCACGCCATTGAGCAGGAGCGTGATCTGGTCGAATGTGCCTCCGTCGATGCTGATGTCCGTTTGAATACCAAAGCCACCGCGCTGCCGGACGTCCACGCCCGTGGCTAACTTCATGATGTCGTTTACACTTTGCGCCCCCGCTTGCTGAATGTCCTCGCGGCTGAGCACAGAAACGGTGCGTGCTGACTGCAACTGGGTCAGCGGAGCCAGGGTGCCGCTCACGGTCACCTCGGCCATGCTCTGCTCATCGTCTACGAGCTCCTCACGCTCCGAAGCCTGGGTGGCTGACTGTACGTTCTCGGCCTTCACCACGCTGGCTGTACTCAGTGTGGCAACGGTCAGTACGCCAATGCGAACCTCGCGCTTCAGACTGTTGAAGATGCTGTAACCCTTTCTTCCATAGCGATGGAAGGTGATGGCATGAGCTTCCTGAATCTGTTTGTTGAACATAAATAATAATTAAATAATGTACGCAATATTGCGTTTTCGGGGTGCAAAGGTACGGAAATTAATTCATAATTCATAATTCATAATTCATAATTTTGCCGTTTCGTGTGTTTTTCGTAAATTTGCAGTGATAAGGTTTTAGGTTTTAGGTTTTAGGTTTTAGGTTATAGGTTTTAGGTTATAGGTTTTAGGTTATAGGTTTTAGGTTATAGGTTGTAGGTGATCGGTTATTAGTTATAGATATTGTACTTTGCTATTTTTAGATTTTAATTATGTTTTAGTTATGATTTTAGTTCAGATGTCGAGCCCGTAGGGCGATCCAAAAACAAATCGTTCCCAAAAGCGACGAATTGGAGCGCATTTTGGTAAGCATGTTAGTTTAAGATTTTATCTTGACTAATATCATCAACCAAAATCTCAACAGAAATGCGCTCGACTACCTCGCTTTTCGGAAGGCTTTTCTTAAGGGATTGCATCATAGATGCTCGAAATCAAAACTAAAATCTTATATTCTTATATTCTTAAGTTAGTGAACAAATTTATTTTTATAATTATTGTGGTAAATTAAACTAATATTAAAATAAGATTAAACCTTGAAAGTGTCACAAAATGGAGTTTAATATTTTTTTAATATAATTTTAGTATACCATTATAAAAATCATT
>JAZLFZ010000058.1:0-29869 GCA_045616065.1 Bacteroidaceae bacterium | reverse complement strand
CATTCCGAACAGAGAAGTTAAGCCCGCCCGCGCCGATGGTACTGCACACCCGTGGGAGAGTAGGTAGCCGCCGTTTTTAACGAAGAAGCCCCGAGCCGAAAGCTCGGGGCTTTTTTCGTAATAGGCGGCTGCCTGCTCTCCCACGCGGTGGGGCTTTCGGCGACGGCCGAAATGCAGTAGGTAGCCGCCGTTTTTAATGAAGAAGCCCTTCAGTCAACCGACTGGAGGGCTTTTCTTTTTTGTAACTATAAGTAGTAACTATAGAATTTGCACAGGATCGTCATTCCGAACGTATGTGAGATCCCTCCTACGTCGGGATGACATCACTGCTTTATGCCAAGGTGCATAAATTGGTACGCAGTTTTGCTGTAAATGTAGCCCTCGATAAATTTACTGTTTGCTACTATTTTTTCTTATTAAGACAGATAAATAGGCTTTCATCGATTCTGATAAGTTCTTCGTCTGTGAGTTCATCTGCTGCTTGTCGAACGTATTCTGGTTCAAATTCGTCTAGGTCGAATTTAAAGGGATGGACGCGCCCTTCCTTTGATTCTTCCAATTTCTGTATTATCCTTTCCTTAATGGTCTTTACTATTTGTGCCTTCTTGATTTCCTGTTCTGTTGGTTTGTAGATGTTCAGTATTTTTTTTACTCCTGTGATAAGTTCTTCCGTGAAGCTTGGTGTGTTTTGGTTTTCAATACAGATATCGCATTGCTTGCATTCCTTTTTCGTTTTTTCTCCAAAGTATTCGAGCAGATACTTGCTTCTGCATCTGTCATCTTCAGTTGCGTATTCCAGCATGCAGTTGATGTGGTTTTGCAATACTTTTTTTCTGTCATCGTAGATTTCCTTGGCGAAGTGTAGATGTTTCTTCTCAAGACGTTCTGATGTGAAGACTATGTGTGGTATATTCTTCTTGGGAATGTATGTCAGTATGTGTTGTCTGTCAAGCTGTTTTAGTGTATTGTAGACTTCTGATGTTGTCAGACCTGTAGTCTTTGCAATGCCATCTTCGTCGATGTTGACGTATTTGCAAAAGAGACCGGAATAATGCCTCAACAGTGTTTGTATGACTTTGCTTTTTTTATCGTCTTCTTCGGCGATGTAGTATAGCTCGTCCCTCCTTACCTCAATCATTACTCTGCTTATGCCATCCTCTGCATCGGTGTATTCCACGTACCCCGCTTTTGTTAGGATGGCCAGTGCATGCTCGACAATAGTGGGGAAATGATGGAATCTGGAGCAGAAATCGACGATATTGAATTCTCTTCTGTGCCCCAGTCCGAATCCAATGGCAATGGTCAGATAGCAGCATATCTCGTCGTATATGGTCCGGATGAGTTCTTTGTCCGGGAACGTCTCGTCCACGCGTTTCTTGAGCGTCTTGATGTCGTTTCCGTTGTAGAACATTATCGCTTCCGCATATTCACCGTCTCTTCCTGCGCGTCCAGCTTCCTGGAAATATTCCTCTATGGTATCTGGCATGGCCATGTGTATGACGAGGCGTACCTCCGCCTTGTCAATGCCCATGCCAAACGCGTTTGTAGCCACCATGATGCGCGTCTTGTCTTGCTGCCATTTATGTTGCCTTTCATCCTTTTGTGTATTGCTCAGCCCCGCGTGATAGTAAGTGGCGGTGTATCCCCATGTTTGTATGAGTTCTGCTATTTCCTTGCATCGTTGTCTGTTGCGGCAATATATTATGGTGGCTCCTTCGCGATCTTTGAGTATTCGTTTGAGTGCAGCTTCCTTGTTTTCTATCCTGCATACCTTGTAAGCCAGGTTTTTTCGCTCAAAACTCATCCGGAAGACGCGTTCCTCCTTGAACTCGAGTTGTGTCTGGATGTCCTTCACTACGGCTGGTGTGGCGGTGGCCGTCAGGGCGAGTACGGGTGCGTTTGGCGCAAGTTTTCTTATCTGTTTTATGTTGAGATAGCTTGGTCTGAAATCGTATCCCCATTGCGAAATGCAGTGTGCTTCGTCTACGCATACGAAGCTGACCCTCATGTGTGATACTTTTATCTGGAACAATTCTGTGGATAAGCGTTCGGGCGATACGTATAGTAACTTGTAGTCGCCTAGAATACAGTTTTCCAGTGTGGTTACCACCTGGCTATGCGTCATGCCTGAGTATATGGCTGCCGCTTTGATTCCTTTTTCTTTCAGGTGGGTGACTTGGTCTTTCATTAAGGCAATGAGTGGCGTGATGACGATGCACGTGCCCTCTGACGCCAGTGCTGGTATTTGGAATGTGATACTTTTTCCTCCGCCCGTTGGCATCAGTCCAAGTGTGTCGTGTCCAGCGCCAATGCTTTCGATAATCTCGCGCTGTATGCCTCTGAAATCATCGAACCCCCAATATTCCTTGAGAATCCTGCTGTATTTGTCCATGAATGCTGTGAATTTGTCAAGTGAATATTGGGGGCTCGTTTTTTGTTTGCAAACGTTAGAATGAAGGACGAATGTCTTCTATCTGAAGTTGTACTTCACCGCGTTTGTGCGTGTTCTCCTCAATTGTGTAAGCAATGTCGAATGACTGCTTGCTTTTAATGAACCTTACTTGCGAACTTTGTCCGAAAGCGATACCATTGACGACATTGTTGCTTTTGTTGTCAACCAACTCCAACTTGATGTGCTCCTGCTCCCTTCCCACGACCTTGCTGGTTCCGTAGTCGTAAACCTGCAGTGAGCAGAAGAGTGGCTTGGGATTGTTGGGGCCGAATGGACTGAATCTTTTAAGGTCGTTGTATAGCTTACGGTTGATGTCCTTGAAGTTGAGCACCATTTCGATATCGAGTTGTGCGCTGATCTGTTCCTGGGTGATATGCTCTTCGATGTAGGCTTCGAACCTGCGTTTGAACTCAGGTATGTTCTCCACCTTCAGCGAGAGTCCGGCAGCATACGTGTGTCCGCCGAAGTTCTCCAGCAGGTCGCGGCAACTGTCGATGGCCTTGTATATGTCGAATCCGCTGACCGATCGAGCCGATCCTGTGGCAATGTCTTCTGTGCGTGTCAGTACCACTGCAGGCCGGAAATATATTTCGGTAAGACGCGAAGCAACGATGCCAATCAGTCCTCGATGCCATTCTTCGTTGTAGATGACGATAGAGTGCATTTCCTCCTGATGTGCAATTCCTTCGACAATCTTGTTGGCTTGTTCCGTCATGCTCTTGTCCAGGTCCTTACGCTGCTCGTTGAAGGTGTTTATTTCTTCTGCCTTTATATGAGCCGTTGCGGGGTTCTTCTCGACAAGCAGTGAGACGGCCATGCCTCCGTTCTGCATTCGTCCGGATGCGTTAATGCGTGGGCCGATTTTGAAGATTATGTCGTTCATCGTAATCTCCTTTTCTCCCAGACCGCAAATGTCGAGTATAGCCTTCACTCCGACACTTGGGTTGCTGTTCAGCTGTCTCAGTCCGTGGTATGCCAGTATGCGGTTCTCTCCCAGAATGGGCACGATGTCCGAGGCGATGCTGATGGCACAAAGGTCAAGCAATGGTATGAGCTGGTTGAATTCGATGCCATTGTTCTGTGCAAAGGCCTGCATGAATTTGAATCCTACTCCGCATCCTGACAGGTCGGTGTATGGATAAGTAGCATCCTCGCGCTTTGCGTTCAGAATGGCCACAGCGGGTGGCAGCACCTTGTCGGGTACGTGATGGTCGCAGATGATGAAATCGATACCCAGTGACTTGGCATACGCTATTTCTTCGATGGCCTTGATGCCGCAATCCAGGACAATAATCAACTTGACACCCGTTTCGTGAGCATAGTCCACTCCCTTGTGGGATACACCGTATCCCTCCTCGTTTCGGTCGGGGATGTAGTAATCCACATTGGAGTAGAACTGCTGCAGGAACTTGTAGACCAATGCCACGGCTGTACACCCGTCCACGTCGTAATCACCATAGACCAGGATGCGCTCCTTTCTTCCCAGCGCTTCGTTTAACCTCTCGACCGCAATGTCCATGTCCCTGAACATGAACGGGTCGAGCAAGTCGTTCAGCTGCGGACGGAAGAACTTTCTCGCCTCCTGTACGGTGTTTACGCCGCGTCGCATGAGTAGCCAACCCAGTGCCGGGTTGAGCCCTAACTCATGCGCCAACGCTTTAGCCGTTTCCTGCTGTTCGTCAGTAGGTGGTTGATATTTCCATTGATAATTCATCGGGGAATCTTTGTGGTTTTCCAGAAATTCTTGTAGAATTATGAATGGATTAGATACCTAACTTCTTTCGGATGTCCTTGGGAACAGCGTTCTTGTTGATGATGATGTTCATGGTCTTGTAAGCCACGTAAGGCTTGCTGATGTACCAGAAACCCTTGTATGGACCGCTTTCGCCCCATGAGTTCTTCATCATGAAATATTCCTTGCCGTTCTGGTCCTTGGCGATGCCGTAGATCTGCATGCCGTGGTCGTCGGTGGTCTCCCAGTTGTCGTAGGCCTCCTGACGCATTTCCTGTGTAATCTCCTTCTCGCCGGCGTTGTCCGACTCTGTAATCTTGGCACCCGCCTTCTCGCCGGTCCAACGGCTCTGGTCACTGCCTACTCCCGCTGTAGCCTTAACGTTAGGTATGGTTGCAACACTGCGGTTCTTGCCGGTTCGACGGCTGAATCCATCCTCGCTGACGTCGGCACCCCATGCGAAGGTCCATCCGTTCTTTACCGACTCCTCCATGACACGCATGAACTCGTCAAGAGGCAGGTTGTAGCTGCTTGCCCAGCGCCAGTTGTCCTGAATCTCCAAGATGAAACTGCTGTAGAAAGGCTGGTGGCTGTAGCTTGTCAGCGAGACGTAGTCGTCTGCATCCAGCTTCAGGTAATCAGAGACAAACGACAGGGGTGTGTACTTCTTGCCCTTGTATTCAAACTCGGTGGGGCACTCTCCCAGGTAGTCGTTGATCATACCCTGTACGCTCTTCTTCCACGCAGGGTTAATCTTCTTGGCACTGCTGGTGGCCACAGTCTTTACGTAAGCCTCCATGGGAGGGAAGAAACTGCTGAAGTTGTAGAGTGAGTCACCATAGGCGGTGATGGGGTAGGGCATGATACCCTCGGGAATGAGACCATAGTTCTTCATGCAGTAGATGGCATCGTAGAAAGAGCCACCCTGTGAGAAGCTGGCGTCGCCATGAGTGCGGACTGATCGGTCGGCACGGTCTACGTACGTCTTATTTACGAGGAACGATTCGCAGAGGTCCAGGTCGGCCTTCAGCTTTGGGTTCTTCTTGATGGCCTCGCTCTCAAGGAATGCCAGTGAAGAGTAACTCCAGCAGGTACCCGAGTTGTTCTGGTTCTTGATGCAAGTCACGGGATTCTCGATGACCGTGGTGAAGATGAGCGAGTCGCTCTTGGCCTCCTGAGCCATGGAAGGCAACGCGGCCAGTGCGGCTGCTGCCATGATGATTTTTTTCATTGTAGTATTTTTTTTAGTGAATAATCTTGGTTGGCGGCTGTGAAATCGCCTTTGTGCCTAACGCTAAAGTGTTCTGAGGTTGGCGGCGAAGTGCTCGGCGCCTGGTGGGGGAGGGACTGAGTACTTGCGGGGAGGGAACTTAGCCTTTTCCTGTTCTAGTGCGTTTCGGCATAGAAGGCTTCCACCTCGTCTGCGTAGTAAGGGATGCGATTCTCGCCCAGATAGCGGCAGCCATCCTTTGTGATGAGAATATCGTCCTCGATGCGCATTCCGCCGAAATCCTTGTAGGTTTCGAGTAAGTCGAAGTTAAGGAAGTCCTTGTTGATGCCCTTGGCACGCCATTCGTCGATGAGGGCGGGAATGAAGTAGATGCCGGGCTCGTCCGTCATCACCCAACCCTCCTGCAGACGTCGTCCGCAGCGCAGGCAGTTGGTGCCGAACTGTTCCAGGTTGGGCTGTGTCTCCTCGTCAAATCCGACGTAGGTCTGTCCCAATCCTTCCATGTCGTGCACGTCCATTCCCATCATGTGGCCCAATCCGTGCGGCATGAACATGGCGTGGGCACCGTTGCGTACCGCATCTTCCGTATCGCCCTTCATGAGTCCCAGCGCCTTCAGACGCTCCGTCATCAGTCTTGCTACACCGAAGTGTATGTCCCACCACTTCACGCCAGGCTTTGCAATGCTCACTGCGTAGTCGTGGCACTCCACCACGATGTCGTAGATGTCGCGCTGGCGTGGCGAGAATTTGCCGTTGATGGGTGTGGTGCGTGTGTTGTCGCTGCAGTAGTTCTCGTTTGTCTCGGCACCCGCGTCGCACAGCATGAGACGACCCGCTTCGAGGGGACGGGGTGAAGGGTATCCGTGCATGATCTCGCCATGCATGGAGAGGATGCTGGGGAAACTGGTGATGCAACCCTTGGCACTGGCAATGCCACCGATGACACCGGCTATGTATTGCTCCGTGACGCCCGGCTTGCAGAGCTTCATGGCTGTGGTGTGCATTTCGTATCCGATGGCACATGCACGTTCTATCTCCGCAATCTCCTCGGCCGACTTTACGGCGCGCTGGTCTACGACGGCCTTGATCAGCTCAACGGAAGCTTTGGCACGCTGCTCGCTGGGGTGGATGCCCAGGAGGTCCATCAGCTGTATCTGTATGTCGTGTCGGTAGGGAGGCAGGTAGTGTACCTTGCGTCCCTGGCTCTTGGCCTTGTCGACGAGAACTTTCAAGTGGCTCATCGGTGCACTGTTGGCAACGCCCACTTCTGTTGCCATGTCAGCCACGCTGTCCACTTGGCCAAACCACACGATGTCCTCAATGTCGATATCGTTGCCGATGAGGTACTCCTTGTTCTCGTCCGCGTCGATGACACCCACCAATCCTTCACGGTGCTGTGCGAAATAATACAGGAAGCAACTGTCCTGGCGGAAACGATACACGTTGGCCGGATAGTTCATGGGCGAGTCGTTGTTGCCCATGATGATAATTAGTCCTGAACCGATGCGCTTGCGAAGCACTTCTCTGCGGTCTATGTAGGTCTGTTTGCTGAATAACATGGCTTTTTTTATATTAATTCGTTATTTTATCGCGCAAATTTAGCAAAAAATTTTGGAAAAGTGTGTACCTTTGCAAAGAAAAAGCATTGTATATGTTTAATACTGAAAAAATGGGCCTCGTTTTGGAGGGTGGCGGCATGCGTGGAGTTTTTACTTGCGGTGTTCTCGACTATTTTCTGGATGCCGGCATTTCGTTTCCGTATATCGTGGGAGTTTCGGCTGGCGCGTGCAACGGACTATCCTTTATGAGCCGTCAGCGTGGCCGTGCCCGTGCGACGAATATTGAGATACTGCGTGACTACCAGTATATCGGTCTTCGGTTTCTGCCCCGACAGCACAGTATCCTCGACCAGAAGTTGCTTTTCGAGGATTTGCCCAGTTCGTTGCTTCCCTACGACTACGATGCCTATCGGGCCAATCCCGCGTATTTTGAGATGGTGACGACCGACTGCCTGACCGGTCAGGCCTGTTACCTGCACGAACCGTCTAATCCCGATCGTCTGGTCAAGATAGCCCGTGCCTCGAGCAGCCTCCCTTACGTCTGTCCCGTGGTCTTCGTGGATCGCATCCCCATGCTCGATGGTGGCATCGTCGACTCGATACCCGTGCTTCGGGCCCAGGCTCATGGCTACGAAAAGAATGTGGTGGTGCTGACGCGCAACCGTGGTTACCGCAAGACGGAGAAGGACATTACCGTGCCGCGCTTTATCTATAACCGTTTCCCGCATCTGCGTGAGGCGCTGAGCCACAGGTGTGCCTGTTACAACGAACAATTGCAACTCGTTGAGGAACTGGAGGATTCGGGCAAGATTGTCGTAATTCGTCCGCAGCAACCGCTTGTCGTGGGACGCATGGAGCGCAACATCAATCGTCTCATTGCACTCTATGAGGAGGGGTACAACTGCGCGAAGCAGGTTGTTGGGGCCTGATTATCTCGTGGCGTTTTTGATTGTAGTAGATAAGCGAGAGAAGTATCCCTTATAATGAACAGAGAGGTCTCCCTTATAATAAAATAAATATGTAGCGCGTATGAAATGGATGGATAGCATGAGGCAGGTAAAGATCGTGCTGGTGGTGTCGGCAGTCATCATCGCAGTGGTCTCCTTGTTTGTCTCCAACCTGCTCGTGCGCGACCTGGCAGTCCAGGAACGCACCAATATGGAGGTGTGGGCCGAGGCGATGCGGTCGTTCAACAGTGCCGACGAGACTACCGATGTTCAGCTTGTGCTCCGCGTCTTGGAGGGTAACAACAATATCCCGGTTGTAGTGCTCGACTCGCAGGGCGAGGTGCAGGCCTATCGTAATGTCGACTTGCAGTCTACTACGCCCGAAGATACCCTCTCCGAACTGTCCTCTATGGCTCGTCGCATGGAACATACTGGTCGTTTCATCCGTATCGACCTGCCCGGCGACAGTATCGCGCCCCCAGACTGCATGCTCGTCTGCTATGACGAGAGTCTGATGATACGCCGCCTCTCCTACTATCCCTATGTGCAGCTTGGCGTGGTGCTTATCTTCGTCATCGTGGCCGTCTTTGCCTTGCTCAGCAGCAAGCGAGCTGAGCAGAACAAGGTGTGGGTGGGCTTGTCCAAAGAGACTGCCCATCAGTTGGGGACCCCCATCAGTAGTCTTATGGCCTGGGTGGAGGTGCTCAAGGAGAGTTATCCCGACGACGAACTCATTCCCGAGATGGGAAAGGACGTCAGTCGTCTGCAACGCATTGCCGAACGCTTCTCCAAGATAGGCTCCTTGCCTGAGTGCAAGCCCGAGAACCTCAGTGAGGTGGTCGAACACGTGGTGGAGTATATCGGAAAACGCACCAGCCACAAGGTGAAGCTGACGACAGAGATGCCCTCACAACCTCTTGTGGTGAACGTCTGCGCCCCGCTTTTTGAGTGGGTCATCGAGAATCTCTGCAAAAATGCCATCGATGCCATGGAGGGACATGGCAGCATACATCTGGTGGCCCGCGAGGAGTCCGACGTCTTCTCCATCGAAGTTACGGATACGGGTAAGGGCATTCCCAAGAACCGTCTTCGCACCGTCTTCAAGCCTGGTTTTACCACCAAGGCGCGAGGCTGGGGACTTGGTCTTGCGCTGTGCAAGCGCATCGTCGAGGAATACCATCATGGTGTCATTTTTGTGAAAAATTCGGAGCTTGGACGCGGAACAACCTTCCGAATTGAACTTAAAAAGCACTAAAATAGCATTTTTATTGCAGTTTTTTTGCTTTCGTATTACTTTTTTTCGTAACTTTGCACGCCAAATGGAGAAACTGGACGCATACAAAATAGACCTTCACGCTGTGTTGGACGGTACGGAAGTACGCTCGATGCAGGCAGACGACGAGTTCTTTGCACGGGTTCAAGGCAATGAAATTCAGTCGGGAAGTGTACGTGTGGAGATGCAGATTCGCTACACATCCGGTGTCTTTGTTGTGGCCTTCCAGTTCAAGGGAGAGGTGCAGGTGATGTGCGATCGCTGCCTCGAACCCATGATGCAGCCCGTTGAGGGTGACGCAGAATTGCGCATCAAACTGGGTGAAACATACGAAGACGATGGCGACATCATCGTGGTGCCCGAGAACGAAGGCATAGCCGACGTCTCTTGGCAGGTGTACGAGCAGATTGCCTTGCAGATACCCATCCGTCATGTCCATGCAGACGGTGAGTGTGAAGCAGACATGCAGCACGTGCTCTTGCAGCACGAAGCCAACGAGGAACCGACCGATGCCGATGACTCGCGAGAGGAGCAGCCGACCGATCCCCGCTGGGATGCCCTGAAAAAGTTAATATCAACAAACAATTAAATACATTAAAAGAAAATGGCACATCCTAAAAGAAGACAGTCCCACACCAGGACTCTGAAGAGAAGAACTCACGATGGAGCAGTGGCTCCCACATTGGCAGTATGTCCCAACTGCGGTGAGTTTTACATTTATCACACTGTATGCCCCGCTTGCGGTTACTATCGCGGCAAGGTTGCAATTGAGAAAGAGGCTTAATCGATCTTTTAAGCGAGCCTAAACACATAGCCAGAGAGCCTCAAAACCACTCTCCGGCTACTTTTTTTTAATAGCTATCCCAATGGAAAAGATAAATGCAGTAATCACAGGCATCGGCGGTTACGTGCCCGACTACATCCTCGACAACGAGGAGATGTCGACCATCGTCGAGACCAGTGACGAATGGATTATGGAGCGAATCGGCGTCAAGACGCGCCACATCCTCCGTCCCGAGCAAGGTTCGGGAACCTCATACATGATGACACGTGCTGTTCAGCAACTGCTCCAGAAGACGCAGGCTGATCCCGACAGCATCGAACTTCTCCTTGTGGCCACCACTACTCCCGACTACCATTTCCCTTCTACCGCTTCGCTCGTTATCGGCAATTGCGGTCTGAAGAATGCCTTCGGCTACGACATGGAGGCTGCCTGTGCCGGTTTCCTCTATGCCATGGAGGCTGGTGCTGCTTACATTCGCAGCGGTCGCTACAAGCGCATCATCATCTGCGGTGGCGACCACATGTCGAGCATGACCAACTACACCGATCGCAACACCTGTCCCATCTTCGGTGATGGTGCTGCCTGTGTCATGATGGAGGCCACCACCGAGGAAGTAGGTCTCATGGACGGCTACTACAAGGTTGACGGCAAGGGTCTGCAGAACCTGCAGATGAAGGCTGGCGGCAGCGCCAAGATGCCTACCCATCAGAGCGTTGACGACCGCGAGCACACCGTTTACCAGGAAGGCCGTCAGGTCTACAAGCACGCCGTGCTCGATATGAGTACAGCCGTGAAGACCATCGCCGAGCGTAACGGCCTCAACAAGGACAACATCGCCTGGGTGGTTCCTCATCAGGCCAATATCAACATCGAACTCTCTGTGGCAGGCCGTATCGGTATTGAGGAGGACCACATCATGGTTAACATCGACCACATGGCCAACACCTCAGGCGGTACGCTTCCCCTTTGTCTCTGGGAGTACGAGTCCAAGCTGAAGAAGGGCGACAAGCTTATCTTCACCGCCTTTGGCGCCGGCTTCACCTGGGGTGCCAGCTACATGGTATGGGGATACGATGGTGCTCCCGAGGCGGCCAAGAGTCCTGCTGAGTTCTACAAGGAGGGCGTTATCAGTCGCGAGGAGTGGTATGCCAAGCGTGGCGTCACCGAGGTCAAGCCTCTTCAGCTCACCGACGGCGTGCTGAGATGATTCTTCGGTCTGTTTCATAATTCATAATTCTTGATTCGTAATTAGCTGTCCTCTGACAGGTCTGGTGCCAAGTGAGGATACCGGAATTATGCATCGAGTATATCGTTACCGTCGTAAATATGAATTATGAATTAAGAATTATGAATTGAAATTATGCATAAAGCAGGATTTGTAAACATAGTGGGAAACCCCAACGTCGGCAAGAGTACGCTCATGAACCTCCTGGTGGGTGAGCGTATCTCTATTGCCACGTTCAAGGCACAGACCACGCGCCACCGCATCATGGGCATCCTCAACACGCCCGAGATGCAGATATGCTTCTCCGACACGCCAGGCGTCCTCAAGCCCAACTACAAGCTGCAGGAGTCGATGCTCCAGTTCAGCGAGAGTGCGCTGCAGGATGCCGACGTGCTGCTCTACGTCACCGACATGGTCGAGACGCCCGACAAGAACGAGGACTTCCTGGCCAAGGTGCAGAAGATGCGCTGCCCCATCCTCGTCCTGCTCAACAAGATTGACCTCTCCGACCAGAAGGCACTTGAGCAGAAGGTTGTCGAATGGCACGAGGTGCTGCCCACGGCCGAGATCTTCCCCATCAGTGCCCTGCACCGCTTCAATGTGGACAACGTGCTGAAGCGCATCAAGGAGCTCCTGCCCGAGTCGCCCGCTTATTTCGATAAGGAGCAGTGGACCGACAAGCCCGCCCGCTTCTTCGTTACCGAGATACTGCGCGAGAAGATCCTCCTCTATTACGACAAGGAGATTCCCTACAGCGTGGAGGCCGTGGTGGAACAGTTCAAGGAGACGGACAAGAACATTCGCATCAATACCGTCATCTATGTGGAGCGCGAGAGTCAGAAGGGCATCATCATTGGCCACCAGGGCATAGCCCTCAAGCGTGTCAGCACCGAGGCCCGCAAGTCGCTCGAGAAGTTCTTCGGCAAGAGCATCTACCTCGAAATCTTCGTCAAGGTCGACAAGGACTGGCGCAACAGCGACCGTGCCTTGAAGGCCTACGGATACAATTTGGACTAACATAAATCAGTGTTGCGTACAGCCCCTGACTGGATTGCAGCACCTCTCTATGGGAGAGGCCGGGGGTGAGGTTTTTTATTATGAGTAATCTTTTAGCAATAGTGGGTCGCCCCAACGTGGGCAAGAGTACCCTTTTCAATCGTCTTACCCAGACTCGTCACGCCATCGTGAGCGACGAGGCTGGCACGACGCGCGACCGCCAGTACGGCAAGTGCCTCTGGACCGGTCACGAATTCTCCGTTGTCGATACGGGCGGTTGGGTTGTCAATAGCGACGATATCTTTGAGGAGGAAATCCGCAAGCAGGTCACCCTTGCTACCGAGGAGGCCGACGTTATCCTCTTCCTCGTCGACGTCAACAATGGTGTCACCGACCTCGACGAGGCCGTGGCCGGCATTCTTCGCCGCACCAAGAAGCCCGTCATCCTGGTCTGCAACAAGACCGACAACAACGATCAGCAGTACCTCTCGGCCGAGTTCTACTCGCTGGGACTTGGCGATCCCTACTGCATCTCGGCAGCCACTGGCAGTGGCACGGGTGACCTCCTCGACCTTGTGCTCGAGAAGTTCCCTAAGAATGCCGACGAGATGCCCGAGGACGACATTCCCCGCTTTGCCGTTGTGGGTCGTCCCAATGCCGGCAAGTCGAGCCTCGTCAATGCCTTCATCGGCGAGGAGCGCAACATCGTGACCGACATCGCCGGTACCACGCGCGACAGCATCTATACCCGCTACACGAAGTTCGGCTTCGACTTCTACCTCGTTGATACTGCCGGTATCCGTAAGAAGAACAAGGTCAGCGAGGATCTCGAGTTCTACAGCGTCATGCGCTCCATCCGCAGCATCGAGAACAGCGACGTCTGCATCCTTATGATCGACGCCACGCGTGGCATCGAGGCGCAGGACCTCAACATCTTCCAGCTCATCCAGCGCAACCTGAAGAGCCTCGTTGTCGTGGTCAACAAGTGGGACCTCGTGCCCGACAAGTCGCAGAAGGTCATGGACGAGTTCGAGTATGCCATCCGCAACCGCATGGCGCCCTTCGATGACTTCCCCATCATCTACGCCTCCGCCCTTACCAAGCAGCGCATCTTCAAGGTGCTTGAGACTGCCTGCGACGTCTACAACAACCGTCGTCGCAAGGTGCCCACGCGCAAGCTCAACGAGGAGATGCTTCCCCTCATCGAGGCCTATCCTCCACCATCCATGAAGGGCAAGTACATCAAGATAAAGTACTGTTCGCAGGTGCCGGACACGCGTGTCCCCACCTTCGTCTTCTACGCCAACTTGCCTCAGTACATCAAGGAACCCTACAAACGTTTTCTTGAGAACAAGATTCGCGAGCGCTGGGACTTCTCTGGTACTCCCATCAACCTTTTCGTGCGTCAGAAGTAGTATTCTTCGTTCCTGATTGTTAATATCCTGTATAGGGTAATAAGTAGATATGTTTACAAAAAGCTGCAAATTTTTGTCTGCTTTTTGTGCCAATCTAGAATAGGGCAATGTTTTTTTGAGGCGACTGAAGGCGCATTTCTGTCGAAAAACGGCTAACTTCCGTTTAACGTAGCATGAAATAAAAAACGACGCAGCGTTAATTTTTGATTGACGCAGCGTCGTTTTTTTTTTGTACGTAGCGGGAAAATCTTCTTTTCGCAGCGAAAAAACTCAGAAAATGTCTCAACAAATCGCTTTTTTCGTAGCTCTTTTTTCTTGGTGAATGTGCAACTTATTGACTGCTAGTGGATTACTAGAATCGCGTGTACGCGCCCCACTTTTCGTGAGCTGAATTCTGCGCGATTCTCAGAGGGGGTGTTGAACGGAAATAACTTTACACTACGCTGTGTGGCATACGTGGGGTGTGCCTCACTTCATCTTCCATACACCCGCGTCGTCGTAGAGGGGCAGGATGGTCTCTTCCGAGGTCTCATCGCCGAAGAGGAGCTTTATGATGACGTATCCGTTGCAGGAGTCGGCAGCGAGGGAGTCTCCCACCACCTCGTAGCCCACGAGTCCGCCGCGTCGCTGTGTCTCGTTGATACGGAACTGTGCCACGGCGTCCACCAACTGACTGCGGTAGTCTTCGGGGAGGCTGTCGGGACTGTAGAGTCCGTCTACGAAGTCCTCGTAGCGTCCGTCCATGAGCAGGGTGTAGTAGTGATCGGCCGCAGCCTGCATCTCGCCGTGGTAGTCGCGCTCCGGCTTGTCGGCGCATGCCGATGCCATGAGGATAGCTGCCAAAATGGAAAGCTTACGTTTCATTGTTTTTCTATTCTTAATTCATAAATTAGTTCGTCGTTCGTCGCTCCTTGTCCAGCGTCCATGCATGGGGTTACTTCTCCTTGATTTTCTTGAAGAGGTCGCTGGCGAAGATGAAGGAGTTGAGGCGCTCGTTGCTAGAGGTCATAATCTCCGTGCTGGCTCCCTGCCATGCCTTCTCGCCCTCGCTGATGAAGACGATGTTCTCGCCGATGCCCATGACGGAGTTCATGTCGTGGGTGTTGATGATGGTGGTCATGTTGAACTCGTGGGTGATGCTGTGGATGAGTTCGTCGATGACGAGCGAGGTCTTGGGGTCGAGGCCCGAGTTGGGCTCGTCGCAGAAGAGGTACTTGGGATTGAGTGATATGGCACGTGCGATGGCGGCTCGCTTCTGCATACCACCGCTTATCTCACCCGGGTACTTGTGGCCGGCGTCGGCCAGATTGACACGTTCCAGGCAGAACTGGGCACGCTCGTTGCGCTCCTTCTCGTTCATGGACGAGAACATGTCGAGCGGGAAACGGGCGTTCTCGAGCACCGTCATGGAGTCGAAGAGAGCCGAGCCCTGGAATAGCATGCCGACCTCGCGTCGCAGCATCTTCCATTGCTTCTGCTTCATCTTCACCATGTCGCGTCCGTCGTAGAGTATCTCGCCGCTGGTGGGGCGGAAGAGTCCGATGATGCAGCTCATCAGCACGGTCTTGCCGGCTCCGCTCTGTCCGATGATGAGGTTGCAGATGCCGTCGTGGAAATCGGCCGTGATGCCCTTGAGCACTTCGCGGTCGTCAAAACTCTTATGCAGGTCTTTTACTTGAATCATTATGAAAGCAGCTTGGTGAGGAAAATGTCGGCAAAGAGGATGAGCACGCTGCTCGACACAACGGCATTGGTACTGGCCTTTCCTACGTTGAGCGAACCGCCCTTGACGGAATATCCGAAGTAGGAGGAGACGCTGGCGATGATGAAGGCAAAGAAGATGCTCTTGATGATGCCCATCCAGACGTACCACTGGTTGAAGGCATGCTGGAGGCCCACTGTGAGGTCCTCGGCCGTGATGATGCCCATCAGCGTGGTGGCGTAGGCACCTATCATGCCCATGCCGTAACTGAAGATGACGAGGATGGGGATAAAGGTGATGAGGCCCAGTATCTTGGGCAGCACGAGGAAGGAGGCTGAGTTGACACCCATAATCTCGAGGGCGTCAATCTGCTGCGTGACACGCATGGTACCCAGCTCGGAGGCTATGTTGCTGCCCACCTTGCCGGCCAGGATGAGGCACATGATGCTCGAGGAGAACTCGAGGAGCATGATTTCGCGCGTGGTGTAGCCCGTTGTGAAGCGTGGCATCCAGGGCGAGGAGACGTTGACCTTCATCTGGATGCAGATGACGGCACCGATAAAGAAGGAGATGAGCAGCACGATACCGATGCTGCCAATGCCCAGGCTGTACATCTCCTTGATGTACTGTTTCATGAACATCCGCATGCGTTCGGGGCGCTGGAAAGTCTTCCCCATCAGTATGAGATATTCACCGAACTGGCTTAGTTTTTTCTGTAGAATCATCTTATATATAGAGAATGTAAAAACAAAATTACGTTGAAAATCCGAAAATAGCAAATAAAAAGTGTTATAAAACTCAAAAGAGGGGGGAGAAAGGACAATACTTTGGTTTTTTTTTACTACTTTTGTGGCGAAATAACGTTATTTTCGATACAGATGCAAGACGAAAAGCAAGGTATGACGACAGCGTCGCAGAGCTGCACGGAACTGCGCAGCGAGGGGCTGGTCAAGGTATACGGCAAGCGCACCGTGGTGAACGATGTCAGCTTCAGTGTCCGTCAGGGAGAAATCGTAGGACTGCTGGGTCCCAATGGTGCCGGCAAGACTACGTCCTTCTACATGACGACGGGTCTCGTGGTGCCCAATGCCGGCCACATCTACCTGGATGACCAGGAGATAACCAAATATCCTGTCTACAAGCGTGCCCGCCTGGGCATCGGCTACCTGGCACAGGAGGCCAGTGTCTTCCGCAAGATGTCGGTGGAGGACAACATTGCTGCCGTGCTGGAACTGACGGGCAAGCCCAAGGACTACCAGCGCGAGAAGCTGGAAAGCCTGATCAGCGAGTTCCGACTGGAGAAGGTGCGCCGCAACAACGGTGACCGTCTTTCGGGCGGTGAGCGTCGACGTTGCGAGATTGCACGCTGCCTGGCCATCGACCCCAAGTTCATCATGCTCGACGAACCCTTTGCCGGTGTGGACCCCATTGCCGTCGAGGACATCCAGTTCATCGTATGGAAACTGAAGAAGAAGAACATAGGCGTACTCATCACCGACCACAACGTGGAGGAGACGCTCTGTATCACCGACCGTGCCTACATGCTCTTCGAGGGACAGATTCTCTTCAAGGGAAAGCCGCAGGAACTGGCCGACAATCCCGTGGTGCGCCAGCGCTACCTGACGAACAGCTTCATCCTGCGTCCGAAGGACTTCGAGCAGATGGAGCGAGAGCGTGCCGCAGAAGCCCAAACCTCAAGTAATCTTTCAAACGGAACCGTATAAGAACAAAGATAAGGAACTATGAAGCCCTTGAAATCGTATTTTGCAGTAGCAGCTCTGAGTGCTACCGCCGCCCTGAGTGCACAAACCCTGAAAATGACCAATCAGGCCGTAAGGATAACGGCCTACGAGGCATCGACCTCTGTCAATCTGGTAGTGGTGAAGCCTGAGTACAAGCTTGATGTGCTGGATGCCGCTGTCTTCGATGTGGAGACAAACGGTGTGAAGCGAAACGTAAAGATACTGTACACCTGCGATGATCGAGGCGAATGGACGGACGGTGGCGAATACCTGGCCTTCGGACTGGAGGTGAGCAAAGAACGTGGAGCGGCTCCCCTTGTTACGGCCGGCATGGGCATGGGCTCATGGAGCACGGCCTATCCTGTGAAAGTGAGCCTCAAGCCTGGCAAGAACGTCAGGGCGGATGGGCGGAAGTTCAATGCGGTGGATTGTGCCACTAGCCATGCGCTCCGCAATTTCCTCTCCGAAAGCGACTTCTTCCATCGTGGCACTTTTACGGCTCCCTCAACGGGTAAGCCGGGCATGGAAACGCTGACCTATGGTGCCTTCGAACCCGAGGCATTGCGTACGGACGGTAAGCGTAATCCGCTGATAGTCTGGTTGCATGGTATGGGCGAAGGCGGAACGGATGTGTCCATCGAACTGATGGGCAATGAGGTTGTGGCGCTGATTCGTCACGACATACAGAGCCACTTCACCACCGAAGGCGGTGAAAAAGGTTGTTATGTACTGGCTGTTCAGTGTCCTACCATGTGGATGAACACGGCTCAGGGTTTCGGCAACGGCAATTATCCCTCGCTCTACTCTGATGCGTTGAAGGCTTGCATTGATAACTATCTGGTGCAGAATCCGGATGTAGACCCCGACCGCATTTACATTGGCGGTTGCTCGAACGGTGGCTTCATGACCATGAATATGCTCCTTCGCCATCCTCATTTCTTTGCTGCGGCTTATCCTACATGTGAGGCATACGCTGATGCCAATATCAGTGACTTGCAGATCAAGCAGCTGGCAGAGGAGAATGTCTGGTTCGTGCAGTCGTTCGATGATACCACGGTCAATCCTCGCGAGTATTGCATTCCCACTTACAAACGACTGATGCAGGCTGGCGCCAAGAATGTCTGGATGTCGATGTTTGAGAACGTTACGGGTACCGATACGCCGGGGCAGCGTCTTTACGGACATTTCTCATGGGTGTATGTCTTTAACGACCAAGTTACGGGTGCACAGGAGCAGAAGGTTGCCGACATGAAGCCCACCAACAAGGGGGGCGGTGAAGTGGCTCCACAGGGGCATGCCAACCTCTTCGAGTGGATGAACGCTCAGGTGCGTAAGGCTCCTAAGGCGGGTCAGCGGCCCAACTCCAGATAAGGATAAAAAAACAGTAAACTCAAATGCAAAAAATGAAACTGAAAACCTGCGCAGGATGCCTGATGGTACTTTTTCTGATGGCTTGCACAGGAAGCAAGGACGGGCAGAAAGTGTCCGAGTCCGATTCTCTGATGCAACAAGGACTGCAGATGGAGTGCGAAGAAGCGACTCTGCCTACGAATCTGATAGAAGGTATGGAGGAGTCCGACATGCCCGAGGCGGGCCTCAAAGCCTGGATTGACGAGAACGGTGAGGTGTACTGGAACGTGTACGACGTGGAGCGTTACCAGCAGGCCACGGGTACGGCTCCTGAGTTTTATCGCATCGGGGATGGGCCGCAGCATCTGCATGGGCTGGAGGAGTTCCCCGTTGGGGTTTGTCTGGCGCGCCTGAACAGCAAGGGCGACGTGGCGCTCTACATCATTACGCACCGCCGCCACGTGTGTGCCTTCGACATCTCGCTCGAAGTCAGTCAGGTAGGCGGTGGCGTGGGCATGATAGAGGGTGTGGAGGACGTGGCTGCCATCCGTACGGAGGGGACCGACGTGGTGGCTGTGGACTCGAAGGGAGCACAGCAGAAGCTGGAATTCTACGCCGGCGAGGGCCCCTACCAGTGCGAGGTGGTGCACGGCGAGACGTCGTACGCCTTTGAGTTCAGTTCGACTTGGAACATGCGTCTTGTGGTGAACGCCGAGGACTACTATGCGGGACGTTTCCGTCGCGGCGAGAACGGCTACTACACCTTTACGCTGAACCGCCACTATCGCTACGACAAGAACTATAAGGAGTCTGCTGTGCCCATGACGCCTGTGGCGGGATCGTTCCGCCTGAACGTGAAGAAGGGCACCGTCATGTTCGACGATGAGCTGGCAGGGCTCCCTGCAGGCAAGGCCTTGCCCTATGAGGTATTTCCTCTGTTCGACTAAGTGATGATTTTGTACCAAGTTATTTTTTAGTCATCACTAAAAATCAGGAATCTGTACGGCGCAGCCTCCTTGTGAGGCACTGCGTTCCGTCAGTTCGGTAATGCTGCTCCAGAGAGCCGCTTCGTGCACCTCCATGTCGAGGTGCACTTTTCTTTTCACCCCGTCCCCGTGACAGCTTGCCACCTCTTGTCCGAGGGTGTCGATGAGGCGTCGGTCCATTATGTAGTTCATGATGTTGGACACGTTGCGTTGTCTGCCCTCTTCGATGAGCTGCTGGAACAGGGAGGGAATGTGGGCCTCCACATATCGGGTGGCAGCCTCGCCCGTCAGGCAGATGGGGCCGTCGGGCGTGTCTTGCAGTTGCAGGGTGGGCAGTGGGTATTTCTGTGCAAAGCCCTTGGTGCCGCAAACGGTCTGGAGGCGGTTGTAGGGGCGCGGTGTGGACGTGTCGTATTGCAGGAGCATCGTTACGCCGAGGCGGGTGCGCAGCAGGGTGTCGTTGAGGTGGTCGCCCGTCTGCGGGTTGTGGGCGCTCATGCTGACCAGTGTCTCCAGCCGGTCGCTGGGTGACAACAACTGGCACATGGGTCCCAACCCGTGGGTGGGGTAGGGATTGCCCTGGTGCTGCTGGCGCTGCTGCTGCATCCACTGGCTGTCCACGGTATGTATGTAGGCGCCTTCGAGGTGGGTCACTTCGCCCAGCATGCCTCGCTGCACCATCTCGCGTATGCCCAGGTGCCACGTGTCATAGCAACAGTTCTCAAGCATGACGCAGTGGCGGTCGGTCCAGCGTGAGATGCGCACCAGCAGTTCGCACTCGCTCACCGTCATGGCCGCCGGTACCTCGATGGCCACGTGCTTGCCCTGCTTCATCGTCTCGACGGCCATTTCGACATGCAGTTCCCAGGGCGTACAGATGTAGACGAGGTCGAGGTCGGGGCGGCGCACCACCTCGTGCCAGTCGGTGTCGCGGTCGCAGGTGGTTACCACTTGCACCGACCCAATGTCTCGCAGGCGGCGCAGGGTGGCTTGCCCCCGCTGGCCCATTCCGATGATTGCTATGCGTAACATGCAGCAAATTTACAAAAAAAATGATTAAATGGGCACTTATAATGCAGAATTTGTGACATGTTGTCCAAAAGTTTGGAACTTTCGGTAATTCTTTGTACTTTTGTTGACCAAATGAACTTACCTGAATACTAACTAAATCTTGTTATTGTCAATGAAAAGAACACTATTCCTCTTCGTGTCGCTCGTGATGTGGGGAGTTGCCTGGTCGCAGTCGGCGCGGGTGAAGTGGGAGCTAAGCAACGTGGACAACCTTGCTGCCTCGACCGTTAGCGGTGATGCGGCTTCCCTGCTGACAACATCCTATCTGGCTGGATCTGGCATTGCCAAGGTGAGCACTCTCCCAAATTCCAATGCAGCCGAAGGCTATACGTCTGTCACCTACGCGCCCGCCTTTGCTTCCTACTATGTTAGTACGAGGCAGACGGCTCGCACCTCTACCCATTGTGTCAGCTTCGGTGTCACGCCAGCTTCGGGCCATACCTTCAAGCCCCTGCAACTCTCGTTCGATGCCGTCAAGGTGGGCACCGACGGCGGCAACTTCGACGTGTGCGTCAAGCCCAGTGGTGGCACGGAGGTGGTGCTGGCGTCGAACGTTAGTCCGCTCCGCAACATGGTGGCTGCCGGCAACCCCAATGCGTGCAGCCATCATGAGTATACCATCAGCGACCAGCTGGTGCAGGGTAAGGCCTTCATCGTTACCTTATATATATATAATATAAACGGTGTGGACGTGGAGAATCCCAAGTCCATCGCTTTCCGCAACGTGGAACTGACGGGCCGCGTGGACGAACCTATCTACACGGCCGAGCATTATGTAGGTTCGCTGACCTGTAAGAATAGTGCCGGCGAGACACTTAACCTGACCTCGCTGCTCAGTGGGGTGAAAAACGGAACCACGGTCACTTATCCCAACAAGCTGTATGGCGATCCCACCGACTTCAAGGTGACGGGTGCCAACGGAGCTGCCGCCAAGGTGACGTATGCCAATAAGGAGGCCACGCTGGTGGTTACAGAGGATGGTAAGGAGACTTTCCGAACCGTCATACGCTTTGTAGTAAGCAACCGTGCTCCGAAGCCTGCGGCCAAGCCCCTGAAGCGTGGCTTGATGAGCCTGAGCCTGACGGGTGCAAATATGGGAACGGGCAACCTCGTCAGCTGGCGATTCCGCGAGGCTGACGATGCGGGTGTCAAGTTCAAACTGTATCGTGGCACGTCGGCCACTTCGCAGACTACCAAGCTCAATGCTGGCAACTTCATCACTACGAAGACCAATTTCCGCGATGCCAGCGGTTCGGCTTCGTCTTATTACAAGCTGGAGGTCTACGATAAGGACGGCAACCTCCTCGAAACGGAGGTAAGTGGCAAGACGTGGAGCAACCAAAGCTTGGAGGTTCCCTTGGGCAATGGACCAACCGACCCCGACCATGGTGCTACGTACACGCCCAACGATGCTTCCTTCTGCGACATGGATGGCGACGGCGAATATGAGATCATCCTCAAGTGGAGTCCCTCGAACGAAAAGGATGCTGCCTCAAAGGGTACTACCTCGTCTCCCTATTTTGACTGCCTGAAGCTGGATGGTACGCGTCTGTGGCGCATCCGTCTGGGCGACAACTTCTTTACCTCGGCCCACACCATACAGTTCATTGCCTGGGACTTCGACGGTGACGGCTATGGCGAGTTCATGTGCAAGACGGCGCCCGGCACCGTCGACGGCGAGGGCAACTACGTGTTGCTTGGCAATGATGATCCCAAAGAAAACTTGCTGAGCGGCCGTGGCAAGCAGGACCACGGCAGCGAGTACATCACGGTTTTTGATGGCATGACGGGTGCTGAGATCAGCACCATACCGTACCATACCGACTATGCAGCCGGCCTTTCCTACTGGGGAGATACCGACCAGAATCGCTCGGAGCGTTATCTGGCTGCACTGGCTTATCTGGACGGACCGGACAAGAATCCCAGCCCCATCTTTGCGCGTGGCTACTACAGTGGTGCCTTTGTGGCGGCTTACGATTTCGACGGAGAGACGCTGCGCGAGCGTTGGGTGAGCCGCAATACCAGCAGTGGCAAGGGACTTTGGGGTGAAGGTGCCCACTGGATCTGTGTGGGCGACGTGGACGAGGACGGCAAGCAGGAGATTATCTATGGTTCGGCGGCACTCGACCACGACGGTTCGCTGCTCTACCGCACCGGGCTTGGCCATGGCGATGCGCTGCACTTGGGCGATATGATTCCTTCGAATCCCGGTCTTGAGGTGCTGATGTGCCACGAGCACAAGCCCTATGGCATCGACATCCGCGATGCACGTACGGGTGCCATCCTGCAGCGTCAGACCGAGAGCGGAGATACGGGGCGCGGACTGGCGGCTCACTTCGACAACAGCCGCACCGACTGGCAGTTCCTCACCAGTGCGCGTGCCCAGATGTACAACTGCTCCGACCAGAGTGTCAATACCGAATCGTGGGCCATCGGCTCAAGCGGTGCGGGCATCAACTGCCGCGTGTACTGGGATGGCGACCTCTACGATGAGTTCTTCGACAAGAGTATCATTGCACATTACAACCCTTCGAACAAGGCGTTCGACCGCTTCAAGTTCAATAATGGCAACTATCTGTGGGGTAACTTGAACAACAGTTCGAAGAATAATCCCTGTGTGCTGGGCGACCTGCTGGGTGACTGGCGCGAGGAAATCGTGACCTGGACGGGCGATGCTACCAATGGCTTCAAACTCTATGTCAATGCTACGAGCTTCGAAAGCGAGTACCGTGTGCCCCACCTGATGGACGACCTGCAGTATCGTGTGCAGGTAGTCAACCAGAACGTATGCTACAACCAGCCTCCCCATCTGAGTTACGACCCGGCTGTACGATTCGGAGCACCCGCATCGGGAGACGTAGAGGAAGGTGTGTATTATGTACAGAACGTGGGCACGGGCAAGTTCCTGCAGGGCGGAAGCTACTGGGGTACGCGTGCCATCGTGGGTGAGCATGCTTCTGTGCCTTTTACGCTGAAGCTCGTCGGACAGGATGCTTACTCCTTCGACTCGAATATCTCCAACGGTAATGGCTCTCATTTCCTCTCGGCTGCTGATATGCCTTATGTGGATGGTGCTTCTGCCTCGATGAAGGTGAAGAAGGTGGCCAACGGCGTGTTCACCATCTGCAATGCCGACGGCAAGTATCTGCATGCGGTGAACGACTCGGTGCAGGTGTCGTTCCGCAGCACTACCTCGCTTACTGCCAATGCCTATCGTTGGCGACTCATCTCGCAGAAGGACCTGCTGGATGCGATGCCTAATGCCTCAATGGAGGCACCGGCCGATGTCACCTTCCTGGTGCAGGATGCCAATTTCGGACGCAACGATCAGCGTTATGCTGCGTGGCAGTGGAGTGCCGATTGCACGAACAAAAATAATGAGGGTGCAGCGGAGAACTACTGTGTGGAGTCATGGCATAGCACCTTCACCTTCAGTCAGCAACTCACGGGCATACCGAATGGCATCTATGGACTGAAGGCGCAGGGCTTCTACCGTGTGGACGGCAGCGACAAGACGGCTCCCGTACTCTTTGCGGGTAGTATGACGCAGCCTTTCGGTTTGTCCTCTGGTTCGGAAGGTAGCATGAGCGATGCTTCGGCATCCTTCTCGGCGGGCAAGTACGCCTTGCCCGAAGTGCTCGTGGAGGTCACGGATGGCAAGCTGACCATTGGTGTCCGCAATACTTCCAATAAAACCATCTGGGTCATCTGGGACAACATGGAGCTGACTTACTATGGTGAAGTGATGACGGGTGACGTGGACCGTAACTTGCACCTGACGAAGAATGACGTCCTGGGAGCGGTGAAGTTTATACTCAATCAGGTTACTGACGGATTGAACGAAAAGGCTGCGGATGTCAACCGGGATGGTAAGGTTACCGTCGGCGACGCTGTCAAGTTGATAGACAAGCTGCTCAAGGCGAAGTAGTTCGGAGAATAAAAAAAGGAATCAGAGACATCAGTATGCAAGATGCTGATGTCTCTGATTCCTTTTTTTATTCTCACGTCTTTCTTGAAGGTTTGTTTGGTTGCAAACCTTTTGTCTGCTTTGGATTACTTGCTCAGGAACTCGCGAGCGCGTTCCAGCGCAATGTCGATGTGGGGACAGATGTGGTCGGGGTTCATCTTGTCGTAGAAGTGGGCCTTCTCCAGCTGAGCATGAACCTTGGGCGTTACACCCGACAGGATGACGTGGATGCCGTCGGCATGGTTCATCTCGATGAGGTTGGCCAGGTTGTGGATACCCGTCGAGTCGATGAAGGGCACGCGACGCATACGGATAATCTGTACGCGGGGACGATGGCCGGCAGCGAGGGCTGACTGGAGGTCGTCGAACTTGTTGGCGATGCCGAAGAAGTAGGGACCGTTGATCTCGTATACGGCACAGCCGTCGGGGATGATGAGGTGCTCGTCGCTCAGGGCCATGTCGGCTTCCTGGGCGGGGTCGATCTCCTTCTCGATGACACTGATGCTGGTGGTCTCCATCACACGCTTGATGAACAGGGCACAGGCGATGATGAGGCCGGCCTCGATGGCGATGGTGAGGTCGAAGATTACAGTCAGGAAGAAGGTGACGAGCAGCACGGTGACGTCGCTCTTGGGATTCTTCAGCAGGCCCTTGAAGGTGCGCCAGCCACTCATGTTGTAGCTTACCACTACCAGTACGCCGGCCAGACAGGCCATGGGGATGTATTCGGCGTAGGGCATCAGGACGAGCAGGATGAGCAGCAGTACCACGGCGTGGATGAGGCCGGCCACAGGGGTGCGGCCACCGTTGTTGATGTTGGTCATCGTGCGGGCAATGGCTCCTGTGGCGGGGATGCCGCCGAAGAGGGGGGTGACGATGTTGGCCACACCCTGTGCGATGAGCTCGGTGTTGCTGTCGTGGCGGTCGCTGATAACACCGTCAGCCACGGCGGCACTCAGCAGACTCTCGATGGCACCGAGGATGGCAATGGTGAAGGCTACGGGTGCCAGGTTGCGGATCATGTCCCACGTGATGGTGGGCACTACCATGCTGGGCAACTGGCTCTGGATGTGGAAGCGGTCGCCAATGGTGTCGATGCGGATGTCGGGACAGTTGGCCTTGATGGCCAGTACGACGCCTGTTATGATGAGGATGGCGTAGAGTGAACCGGGGATCTTGTTCAGTACGGGTACCTTTGCAAATACTCTGGGAGACAGGGCGATGATGACCACAGAGGCTACGGCCATGATGCAGTTCCACAGGTTGAAGGTGTCCATGTGCTCGAAGTAGCAGATCCACTTGCCAATGAAGTCACCGGGTGTTTTCAGTGGAGCGGCTATCATCTCGCCATTGCTGCCGGCTACCTGTTCGGTCAGACCGAACACGTCGCCCATCTGCGTGGTGAAGATGGTCAGGGCAATACCGGCGGTGAAGCCGATGATGATGGGGTAGGGGATGAACTTGATGACGGCGCCAAGCTTGAAGATACCAAGCATCACGAGCATTACGCCGGCCAGTATCGTGGCTACGATGAGGCCCTGGATGCCGTAGGCGGGATTGTTGACGATACCGTAGATGATGACGATGAAGGCTCCGGTGGGACCACCGATCTGTACTTTCGTTCCGCCGAGCAGTGAGATGATGAAACCTGCCACGATGGCGGTGATGATGCCCTTCTCGGGCGATACGCCGCTGGCAATACCGAAGGCGATGGCAAGGGGAAGGGCCACGATGCCCACGATGATACCGGCCATCAGGTCCTTCATGAAGCTCTCCTTGTTGTAGTTCTTCAGACATTCAAACAAGCGAGGCTTGAATACCAAGTTTTTTAACATATCTTTTACCTTATTTATAATATATACGCGTAGGGATTGGAAGGCAGATGCCCTTTTCTCCGTTTTTGAGGTCGCAAAATTACAAAAATTATGAATTGTGAATTATGAATTATGAATTATTTTGTATCTTTGTGCCATAATTATTAACTTAAATCAATTAAACTATGTTTGAAAACCAACCAAAAGGGCTTTATGCCCTTGCGCTGGCCAATACGGGTGAACGTTTTGGTTACTACACTATGATGGCTATCTTTGCGCTCTTTATGCAAGCTAAGTTCGGGTGGGATGAGTCTACAGCCGGACAGGTGAACGCCATCTTCCTGGCTGCTGTTTATTTCATGCCTCTTATCGGTGGTGTACTTGCCGACAAGATAGGCTACGGAAAGTGTGTGACCGTGGGCATGGCAGTTATGTTCCTTGGCTACTTGTGTCTAGCCCTCCCCACGGGCAGTGCTTCGTACGCACAATATGTGATGTTTGGCGGTCTCGGCCTCGTGTCGGTCGGAACGGGCCTGTTCAAAGGTAACTTGCAGGTGCTGGTGGGCAATCTGTACGATGATCCCAAATATTCGGCCAGTCGTGACTCCGCCTTTAGTCTCTTCTATATGGCCATCAATATTGGTGCTATGTTCGCACCATCGATGGCGAAGTGGATTACCAACCAGTATCTTGCTGGCAGTGGCTATGAGTATGATGCCGCTAATCTGGATCCTGCTTATCTGGAGTGCCTTTCAGGTGCATACGGTCTCTGCTTCGGTGTAGCTTGCGGTTCACTTGTACTGTCCGCAATCATCTATTTTGCTACCCGCACTTGGTTCAAGCATGCCGACGTGACGGCTAAGCAGGCACAGGCTTCTACTTCGTCTGCCCAGGTTGAGGAACTGACTCCTAAGCAGACCAAGGATCGCATCATCGCACTTTTGCTGGTCTTTGGCGTGGTAATTTTCTTCTGGATGGCTTTCCATCAGAATGGTTCTGCATTGACCTTCTTTGCCAAGAAGTACACCAATCTGACCGTAGAAGGTCCCATGCGTATTGGTTTCAATATCTTCAGTTTGGCACTCATTGCTGTGTCTGTATATACGGCTTTCGGTGCATTCCAGTCCAAAACTTCCAAGAACAAGGCTATCTGTGCAGTAGTTACTGTAGCTCTCTGGGCAGGCGCTATTGCTTTGTTCATGCAGATGAGTAATCCTACCATGGCTCAGCCTTCTGATTTCCAGCAGTTCAACCCCTTCTTTGTAGTGGCTCTCACTCCTTTCAGTATGGCTTTCTTCGGGGCGCTGGCTAATCGTGGTAAGGAGGTTAGTGCCCCGACCCGTATTGCATGGGGTATGTTCGTAGCTGCACTGGGTTTTGCGGTCATCACGATGGCTTCAACGGGATTGATTTCTCCCATGGATCTTGGCGATGGTACACAGAGCATCCTGTCTCCCGGATGGTTGATTTCAACTTATCTTACCTTGACCTTCGCTGAGTTACTGCTTTCTCCCATGGGTATCAGCTTTGTTTCAAAAGTGGCTCCTCCCAAGTACAAGGGTCTGATGATGGGTGGTTGGTTTGTGGCTACGGCCATCGGTAACTACCTCAGTTCAATCCCTTCTATGTTGTGGAATCGTATTCCTTTAATGTACAACTGGGGTATCCTTATCGCTCTCTGTCTCGTCAGTGCAGTCGTTATGTTCGCGCTGTTGAAGAAGCTGAAGGCAATGACGGAATAATCCGTAACCATCTCCTCTTCCTCAACATTCTCCTTTGCCGTTAATAATTATCGGCATCCCCCGTTGCTGTTTATAATTAGCAAAAATAATTTTTGCGTAATTCATACTGAACCTTGAAAACTCCCTCATTATACATAGCATGTGTGCCACTGGTTCTGCTGGTGGCACTCATTGCTTGTGTCGTGTCGGTCTTTGGCGACGATTCGTTGGCTGGTGCCAGCCAGATTGCTCTTCTGGTGGCTTCGGCCTTTGCTGTGTCGATAGGCCTATGGCGGCATTACATCACGTGGGAGGACTTCGAGAAGGGGGTTGCTGACAAGGTATCTAATATCTCTTCTGCCATCATTATTCTGTTGCTTATCGGAGCCTTGGGCGGGGCATGGATGGTCAGTGGGGTGGTGCCGATGCTTATTTTCTATGGGCTCGACATTCTGCACCCTACGTGGTTTCTTGTCTCGGCCTGCGTCATCTGTGCCGTGGTCAGCGTCATGACTGGTTCCTCTTGGACTACCATCGCCACCATTGGCGTGGCACTCATTGGCATCGGACAGGCACTGGGATTCTCAGAGGGATGGGTGGCTGGTGCCATTATCAGTGGCGCCTACTTTGGCGACAAGGTGTCACCACTGAGCGATACTACGGTACTTGCGGCCAGTTCGGCGGGCACGCCGCTCTTTACGCATATCCGTTATATGATGTTTACCACCGTGCCTACCTTTGTTATCACGTTGTTGATATTCACTGCCTTTGGATTGCTTCAGGGGGCTACCGGTCAGAGTGATGTGGAGTCCGTCCGCCAAGCCCTGTCCCATACCTTCAACCTCTCTCCCTGGCTCGTCCTGGTACCTGTGCTGACGGCTCTTATGATTGCACGTCGCATGCCTTCCATCGTTGTGCTCTTTCTGGCATGTCTGCTCGCCTGTCTGGCTGCTTTGCTCGCACAGGGCAACTTGCTCGATCAGATTGCGGGACAGTCCTTGGGTGGCGTTGCGCAGCGTTTCCGCGGAGTGATGGTGTCTGTTTATGGCAGTACGGCACTCGATACGGGGGTACCTTCGCTCAACGATCTTGTGGCTACTCGTGGCATGAGTGGTATGATGAGCACCATCTGGCTTATCCTTTGTGCCACTATCTTCGGAGCGGCCATGAGCGCAACGCGTATGATTGACAGCATCATGCAGGCTATTCTGCGCCTTGTGAAGAATACGGTTTCGCTGGTGTCCAGCACGGCTTTTGTGGGCTTCTTCCTTAATGTGGTTTGTGCTGATCAGTATCTCAGCATCATCCTTACGAGTAATATGTTTCAGGCTACGTACAAGAAGCAGGGCTACGAACCTTGTCTGCTCAGCCGCACTACCGAGGATAGTGCCACTGTTACATCGGTTCTCATTCCTTGGAATACGTGTGGCATGACGCAGTCTTCCGTGCTTGGTGTAGGGACGCTCGTCTACTTGCCCTACTGCTTTTTCAATTATCTCAGCCCGCTCATGACGGTTTTCATGGCTTCTGTTGGCTACAAGATCCGTCGCGCGTGATTTATCTCACCCCATTGTAATCATGACGCGCGCGCATTATATAAAATAATGTGTGCCCCTCCTTTTGTTTCCCTTTTATGTCCTTTAGCATATTATTTTGCGTTTTTTTTGAAAAAAGTTGCTGAAAGATTTGGTCAGTATTCAAAAAGTGCGTACCTTTGCACTCGCAAACGAAAGGAACGCCGCTCGTTTCAGAGCGGAGGCTTTTTTTGCGCCAGAAGAAAGAGTTCTTTGACAGATTTTCATAGACAGTAATTGTAGTACAAGAAAGAAATTGAACCTGTCTTTTCCTCCCCTGTCTGTAGGGGATAGAAAGAATTGAGTTGCTCAATGTCGGGATTCTCTT
>JAZLFZ010000057.1:0-30548 GCA_045616065.1 Bacteroidaceae bacterium | reverse complement strand
GCCTACTCTTTCAACTATGCGATGAACGGAGTAAAAAGAAAAGGTGCAGACCTTTCCATTCGCGTTCACGGGAAGCCTGAGAATGAAACCCGCATGCTCAACCTGGAAGAAGTCCACACCTTAGGTATGAACATCAACTTTAGTTGAGCATTAAACGGGATAGTCTTCTTTTCAGACAATCCTCGTGAACAAATTATTCCGAAATCTCTTCAGGTGAAAAGAAATCAGTTTCTCAGGCTTTTTCTTTTTCTGAACGCGAAATAATAGTCAATGCTGTATGTTAATATGTTACTATTTCTATACTTTCTTTTTGTGATAAATGTTTTTTACTTTATTGTCATTTACGCAAAATACTCGTCAAGGAACTCCTCTGGAGTCATCACAGGAATGGATGACTGCTCAAAGTCCTTTGTGTTACGAGTCAAGATGTAATCGCATTCTGCGGAAATGGCCGATTGATGTTGGATGCTGTCTTCTCCATCGTTCCACTTTGCAGCCATGGCGCTGTAAACGTCAGATGACGACACTCCACAAATCTCAGCAACGTCTTTCTGATTCTCGAATGCTTCTGCAAGCTGGATAGAATTGTAATTCTTGCGCAATATGTAGAATGAGTTTGCTACCGTGGTAGAGGAATACACCAGCTGTAGCTCGTTCATCTCTGCCAATGCGAAAAGTGCTGCTGCAGTCTGATAGTACGGTTGGCGTGTTGCCATGAAATCTATCAGGACATTTGTATCAATGAATACTCTCATCTGTATTTCTCTTTTAACGCCTCTGCAAGCAATTCCTTGTCGCTACGGGTATCCATGGACAACTCAGATGGTCCGAGGGTCATAGATTTAACTCTGTCAGAGATAGCAATATCTCTCCAACTAATGTGAGTGGCGGCACTTTCTGGCGTTGAACGATGAAGTAGCTTCATGGCAAAGTCCGTCAGTTCCTTCTTCAAATACTCAACACTATAGCTGCCAGTCGTAGGTATAGTGATGGGAATAGTAACGCCTTGAGGGTAAGTTGATACATCTTCGCTTACCATCATCGTTTCTGTGTCTTCCTGGATTGTATATTGCTTTGCCATAGTCTATGCGCGTTATGTGTTCTTTGCCGAGCAAAGCGTCACGTTGACGCGATGCCGAGCGATTTTTTTTGTTTTGTTCTGTTTTGTTGTAATTCTCTATTTGTTTTTACTATTGTTATTCTATTTACCAACTTCTCTCATATACTCATCTGCCACATAGAGGTCGCCGTAGAGGTAGAGGCCAGTGGAACGGTCGTGAAGGTCGGCGCACGTCTGACTCTCGTAGAAAAGCATCAAAGCCTTTTCGGGAGCAATATTCAATCGCCGCGACAGCTCCATGCAGATGCCACCAATACGGTTGCTCATGATAATCTCCTGGATGATGGGAGACTTTACGGGGTCCTTGTATTCACTCTGTTCCATCGAAGATGAGATATTTGTAGATGATGTCCGTTCCACCATGATAAACAGTCACACTCATGCTTTTGCCTCCCATGCATTCATACACTCAATCATATCGAGTGCAAGGTTTTCACGACTTTCGGTGTGCAGGACACCATAGTTGGGGAAGATGTAGTTCTCTATCATTCCCAGACGTTTCATGCGCATGAACACTTCGCGATATGACACGCCCAAAGTGCGTGCCGTTGCCTCTACGCACGTAGCAACAAAGGCAAGCACAATCTGAGTCTGTGGTACGTTGATGGTTCTTCCCATATCAAATGTCTATGCGCTTCATGTTGTAAAAATGCCAACTGTTTCCGCACTCTCGGTTTTGTCTACTTCTGCCGAAGCATGATCGGTTGTATAGTTGAGTTAATAAATACGGTTTCCCTGCTGCATTTTTCTTCACAACGCTGTTATCGCTGCAAATATACGAATTAATCTTCAAACAATGGTAAGGGAAAGGAGGATTTTTTAGAAAACGGGGATTATTTTATATCCAAAACGTGGATTTCATGGCTCAGTGAGGCGTTTACACTATGGTGTAAAGACTCAAGAGGAGCATGGATGCTCCCGGCGGAGATGCAAGAAGCCGGGCGTAGCAAACCTCCACAAGCAATGTAAAACAAATTCAGCAAAACACATCCTCTGAGAATGGCGCGAAAGTCAACTCACCGAAAGAGGCACACGTACACGCGATTCTGATAACCATCTATCGTTCAGATGGTTACATTTTCACCACCAACAAATCAGACGAAAACGGAGCGAAAAAAGCGATTTTTCGGGCCATTTCGCGAGTTTTTTCGCAGCAAGAAAAAAAAAGCGACGCAGCGTCAACCGAAGTTTTCCGCTGCGTCGCATCATTTTTATCGCTGCGTCGACCAGCATTCAGCCGTCCGTCGACACAAAACAAGTCATCCTTCGCCCCTTTTCCCTCGTCCCAATGCTAGATTGAAGCAAAAACGAACAGAAAAAACGAGGCATTTTGTAAAGATTTTCCTCACCGGAGAATCCCTCGGCTTCCACCACAGGCCCCCCCCCTACCTCATTCTGTACGCTTCCAGTATGGCGTGTTTCCTTTCGTCAATGCGGCGTGCAAGGGCTTGGTTGGCGGCATCGGAAGTGTGGACTTGAAGCAGGTCGCCGATGGCAGCCTCCACGGAGTTGGGCTCGATGGCATCGCTGTCGAGCAGGCCGAGGAGGTAGACGTAGAGGTCGTTGAGCGTCTTGTCGTCCACGGTGTAGTCCCACGTCAGGGCCTCGTCGACGGACACCTGCACCGCACCCTGGTTCTGGCGGCAGTCCACGGGACGGAAGGTGATGTCGGGATGCTGGTCGCGAAGCTGCTGCAGCTTGCCCCGGCTGGCTCGGAACGACTGGACGAGGTGCTGCAGGGGGGTGTATCGCCACGTCTCGCCTCCACGGCCGATGCTGTTGCGGTAACAGGTGAGAGGGTCGTTGTAGACGGGCACGAGGGTGATGTGCTCCATGCCGGCAGCCTTGGCCTTGCGCACCACCTGAGCCAGCCTGTCGCCCTCCGAGAGATCGGCATCGTAGAGCAGACCGGCCGTGCGTAGCTTCAGGCCCCCCACCACGCTCGTCTTGCCACAGGCCGGGGGACCGGTGACGATGACCATGTCGCGCTTGCCGTGACGGATGGCCTTCTGCAGCATGCGGTCGTAGACGGCCTCGACGACGAGTTCCGTGGCCTCGTCGTAGTCAGCCTGGTTGGGCCCCGTGAAGCCGAGCGGACGGAAAAGCATGCGCACCTCGTTGGGGTCGAGGTCGTTGCCGGCCGAACCTACGTACTTGTCCACCAGCTGCCCCATGCGCTCCCGGGCCCACTGGGCGGCCTCGTGGCCCGTGAGCTGCGGCTGCGGGGCCTCGATGGTGTGGGCAGCAGGATTGGGCACTCGGCGCACGAAGCTTCGGATGCCGAACAGCTTACTGTCGGCAAAGTAGCTGTCGCCGGGCAGCTGATAGCGTGCATTGCCCTTGGGGTCGGGCGTGAAGAGCATCTTCGACTCGTTGCCCTGGTCGACGAAGCGCACCCATCCGCGAGGCGACATATAGTAGGCGGCATCGCCCTCTACGGCATGGACGAGGCAGTTGGTGTCCCACATGCGCTGGCCCGTGTCGCAGGTGTAGTGGGTGTAGACGGCCTTGATGGGATTGACCTCGGTGGCGGAGAGGTCGACCAGCACGTCGCGAGGGCTGTAGTCCATGGCGTCGCCGATGTTGCTGGGCGACATGATGAGCTCCACGCTGCTGGGCAGCTTGTCGTAGAAGAAGGCTGACTGGCGCGAGGCGATGCGCATGTTGTAGCCGGAGAGGTTGTCGCCGCTCTCGAAGCGTCCGGCCTGTATGTAGACGGCCTTCACCTTCTGCTCGAAGAGTTCCAGTCCACTGAGCGGTGAGTACTCGTCGCCGCCCGACTGGAAGAGCTGGTAGAGCGTGGTGACGAAGCCGATGGCCACGATGACGATGGACTTGTCCTCGGCACGGCTCAGCAGCTGCCGGTAGAGCTTGTAGCCGTCGGGGAAGCCATGGTCGGGGTACGTGCGCTTGAAGAGCGGACGCCCCTCGGCGTCCTTCAGGTCCACAATGCCGTTGTAGGGGATGAAGCAGCGTGCGTTCTTCACGCCATTGCGCTCCAGTCCGATGGGGATGTCGGGATGTCCATAATAGGTATTGAACACGTCCACCAGCTGGGCGTTCTTCTCGCCCTCGCGGTCTACGATGACGCCCTTGAGCTCCACGGCTCCCTGCTCGATGTACTGATGGAGCATCATGATGGCAAAGAGGTCGTCGGTGGAACTGCCGAAGTCGGAGTCCAGAATCATCTGGACGGGCTTCGTCCGGTTGTCGGCAACGGACATGGTTGCCTGTTGGGTCTTGCACCCCATCATCAACAGGGTGGTGGTGCAGACAAGCAAGATGAAGAAATGTTTCATACGGTTTTGATTTTTTTGAGGTTATGTAATTGAGGTTGTGTGGTCGCTGCGCTACCCCCTACTCCTCTATCATCTGCAGCAACTGGGCAGCGGTGATCTTGTGGCTCGTGTCGGTGCCCTCGAGGATGGAGGTGGCCAGGTCGCGCTTGGCCTCGTGGAGGCGCAGAATCTTCTCCTCGATGGTGTGGGCCGAGATAAGGTGGTAGACGGTGACGTTCTGACGCTGACCGATGCGGTAGGCACGGTCGGTGGCCTGCTGCTCGATGGCGGGATTCCACCAGGGATCGAGGTGGATGACGTAGTTGGCTCCAGTGAGGTTGAGACCCAGTCCGCCAGCCTTGAGGCTGATGAGGAAGACGGGACGTTCCCCCTTCTGGAAGGCCTCGACCATCTGTGTGCGCTTGCGCATGGGGGTGGAGCCGTCGAGATAGAAATAGGGCGTATTGAGGCTGTCCAGACGCTTGGCGGCCAACTGGAGGAACGAGGTGAACTGACTGAAGACGAGTGTGCGATGGCCTGCCTGATGGATGTTGCTGACCAGCTGCTCGAAGGCATCGAGCTTGGCGATGGTTGAGCCCGCAAAACCCTTCTTGACGAGCGAGGCGGAGCAGGCACACTGGCGCAGACGTGTTATCTCGGCCAGCGCATTGATGTTGAGCGCCTTGCCGGACTGTTCCAACTCCTCCAGCTCCTTCTTGGCCTTGCGGCGGATAACCTCGTAGACGGCCATCTCCTCGACGCTCAGCTCCACGTTGTGGGTTATCTCCGTCTTGTCGGGCAACTCCTCGACGACCTCCTGCTTGGTGCGTCGCAGCATGAAGGGGGCCACGAGTCGCTTGAGCTGCTGCTGACGCTGGGTGTCGTGGTCCTGCGAGATGGGTTGTATGTACTTCTTCTGGAACTGTTCGTAGGGTCCCAGCAGACCGGGATTGATGAACTGGAAGAGGTTCCACAGCTCGCCCAGATGGTTCTGGATGGGCGTACCGGTGAGGATGATGCGCTGCTGGGCCTCCAGCTTCATGGCCGAGGCCGAGGTCTTGGTGTCGCGGTTCTTGATGGAGTGCGCCTCGTCGAGACAGACGACGTTCCATGCCTTGCCCGTCAGGAGCGGCTCCTCGGTGACGAGCAGTCCGTAGGTGCTCAAGACGACGTGCCCCTCGCCCACACTCTCGATGAGCTGACGGCGGTCGCTGCTCTCGTTGAGGATGCTGACCGTCAGCGTGGGGGCAAAGCGGCGTATCTCCTTGCTCCAGTTGGGCACCACACTGGCCGGTGCCACCACGAGCGAGGGGCCCTGCGAGGCACGGTCGAGCAGCACGGCAATGGTCTGCAACGTCTTGCCCAGACCCATGTCGTCGGCCAGACAGGCTCCGGCACCCCACGAGGCCAGGCGCGTCATCCACTGGAAGCCGTCCACCTGGTAGTCGCGCAGCGTGGCATTGAGCTGTTCGGGCACGTCGGTCTTGAGGTTGCTGCTCTTGCGTATCTTGCTGCGCAGTTCGTCGAGCGACTTGGGATGCGCAATGTCCAGTTCGCCCGTCAGTGCCTCGCCCAGCACAGCCATGCCCACGGCGGGTATGACGGCCTTGCCGCGCTGACGCGATGCCACAGAGTCGAGGCGACGGAGCTGCTTGCGCAACTGCTCGCTGATGCTCAGGAACGTATTGCCTTCGAGACGGATGAAGCGTCCCTGCGACTGTCCCACGAGGTCGAGCAACTGGGCGATGGTCAGCACGGTGTCCTCGTCGATGGAGAGTTCGCCCTCAAGGTCAAACCAACCGGCATTCTTCTTCAATGAGACCTCCCACGTCCGGGGCTGTGCCACGGCCAGTTTCAGTTTTTCACCATCCGGCCACTCCAGCACGCCCTGCTCGGCATGTTCCTTGGCAAACTCCATGAGTTCAAGCAATTGCTCCGTGCTCACCTCTGCCATATCGTTGTGAAGTTCTACGTTCACTTCCTCCAGGAAGTCGGTAAAGAGGCGGGCGTTCTCGCGCTCCTGACGGAGGGAACGCTTGACCTGTACCCGCTTGCCCTTCACTTCGCCAAAGGCCGGGTTCTGCCCCTGTCCGGGTGGAAAGACCTGCTTGCCCTCCTCGAGCGGACGGACGAAGAGGGAGAGTTGGAAGAGGCCATACTGAGGCAGCACACGAATGGTAAGCAGGGCCGACCCCACGACCTGGTCCAGCTGTGTGCCGCCCTCTATGAAGTCGCTGTGTACGGCCACCTCCCTGCTGATGGCGGGCACGAGCTTCTTGAGCGTCTCTTCGGCTTCGATGGGGATGTTCTTGAGCGAGAGGAGCTTGCGGAAATACATCTTCTCGCGTTCGGTAAAGGGGTAGTAGGTGATGATGTTGTTGTTCCAGTCGATGCTATAGGCCACCTGCTTGTCAAGCAGGGCCAGCGAGGGGAGGTTGGTCTTCATGACGATGCTCCTGCCCTGTCGCTCTACGGTCAGGATGGGCTTCTCCTCGCGCACCTCGGCATCGTAGTTCTCGTTGCTGGCATAGTACATACCCCTCGTTACGCTCTTTTGCAACTGCACACGGTTGCTGCCCACCAGACGCGAGACCACCTGCCCTACGGTCGGCATGTTATAAAATCCCTTGGACGTGCGCCACAGCTCGCGGTCGACGTCCTCCATCTGGAAGTCGCCACGGGTATAGGCCGTGGGGTTGAGCAGCTTGCCCACGCTCCACTGGCCGTTCTTGAGGCGCTTCTGCTCGCGCACCTCCACGTATTCCGAGTTCTGCTTGATGCCGTACACAATGCGGTTTTCGGCTTGCACATCGGGAGGGGTCTGCACATCGCGTTCGGACAGTTCGAGCAGTTCCTCGAACACCAGTTCCCACTCCTTCTTGCGATAGATGGAGGCCAGCAGGGGTTCACCGCCGAAACGCTTGCAGAGGTCGGCCTTCTCCTCCTCGCTGACAGGGATCCAGGGCGACAGCTCGTGACGCAGAAGTGCCTTGGCGGGGATGTAGTTCTCGGGCGAGAGGTCGGGCTGCTGGTAATAACGGTTGAACTGCAAACGTTGGGGGGTGAGCTCGAAATACTGCATCAGCAGGTAAGCCATCATGCGCACGTCGGATTCGACATAATAACTGTCTTTGGCGCACAGGCACTTGGTGAGGGGCTCCGTCAGGACGTGCATGTTGGTATCCTTGAAGTAGGTTCCCAGCACGTAGGCCGGTTTGCTATTCCGACCTTCGCAGATGGTCTTCTTCTTGCAGGCCACCTCGAGCTTCCTCTTGGAGGCCAGCGAGCCGTCCAGGGCGTAGATGAGCATCATGAAGAAGTTGGTGACGTAGCCATCGAAGACGTTCTTCTCGGCGCCATATCCCTGTGCGTTCTTATTATGAAGTTTCAGTGCTTTCTCCATGTGGGCCAGTGCCTCGGGAATGTGCCTTGCGTAGGCCTCGTGCATGGCTTGCAACATGAAGCCGCGCTCGGTCGTCTCGCCCTGGGGACTGGGGGTATAGGTTCCCTCGTTGATATACTCGTTGATGCGACAGTAGTCGTAGTACTTCTGCAGCAGCTCCATGCGATTCTTCTTGCGGCCGTCGGCCAATGAATCCAGAAAACGACGGAAACCGACCGTATTGTTCTGTTGCGCCTTGCGTATCTCGTCAAGGACATCTTTCAGCACGTCGTCGTCCATCTTGCGGAAAAGGGGTAGCAGTTCGGGGGCGTCGCACGTCCATGCCAGGACGTCTACCATGTCATTTTCCTCGAAGTCCTCCATGTCCAGTTCCAGCTTGTCGACCTTGCCCGCACGAACAGCCTTTGCAACCTGCAACAGTTCGCTACACGATCCTCCCGGCACCTTCTTGAACTCGGCCTCCCACTCTGGCTGGAACTCCAGCATCCAGCATATCACCCTCAGGCGGAACAAGGGCAAAACCTCGTACACCTTTTCCGTGTTCCAATAATAGTAGGCTCGCTCTTTCACGAGCACGGCCTCCATCAGCCGCTTGATGTCCTTCCTCAAGAGTTCCTTCGTGGCCGACAGAAGCTTGACGGCATACTTTTCCATATCACTGTCGTAGGAGTCATCTGCGTATGCTATCAGACATAACAGTTTCTGCTGGCGGGGGTTCAGGCTGGTGAGGATTGCTGGGTATTGCATGGGCGTTTAGTCGTTTGGGAGATTGCTCGTTTAGTGAGTAACGTTATGCGATTACAGACAACAAAGATAGCAAAAAAGGATTGTTCTGCAAAAAAGACGGCCAAGAAAAAGCCACAATGCGGGCAAAGCGGGACGTTTATTGCATTTTCCTGGCCGTCGGCTTCGCCATATCAAGAATTTGTTGTACCTTTGTACGCGAAAATATATACATAATAAATATAAGGAAAATGGCAATCAAATTCTTCAAAACACCCGAGAACACCATCATCGCCACACAGACGAAGGCGGAGATGGCATCGGAGGACATCGAGAAACTGAGCTGGCTCTATGGCGGGGCCGAGTTGGAGGACGAACAGAACCTGACGGGTTACTTCGTGGGTCCCCGTCGCGAGATGATTACTCCCTGGAGTACCAACGCCGTGGAGATAACACAGAACATGAGCATACAGGGCGTGGAGCGCATCGAGGAGTACTTCCCCGTGGCCAGCGCGGAGGCTAAGCACGACCCCATGCTGCAACGCATGTACAAGGGCTTGGACCAGGAGATCTTCACCGTCGACATCAAGCCCGCAGCCATCCAGCAGATCACCAACCTGGAGGAGTACAACGAGCAGGAGGGTCTGGCCCTCTCGCCCGAGGAGATTGAGTACCTGCACAAGGTGGAAGGCCAGCTGCAGCGTCCCCTGACCGACAGCGAGGTGTTCGGCTTTGCCCAGATCAACTCGGAGCACTGCCGCCACAAGATCTTCGGCGGAACGTTCATCATCGACGGCGAAGAGAAGCCCTCGAGCCTGTTCCAGATGATCAAGAACACCACCAAGGAGAATCCCCACCACATCATCAGCGCCTACAAGGACAACGTGGCCTTCGCCGAGGGTCCCGTGGTTGAGCAGTTCGCTCCCAAGGACCACTCTACGAGCGACTACTTCGTCATCCGCAACATCGATAGCGTCATCTCCATCAAGGCCGAGACGCACAACTTCCCCACTACCGTAGAGCCCTTCAACGGTGCATCAACCGGTACCGGTGGCGAGATTCGCGACCGTATGGGTGGCGGTGTCGGTTCGTGGCCCATTGCCGGTACGGCTGTCTACATGACCAGCTATCCCCGCACGGAGCGTCCCGTGGACGGCAGCGTAGCCGAGGAGGAGGGTGCACGCGAGTGGGAGAAGATTCTGCCCGTCCGCAAGTGGCTGTATCAGACTCCCGAACAGATTCTGATCAAGGCATCGAACGGTGCCAGCGACTTCGGCAACAAGTTCGGACAGCCCCTCATCTGCGGTTCGGTACTGACCTTCGAGCACAGTGAGAACGATGAGAACTACGCCTTCGACAAGGTCATCATGCTGGCCGGTGGCGTGGGCTACGGCACCAAACGCGACTGTCTGAAGAAGGAGCCCCAGAAGGGCAACAAGGTAGTCGTGGTAGGTGGCGACAACTACCGCATCGGTCTGGGTGGCGGCTCTGTGTCTTCAGTAGATACGGGTCGTTACAGCAGCGGCATCGAGCTGAATGCCGTTCAGCGTGCCAACCCCGAGATGCAGAAGCGTGCCAACAACCTGGTTCGCGCCCTGTGCGAGGAGGAGATCAACCCCGTTGTCAGCATCCACGACCATGGTAGCGCAGGTCACGTAAACTGCCTCTCCGAGCTGGTTGAGGAGTGCGGTGGCCTCATCGACATGACCAAACTGCCCATCGGCGACCAGACGCTTTCTTCAAAGGAGATCATCGCCAACGAGAGCCAGGAGCGCATGGGTCTGCTCATCGACGAGAAGCACATCGACCACGTGCGCCAGATTGCCGAGCGCGAGCGTGCTCCGCTGTATGTGGTAGGTGAGACGACGGGCGATGCACACTTCGCCTTCGAGCAGGGTGACGGCGTTCGTCCCTTCGACCTCGACGTGGCTCAGATGTTTGGCCATTCGCCCAAGACCTACATGCGCGACGAGACCGTGGAGCGCACCTACGAGAACGTGGAATACGACGTCAAGAACCTTAATAAATACGTATCGGGCGTGCTGCAGCTGGAGGCAGTAGCTTGTAAGGACTGGCTGACCAACAAGGTAGACCGCTCCGTAACGGGTAAGGTGGCTCGCCAGCAGTGCCAGGGTGAGATTCAGTTGCCCTTGAGCGACTGTGGCGTGGTGGCCCTCGACTATCGTGGTCGCAAGGGTATTGCCACGGCGCTGGGCCATGCACCCCAGGCGGGTCTGGCCGATGCTGCCAAGGGTAGCGTACTGGCTGTCAGCGAGAGCTTGACCAACATCGTGTGGGCTCCCCTCACCGAGGGCATCGACAGCGTGAGCCTCTCGGCCAACTGGATGTGGCCCTGCCGCTCGCAGAAGGGCGAGGATGCACGTCTCTATCAGGGCGTCGAGGCACTGAGCCAGTTCTGTATCGCACTGGGCATCAACGTACCCACCGGTAAGGACTCGCTCTCCATGACCCAGAAGTACCCCAACGGTGACAAGGTCATCGCCCCCGGCACCGTCATCGTGAGCAGCGGTGGCGAGGTGAGCGACATCCGCAAGGTGGTAAGCCCCGTGCTGGTTGTCTCTACCGAATCGAAGAAGGAGGAGGCAAGCACGCTCTATCACATCGACTTCTCATTCGATGAGCTCCGTCTGGGCGGCAGCGCCTTTGCACAGAGTCTGAACAAGGTGGGCAGCGACGTTCCCACCGTGCAGGACCCCGAATACTTCCGCACCGCCTTCAACGCCGTTCAGCAGCTTGTCAACGACGGTCTGCTGCTCGCTGGTCACGACATCAGTGCCGGTGGTCTCATCACCACCCTGCTCGAGATGTGCTTTGCCAACACCGAGGGCGGTCTTAACATCTCGCTCGACGCTTACAAGTGCGACGACATCGTCAAGATTCTCTTTGCAGAGAACCCCGGCGTTGTGGTGCAGGTCAGCAACAAGAACAAGAAGGCCTTCAAGGAAGTCCTCGACAAGGCTGGCGTTGGCTACATCAAGCTGGGTGAGCCTACCGACGAGCGCCTCATCGAGGTGATCCGCGACGGCATCGAGTACCAGTTCGGCATCGACTACATGCGCGACGTATGGTACAGCAGCTCTTATCTGCTGGACCGCAAGCAGAGCATGAACGGCTGCGCTCAGGAGCGCTTCGAGAACTACAAGCAGCAGCCTCTGGAGATGGTCTTCAACAAGGACTTCACCGGCACGCTGGCACAGTACGGCCTCGATGCAGATCGTTGGCAGAAGGGCAAGGACGCCAAGGCTCCCAAAGCTGCCATCATCCGTGAGAAGGGTACCAACGGCGAGCGCGAGATGGCATACAGCCTCTGGCTTGCTGGCTTCGACGTGAAGGACGTCATGATGACCGACCTCGTGACTGGCCGTGAGACCTTGGAGGACATCAATATGATCGTCTTCTGTGGTGGCTTCTCTAACAGCGACGTACTCGGCTCGGCCAAGGGTTGGGCTGGTGCCTTCCTCTTCAACCCCAAGGCCAAGGAGGCGCTCGACAAGTTCTACGCCCGTCCCGACACCCTCTCGCTGGGTATCTGCAACGGTTGCCAGCTGATGGTGGAGCTGGGCCTGCTGGAGCACGGCAAGGCTACGGCCACAACCAACGAGGTGCGTCCCCGCATGCTGCACAACGACAGCCACAAGTTCGAGTCTTGCTTCGTCAGCCTGACCATCCCCACCAACCGTAGCGTCATGTTCGGTTCGCTGAGCGGCAACAAGCTGGGCATCTGGGTGGCTCACGGTGAAGGCAAGTTCGACCTGCCCTACGACGAGGAGAGCTACAACATCGTGGCCAAGTACAACTACAGCGGCTACCCCGCCAACCCCAACGGTTCGGACTACGACGTAGCGGGTCTCTGCAGCCAGGATGGCCGCCATCTGGCCATGATGCCCCACCTCGAGCGTGCCATCTTCCCCTGGCAGAACGCATGGTATCCCCGTGAGCGACGCATGGACGAGGTAACGCCCTGGATCGAGGCATTCGTCAATGCCCGCAAGTGGGTGGAGGCTAACCGCAAGTAACGCTATGCTATTCGAACTGTTCCGCACGTTCTTCCATATCGGACTCGTCACTTTCGGTGGCGGCTACGCCATGATTCCCCTCATCGAGGAGAAGGTGGTGACGAAGAAGAAATGGGCAACGAAGGAAGAGATGGTTGACCTCATTGCCGTGGCACAAAGTTGCCCGGGCGTGTTTGCCGTCAACATAAGCATCTTCATCGGACACAAGATGAGAGGAACGAAGGGAGCCGTGTACAGTGCACTGGGCACGGCCCTACCCTCCTTCCTCATCATCCTGGCCATTGCACTCTTCTTCCAGCAGTTTCGCGAATACGAACTGGTGGAGAAGGCGTTCCGTGGCATACGTCCGGCTGTGGTGGCACTCATCGCCTGTCCCGTCTTTCGCATGGCCAAGACGGCCAAGATAAGCCGCTATACCATCTGGATTCCCTTTGCCGCCGCACTGGCCATCTGGCTCATGGGCGTCAATCCCATCTACGTCATCCTCGTCGCTGGCTTCTGCGGCTTCGCGTGGGGAAAGGCGAATGAATAGACTTTCCTTCTCAACTCTCGAAGCGAAACGATAACTTCCCATTAGATTCCCCTAAGCAAAGCGACAGCTCCCCTACATCAGCCTATGCTTTTCCTGCAACTATTCTGGACATTCTTCAAGATTGGTCTCTTCGGATTCGGTGGCGGCTACGCCATGATCTCGATGATTCAAGGCGAGGTCGTAACCGAGCACCACTGGCTCACCTCGGGCCAGTTCACCGACATCGTGGCCATCAGCCAGAGCACACCGGGACCGGTCGGCATCAACTCGGCCACGTACGTGGGCTATAGCAGCGTGGTCAGCGCGGGATTCAGTCCTGCGGTTGGCGTTCTGGGCAGCCTCATCGCCACACTTGCCGTCGTCCTGCCCAGTTTCATCCTGATGCTGGCCATCAGCAAGTTCTTGATGAAGTACAAGAACCACCCTACGGTAGACTACACCTTCAAGGGCTTGCGCCCAGCCGTGGTGGGGTTGCTGGCCGCAGCGGCCCTGCTGCTCATGACGCGCGACAACTTCAGCAGCTGGAGCGAGTGTCCCTGGCATCTCATCGTCAGCATCCTCATCTTCCTGTTTGCCTTCATCTCGCAGAAGATGTATAAATTCGGTGCCATCAAGATCATTGGCCTGAGTGCCATTGCCGGCATACTGTTGCTGTAAAGAGAAGAGAGGCTGTGAAGAGAGTAAAGAGAAGAGAGAAAAAAGAAAAGAGAAGGCAAAGATGAAGACAAGCGTGACATGAGGCGCCAGCCTAACAATGAATTATGAATTATGAGTCCACTATAAAAAGTCAGCGTGCTTTCAATTTATAACGCAAAGACGCACTTTTGGCGACGGCCTAAAGTCGACGCAAAGATTATTACTTTTTTGCCTCTAGATCCAGTAAAAACTTTGCGTCTCTGCGTCTTTGCGTTCAACCAAATTACAGATTGTAAGCAAATCCGGAGAATCTGCATTTTTAATGTACTTTTTGTAGCGGAGTCAATTATGAATTATGAATTAATCTAAATGTTACTCGGAGAAATTCTTTCTATCGTCGTAGCCCTGTCGTGGACGGCTACCGCACTCTTTGCTGAGATCGCTACCAAGCAGGTCGGACAGCTACCCATGAACGTGTTCCGCATGGTGGCCTCACTCCTCTTTTTGGGTGCCACGCTCTGGATCTTCACGGGCAGTGCCCTACCGCTCTATGCAGACAGTCAGACGTGGATGTGGCTTATGTTGTCAGGCTTCGTCGGCTACGTCCTGGGCGACTATTGCCTCTTCAACTCCTACCTTGTCATCGGTAGCCGTTTCGGCCAGTTGTTCATGACGCTCGCCTCGCCATTTGCAACCCTCGCTGCATGGATCCTGCTGGGCGAGACGCTTTCGTGGACGGCGCTGCTGGGCATGTTTGTCTGCATGACAGGCATCGGCATGAGCATCCTGTCCCGCACGCCCTCACAGCCCACCCATCGCAAGGTTGAAAGTACAGAGAGCAAGGCAGCAACAACGCAGAGCAAGGCAGAGGCGGCAGAGAATGACACGGAATCTGCAAGCGCAAAATCACGTCAATTCACTGTCAAGCTGCCGCTCAAGGGCATCCTTCTGGGCATCGGTGCCGGTGCCGGACAAGGCGTAGGCCTGGTGCTCAGCAAGGTGGGCATGACGCATTACTCGGAACTTGTACCTGCGGCCGATGAAGTAGCCACCACGCTCATTCCCTTCGCCTCTACCATGATGCGAGCCGTCATGGGACTCATCGGCTTCACCACGGCCATGGCCATCACGCGCCAGTTCCACAAGTTCCCTCTTATGTTTAAGGACAAGAAGGCCTTCGGAGCCGGCATGGGCGCCGTCATACTGGGTCCCTTCATGGGTGTCAGCCTCTCCCTCATGGCCGTCCAGATGGCTCCCGCTGGCATTGCCCAGACGCTCATGTCGCTCACCCCCATCTTCATCCTCCTGCCCAGCAAGTGGCTCTACAAGACGAAGATCACATGGCTCGAGGTCATCGGTGCCATCATTGCCGTAGCAGGCGTCAGCCTCTTCTTCCTCTAAGAAAGCAAGCCGAAGCAGACTGCTAGTAGAACGAAAGTGGAAACAGACTGTTAGTAGCGAAGGTGGAAGCTGGCAATCAAGAACAAAAGCAGAAGCAAGCTACTCAAATTCCAGTTCCCCAAAGAAGTCGGGACAATGGAAGTTGGGCTTGGGCAACTGAATAGGAGTCCAGGAAAGGAAATGCGCCTGCGTGAGTGCATCACCACACTTATAGAAATTGGCACGAACACGTGCGCCACGGAGTGACGTCAGCCGATGCTGGAAGAAAGCCTTGACAGGCACGATGAGAGCAACCTCCCAAGGTTCTTGCGAAGGACGTTCCTCAAAAGCTTCACGGCCCAACGAACTCCATCGGCTGATGGTGCCCAACACTTCCTGCCCTGCACGCACACGACCGGCCTTCTCCGGTCCAACACCCAGCAGAATCGTACCAATGCAGTTGCACTCAAGATTGTAATACACACCATCTCCAGCCGGAATACAGAAGAACTCCACACAACTGTCGGTCCACACCTCTCCATTATCCGCTCCGAAATGGGCACGAATACGATCCTCCTTCACACGATAGTGAAGCAGGATACGATCGCCACAATGGGCAATCCGCACACACACCTCCGGACGGTAGGGAAACTCTTTCTGCCAATTGGCATGTGCTATCGCTGTAAACTCCAGGCCTTGCTGGTCAAGCAGACAGGGAACATCCTCCGCAGAGGAAGGAACTTGGGACAGGTAAGGTACTTTCATATCAGGTATTGTTTTTGCTTCTATTATTTTATTTGGGCAACGTGACTTTGAAAAGTGGACTCTCGGTATGTTCCTTACGGACAATTTCCTTCAACTCGTTGACAATGCCAGGTAGCTGGGGGGCCAGATTGTGGTCTTCGTGCAAATCCGTCTCAAGATCGTAGAGGAAGCAACGTCCCTGACGCACCACAAGTTTCCAGTTGTCGCGACGCACGCCAATCATATCCGTCTCATGAAATTCCCAGTACAGATGCGGATGACGAGCCTGCTGTTCGTCATGCCCTGTCAACGTAGGAAAGAAGGAGAGACCATCTCGCTGTGGGATGAGATCACGGCGGCCTGCATATTCCAGAAAAGTAGGGATAAGATCATAGAAGGCTAACTGATGGTTGTTCACTGTGCCAGCCGGCACACCTGGTCCACAGGCGATGAAGGGAATGCGGATGCCGCCTTCATAGGTGGAACGTTTCTTTCCTTGCAACAGTCCATCTCGGTTGAACCAGTCAGGATCTGCCCCACCCTCCTCGTGCGGGCCGTTATCGGAGGTGAAGATGACAAGCGTATTCTCCAACAGTCCTTGTTGGCGAAGACATTCGAAAATCTCACCTACCATGGCATCGAGGCGTGTAATCATGGCTGCAAACTGTGCATGACGGTTCGTGTTGCGATAGTACCAGCTGTGCAGATTGCCCCGGAAGGGACTGTCCTGCCCATTGAATGCATCTTCGTAATGCTGTAGGATACTGTCCTTCGGCTGCCAGAGTTCGGCATGGGGCAAGGTGTAGGTAAAAATACCCAGAAAGGGTTCGTCAGCCTTTTGCCGGCGAATCCACTCCAAGGCGTACTGATGGATGAGGTCGGCACTGTACTGCGCACGGTTCTCGTAGTCCGCATCGCCCGACGCCACAGCTGCATGCTGGATGTTCTGTTTCAGCGTGTCCACCACCACGTGCGTGTCGCCCTTTGTCGGGTCGTAGCGGTTCAGGTAGTTGGGATAATACGTGTGAGCCTGGAACTGGCACAAGGGACCGTAGTAGACATCGATGCCACGCGTATTGGGAAGGGAGGGACTGCTGCCCTTCACCGGATCGAGCAGGTTGTAGTAACCGCCCGCCCACTTGCCGAACATGCCCGTGTGATAACCCGCCTGCTTGAAGAGTTCGGGAAGGATGCTCACGGCTGTGTCGTAGGGTTCCTGACCGATGACGCTGTAGTCGGTGTTCCGTCCGAACATATTTGCCTGTGCATGGCCACTCCAGTACTCACGGTTGCCACGCACATGGGTATGACCGGAATGCTGGCCCGTCATGACCGTGGCACGGCTGGGCGCACTCACCGGACTGCCTGCGTAAGCCTGCGTAAATCGCATACCTTCACGCGCCATGCGGTCCAGATTGGGCGTCTGGATAAGACGCTGCCCGTAGCACCCCAGGTCGCCGTAGCCCATATCGTCACACATTATATATATTATATTAGGACGCTTGGGAATCCTGGCGTGACTGGCATTTGCAGGAACCGTGCCGAGAGTAAGCATGAGGGGCACCAACAACGTATTGCGCAACTGTGCGGAAGAATGAGTATGAACCATAGCGATTGCCTGTTAGAATGCGTTCCTTGCAAGGGCATTTTCCCTGCAAGAATGTTTTACCATGCAAATATACACTTTTTCTGCCAAACCACAAACCGCACAGGTCGATTATTACGAAAACGAAGTCACAAACTGCACAAAGGCGACTAATGAGACAAAAAAAGGCCCGCATCCTGTCGAGGGATGCGGGCCAATATTATCAGATTAATGAAAGGGGAAGAGCAATCACTCGTTATCCCATATATCAATCTTCACGAAGTTGTTTTCCTGAGCATCGTCCTCAGGCTCGCTGTTCTGCAAAGAGTCAGACAGGGCCATCATCATAATGGGAGCCAACTCTTCGATCTCAATTGCAGGTGCACTATACTTTTTCATATTGCTTATTCGTTTTTTTTAGTTTAGTAGATAACCTTGCGGCCGTTAACGATATTGATACCCTTCTGCAGTTTCTGTACGCGCTGACCCTGCAGGTTGAAGATGCCCTGAGCAGCCTTGTTCTCGACAGCGATGCTCTGGATAGCATCTACATCAGCACCGTTCAGCAGGAAGCCCTTTGCCTCACTCATGCTTGCAGGAACGGCCAGGTAAGCACCGTTCTCCTTAGCCTGGAAGGCAGCACCATTGGCAGCACCATAGAAGAAGCCCAGACCACTCTTCTCTGTGTAGTTGTTGTAAGCCAGCTTGTAGAAAGCGTAGCCAGCTTCCATAGCCACACTGGCAGCCTTGAGCAGGTTGGTGTTGTATTCAATAGGAGCATATACACTGCTTTCACTGCTGGCACCGTATGTGTAGCTGACACTCTCCTTGTCAGAAACAATCAGCACGCCAGTACCAGCGGGAACATAGTAAGCTTCAGATACATACTCAGCGTTTGAGTTGGTGTAAGAGCTTGTGTAGAAGCTATCAAGGGAAATCTTGCCATCGGTAACGTTAACGGTATAGACTTGTGCCTCAGCGGAAGTGATGATGACAGCACGATCACTACTGAAGGTTGCATAGTTCTTTTCTCCATCGGTAGCAAGGAGAGCAAGTTCGCCATGCTCGGGCTCCTTTACGTTAATGGTAACGGTGGCACCCTCGTTTAACTGCTTCACATCGAGGCGAATGTAGATTTTGTCACCAGCAGTTACTGATGTTGTTGCAGAGGTGAAGATATAGCTGTAGTCAGCAGCATATCCACGGAGGTTGTTGTTTGCCTCGTATCCATCGTTCACTGCATAGTATACGTTATCTTCCCAAGTGGGAGCTGCGAAATTAGCAGGAACAAGCTCAGCCACGCCATCCTTGGCAACACTGTATACGTACCAAGTCTTGTAGGGAGCCAGGTCACCGAGCTCAATTACGTTGCTTGTCATCTCGATAGCGGTAGCACGAGTCTCACCAGGACCGTAAGCCTGCTCTGCAATGGTGAATGTCTCACCAGCGGCAGCACCGGTCATACGGAAAATAACAGGATTACCAGCAGTTGCAGCCAGTGTATACTCACCATCCTTGCTGGTTACACCATCAATACCCGTGTACTCATCACCAGCAGAGTTGGGGAAGAAAAGGGTTGTTGTCTCCTTATTGCCCACCGTGATAGAGAGCTTGCACTCCTTCGTTGCGGTGTAGCTGTAGAACTTCTGACCTGCAGCTGCCACTTCATTCTGACCCAGAACGGCTGCGATGGGTTTGTTGTAGCTGTCACCAGCCTCCAATGCCTTAACCCATGCGCTGAATTCGATAGGACTTTCTGAATTGTTCTTTACAACAATGATGTATTCTGTACCGGCAGTGCATTCCTGCTTGAACTCGTCACCAGTGCCAATAGTCTGACCATAACTTGCCCCCTTGGCCTTAACGGTAACAGTGGAAGTGCCGTATGAAGAAATTCCTTCTGTGATAACGTTTACGAAAAGCTGTGCTGCAACACCGGTCTCATTCTTGATGCTGTAGTACGTCTCCTGGCCAGCAGCAGTGCTTACAGCATCAGAAGAAGTGATTGCAATAGCCAAAGCTTCGGTTTCACCTGCCTCGGGAGTCTTGTACTCTGCAACGAGCACACCATCTGATTCTGCCTCTGAGCTACGGTCTGCAATGATGATAATCTCTTGATCCATATCGACTGTGATGCGTGCAGTACCCTCAGCGTGACCGAGCAGATTATCCCAACTGCTACCGACAGTACGCGCAGAAAGAACTACACCCCCTGGAATCGTAAGATTTAAGAAGCCTGCATCCTCGTCATTGGTAAACTTGTAATAGTACTTCTGAGCACCTTTGGGGAGATTGTTGTTGCCAATAGCCAAGATGAAGGGATTCTCCAAGATGTCGCCCTGCTTAGGCTGAGTAAACTGAACAGCCATACTGAAGGGAGAGTAGTAATTGCTAGTGTGGATGAGGTAGGTCTTACCAGCAGTTACAGACAGATTGAACTTATGATCGTTGTCTGTAAGGTTAGTGGTAACGCCATCCACAGTTGAAGTGGTAGCATTGTCATAACCAGACTGCGTCAAAACAAGTACGCCATCCTCTGCTGCAGTATAAGAGAGGTAGCCTTCCTTACTGCCAAACCAATAGGTCTGTCCATCCTCAGCAACGACGGGAGCATCTGCAGTAGTATCACCATAAGACTTGTGAATCGCAACCATGCAATTAACCTCGTCAGAGGTATCACCATAACCTTGGTTTGCAAAGACATAAATAGTCTGGCCTGCTGAGACCGCAAGGGCATAGGTTGCTACAGAGTATTCATCGTAAGAGGATGACGCATCGTAGTTACCGCTGTGATCCTCGTTGTAAAAATAGATACCTGAACCATTTACACTGGTAACAGCGAGAACTGTGTTCTCTGAGGCGGTGTACTTGAAATAAGCACCTTTGTAATAATCCACTTGATAAGCGGTGCTGGCATTAGCACCCGTCTGCAAGGTGAGCGCCGTCTCGAAGGAGTCCTGAGCAAAGGCTCCCAGAGCGGCCGTCATGACCATTGCAGCAGATAAGAAAAGTTTTTTCATACTGTTGATTTGATTAAGTTATAAATATATTATTTAATAAGTTTTTTCTGATTCTGAATATACACACCATGCTTGGGAGCACGTGTCAGACGCTGACCACCCAAGTTGAAGACACTATTCTTGAATGAAAGCGCCACACCACGGATGCCAACCGTCTCGCCATGCTGGTTGACAGCATTGCTATAAGTGGTCTCACCCTCCTCGTAGACAACGGTAACCTGGTAGACATGCTCCACATTGGCATCAGAGAGCACATCTTCATACATGGGATCAATAAGAGGCTCGTCGGTATTGAGGAGTTCTCCATCACGATAGACGTTGAAGCCGATGAAGCCAAGGCCCTGCTCGTCGCGAGGTTCCGTCCAACTGAGCAGCACGGTGTTACCCTGAAGTCCAGCAGTAAGGTCGGTGACGCAAGGCAGGTCCTGACGCAGTCCCATCACGCAGATGTTGTCAATGTGCATAGAATAGTCAGAATTGCACATGAAGACGAAGGCTAACTGGATGCGATGACCGAGATACTTGTTCAAGTCGCAGGTCATGTTCGTCCAACCCACTTCGCCGGCCGTACCTGTCATATTGATGTAGGCCACCTCGTCCACAAGAGCAGGGTCATCATCAATACGTACGCGAGCACTTATCTTGTCGAAACTGCCGGGATTATTGAAATACCAGAAACTCAATTGGGGCTGCTGGGCACCGACAAGCGAGATATTGGCACTATAGAGGATGGCCTCATCGCCTTCTGCGTCTGGCTCAAAGGTCACCAGTCCGCCATCCTGATCCTGAGGTTGCGCGTTGGGATACACACCATTCTCAGCAATCTTAATCCAAGGATCACCCTTGACGATGTCCCAAGTCCAGGGTCCCATTTCAAGCGTTACGCCTGCAAAAGACTCCTTGAAAGGCAATTCGAAGGGATTACCGAAACATACCTCGTTACTCATGGCAACCTGCTCTTCGTCCAAACCAGCCACATTCTGTGCATAAACCGCATAGGTAGTGAAAGCCTGTTCATCGCCCAGTTCAAGCGTATTGTCTGTGAAGGTCAAGCCACTCAACTGGCTTGCGATTTCCGCATTGTCACTGCGATAGATGTAGTAAACCACCTGTTCCGGGTCAATGTAACCATCATTGACACCCTTGGTGGGAGCCTCCCAGGTAAGAACAGGCTTATCATTTACCTTGCGCAATGTGACATTGCCAGGAGCCATCGGGATGTCCACACCTACGTATATCGAATCACTCACCTCAAGTCCGTTGCCATGGCCGTTGACGGGTACGATACGATAGTGGTTCATACCCTGTCCGGCCGAGTCATCCATATAAGTCACGACCTCGCCAGGCTGTACAACCAGGGTAACCAGAAGATCTTCTTCGCGGTAGATCCTGATACCGTCCAGACTTGTCAGGTTTTCGTCTTCCACTGTAACGGTAGGAGCGGTGAAAGTGAGGGTGGCATTGAGGGCACCCTTTTCGCCAGATTTGAGATGCAGGTTGGAAACTCGGTTGGGAGTACCCAAGAGGGGACCCTCTTCAATACAGATATTGTCCAGATAGAGCCACCACTGATCCACGTCACTCAAGGCATGGAAGCCAAAGCTGTAGTCACCATCAGCCTCGACCTTGAACATGCTGAACACATTCTGGGGTACGCCGTTCTTGAAGTCGGTGCGGGGTACAATTTGCGTCTTCAAATCGGAATATTTCTTACCCTGTCCCATCTTCACCTCCATTCGTTCAGAGTAGCCATCGCGCACCCAGGCATCAAAATTCAGGGTGTAGACACGCCCTGTAGTCAGATGGAGGGGAGGCGTTATGAGCCACTCATTCTTTGCATTGGTCCAGTCATACTGGGCACGTGCAGCCTGGAAAGTGGGGTCGTACTCCCATGTCTTGCCGTCACCATGACGGTCTACGATGGTCATAAGATCCATGCCATGTTCATCATCGAATGGTTGGTAATAAGGCAATTGAAGAGCCTTTCCGACACCGATGCTGGGCGAGGTGGCAGAGGTTCCTTCACGTCTGCCGTCCACCAATGGAGTTACGACATAGTGGTAAGGCTTCATCTCGCCTTCATTGTCTATCTTGTCAGTATAGGTCAGGTCGGTCACGGTTGCAACCACCAGTCCGGTCTCTTCCGCTCCCTGAAAACGTTCGATGCGATAGCTGATGCTGCTTGGCTCAAGGAATCCCTGATGAAGCGACACAGTTGGAGCCTCCCAACTGATGACCACCTCACCAGTAGTGGCACCGTCCGCCACTGTCAGGTTGGAAACTGCAGCGGGTACATCCTTGCCAATCCATAAACTGATATACGCGGCCGGAGCTTGGCCGACGGCATTCTTGGGACGGACAGTCAGCTTATACATACCAAATAGTGGAGCTACCACGTTGACATTCACTTCCTCACCTGCACTGGCCTTGCCAGAGATGTACTGCACATCGTTGAGGTAAACGTCATAATCCAACTCGCCCTGCAAGGCAGTTCCACCGAAGGTAGTCGTGGGCATCGTAAAGGTAAAGTTACCCGAAAGCGATGCGCCAATAAAGAAGGCCTTGAGGTCGGTGGCCACGGCAGGTGCATCGGGCTCAGCAGCAGGTACAGGAATGTACATACCCTGCAATTCTTCGTTGTTCGGGAACTTGCAGACGAGCGTAGCCTTTGCAGTTTCGGTGTCTATCGAGTAGAGCCAGGAACCGTCTTCTTTCGAAATACTCTGATAGAGCACACCCGTCTTTTGGTCAAAAGTGGCACTGCAGAGATACTCAGGCGACAAGCCTGTATTACCCACCTTGGTACGCTGTCCCGATACCTTATTAAAAAGATAGAGGTCACCTTCTTCGTCAAGTCCGTAGACCTGCCCCTTGGAATTGACAGCAATACCGAAGAAGATGCGGTTAAGATTGCAGATGGCCTTGCGTTCTCCAGTGTTGGGGTCCATGCGTCCGAAAACGAAACCATCGAAGCTATCGTTGTAGAAGCAGCCGTAAATCTCTCCAGTGGTGACGTCGTAATCCATGTCCACAGACACGGATCCGGCATTGGTCGGTATGTATTTTTCCTGCTGCCACGTCTCGGCATTGTAGACACAGAACTCGGCCAGTACCATACCCATGAAGCCGGCATAGGTCACAGCATAATACTTGCCGTTGTAATAACAACCACCACCATCGGCAGCCACGGGACCATCCTCCCCATAGGCCAGACGCTCGAATTGCGTATTGTCTGAGGGAACAAAGCTATAAAGTCCGTAAAGATCCTCTGTCCATGCTTTCGAGTAAGCCATATAGCCATAGAACTTCGTATTTTCCATAACTTTATTTGACATCGAGCGCACAGGAGGCAGTAGATTCCCAGTCACGGAAGGTACCTTTTTGGAGGGATGTCCGTGAAGCAGGAGGGGATGAAAGGATTCAACAACTTTTTTTGCTCGTTCTTCCGTCATACCTGCCGCTTTTACCTCCGAGATGTAATCGCGATGCATCAGTCGTTGGGCAGAGATACTGGTTGCTATTCCCAACATAGCCAATAAAAGAAGTAAAATTCTGTTCTTTTTCATCATCATTCTATTATATACGATCTTTTTATCTCAATTTTCTAAAAATTTGATGACAAAGTTACATGTTTTTAGCGACATTTTATTAATTTTGCATCGTTTTTTTGAGGGAAACAAGAAAAATTGACATTTATTGTACTATAATGAAAGCAAAACGTGCACTTATATTACTTTTCGGCATGCTTGGTTGCTACCATATCGCTACAGCATCCCCTGCCAGACGAAGACCCTTTCAGATAACCCTTAGCAATGGCACACAGCAAACTGTGGTGAAATGCGGTGACGAGCACAAGCACTGGCTACAGACAGCCGAGGGAGGCAAACTGATCATCGAGGACAGTCTGGGAACCTACCATTTTGCCAGCCAGGCCGAACACGAGACCTTCTTTGCCGAAGCTCCGACGGGCAAGATGAAAACCAAGCGGCAAGTCGGGCAGTTCACGCCCGTCTTTCCCACTCGTGGCAAGATGCGCTCACTCGTGGTGCTGGTTAATTTCCAGGACGCCAAGATGAAGTCGCAGACTGCCCGTGAAGACTTCCAGCGAATGATGACCGAAGAGGGTTACAGCGAGTTGGGCGGAACGGGTTCGGCACGCGATTACTATCTTGAGAACAGCATGGGAGCCTTCGACCCAACGTTCGATGTGGTGGGGCCTGTCGAACTACCCCACCCTTACAAGTACTATGGCGAGAATGACTCACGCGGAGACGATGTGCGTGCCGAGCAGATGATCATCGATGCATGCCGCGCCCTGGACGACGAGATTGACTTCACACAGTACGACTACAACAACGATGGCTACGTCGACAACGTCTTCGTCTTCTATGCCGGCTATGGTGAGGCAACCACCAATGACAAGAACACCATCTGGCCCCACTCCTACGACATCACCGAATACACCAGCGTGCCCATCATGCTCGATGGCCTGCGTCTCGACCATTATGCTTGCACCAACGAATTGGATTCCGAGGGCGTAATGGATGGCATAGGAACCTTCGTCCATGAGTTCGGCCATGTATTGGGACTCCCTGACCTCTACGCCACACAGGGCACCAACGCCTTCACCCCCAACATCTGGTCGGTGATGGACGAAGGCGAGTACAACAACAATTCGCGCACACCACCCTACTTCACGGCCTTTGAGCGTTATTCGTTGGGATGGCTTTCACCCGTAGAGGTGCTGGCCGACGGCTGTCAGGTGGCCATCAACCCCATATCCACCAACGAGGCCTACATCATTCCCACCGACACGCCCGATGAATACTTCCTCCTTGAGAACCGTCAGCAAGAGGGTTGGGATACGTACATTCCAGGCCACGGAATGCTTGTCTGGCATATCGACTACGACAAATACCTTTGGGAGAAGAACCGCGTCAACAACACGTCGGCTCACCAGTACGTGGACATCGTTGAGGCCGACAATATCCAGTCTTCTGGAACAAAGGCAGCAGACCCATTCCCCGGCACTGCACATATTACCTCGTTCACACCACAGACCAAGCCCGCCCTGAAGGACTGGAAGGGCAACGACATCAACATCCCCCTAACCAACATTCGCGAGGAGGAGGGCATCATATTTCTCGATGCTGCAGGTGGTGGAGCCCCTCTCGAACCCATGCGTTACATCAGCCCTATTGCCTACAATCCCACCCAGATCAGCAGCAACAGTGTACTGGCCACCTGGCAGCAGATTGAGGACGTGGAGGGCTACAACGTGGGCCTGGGCTCCATGACCCGAGGCGAAACACGAATTGACATAGCCGACTTTACAGGTGGCATCGAGGCGCTCCCCCAGAACTGGGTTACCGACGTCAATTCTACCTTCAGCAACAAGGGGTATGCCGGTGAAAGTGTCCCTGCCTTGCGTATGCAGAATGCGGGCGAATATATCGAATGTTACAACGAGGGCATCTCTTCCGTCTCGTTCTGGTGCCGTGGCTCGAGTGTGAAGGAAGGTACCTTCATCGAGGTGGAATGGCTCGACTCCGAGGCTCGTATGCTACGGAAGGACACTTGTGCGCTAACCACAACCGGCACCACGTTCCAGCTTGACGCACCCGTCACAGAGGCAACGAGTGTCAACAGCGTTCGCATCTTCTATCGCCCTGCAGAGGGGAGTGGTTCGTTAGCCCTCGACGACATTGCCGTATCATACGCAGAAAGCGTCTTCACAGCAAGTCGCGAAGAGATGTTCACAACCGACACGCAGTTGCAGATCGAGGATCTTCTGCCCAACACGAGTTACACCTATTATGTAGTAGCCGTAAAAGGAAACATGCGGTCTCGAACCAGCAATTACGTACGTTTCCAGACACAAGCCTCCGTTCCAGACGGTATCGCCACGCCCCTCACTTCCCCCACAGCCGATGCATACTACAACCTTCAAGGTCAGTGCATCACAGCTCCTACCAAGGGGCTCTACATCCATCAGGGCCGCAAGTTCATCGTCAAGTAGACGACATCCCCCTTCTGCGAACAGAGAAGAGGCGCACCTCACTGTAGGGATGCGCCTCTTCTCTGTTTCTTTTATACACAGTATATGAAAGACTTATGCTATCCGTTTCGGTTGCTTGTATCAGCTGGCCAGTACCATGGGCGACTTCCACTCCACCACTTGACGCTGCTCCAGCGAGGCACGGACGTCGATGAGACGCTGGTTGCTGCTGCCGCGATAGAGAAGGTCCTCGTCGCGTAGTGCCTCCACGTAGGGTCCGTCAACGAGCACGTCGACGTACTGCAACAACTGGCGCGTGTTGGGTCGGTTGAGGAGCGTCTCGAAGGTGAAACCGGTATAGCACCAGATAGTCTTGTCGGAGTGCTGGCGTATGGCTTTGGCCAGCTCGGTGAAAGCCTCGGCCTGGTACATGGGATCCCCACCGGAGAAGGTGACGTCGGCAAAAGGATCGTCGAGGATGACCTTCAGCACGTCCTCCACCGCCATCGGCCTGCCGGCATTGATATTCCACGACTGTGGATTGTGGCAGCCGGGACAAGCATGAGCACAGCCCGAACAGTAGATGCTGGTACGGAAGCCGGGGCCGTCTACTGTCGTGTCTTCGAGTATATCAATTATTCTCAGGTCCATCAGTCATGCGTTACGCGGTCGTTCAACTCTGAGAGCTTAGCCTTGTTCCATCGGTCGGTAGTACCGACGAGGTAGCCCGTGATGCGCTGCAGGCGGTCGATGTTCGTGCTGCCACACTTGGGACAAACCTTGAGGTCCTTCTCGGCATTCTCGGCACCGCAGTCCATGCAGCGGTTGCGAGTATGGTTGACAGAACCATAGCCCATGTTGTACTTGTCCATCATGTCCACGATACGCATCACCACCTCTGGATTGTGCGTAGCGTCACCATCAATCTCCACGTAGAAGATGTGACCGCCACGGGTCAGTTCATGATAGGGAGCCTCGACCTCAGCCTTGTGGCGTGCCGAGCACTTGTAGTAGACGGGCACGTGGTTGGAGTTGGTATAGTAGTCACGGTCGGTAACACCGGGAATGACACCGAACTTCTTCTTGTCGCCACGTGTGAAGCGGCCGGAGAGACCCTCTGCGGGAGTGGCCAGAATGCTGTAGTTGTGCTGGAACTTCTCGCTGAACTCGTTGGCACGGTCACGCATATAGCCGATGATCTTCAAACCCAGTTCCTGTGCCTCCTCGCTCTCGCCATGGTGCTTGCCCACGAGGGCCACGAGGCACTCAGCCAGGCCGATAAAGCCGATACCGAGCGTACCCTGATTGATGACGGGTTCAATGGTACCGTTGGGGTCGAGGTTCTCCGAACCAAGCCAGAGCGAGCTCATCACAAGGGGGAACTGCTTGGCGAAGGCCGTCTTCTGGAACTGCATACGGTCGTGCAGCTGCTGGGCGGTAACGTCAAGCATGTGGTCGAGCTTGGCCATGAAGGCGTCGATACGCTCCTGCTTGTCCTGGATGCCCATGCACTCGATGGCCATGCCCACGATATTGATGGTAGAGAACGAGAGGTTGCCACGGCCGATGGACGTCTTGGGTCCGAAACGGTTCTCGAAGACACGAGTACGGCAACCCATGGTTGCACACTCCCAATTGTAGCGTTCGGGATCGTTGATGTCCCACTTGTCATTCTGATTGTAGGTGGCATCAAGGTTGATGAAGTTGGGGAAGAAACGACGTGCCGTCACCTGACAAGCGTACTTGTAGAGGTCGTAGTTGCGGTCTTCGGGCAGGTAGCTCACGCCACGCTTCTTCTTCCAGATCTGGATGGGGAAGATGGCCGTCTGGCCACCGCCCACGCCCTCGTAGGTGGAGCGGAGCAGCTCGCGGATGATGCATCGTCCCTCGGCCGAGGTATCGGTACCGTAGTTGATGCTCGAGAAGACAACCTGGTTGCCACCGCGGCTATGGATGGTGTTCATGTTATGGATGAAGGCCTCCATAGCCTGGTGTACACGTCCCACTGTGCTGTTGATGGCATGCTGCTTGTAGCGCTCCTTGCCCTCCAGCCCGCTGAGCGAGAGGTTGAGGTAATCGTCGATGGGAGCCTCGTAGAGGTCGGAGAGATCCTCGCCCGTCAGCTTCTCCAGCACCTTTATCTCCTCTATATATGACGAGCGCACGTAGGGTGCCAGATAGAAGTCGAAGGCAGGGATGGCCTGACCTCCATGCATCTCGTTCTGTGCCGTCTCCATGGAGATACAGCCCATGATACTGGCCGTCTCAATGCGCTTGGCCGGACGGCTCTCGCCATGACCGGCACGGAATCCGCCCTTGAGAATGTGGTCGAGAGGATGTTGCACGCAAGTGAGCGACTTCGTAGGATAATAGTCCTTGTCGTGAATGTGCAGATAGTTGTGCTTCACGGCATCGCGCGCATCGTCGCTCAGCAGATAGTCGTCCACGAAGGGCTTGGTAGTCTCGCTGGCAAACTTCATCATCATGCCGGCGGGCGTGTCGGCATTCATGTTGGCGTTTTCGCGCGTCACGTCGTTCGACTTGATGTTGATGATCTCGAGGAAGATGTCACGCGTCTTTGCCTTTCGGGCAATGCTGCGCTGGTCGCGGTACTTGATGTAGATCTTGGCCACGTCCTTGCGGGCCGACTTCATGAGCTCCATCTCCACCATGTCCTGGATTTCCTCCACGGTCATCTGGCTCTTTCCACGCATGGCAATGCGATCGGTTATCTGACCTATCAGGGCAGCATCGTCGCCCTCGTCGGTAGTCAGCATGGCCTTGCGGATGGCGGCAGCAATCTTGTCCTGGTTGAAACCGACGATGCGTCCGTCTCTCTTTACAACTGTCTGTATCATGGGTGTAGTTATGTTTTATATTAGCTTTCGTTTTTCTTTACGTTTCGTCGGATTCCGGACACACTTTGTCCCCTTTTCCTCCTTGTGGCCAAAATGGGGCGCAAAAGGAGGTCGACTCCCCCACTTCGCAGCCCGTCGAAAGGCCTATGTCGCTGATAATGTTGGCGATGATTAAAGCAACACCTTTTTACCCTTGCGAATCCGTTTGCAAAGATACAACAAAGGTCTAAAACCACCAAATAAAATTGGGTAAAATTATCTCTTTTTGAAAAGTTTTTTTGAGGCATTCTCTAAAAGTTTCCCAAAACGAAGTACGCGCACACTGAATTTCAGCAAATTAACAAGAAGAAAACAAAGAAAAATTATCCAAAAGAAAATTCACAGCGCTCAGTCAACAAATTTTAGCCTCAAGAAAAACAGGAATTAGAAAACTTTATACAAACCAACAATCGGCTCTGTATTTCGACTGCAAAGTTACAAAAAAAAGTGCAAACCACAAAAGAAAAACAGCGTATATTTTCAGCAAAAATCACATCTCTCCCCAAGTTGTCCATTCCGCTTACCAAACAACAGAAAAACGCCCTCCCCACAAAATGTACACATTATTACATATATGAGGTTATCCGGAACTACATTTCCCACAAGTTGGCATTTCATTCTCACACCATTGAACAGATATCGCCGCCCACCCAAGTGCCCATAGGAAAGTGGTTGACGCAGCATCTTCATATCTGCAACGCTGCGTTGCAATTTCTGTAACGCTGCGTCGCAAATTCTGTAACGCTGCGTTGCAATTTTTACCATATTGCGTAAAAAAAAGGTTACCGCAGCAGACGACGCCACGACATGCAGTACGACTTTCCGCCCAGCCTTGCCACTCACACAAATACAGAGATTGGCGCAGGACACAGAATTGGGCACAACGCATCACCCTTCACCAAACTCTTGCAATTCATCACGAGCATATAAGATGGACAGATGAATGGTTTATCCCAACTCTTCCCCCATACAGTTTGCATGATATCCACCAAACAAAGCCGTTCGGTGAAGGAACGGAGGGTTGACGCAAAGCATGTACTCTTACATTCAAATCAAGTGTAGATTGTAACTTAAAAGTGTACCACCCCTAATAATTGAAAAGTGTACCACTAACCATAGAGAAATGATAATCGTTTGGCTTTAGTCCTCCTGTCCCTTGGAGTGGAGGCGTAGCCGTAACGGAAAGGGACAGGAG
>JAZLFZ010000056.1:0-20526 GCA_045616065.1 Bacteroidaceae bacterium | reverse complement strand
AGTCGACGCAGAGGCGCAAAGTTTTTAATAGGTCAAGAGACAAAATAAAGTAATAATCTTTGCGTCTCTGCGTCGACTTTAGGCCGTCGCCAAAAGTGCGTTCGATTATCAGTTCGTGCCAAATAGTATATCATCGCCTAAAGTTTAGAGATAAAAGCTTAGAGCTTAGAGTCTTTCTCCAGCAATTTTTCTTCGAGCGCCTTGATGTCCTCAATGTCGGTTTTTCCGTCCTGATTCACGTCGCCGTTTCCGAAGGAGGCAGGAGCGTTGGGGAGTAACTGGAGCATACGGATAAGGAGGGGAAGGTCACGGAAGGTGACTTCACCGCTGCCATCCAGGTCGGCAGGTTCATAGGGGTAGGGGGCAACGTACGTCAGTCTGAAGTTCTTGAAACTTATCCAGTTGAAGTTGGCCGACTCGATCTTTATACCGAAGTCCAACTTGCCGTCCAGTCCCACCGTAACGGGCAGGGCGTACGTGTTGTAGATGCCTTGTGACGAGTTGTAGGTAAAGGCGATGCCGTCAGCCGAGAGGTCCAGTGTGCCCTCGTTGGCGTAGAGCGTGGCACCCTTTGGCGAAGCCTTTCCCGTTTCGTCATACATGCGGATGAATCCCGACAGGATGTAGCTACCCGCAGGCATACCCGTTACCGTGTTGTGGCTTATGGTGGCGTTGGTCAGCTTGCCCGAATTCTTGTCCCTCCAGTCCTCGATGAAGGGCGTCTTGATGCCCGAGGCATCGTTCTCCGTGCTCCAGGTGTTCAGCTTGAAATTGTTGCCACCGCTTATCTTCCAGCCCTCAATGGCGGAGCAGTCCGCATTCTGGATGTAGGATGTATAGTCGGCACCCTCGGTCGTGAGTGCAGCCGCTTCATAGTAGTAGAGGCGGAAGTTGTCGAAGCACGTCCAGTAGCCGTTCGCGCTCTGCTGGCAGCTGAGTCCCACCGTGATGGGAGCCGTCCCCGAGGTGGCAAAGGTCAGCGTGTTCTCGTACCATCCCTTTCCGAAATACGTAGCGGCCGACTGCATGTTGTCGGGGATATAGACACCCTCTACGTTTACACTGCCAGCACCGGGTGACTGCGTCTTGGCCTCCGCGTAGATGTTGAGCAGGGGCTGCTGACTGCCATTGGCATAGAGACGTGCCGTCACGTTGTCGGTGCCGTTGGTGACATAGTCGGTGTACACGTTAGCATACGAACCGGGACGCTGGAAGGCCTGCACCTTGAGGCCATACGTGCCTTTGGGCAGAGCGTAGGGCGTAGACTGGTTGAAGTTGAACGTCTTCTGGAAGTACTCGCAGCAGGCGTAGCCGTAGGCCGGCGTCTCGCTCCATCCCGTGTTGTCCTTGGCGAAGTCCGGATTCTTCAGCATCCACGTCAGGTCGATGGGCTTCTCCATGCTTGTCGGCTGAATGAGGGAGAGCCATTCCTGCAGGCCCTTGACCACCTCGTTCGTGGCCTCCTTGAACTGGCTTGGCGAGTTGAAGGTGCCCATCTGCTGCTCCTTCTCGCTGAGCAGGTCTGCCAGTGTGGCGTCACACGCATTGACATCCGTGATGAGGTTGTTGGCCACGTGTGGCGTCTGCATGTTCTGCCGTATGTGGGCGATGATTTCAGTCAGTTCCGACTTCAGATTTTTGATGGCACCCGTTTCCACCTCCGTCAGCTCGTCGGCCGTAAGCAGCATCCATCGCTGGTCGGTAGCCGCATTGCTGGCATCGTAGTTTGTTGCCCCTGTTGCCCAGGTAGCAGCCTGTGTCGAATAGGTTCCTGTGGAGCGCAGCGCCTGATGGTTGCTGCCCGAAAGCATCCAGAACGAGCACCCCTTGTACGAGCCGGCACTCAGCGTTTCGCGACTGGGCATGAGGTGGATGTTCTGGCTTCCGCCGATGCTCAGCGTCCTCTTGCGGCCTATGTTGTAGAACTTGTAGAGCGAGGTCGCAGGGTCGAAGGTAATCTTCCAGGCGCAGTTGTCGTTCTCCTTCACGTCGTCCGCGCTCATCTCGTAGCAGGTCAGCCCTCCCGTGGCCGTCATGCCCAGGTAGCTCGTCAGTCCACCCCTCTCCGTGTTCTCGTTCTTGATGTAGTACTTCACCTCGTCATCCTGCTCGAAGACGTAGGCCGGCATGGCAAAGCCCGCCTCCTTGCTGCAGATGAGTCCGTCCTGGTGCATGGCGTGCGTGATGAGGATGTTGGCGAAGTAGAGCTTGTGGCTCGAAGGCTGGTAACTGTCCTCCTGGGCACCGTTGATGCCGTAGGGCCACATGTGGGTGTTGTCGCCCGTCATCGTGGCCGTCTCGTTGTTCTCGAAGAAGCGCACCATCTCGGTGGCACGTGGGCCGAGCCACAGTCCGCGCGAAGTCTCTGCACGCAGGTTGGCGTTGTTGTACCACTCGTTCGTGGTGCCCACGCCCACACCGTGGTTCGTCTCGTGCAGGATGGTGCCCGTCTGCTGGTAGGCCGTCTTCTGGCTCACGCGCATCCAGCCACCGTACGAGCAGTCGGCTGTGCCGTCGCCCGCCCCAGCACCATATACATAGTGCACATTGAGGTAGAAGCCCGGAATGTAGCTCAGCGCATTGTACATCCAGATGCACTCCGCACTGGCACTGTTGATGCGCGCGTCCTGCTCGTCGTCGCCCGCCATGTCGTAGCCGTACGCCATCACGCCCTTGCGCAGCGTGGCTATCTTCACCACGTCGCCGTAGGCCACCTGGTAGCCGCTTGTCAGGGCGTAGGCACGTACATAGTAGATGGTTGCGGGCTTCAGTCCGCGCATGATGTAGATGCTGGCATCCTCGGGGAACGTCTCGGTGGAACGCTCGTCCAGGATGGTGGGGTCGGGTTTGGTGCTCCAGCAGAAGCCCTTCTCCTTGCACGTGCCCGTCACCGTCAGTCGTCCCAGGGCAAGTGTCGTTCCGGTGGGCACGAAGGCGTTGGTCTTGACCGTAGGCTTCGAGCCCGTGGGGCTGGCCAGCCTGGTCTGCAGCGTGCTGAGCTCCTCGTCCACGCGTGCCTGCTCCTTGGCCAGGCTGTCGGCGTTCTCCCCGTTGTAGTAGAGTCGTATGTTGTCCAGGCATACCCAGTTGCCGTTGCAGTTTTGCAGTCGCATACCGATGTCCGCCTTACCGTTGGCCACGGTGAAGACCACGGTGTAGTCGCCCGCTGCGCTCACCTCCACCTTCTCCGTGCCCGCATAGAGGAAGGCTCCCGTACACTTCTTCGTCAGGTTGGCCTGCGCGATGTTCTTGGCACCGGCCACGAGCGTGTAGGTGCCCTTGGGCAGGTTGCGCAGCGTCTGGTACATGCCGCTGTTGGTGCCCAGCGTGCTGGACTGCGACACCCACTTCTCCATCCACACCGCTCCGTTCCTGTTCTCGAACTTGTCGGTTATCTGGTAGGTGAACTTTCCAGGGTTGGACCATGCCGCGAAGCGTGCCTCGAAGTCGGGGTTCTCGATGTACTTGTCCGTAACGTTCTGTTGTGCCCATGCCGTCTGCAGCAGGGCAGCGAGGCATACGAGTAGGGTAAAGATTCTTTTCATGCGTTTTGTCAGTCAGGTTTTGGTTATGTGCAGCGCACGTTGTCAGTTAGTAGTAAGTATGTTGCAAAGGTACAACAATAATCCGAAACGTCCAAGCAAAAAGCGGAATAAGTGGAGGTTGTGGGGCAAATAAGGAAAGAATGGATATTATATACTGATTCTTGTGGGAATAGAGCTTAATTTACGTCCACGGATTTGTGTCGGCGAAGCCATAAGAAAACATATTTGGTGCTATCGCAACGTTAATTTCGAGACGATAATTATACGCTAATTTCGAGACGCAAATTTTTTTGAACGCGAAGACGCAGAGGCGCAAAGATTCACACAAAGGCGCGAAGAGCTCTAATCCACATGTACCAAAAGTACAATACTGGGTGGCGTACCCAGTTCGGCCAACCGGCAAAAAACTACCTCCATTGTCAGAAAATGTTACATCAGTTTAAACCTATCCGCGTTTGGTGCCGTCATAGAGAAAAACAAATAATCAGGAAAAATGAAAAGCTCTGTATTTAAATTTCTGTTCTGTTCGGCCCTGCTGGGCAGCCTGCCAGCTGCGGCACAGGACGTGGCGATAACGTTCAAGGGTAACAAGGTGAATGTGAAGAACGAACACCGGGACAGCATCCAGGTGGACGTGCAAGGCACACGCGTGCAGGTCGTCAGCAAATTCCGTGACTACGAGCCTGAGTTTCTGCTCAAGGGCAAGTGTGAGGACGGACGTCTGGTCATGGTAACCAAGGGCAAGGCCAAGGTGATTCTCGACGGCCTACAGCTGACCAGCCGCGAGGGTGCCCCCCTCTGGCTGAAGAACAAGAAGCGCGTGAAGGTGGTGGCCAGGAACGGCTCTAGGAACGAGCTGTGCGTGGAGGCCATCACGGACACGTCCACGCAGAAGGCTGCCGTCATCTTCAGCAAGGACAACGTGAAGCTGGGCGGCAAGGGCGAGCTGCGTCTGCTGGCCAAGGCAGATGGCGTGAAGGGCATCAATGTCAAGAAGAATCTGACCATCGACGACCTCACACTCGACGTCACCACCCTCGGACAGAACCTCGGACGCGACACTACTTCGTTCGGCTTCGGAGGCTTCGATTTCGGAGGCGGCTTCCCCGGTTTCGGAGGCCTTCGTGAGGAGGGTGATACGGCCCGTCATCATCGTGGCCCCGGCTTCGGCGGCGGTTTCCCCGGCTTCAATCCCGACGATATGCCCGAGGAGATGAAGGCGCAGTTCGAGGAGATGCGCAAGCGTATGGAGGAGGCTCGCGAGAAAGGTGAGATGCCCAACTTCGGCGGCTTCCCCGGCGGCGGTTTCCCCGGTGGTGGTCCTGGCCTCGGTGGCCCTGGCGGCGCTCCTGATGGCGGTGCAGGCTTTGGCGGTGGCTTTGGCGGCTTCGGCTTTGGCGGTGGCGAATCCGGCGACCCCGACGAACCCGGTGGCTTCGGCGGCAAGGAACGCTATATGGGCAAGACGAAGGCCATCAAGGCCATGGGACAGGTAGTCATCAACAGCGGCCTCGTCACCGTCAAGACCGTGTCGGCTGGTGCCGAGGGCATTGAGGGCAAGCAGGGCGTCACGATCAATGGCGGTGAAATCCATGTCGATGCCGTGGACGATGCCATCAACGCCAACGCTCCCATCATCTTCAATGGCGGCAAGGTCTATGCCGAGAGTCACAACAACGACGCTGTCGACGCCAACTATGGCAGCGGTATGCTCGGTTTCGGCTTCGGACAGCCAGACAACAAGCCCTCCGATAAGAAGCCTGGCGACCCCGATCCCGCCATTGCCATCCGTGGCGGTGAGGTCTATGCCTGGAGCCACCTGGGCAGTCCCGAGGAAGGCCTCGACTGCGACTTCACCCCGCTCGAAATCACCGGCGGCACCATCTTCACCCTCGGTGGAGGCATGGGCGAGATGCCCTCCGTGCCCGACACTACCTCGGCCCATCAGCCCACCATCCTGCTCCTCGGCCTCAACCTGAAGAAGGGCGAGAAGGTGCAGTTCCGCGAGGGCGACAGGACCGTCTACACCTTTCAGGCTCCCATGAACTACAAGAACAGTGCCAGCATCGTCACCCACCCCTCCTTCCAGCTCGGCCACACCTACAGCGTCCTCACCAAGGACGGCCAGCGTGAGTTCACCTTCAGCGAGGCTTTTGTCGTGGTGAGATAAAGGCAAAGGCTAGACCCTCTCCGGCCGCTAAGGGGCTGGAGAGGGTCTTTTTCTTCTTCATAAACTCCTCCATCCCCTTGGTAATGTCTTGTCCCTCTTTCGTACTCCATCCGCAATTTTGTAATAGTTGAAGAACTCCTGCTGCTCGTAATAATAGGAATAATCGATGCCCTTCATGAACATCTCGCGGCTGCGGATGTCGTCGGTGAGAGCGCCACAGAGCAACCGACGGGGATGTCGGCGTCAAAAAATCCCGTAGCGGTATTTTTCAAAACTCGCTGCGGGATTTCTGATAACTCGCTGCGGAAGAGGGTGGAGCGAGGGTGAGTGGTGTGTCGGAGAATGAAGATTCTTTACATTACCTTGTGTTCTTCCACGTCGATGCAGAACTTGCGGCAGAGGTGTTGCAGGACGCGGGGTGGGATTAATTTGATATCACCCTATCGCCACATGCCTTGGCCAGTCGGGCTTCGAGCTCCTTGACCTCCTGGAAGCGCTGCATGAGGGAGCGGTACTGGTCGCGGTTGCTGAGCACGTTGCGGTCGCGCATCTGCTGCATGATCTGCGCCTTCTGTTTCTTGACGATGCTGAGCTTGAGGTCGGTGAGCAGGTGGGTGACGAGTTCCATGAGCAGGTTGTACTGCTCCTGCAGACTCTCCGTCTCGTTCTTCTTGTAGAAGTTGCTCAGTTCCTCGCGGTCGGTGCTGAGTTCGAAGGCGAGGCTGCTGACCTGCTGTTCGGGATGGTTGATGAAGAAGCGCTCGGCCACAAAGGTGGGTTCGTGGACGTGCTCCATGGCCGCCTCGAGCAGTTGCTGGTAGAGGGGTGTGCTGAGGGTCAGCTCGTCCTGGGCCAGTGAGTAGTATACAAACTCGATGACGGTAAGTGGTCGGGTTACGTTCTGCTCGTCTTCCACGTTGCAGATTATCTTCTCGCCATGCCGCACGATGGCCTGCAAGATGAGGGTCTCGATGGAGACGATGCTGGCATCTTCGTTCTTCTTGCGTCCGATGGCGGGTCCGCCGGCCGGCTGTTGTGCCACGGTCTGTCCTGCGTTGAAGGCAGCTTCGTAGGGCGGTATCTCGTTCATCAGCTCCAGTTCGGAGGGCTGGAATCCGGCTTGGCCCGTCTGGGGCGCTTGCTGGCTGTAGCCTGGCTGTGCTGGCTGCACATTTCCGTTCTGAGCTGGCTGCCCATTTCCATTCTGAACGGGCGGGAAGCCCTGGGCAGGCTGCTGCGTTCCTCCTGGCTGGGCGTTGTGGCCCGGTTGGGAGGCCGAGAGTGTGTTCCGTCGCTGTTCCCTTTCCTTCTCCTTGCGCCACTCCTCGATGTTGGCCTTCAGTTGCTTGGAGACGGCATCGGTGATGAGGTGCTCGCCGAGCTGCATGAGTTGGGAGGTCTCGCGGATGTAGAGCGTGCGCTTAATCTCGTCGGGTATGACGGCGATGCTCTGCACGATGTTGTTGACCAGGTTGCTCAGGCGGATGGGGTCGCCCTGTGCCTCCTTGAGCAGGAGGTCGGTCTTGAAGCGGATGAAGTCCACCTGGTGCTCCGTCATGTACTGTTGTAATTCCTGGGGCGTGTGCTCACGGGCAAAGTCGTCGGGGTCCTTGCCGTCGGGCAGCAGGAGCAGACGCACGTTGAGCCCCTCGCGCAGGAACATGTCGATACCTCGCTGACTGGCCTTGATGCCGGCCGCATCGCCATCGTAGATGACCACCACGTTGTTGGTGAAGTGGCGCAGGAGGCGTATCTGCTCGTGGGTGAGGGCCGTGCCCGATGAGGCCACGACGTTCTCCACCCCGGCCTGGTGCATGGAGATGACGTCGGTGTAGCCCTCGACCATGTAGACGCAGTCCTGCTTGGTGATGGCCTGCTTGGCCTGGAAGAGTCCGTAGAGCTCGCTCTTCTTGTGGTAGATGACGCTCTCGGGCGAGTTCTGGTACTTGACGCTGACGCCCTTGGTGGCTGCATCGAGCACGCGTCCGCCAAAGCCCACCACCTTGCCGCTGACGGTGAAGATGGGGAACATGACGCGTCCGGCAAAGCGGTCGAAGAGGGTGCCGTTGTCGCGGCGTATGCTGATGCCCACGCCGTGGGCGATGCCGTCCTTGTCGGGGTCGCTGACGAGGAACTTCTCCTGGTAGCCGGCCTTGAGGGCAGCCTGCGTGCAGGCCTCGCGGTTGCGTGGCGAATAGCCGAGCTGGAACTTCTCTATGATGTCGTCGCGGAAGCCACGTCCGCGGAAGTAGCTGAGTCCGATGGCACGTCCGTCGGGTGTCTCGCGCAACTGTTGCTGGAACCACCTGTTGGCCCATTCGTTGACGATGAACATGCTCTCGCGCTCCGTCTGGCTGGCCTTCTCCTCGGCCGTCATCTCGCGTTCCTGCACCTGGATGCCGTACTTCTTGGCCAGCCAGCGCAGGGCGTCGGGGTAGGAGAGCTGCTCGTGCTCCATGATGAAGCCCACGGGATTGCCGCCCTTGCCGCACGCGAAGCACTTGCAGTAGTTCTTGGCGGGCGACACCATGAAGGAGGGCGTGCGATCATCGTGGAACGGGCAGAGCCCCTTGTAGTTGGCTCCGGCCCGCTTCAGTGTGACGAAGTCGCTCACCACATCGACGATGTTGGCAGCGTCGAGAATCTTGTTTTTTGTTATGTTGTCGATCATTGTTTGAGTATCTTTTCTCCGAGCGAAATCATCAGTTCGCAGTGGCGGCGGTTGCGCACGTTGAGGTCTTCGTCCCAGACGAGGAGGTCGGGCAGGGATACGGCAAAGTAGTCCATGCGAACCTGGTCGAAGTAGTGGTTCTTGCCGTAGTTCAGCAGCTTGTGAGCCAGGCTGCGCGCCATCTCCTCCTGGCTCAGGGCACGGTAGCAGAGGGCGGCGAAGAAAATCTTCTCGGGCTTGGCATCGTTGTAGTAGAGTGCGGCGGCCGGCTCGGTGGGACCCACGGTTCCCTGCTCGTAGTAGCTGCGGCTCTGCTGGAGGCTCTGCGCCTTCTCGTCCTCACGGCTGGCATGGGTGGCCTTGATGCGGTATGCCTCGCCCAGGTAGAAGAAGATGTCGTTGTCCTGCGAACCGTAGAGCTTGCCCTCGCCCAGGTTGTGGGGGAAGACGAGACACTCGCGCAGGAGGGCAATGGCCTCGTCGAGGCGGTCGGTCTCTTCCTTCTCAATGATCTGCTTGGCCATCTCGATGCGGCACAGCTGGTACTGTCCGCTTACCTTGCCTTCGCCTCCCTCCCAGGGGTGGAAAATGCGCTGGTCGATGATCTGCTTGGCCTCGGCATTGCGGCCTACCTGGTTGAGCAGCGTGGCGTGCTCGAGGACGAGGTCGTCGCGCTGGCGGATCAGCTCGGGACGTGTCTCGTAGTCGGCCAATCGCGACTCGGGGGCGTGGTTCAGGCGCTTGCGCAACTGGTCGTATTCCATGAAGATACGAGCATCCGCCTCGTTGAGGTGGTAGGCGTACTGCATCTCGTTGAGGGCATGGTCCGTGTCGTTGCGCTTGTTGAAGTAGAGCAGGGCCAGATTGCGGTGCACGGTGGGGCACGACGTGTCGGCCTTCTCGCTCATCTCCCAGTATTGCTGAGCCAGGTCGTACTGGCGCTTGTCGTAGTAGAAGTTGCCTAAAAGGTAGCTGGCCGTGGCATCTTGGGGATTGCGGCGCAGGGCCTCGGTGAGCACCACGACGTCCTCCATGCGGTTGGGGAAGCAGAAGTCGACGCAGACCCGGGATGCCTGTTGCCACAGGGCGTTGTTGTCGGGATTCCCGATGCTGTCGACGTAGGCATAATAATAATGTGTGAGCGGCGTGGCAATGCCCAGCTTGATGGCGTGGGCAAGGATGCGGCCTGCAAAGTACCAAATGCCGGCAGCGATGCAGTCGAGTGCCGTCTCGTGGTAGTTGTTTATGTCGTCGTGCATCAGGGCGTATGCCTCTCCAACGTGCTGATAGAAGTCCTCGCCGTCCTTGCGCAAGAGTATGAGGCAGAGGTAGTTGAAGGGATTGATGCCGAGCGACTCGGCAATGAGTGCCTGCTGCTTCGCCGTATCGTGCACGTGGGAGTCGGTGGAAGTCCGCTCGAGGATGTAGGCCTTGAGGGCGCGTGCCTTGTGGTTGTGCCACCCGCTGAGGAGCGACTTGTCCACCTCGCTGAGCGCCTCGTCGAGGTTGCCGCGCATGAGGCTGATCTGGGCGCACATCATGAATCCCGCTGCCTGCCAGGCTGCATTCCAGGTGGACTTGTAGGCCCAGTCGTAGGCCTCGTCGAGCCTGGCCTTGCCCAGCGCCGTGTTAAGGCCGGCCATCATGGCCTGCAGCTTGAGGCAGAGCGCCAGGTTGTAGAGGGGCTCGCCATCGTAGGGGTTGAGGTTCCTCTTCTGAAGTACGCGGACAGCCGTGCGCAGATGGGGCTCGGCCTTGTCGAAGCGTCCGCGACGGATGTACCACAAGCCCATGGCGTTGTTGCAGCGCACGTCCAGCGGATCGCGGCGCAGCGCCTCCTCGTAGTAGTCGAGTGCCGACCAGGTGGCGTGGCGGTACTGCTCCAGATGGAGACCGGTGAGGAAGAGCTGCTCGTTGGTCTTGATGTCCTCCGGGCGCAGGGCTGCCTCGGCCGCATCGGGGATGGGCTGTATCTCGTCGGGTTCGGCATGCCAAGTGAGGCGTGTGGTGCCGCCAATGCGCACGTTGATCTGGTTGAAGGCAAAGCCTTGGAGGGCGATTTCCTCGTCGTAAATCTTTTCGGGGCTGAGTCCTGTGGCCGTGTTGAGAAGCTCCGTGCCGTCGTCGCTCATGACCTGGATGGAGAGGTGCTGAGGCGAGGTGGCAAAGAGCTGGAGGCGTATGCTGTTTTGGCCCTCCACCTCAGTGACGTTGAGCAGGAGGTCCTTGTTGGCGTTCTTCACCAGGCCCAGTTCACGATAGGGCATGAAGTACTGCACGAACGACTTTTCCTCGTAGGGCATGAGCCAGGAGAAGTCGGGCTGGTTCTCGGTGAAGACGCCCGCCATGAGCTCGATGTAGGGGCCGTCCTCATCGGTCAGGTTGCGGTCCCAGGCACGTCCGAAGTCGCCGTTGCCCCAAGTCCACTGCTTCTTACCGGGAGCCACGTGGTGGTCGGCCACGTGCAGCATGCCCGCCTGTGTGTCGTTCTCGTAGCCACCCTCGAAGTTGTACTTCGACTTGGCCACCATGTAGGACGTGGGAACCTTGATATTCTTGTAGTTGGAGATGTCGACTCCGGCCGAGTAGTCCATCTTGTAGTACGTGCCCGTGGCGATGGGGAAGCTGCTGACGGCACGCTTGCCGTGGTCGAAGACGGCATTCACATCGGGCGGGAAGACGCTCTGGTAGGCATCATTGACCGCCACGGCAGGGTTGGCCCACCAGAGGAAGGTCTGAGGTGTCTCGGTAGGGTTGTACAGTCGGCCCTGAATCTCGAGGTAGGCACATTGGGGACGCAGGCGGAATCCTGCCTGTCCCTGCTGGTGGAACATGCGTTCGCGTTCGTTGACCCACACCGTCACGGAGCCGTCCTCCTCCTCCACAATCTGGCAGTCCACCGGCATGTAGGTGCTGGGACGATGGTGCTGGGGCCAGTTGAATTCGATGCCGCCGCTGATCCAGGGGCCAGCCAGTCCCACCAGGGCGGGTTTGATGACCTGGTTGTAGTAGATGAAGTGGCGCTGCTTGATCTTGTCGTATGCCATCTGCACGCGGCCGCCCAGCTCGGGCAGGATCATGACTTTGATGTATTCGTTTTCCAGGAAGACGGCCTCGTAGTCGTGGGGCGTAGGCTCGTCGGCCATGCTCTCGATGACGGGGTAGGGGTATACAACGCCGCTACTACCCTGATAGACACGCTTCTCCAGGAAGATGGGGTTCTTCTCGGGCTTGCCCACTTCGTAGGTGGGTATGTTGATGGTTTCTTTCCAAGCTTTTACCATGGGGTTATTTTTTTGAGGTTTTTGTTTGCGATGTTTCGATGCTTCGATATTTTGAGCAATCGATGTTTCGATGTTTCGATATTTCGAGCAATCGATGCTTCGCTTTTTCAATCTTCAATCTTCAATCTCCCAGTTCCTTCTCCAGCTCGTCGAGTGACTTGCCCTTCGTCTCGGGACAACGCTTGAGGAGGAAGAGGAAGGCGGCCATGCAGATGCCGCTGTAGATCCAGAACGATCCGTAGCTGCCCAGCGAGGCGTTCATGAGGGGGAAGCTGTAGGTCAGCGTGCAGCAGCCAGCCCAGAGGGCGAAGGTGCAGACCGACATGGCTACGCCACGAATCTTGTGGGGGAAGATCTCGGCCAGCAGAACCCAGGTGACGGGGCCCAGCGTCATGGCGTAGCACGAGATGGCAGCCACGACGAGTGCCACCATGGCAAATCCTTGCACGCCAAGGAAGTAGCAGGTGCCAAGGATGAGGTATATGAGACCCAGACCACCGGCTCCGATGAGCATAAGGGTGCGGCGTCCCCACTTCTCGACGGTGTAGAGCGCCACGATGGTGAAGAGCACGTTGGCAATGCCGGTGATGACGATGTTGATGAACATGCCGTCCACCGAGAAGCCGGCTCCGAGGAAGATCTCCTGGGCGTAGTTGAAGATGACGTTCGTGCCGCACCACTGCTGGAAGACGGCAATGACGAGCCCCAGGATGAGCACCTTCTTGTAGCTCAGGAGCGAGGCCAGGAGGCTCGTGGCGGGCTTGCCTTCGCTGCCTTGTGTGGCCTCTGCCTTGCTGCTTTGAACAGCCTCTGCCTTGCTGCCTTGTGGCTGTGTGGCTCCGTTCTCCTTGGCGGTCAGTCGCTTTGCCTTCTTCATCTCCACGAAGATGGGGCTCTCAGGGATGAAGCAAGCCAGGAAGAGGAAGAGGCCGGCGGGCAGTGTCTCGGCCCAGAACATCCAGCGCCATCCCATCTGCACGTTCCACGACCCGAGCAGGTCTGACGTGGCAGCCGTCGTGCTGACCGACTCGGCCAGCAGCATGTTGACAATCTGTGCGCCCAGGATGCCCAGCACGATGGTCATCTGGTTGAGGCTGACCATTCGTCCGCGGATGTGGGCAGGCGAAACCTCGGCTATGTACATGGGTGAGAGGGCACTGGCCACGCCAATGCCGATGCCGCCCACGAAGCGGGCTATGTTGAAGAGGGTGAAGTCGTTGAAGGCTCCCGTGGTGATGGCGCTCACTGTGAACAGGATGGCGGCAAAGAGCAGCAGCGGCTTGCGTCCCCAGCGGTCGGCCAGCATACCGGCCGTCATGGCTCCCACGAGGCAACCGATGTTGGCCGTCGTCATGGCCAATCCTTGCAGGGCGGGCGAATCGGTAATGCCGAAGAACACCTCGTAGAAAGGCTTGGCACCGCCAATGACCACCCAGTCGTAGCCAAAGAGCAGTCCGCCCATGGCCGACACATAACAGATGAAATACAGGAATCCTTTTGTCATAATCTTTTTTTTTATTATTCTATAAGTTTTCTGCCCAGGGCATGGACATCGTCCACATTGGTCTCGCCGTTCTTGTCCACGTCACCGGTGCCGTACTCGTAGGGCGAGGTGGGCGTGTAGAGCTGCTGGATGAGGATGGGGAGGTCGCGAAGGGTGACGCTGCCGTTGCCGTCCAGGTCGGCTGCTGTGAAGGGGTAGCTCAGCGTGAAGTTGTCAAAGCAAGTCCAGTCGTTCGACATCGAGGCCGTCTTCTTCAGTCCGATCGTCAGCTTGCCGTCCTTGCCCACTACGACGCGCAGCGTGTTTCTGTACAGTCCGTTGCGGAAGTAGCTGGCCGCCTGCTCCATGTTATCGGGCACGTAGCCCACAGCCGTCTTCACGCCTACCTCAAAATTCCGGTCGGCATCCTCGAAGATGCTGATGAGCGGCTGGCTGTAGTCCTGCTTCTTTCCGTCTACCGTGGTCTTGGCATACAGGCTGGCTCGCAGCGATTCGTTGCCTGCATTGTGCTTGGTAGCAGCGTTGCTGTAGCCGCCGTCGCGGTAGAAGCCCTGTAGGCCCACCTCGTAGATGCCCGGAGTGAGGTCCTCGATGGTCTGGTAGAAGTCGAAGGTCTTGTTGAAGAACTCAGCGTTACCGTACGACTGAAAGGCTGGAACCGTTCCGCTCCACCCCGTATTGTTGTTGCCGTCAAAGGAGGCGTTCAGGATTTTCTTCGTCTGGTCTTTTTCGTCGTCTTTGACAGGAAACCCAGGCGCGCTCTTGGCGCGTACCTCGTTGTTTGAGAGTGAAATGTGGAGTGTCTCTCCCTTCTTGATGGAGATTGTCTTCTCAGCCATCTGGCTTTCACCCGGGATGGCGATGCGGGCCTTGAACGTGCCAGCCTTGGTAGCCTTGACGTAGGCGGCTTGCTCACCATCCTGACGCACGGTGAGGCCGTCGCCCTCGATGAGGATGCTGATGGGACGAGCGTACGAGCAGCCCTCCTGCAGTTCCAGGGTGACGGATGCCTTCGAGTCCGTGATGGTGGTTTCCTCGCCAAAGATGGGAGCTGCCCCCATCCAGCTGATGCCCTCGACGGTGGCTGTCGTCGTGCTGCCCTTGAAGTGACTCACCAGTACGTAGCCTCTGTCGGGGTCGCTGACTATGACGCCGTTCCAACCCGTAGGCAGGCTTGGCCGCAGGACGACCAACTGCTGGGCCATCTGCTGCGTAGTGCTGGCGTTCATGTTGCTGTAGTATACCAGGTTGCGTGCATCGACCACGTCGCCGCTCTGTACGCTGCGGCTCGTGTTGGAGAAGGCGGGATAGAGCTTGGCCGTCAGGATGCTGTTGTTGTTCGCACGGTCGCCGAAGGCCATCTTCTTGTCCTCGTTCAGTCCCACGATGCCCACGGCGTTGTCGATGTTGAGCCAGGGGGTACTGAACTGCGTGAACTGTGTTCCGTCCAGTGTCGACGAACCGTTATTATAATATAAGGTACGTTTCGTCTTCGTCATCTCGTCCACCGAGATGGCCATCAGTCCGCCCTTTTCGGCCGTGATGGTGGAGGCAGTGTTGGCCGTCACGTAGTCGAGGTAGATGACCGCGTTGCCAGGCGTCGAGTAGAGGGCGAAACGGTTGTTCAGCGCCCCATCGTTGGTGTTCAGCTCGCCGTTCATCACGTAGGCGTTGCCCGCCAGCTCGTACTTGCCGCTCACCACGGGCGTGGCGTTGGTTCCCTTTCCGCTCACCTCGTACCAACCCAGAAAGTTGCCCGTGTTGTTGGCGCGGAAGGGCACGATGATCTTGTTTCTGTCGGGCGAATTGGCCGCGATGTAGCCCGTGTAGCTCTTCAGACCGTTGCTCCACGAAAAGGTGGTGAAGCGGCTGTCCGTGGCGGCACGTACCACGTTCTGGCAAGGCAGAATCCTGGCCTCGCCGAACGTGCGGTTGAAGTCGTCCCAGCGGGTGGGAGTGAGGTCGGCTGTCGAAAGCACGTCGTGCATCAGGTAGGTCATCATTACACGATGAGCCTCCACGCCCATGCGGCGGGCACCCACGTCGGCCCTGAGCAGCCACGAGCCGTCCTGTGTCGTCTGCTGGCGGGCCTTGATGTGCTTGTAGGCCATGTTCTCCATCATCAGGGCGTTGGCGTCGCGCTGGAAGCAGGCCTGCGTGGTGTAGGAGGTGATCTGGTCGTAGAGAAAGAGGCTCCAGTCATTGCCATTTGGCATGGCCAGCTCGCCGTCGGCCAGTGCCAGCCAGTTCAACACGCTGTCCTGCACCTCCTGGTTGTGGTGCATGAGAGCGTTCGTCTTCCATTTCTCCTCGCCGTGCAGTCCCTGTTGGAACATCTTGAGGGCCAGGGCCGCCTCGCCCAGTTCCTGCATCACCACGTTCTGGTAGGAGGTGTGGAAGAGGTTGTGGTTCTGCAGCGTATAGTCGTCGTAGAGGTTCTGGCCCTTGTAGAGCTGGGCGATGGTGGTGTTGTCATATTCGGGGTCGATGACGGTCTGGTTGGTGGCGTCGCTGGGGTGCGAGTAGCTGTTGATGGCAAACTCGCGCAGGCGGGCAAACCATTGGGGCGCCAACGCATCGTCTGGGAAGAGGCCCAGCGTGGCGGCCAGGATGTCGGCCTCCCAGCCGTTCTCCTCGGCCTTGGTGTCACCGTTGTAGCCGGTGGGTATGTCGCGGCCCAGTTCGTAGTTGCACTCGGCCTTCAGCATCTGGTAGATGTAGCCTCGCTGCGCCTCGCTCAGCTTGTCCCACTGGAAGTAGGCGCTGTAGGCCACCGACATGGCCCAGAGGCTCGACTCCCAGGTCTTGTCGCTCGTGGAGGTGCTGCCCCAGTAGCCGCCGTTGGAGCACTTGGTGAACTTGTTGGCCTTGTGGGTGGAGTAGGCAAAGACGAGCGAGCGTCGGGCCATGTCCTCCAGTTTGTCCCAGGTGATGCCGCTGGGCAGCGTGACGCCGGCCGGCTTGCCGTACTTGACCAGGAAGGCGCATATCATCGATAGGTCGGCCGTAGGGCGGATGCCCTGCTCGTTGTTGTTGATGGTGGTACCACCAGCCTCGTTGTAGAAGTAGCCTTGCTGTTCGTCTCTCGAGTTGCGTCCGTTGCTCGAGTGGAAGTCGCTCACCATGTATCTCGTGAAGTTGGCCAGCATCTGCAGCAGGTCCTGCTTCATCGTGGCCTCGGAGACAAAGTCGTGGCTGATGACGCCCTCGGTGGGCGATGTGATGTCGGCCTCGGCTGCGCGGCTTGCCTGTGTCGTGGGGATGGTAGGGGTGGGCTGTGCGCTCATGAGGGTGGGCATGGCGCAGGCCAACGCGGTAAGGTAAGTTTTGAAATTGGTCTTCATGATTGTTGGCTTTCGGTTTGTTAAAGCACGCAAAAGTACAAAAAAAATGTCATCTTACAAATAAATACTTGCAATGAATCACGTTTTTCTGAATTATTCATTAACTTTGCACGCGTAAAATTCAATCTCGACGTTACATGAAGCGCATTGCATCCTTTCTCTTTCTCTGGTTATCCTTTCTGTCCATGACCTTGCCAAAGGGTGAAACGATTGGTCCCCAACTCAGTCTCGACAACGTGGACGAGGTCTTGCGGGCCATGACGCAGAAGGAGAAGGTGCGCCTGCTCATCGGGGGTGGATGGGGCAGCCTGTTTGCCGGTTTCGACATTCCCTTTGCCAAGGGCATCGTGCCCGGAGCCGCTGGCCAGACGCACGCCATTCCCCGTCTGGGCATACCCGCCATCGTGCTGTCCGACGGACCTGCCGGACTGCGTCTGCGCAAGGATATCCGCTGCACGGCCTTCCCCGTTGGCACCTCGTTGGCCTGCACGCGCGACACCGCCCTCGTGGCTCTCGTAGGGCAGGCCATGGGCAAGGAGGCTGTGGCCTGTGGGGTGGACGTCATCCTTGCCCCCGGCATGAACATCATGCGCCATCTGCTCTGCGGCCGCAACTACGAGTACTACTCTGAGGACCCCATCCTGGCGGGTCAGACGGCGGCCGCCATGGTGCGCGGCATACAGCGTTGTGGGGTGGGGGCGTGCGTCAAGCATTTTGCTTGTAACAATCAGGAAACCAACCGAACTAAGAACGATGCCCGTGTGGACGAGGAGACCCTCCGCCAGCTTTATCTGAAGCCCTTTGAGATTGCCGTTCGCGAGGCCGACCCCTGGACGGTGATGTCGAGCTACAACCTGCTCAACGGCACCCCCACGCAGAGCAACCACTGGCTGCTTACCGACGTGCTGCGCAAGGAGTGGGGCTACGAGGGCGTGGTGATGACCGACTGGACGGGTGTCCGCAACACACCCGAGCAGGTGGCTGCCGGCAACGACCTCATGATGCCGGGCATGGCGCAGCAGGGCAGCCAGTTGCGTCGCGCCCTCAAGCGTGGCACGCTCACTGAGGCTCAGCTCGACACGTGTGTGCGTCGCATGCTCGTCCTCGTGGCCAGGGTGAAGGCGGCGCGCGCTACCCGCAACTCTGAACCCGCAACTCTGAACTCCGAACTCATTGCACGCCGTGCGGCGGCAGCCGGAATGGTGGTGCTCGAAAACCGCGAACAGACGCTGCCCCTCCGCCTCGCCGGACAGCGTGTGGCGCTCTACGGGGCAACGAGCTACGAGATGATTATCGGCGGACTGGGTTCGGGCCACGTCAACAGCCACTATGTCACCTCCCTGCCGCAGGGGCTTCGCTATGCCGGAGCCGAACTGGACGCTGAGCTCACCGCCTTCTACCAGCGCTACCTCAACCGCGAGGGCAGCCATCGTCCCAGCCAGTTCTACATGAGCAACTACCTGGGCAAGGCGGGCCCCAAGGAGAAGGCTCTCAAGCGCTCCTTCGTCGAGCAGCGCGCACCGCATACCGACGTGGCTATCGTTACCATCGGCCGTCAGGCAGGCGAGTTCCACGATCGTAGGGTGGAGGACGATTACCTGCTCAATGCCAACGAGTTGGAACTGCTCCGTCAGGTCAGCGAGGTGTATCATGCCCAGGGCAAGCGCGTCGTCGTCTTGCTCAATGTGGGCGGCCCCGTCGAGGTGGCTTCGTGGCGCCATCTGGCCGATGCCATCGTCGTCACCTGGCTCCCCGGTCAGGAGGCGGGCAATGCCGTCTGCGACGTCCTCTCGGGGCGCGCCCCCAGCAACGGACGCCTCTCCATGACGTGGCCCCTCTCCCTCGACGACCTTCCCGCCTCGGCCAACTTCCCCGCCACCAGCGACTCGGCCCAGGTCGTCACCCACTATCGTGAGCGGATGGACGTAGGCCACTTCTACTTCGACCGCACCGGCCTCCCCGTCGCCTATCCCTACGGATGGGGCTTGGACGTGAAGAGGTGATGTCTCCGTTTGGTTCTTATAGGTTTAGTGTAAATCTATGTTTGAGTTTACTCTAAAAAGTCGGCAAGCCGACCTGTGATTAGTATTATGTTTGTTTAACACTATTTCGTTCTTTGACATCATGTAATCTGGAAAGGCTCGCATTGCTCAGACGTGTTTTCCGTGAGCAGTATGATGTAGCCGAAGACGGAACCATCACAGTACGTGACAAGAAGCTTATCACCTCGGACAGCGTGTAGAATCCCAATGATACCGATGTCGCTTACCGCAGTAAGGGAGGAAAGAGGGTGAAGGGCTTTGCTGTCAATATTACAGAAACCTGCGACGAGGAAAGCAAGCCAAACCTTATTGCCGCGACGTACAGGTGGAACCAGCCAACAAGGCGGACAACGGTTTTGTCAAGGATGCAGTCAAGAAGACTAAGGATGGCACCGGAAACAAGGTGGACAAAGTACATGCCGACGGAGCCTATCAGAGCAAGGACAACCGTGAACTCGCAGCAGACAAGGAGATTGGCTTTGACTTTGTTGCCAACGGAATCCTGGGAAAGCCCTCACGCTTTGACCTTGACCTGCAGGAGGACGGAACGCTTCAAGTTACCGACAAGCAGACGGCAGAAGTGATGACCGCCATCAAGGTGAAGGATGACTAGTGGAAGATACCCGTCAAGACAAAGGATGGCAAGGATACTTACCGATACTTTGACAAAACATGTGCCGAACGCTCCAAGGTCAGGCGTCAGACGGAATCCATTCCGTGGGACGAGCGCAAGAAGCGGAACAACGTCGAGGCAAGCATCTTCCAATACTGCTTCCACACGAGGAACAACAAGACACGTTACAGAGGATTGATCAAGCATACGCTCCAGGCAATAGCCCGCTGCGCATGGATTAACATGCGCCGACTTTTCCTCTATGACATCGAAATGTCTCTCCAGATTGCGTAAAATGTTTCAAAGAGCGCTTTGGACCTTTAAAAGACCCATATATTGGGCATACAATCGCTCGTTAGAGCTCATATACGATGCTTTGACACTCCGAAATGGAAAATCTTGCATCACCCCAAATTTACCTGCCGACTCGGGATAGGCTCCCGATGAAGCAGAAACGTCTAACTTAAATGCTACTTTTTGTAGCGGAATCATTAATCCATAAAAACTATTTTTTGTCAAAAATATCGTATAAAAAAGGCTCCAGCAAAATTTGCTGAAGCTTCTTTATAATTGATTTTAAACTATTTTGAAAATGGTGCTGTAGATTTTAGCCATTTAGTCATATAAGAATATACATCATACCCTTTTTCATCCCTAAAAGAATCTCCTTTACTTCCTATAATTTTAGCATCAGATAATGCTTTATCTATTGATATAAAATCTAATGCAAAAATTTTCAATGCAATTTCATTCATGTCAGTTTCATTATTTGAATTGCCTTTTACTTTTCCTTTGGAATTATCAAATATAGAATTATATGCAATTTTTTCTGCATTACTAAAATCAGAGTTAGCAACATAGTTGTCAATTCTTTCTTTAACTTCATTAGCGGTTGGCTTATGGTCAAATTTTAACCAATTAGATAATATGTTCACATGTCTATCATGCCATTCTTGAATAGGTTTTTCATATGGAGTTATATTTTTATAAAATTCATTTCCAAATCCTTTAATTTTTTGTGTAAGTTCAGGATTTACATTTTTACCTAAATCATCAGTATTATCAGTAAAAAATGCAAAAAATGACATTTTGTCAATTTGAATTTGCATTAATGCAGCTCCTAGATAAGAACCATTTTTATCATATAAATTGTTAATTAACTTTGAAGTATAATTATCAAATTCTTCTGATGTGGCAAATTTTCTCATGTTTTTATGGCTCAGTAGATATTTTCCGTGGCAATCCACATCACTGACTACCCAAAATATCAGAGTGCAACGGTAGAGATTCTCAAAAAAAAGATGTACCTTTGCACCATGGCAACAACAACCTCTCCGTCCATCTACGAATCCT
>JAZLFZ010000055.1:0-21753 GCA_045616065.1 Bacteroidaceae bacterium | reverse complement strand
CCATTCCTTGTGAGCCGTATCTGCCAGATTATTGATGCAGAACAATATTCATGGGACAAGGAAGGCATATTGAAAGCGACTCATGACCTTCTTGTCGAGCGCAACACACTGTTCGATGACATGGTTAAGAAACTTGACCAGTACCCAGAACTGAAGGAATTGCTCCGTAACATTCTCTTTGAAGGCAAAACCAGAACCTTCCATACAGACGAGAAGTATCTGCAGATAGGCTTGATGTTCAACTTCCTTGCAAATAACAACGGAACAGTTGCCATCGCTTGCCGCCTAATGGAAACGCGACTGTACAATCTGTTTATCGGAGAGAATGAGACATCAAAGATATTCTCCCTTGGACAGATGGACAAGAACCAATTCGTCCATGATGGCTTTATCGACATGCGCCTTCTCATGGAGCGTTTCTGCGAACACTTCAACGAAATCTATCGTCCTGGACACGACGATCAGTTTGTAGAAGACAATGGAAGAAAGATTTTCCTCACTTATCTTCGCCCTATCATCAACGGCATAGGCAATTACTACTGCGAAGCCCAGACACGCGACCTCACCCGTACCGACATCATCATAGATTATCTCGGCCAGCAGTACATTGTGGAACTGAAGATCTGGCGAGGGCAATCATATAACGAACGTGGCGAGAAGCAACTTGCAGAATACCTTGAACGGTACAACCTAAAGACTGGTTACATGGTAAGCTTCTGCTTCAACAAGGACAAAACTCCTGGCTTGCTTCCGCCAGTAGTACTGAATAGTCGCACGTTGATTGAGGCGATAGTGTGATACAACAGAATTGATAACCAACGTTTCGCAGCGCGCTATCAATTATATTTGCCTAACCGAGAGGAACTGCAGGCTCAATTGAATTTATTGTCAGATACTCATCAAGAATAGTCTTGTGTGTTAGAATATTTCAAGCGACCCCACAGGCAAGCTCATCCAAGTCGCAATATTATTACTGTATTCAAGCTACTTCGCGCAAATTCATCTGCAAGGTACTCATTTTTTTCGCAGAAAAGAGTTAATACATCATAAAAAGATGCTCTTTATATGTCATTTTTGGCAACAAAAAACAAAATATGCTTCATAAATTGCATTTTCCTAGAGAAAAAATTTGCTAGAGTGATAAAATCTTTACACCTTAGCTCCACTAGAACCCGCCAAGCCTCTCCGCTCAGCCCTTAGGATGCTTTCCTAAAGAAAGAACGATGCTCAAATGTGCGGGTCGTTTTTTTGTTTGCGCATATGACAACAATCTGGCAATAACGGATATTATGAACACCGACTTGTATAATACGAGCAAAACGGCAATTTGCAGTGTTTAAATCTGTAAATTGCCGTTTCGCTGTTTTTTCGCCTCATCCCAACATTTGGAAAGAATTATTCCTGATGTAATACAAGCAAAAAAACGGTTAAAACATACACAAAAAGTGTTTTTAATGCATGTCCAAAATTAAGGCGAAATCATTCAGTCACTCTCATCTAAAACTAAATATAATTGGTTCTGCGTCAATTTAGGTGCTAGCTTGTCATTCCGACGAAGGAGGAATCTCTACTTTGTGACGTATCATAAAGTCCAATCCTGTTTTTATAAGTGCTTGTTGGGCTGAGATCCCTCCTTCGTCGGGATGACATCTGGGTGACCTTGAAAATAATGCAAATTGGTTGTGTATCTAAACATTACAAGAAAATGAATGCACCTAAATTGATGAAGAACCATATAATTTGTAATTTTAACGTCACCAACGTCACCACCATTGTATTCTTCTGATTGTGTGAGATTTAAGTGGTGACGTTTCCTCATGTTTAGCGTCACCCTAACGTCACCAACGTCACCCAAACGTCACCGGCATAGAACCAACTTTCTTACATACCCACTTATGGTTCTGTACGTTACGTATTAATCCAAGAAATAGAACAGAACATCACGGTACAGTTACGAAAGGCGACAAATACTGTTAAACAACGCGGTGGATGACGTTAAACAACACGGAAGATGATGATAAACAACACGGAAGATGATGATGATGATGAAAACTGCGGATGATGTTACGCAACGTCACGACTGCACCAAGATGACGTTACAGCTCCAGCTACTGAACACTGCGGCTGCAGCTAATACACGATGCAACCGTAGCTAATACACGATGCGGCTGCACCTATTTCATGCTGCATGATTTTCTAGACGCCGTACGGCAGCCGTCTAGATGCCGTACGGCGGCTAGACAGTTGCCGTACGGCGTCTAGAAAATCCCCCAGCGTAAAAAAGGTGCAACTGCTAAGGCAATAAGGTAAAACCAGTAGGGCAATAAGGTAAAACCGGTAAGGCTATAAGGTAAAACCGCCAGGGTCAAAAAGTAAAGATGTTACAAAAGAAAGCTACATCCGCACGGAAGAACAAATAAAGATGTAGCAAGGGCAGAAAAGAAGTGGAACACGCGAGGAGAAAAGACAACGTGCGAGTATCAAAGACACTCATGCCTTGACGTAATCCACAAAGCGATAGGCATGGGCATGTTTCTCGTCCACACCGTGCTCCTCGCTGGCTTCTATCCTCCATTCCGCGGTATCAAAGGCGGGGAAGTAGGCATCAGCATCGCTGGGTGTATCGGCAACCTCGGTGAGGCAGAGGCGGTTGGCAAGGGGAAGGGCCTGCTCGTAGACCGATGCTCCGCCGATGATGTAAATGTCCTCGTCGGGACGGCACGAGGCGAGGGCGGCCTCCAGTGTGGGGTAGCACTCTGCACCGGGGAAACGGGGATCCTCGACAGCCGTGGCCGTGCGGCTGAGCACGACGTTGCGGCGGTTGGGCAACGCACCCTTGGGGAAAGACTCGAAGGTCTTGCGGCCCATGATGATGGTGTGGCCTGTAGTGAGCGCCTTGAAGCGCTTCAGGTCGTTGGGCAACCAGTAGAGCAGCTTGTTGTCAAGACCGATGGCCATGTTCTGTGCCACCGCAGCGATGAGTGTAACCATTTCGGAGGATGTAAAAGTAAATTAGAGAATAAGAGGTGGGCAAGCGGACGCACAGACGCCGAGAGGGGATGAGGGGTTACTCCTCAGGGACGCACAGACGCCGAGAGGGGACGAGGGGTTATTCCTCGGGGATGGGCATCTGGCGGTGGAAGGCCTCGTTGAACGAGATGATGGTCTCGCTGCGCTGCACACCGATGGGCTGCAGACGGTCGTGGATGATGCTGAGCAGGTGGTGGTTGTCACGGGCATAGAGCTTGATGAAGACGTCGTAGTTGCCCGTGGTGTAGTGGCACTCCACGATCTCGGGTATTTTGAGCAGTTCCTCCACGGCGTGGTCGAAGTCGGAGGGGTCCTTCAGGAAGAGACCGACAAACGCACAGGTGCCGTAGCCTATCGACTCGGGGTCGAGAACGAACTCCGACCCTTTGAGAACGCCAAGGGACGTCAACTTCTGAATGCGCTGATGGATAGCGGCACCCGACACATTACACTCACGAGCCACCTCTAGGAAGGCAATACGTGCATCGTTAGCTACCATGCCCAGTATCTTGCGATCGAGGGCATCAAGATGTACATTTGTCATAATAAATCAATTTAACTTGTGCAAAAGTACAAAAAAACGGCGATATACAAAACATATACCGCCGTTTTTATTACATTTTATTGAAATTTAGTTTCTCTGCGATGCAGAATAGTTCAATTTCAAAGCGTATGACTTACGGAGCACCTCCTTGATGTCGGTGATGACACCCATCTGGGTGTACTGGTCAGCCTTGATGGAGATGACCTGCTTCTGCTGGTCCATCATACCCTGACGCTCCTGAGCTACGAAGTCCATAACCTCACGCGTATCTGCATAACGGTCGTTCAGCTGGATACGGGTACCGGTACCGAACTGGCCACGCAGATTGTCGGTGGGAGGACCTACGTAGATGAATGAAACGTCTGACTTATGCTCCAATTTTTGCAATTCAGTACCCGAAGGTACGGTAAACTTCACCTTAAGAGTAACCTCACGCATGGTGGTAACCATCATGAAGAAGAACAAAATGGTGAAGATCAAGTCGGGCAGAGATGAGGTACTCAACTCAGGCATTTCACGACTTTCCTTTTTCTTAAATCCTGCCATAGTTCTTTTTATTATTCTTAATGTGCAAACTTAGTTGCATAGTCAATAGGTTCTGCCTCAGAAATTTTCTGGGGATAAATCTCACGGATAGCGCCCTTGTTGTCATCGTTAAGTGCCTCGTAGGGACGACCGAAACGCTCCTTGGCTTCCTTGTCGCGCAACTCGTTGTAGGCAGCTACGAGCTCGTTCTGCACAGCAAAGTAGATGGCGTAAGGCGTACCACGGTCGGTCTGCAATGAGATGACGTGCTTGTCGGAACATAGCGTGGGACCAAGACCGGGAACGTTGATCATAGAACGTTCGGGGGGCTCAGAAGAGTTGGGACGGGGCATACCCTTGATGAAATCGCGGGCCTGCTCACGCAAGTGCTGCAACTCAGCGGGAGTGCACTCCACGGGATGGCTGTAGTCGCCACACACTACGATCTTACCCGTAGAGGCGATACTTACCGTGAAGATGTTTCTCTCGTTAATCTGAACCATATTCTTCTCCTGGCTCTCGGGTGGAGGCGGAAGGTGACGTACAAGTCCCTTATCGGTATCCATTGAGGTGGTTACCAGGAAGAAGATAAGCAGCATGAAAGAGATATCGGCGGTTGAACTGGTGTTCAGTCCCGGCATCTTCTTTTTCTTTTTTGCCATATCTCGTTATGAATTTTAATGGTTCGTTTATGATTACTTCTTGATGGCAGACTTGGTAAGAATGCCGGTAGCGCAGATGACGCAAGCCACCACGGCAGCCAGGAAGAGGAGGCCGATGGTCCAGATATAAGCGTCAGCTACAGCCATGTCGGTAGCGGTGTATTCAACGCCCTCGGGAACCTCCTGGCTGCCACAGATGACATAGCGGAACAAGAGGTAGAGCACGATAGAGCCACCGCAATACAAGAACACCTTGGTCAGACCTCCATCCTTGTACTTGAACACAGCCTGAACGGCATTCCAAATAGTAAGAACGGCGAGCACTGCTACGTATGCATAGATAGCAAAGATGAGGATATCGGTAAACTGGGGTTCAGGCTGACCTTCGTCGTTAATGTTATCGAAACCGATAGCGAAGAAGCAGATCAGGATGACCACAGCAATACCCATGCAGAGCCAAAGCGCTAACTTGGAAATATTTTGGGTCTTCATAATATTATTATGTATTATCAGAGTTATTACTTTATTCTAGGAAGTGTTCTCTCAATTACTTCTTGCACTTGTCAGACTTAACGCACATAACGAGCAGTTCCTGTGCAGCCTCCTCCATGTTAGAGGTCAGACCCTCAACGCGAGACAAGATGTAGTTGTAGAATACCTGCAGAATAAGAGCAACAACGATACCGAAGATGGTGGTGATCAGAGCGACCTTCATACCACCTGCAACAACGGTAGGACTGATATCACCTGCCTTCTGGATGTCGTCGAAGGCCTGAACCATACCGATCACAGTACCCAAGAATCCCAGAGAAGGAGCCATGGCGATGAAGAGGGTGATCCAAGAGCAGTTCTCCTCGAGGTAGGTGCCCTGAACCTCAGCCTCCATGTTGATGGTACGCTCGATGGTGGCGATATCATTCTGGTCATCGCTCTCGAGGCAAGCCAGTGCCTTCTTTGATACGGTAGCCACGGGGCCGCGTGAAGCAGCACAAACCTTAACAGCCTCAGAGATCTTGCCAGCAGCAACCATGTCGGCCAAGTCCTTCATGAACTTGCGGGTGTTAACCTGAGCAAGAGTCAAGTAGATGATACGCTCGATACAGAGAGCCAGACCCAGAACGAGTGCGATGGCAACGAGTGCCATGAAGTCAGCACCACCCTCGATGAACTTGGTCTTCAGGGTCTTGTGCAAGCTGGTGTTCTCCTCCTCAGCAACAGCGGGAGCCTCGGCAACCTCCTCAGCGGGAGCAGCCTCTTCTACAGCAGCAGAGTCAGTAGCCTCCTCAACAACAGCAGCGCTGTCTACCTGCTCGGTAGCGGGAGCCTCATCTTGAGCCATTACGGAAGTTGTCATGCCAAATGAGCAAGCAGCTACCATCGCAACAATTGCAAATAACTTTTTCATTGTGTGTAATTTTTAAGATTAATTAAATTTGTTATTTATTTGTTATTTTCGCCTTATATATCGTTTCGCCGTTTCTGCAAAACCCTGTCAGCACAAAAGAAGGGGAAAATCCGTCTCATTGGTCTTTCAGGTATCGCACAGAATGGTTACGGGCGGAGAGACGGGGATTCGAACCCCGGATACGCTTTTGACGTATACACGCTTTCCAGGCGTGCCTCTTCAGCCACTCGAGCATCTCTCCATTTTTTGTCTCTGCACGGCCTCGCCTGGCCGCCTTTGTAGCTTTCCCATAATGTCGCGGACAGACAAAAGGGCACTATACACGCTACAATTTTGATACAAAAATATCTATTTTTTTTGTGAATAACTATATTTCGGTTAAAAAAGTTTCATCTTTTTATTAAATTTATGCAAAAAAGAGCGTTTTTTACGCGTTTAAGCACGTAAAAAGACGCTTTGCATTGCTATTGGTGCAATTCATAACCTCCTCCTCGCTCAGCTGGTAGACTTCTGCCAGCTTGCGAACGGTATGGATGGCAAAGGCCGACTCGTTGCGCTTGCCACGGCAGGGAACAGGGGCCAGATAAGGGGCATCGGTCTCCACAACGATGCGTTCGAGAGGCACTTGGCGCAGCACGTCGGGCAGGGTGGACTTCTTGTAGGTGAGTACGCCTCCGATTCCCAGCACGAAGCCTTCGAACTGAAGTAGTTCGCGTGCCTCCTCAGCCGTTCCGCCAAAGCAATGGAAGACGCCGGTCAGTCCGTCCGACTGATGGCGGCGCATGATCTCCACCAGTTCGGCATGGGCTGAACGGCTGTGAATCATGAGCGGAAGGTTGAACTCGACGGCCCACTCCACCTGCTGCTCGAAGACCCGTTTCTGCTCTTCGTAGCGGGAGCGGTCCCAGTAATAGTCGAGCCCCACCTCGCCGACGGCCACGTAGGGATGGCCGGGTTGGAGCAGACGGTCGTGCATGACATCGAGCGTGGTCTGCCAGTCGTCCGTGATGTCCTCGGGATGGAGGCCCATCATGGGGAAGGCATATCCGGGATGGCGCTGACAGAGTTCGAGCATAGGCTGCACGGTGTCGGGGTTGATGTTGGGCAGCAGGATGGCATCCACACCGGCCTCTTTGGCACGGGCGATGACCTCCTCCCGGTCTTCGTCAAACTCGGGACCGTAGATATGGCTGTGTGTGTCGATGAAACCCATGGGGAGATTGAAGGTTGAAAATTGAAGATTGAAGGTTTCGACGGGTTATGACTTGCGCTTCAGCAGTTTATGGGCCAGTTCGTGGAGCATGGTCTTGCGCTCAGCGGGGAGGTTGACACGTTCGAGACAGGCCAGTGCCTCGTCGAAGTAGGCATTGATGCGAGCCTGACACATGGCGGGAATGCCGAGTTCGTTGTAGATGCGGGTCACGGCTTCCACCTTCTTGTTACGGTCAGCGTCTACACGGTCTATCCAACCCTGCAGTTCGACAGCCTGCTCACCCCGTGCCAGACGGAGGGCGTTGATGAGCATGTAGGTCTTCTTGTTGCACATGATGTCGCCACCGATCTGCTTTCCGAACGTAGCATAGTCGCCATAGACGTCCAGATAGTCGTCCTGCAACTGGAAGGCAAGACCGATGCGCTCGCCGAACTGGTACAGGGCTTCCGCATCTGCCTCGGGGGAATCGGCAAGGATGGCTCCCATCTTGAGGGCACAGGCCAAGAGGACGGAGGTCTTGAGGCGGATCATCTCGAGGTATTCCTCCTCCGTCACGTCGTTGCGAGTCTCGAAGTCCATATCGTACTGCTGTCCCTCGTCTATCTCAATGGCGGTCTGGGTGAAGAGCGAGGTGACGGCAGGCAGGTGGCGGGCATCGCACTGGCAGACGCGCTGCATGGCCATGACCAGCATATTGTCGCCACTCAGGATGGCGGTATTGTCGTCCCACTTGCGATGCACGGTGGGCTTACCGCGACGTACGTCGGCACGGTCCATGAGGTCGTCGTGCAGGAGCGTGAAGTTGTGGTAGGTCTCCAGGCCGAGGGCGGGCAGCATGGCGGCATCCACCTCTTCGTGGTACAGGTTGTAGGCCATGAGCACCATGACGGGACGGATGCGCTTGCCGCCAAGCGAGAGCACGTAACTGATGGGGGCGTACAGCCCAGCTGGTTCGCGGACCACGTCATTTGCCACGAGTGCGGCGTTGACCTTATCGAGTAGTTCTTTCGTATTATACATTATATATATATTTAAAAGAAAAGGCCGCCCCGCGGAGCAGCCTTTTCTTGATTATTCTTTTCTTTTAGTTCAGACGGAACATAACGGGCAAGTTGAAGCGAGAACGTACGGTCTTGTTACCCTGACGGGCGGGCTTCCACTTGGGCATCTGCTTAACCACGCGCTCAGCCTCCTTTGAGAGGTTGTCATCGGGTGAACGCATCACCTTGACGTCGACGATAGAACCGTCCTTGTTGACAACGAAGCTGACGAACACACGACCCTGGATGCCCTGCTCCTGGCAGATGCTGGGATACTTGATGTGCTCACCGAGCCACTTGTAGCAAGCCTCCTCGCCACCGGGGAACTGAGCATTCTGCTCAACGACGTCGAAGATCTTGTCATCGTCAACAGACTCGACAACGGGACCGACAGCTACGGGAGGGCCTGCAACTGCGGTAGGTGCACCAGTACCCTGGGTACCTACGATGACCTGATTAACCTCCTCGGTAGTCTCAATCTTCTCGTCCTTGATCTCCACCTCGTCCTCAACGATCTGCAGGATCTCAGGCTGCACATTGTTGTTGACAACGGGAGCGGCAGGCTGCTGCTCTTCCTGAATGGTAACGGGGATCATGTCCTCCTCGGTAGCCATTTCATAGATGGGTTCGTCACTCACATCCTCCTTCACTTCAATCTGAGTCAGCTCAAAAGCAGCGAAGAGGACAGCCAGTGTCACACACAGACCAATGAGGATGCTTGTACCTCTCTGCTGTCTGATGTCTTCTGCGATAATTGTACCTTCCATAGTATATTATTTTTTTTTGATTTCAACTTATCGGCACAAATTTAGCACATTTTTCTCATTTCGCATCGCTTTACACTTGTTTTTTTTCGCAAAAACGCATTTTTTTTCGTTTTCAAGCCCCAAAAGAGCGAATATTAACCGAAAAAGGTGTATCTTTGGACTCAAATTGCAAGCTATGACAACGAAGGTACGTCCTTACCTTTTTCTTTTGCTGCTGGCAAGTGTTTTGCCGAGTCACGCACAAGAGAGCGGAAGTGTATTCAACTTCCTCTCCGTGTCTTCCTCGGCCCACGCCAATGCCGTCGGTGGAAGAAACATCTCGCTCATCGAGGACGACGCTTCGCTTGCCCTCCAGAACCCGGCCCTGCTGGCCAGCACCAGCGACAACTCCATCAACCTCAATTTCGTGACCTACATGCAGGGGAGCAAGATGGGCAGCGCCACCTTCACCCGCATTGCCGGAGAAAGAGGCACATGGGGCGTGGCAGCCCAATTCCTTGGGCACGGCAAGATGACCGAGACACTGGAGACGGGTGAAGTCATTGGACAGATGAGCGCACTCGACATGGCACTCAGCGGCATGTTCAGCTACGAACTCAGCAGCCACTGGGTGGGCGGCGTGGCTGGCAAGTTCATCTACTCGAAATACGGTCCCTACAACGCCATCGGACTGGGTGTTGACCTGGCGCTGAACTACTACAACGCCGCCAAGGACTTCTCCATGTCGCTCGTGGGAGCCAACCTCGGCGGGCAGGTAAAGGCATTCGGTGACGTACACGAACGTCTGCCCTTCAACCTACAATGGGGCTTCACGAAGGGCATTGCCCATGCGCCCATCCGCCTCTCCGTCACGCTTACCGACCTGAACCACTGGGAGAAAGACTATTACTACAACCCCGAAGGTGAATCCAGCTTCGGCCGCATACTGATGAACCACTTCAACATCGGAGCCGACATCCTGCCCACCAAGAACATCTACCTGGGCATCGGCTACAACTTCCGTCGCGCCTCCGAACTGAAGGCTGCCGGGTCGAGCCATGCTGCCGGACTGACAGCCGGAGCCGGCATCACGCTGAAGAAGTTCAAGCTGGGCGTGGCATACGCCAAGTATCACGTCAGCGTCCCCAGCCTTACCGTCAGCGTGGGCTACTCGCTTTAGTGCATAGTTCATAGTTCAAAGTTTAGTTTAGAATACAAGCAAATGAAAAAGATTACAATAGCAATCGACGGCCATTCATCGTGCGGCAAGAGCACCATGGCCAAGGACCTGGCCCGCGAATTGGGCTATGTATATGTTGACACAGGTGCCATGTACCGCGCCGTCACGCTCTATGCCATCGAGGCAGGATTGTTCAACGAGCAGGAAGTCGACGTAGAGGGCCTGCGTGCCCAGATGGACAAGATCAGCATCACGTTCAGGTTCAATGCCGAAACAGGCCGTCCCGACACCTATCTTAATAATGTACGCGTAGAAGACCGCATCCGGACGATGGAGGTTTCCTCCAAGGTGAGCCTCATCGCCGCCATCGACTTCGTCCGCACCGCCATGGTGGCCCAACAGCAGGAGATGGGCAAGGAGGGAGGCATCGTGATGGACGGACGCGACATCGGCACCACCGTCTTCCCCCACGCCGAACTGAAAGTCTTCGTCACGGCCTCGGCCGAGGTGCGCGCCAAGCGTCGTTATGACGAACTGACGGCCAAGGGCGAGGCATGCAACATGGAGGAGATACTGCAGAACGTCGTGGAACGCGACCGCATTGACAGCACCCGTGCCGTGAGTCCCCTGAAGAAGGCAGACGACGCCATCGAGTTGGACAACAGCAACATGACCATTCCCGAGCAGAAGGAATGGCTGATTCGGGAAGCCAGGCTGCGCATAGAGGAATGACGCACACGGAACAGCCCACCGCCCCAACACACACTTCAATTTGTAACACACCTCATTTCGTAAGACAGTGACCATCGAGATTGACCAAGGATCAGGCTTCTGCTTTGGCGTGACACGCGCCATCGGCAAGGCCGAGGAGATGCTGCGCAACAACAGTCGCCAACTGTACTGCCTGGGCGACATCGTACACAACGGAAAGGAATGTGACCGACTCCAGCGCATGGGGCTCATCACCATCGAGCACGACGAGTTCGACCAATTACAGGACGCCACCGTGCTGCTGCGTGCCCACGGCGAACCACCCTCCACCTACCAGAAAGCAGAAGCAAACCACCTGGAACTGATTGATGCCACCTGTCCCGTTGTGCTGCACCTGCAGGAGCGCATCAAGAAGGAATACAACGACGATCCGGACCACCACAAGCAGATTGTCATCTTCGGCAAGAACGGACACGCCGAGGTGCTGGGCCTGGTGGGACAGACCGAAGGCACCGCCATCGTCATCGAGAAGCCCGAGGAGGTCAGCAAACTGGACTTCGGACGTGACATCTGCCTCTACTCGCAGACCACCAAGTCGCTGGACGGATTCCGCAAGGTGGTGGAAGACATACAGCAGAACATACAGCCCACGGCCACCTTCACCTTTTACGACACCATCTGCCGACAGGTGGCCAACCGCATGCCCCACATCCGCGATTTCGCCTCTCGCCACGACGTAGTACTCTTCGTCTGCGGCAAGAAGAGCAGCAACGGCAAGGCGCTCTTCGAGCAATGCCAGCGCGTCAACACGCACTCCTATATGATAGACGCAGCCAGCGAGATTGAGTCCCGCTGGCTGGAAGGTTATGACTCGGTGGGCATCTGCGGTGCCACCAGTACGCCCAAGTGGTTAATGGAGGAGTGCAAAGTACGCGTCGAGGAGCTGCTTGGCTGCCACGAATGAGGTCTTCTGCCCCGCCAATACACCCTGTTCTTCGGCCTTGAGCATGGTCGCAATGGTATTGTTCTGGAAGAAACTGTTGCGCAACTGCTCGTTGATGCTCTCGTACATCCAGTATTTGGCCTGCTCGTTGCGGCGGTACTCGAAGTAGCCTGTCTCCTTGACGTAGTCGAAATACTTGTACACCATATCCCACACCTCCTTGATGCCAAAGCCGTAGAAGCCACTGTAGGTCAGCACCTGAGGCAGCCATCCGCTCTCGGGCATGGGGAAGAGGTGGAGCGCATTGCGGAACTGCGTAGCGGCCAACTGGCACTTTTCGACGTTGTTGCCATCACACTTGTTGATGATGATGCCGTCGGCCATCTCCATGATGCCGCGCTTGATGCCCTGCAACTCGTCGCCCGTGCCGGCCAGCTGGATGAGCAGGAAGAAGTCCACCATCGAATGGCAGGCCGTCTCGCTCTGCCCCACACCGACCGTCTCCACGAAGATCTTGTCGTAACCGGCCGCCTCGCAGAGGATGATGGTCTCGCGCGTCTTGCGGGCCACACCGCCCAGACTGCCAGCCGAGGGGCTGGGACGAATGAACGAATCGGGATGCACGCTCAGCTTCTCCATACGTGTCTTGTCGCCCAGGATGCTGCCTTTGGTGCGCTCACTGGAAGGGTCGATGGCCAGTACGGCCAGCTTGCCGCCATACTCCTTCAGCACGTGTATGCCGAACTCGTCGATACTGGTACTCTTGCCGGCACCCGGCACACCGCTGATGCCGATGCGCACCGACTTGCCGCTGTAGGGCAGACAACGCTCGATGACTTCCTGTGCCACGCGCTGATGCTCGGGATTGGTACTCTCCACGAGCGTCACGGCCTGGCCGAGGATGGAGGAATTGCCTTCCAGGATGCCCTTCACGTAATCGTCGGCCGTCAGCTTGCGACGCACAAAGCGGCTGCGCTGCAGATACGGATTGACAACGGAAGGTTGTTCTACGCCTTGGTTCACCACCAGGCTTGCATATTCGGATGAATTTTCGGGATGATCCATTATGAATGGTCGTTATTGATTATAGGTTATTGGCTATAGATGTTCTACCAATATGCTCATTTCACACTGACGTCGATGGTCTGCTTGGCCCTATTGGGATCGTTGGTGATGAGGAGTACACGCGGACGATTCTTAGCCTTCTTCAGATACTTGGAGTTGACGGTGAGCTTCATCGTGGCCGTCTTGCCAGGATCGATGGTACGGTCGGAGATGCTGACGGCAATGGACTGGTTGAACACCTGTACGCTGCGGATGTTCAGTGGCTGCTGACCCGCATTGGTGATGGTCAGCGTCTGCGTCACCTTCGACTTGCCGTTCATCACGAAGTCGACCTCCTCGGCCGAAAGCACCATCTTCGGGGCCACAGCCAGCTCTTCGGCCGTCATATTGGAGAAGTCGGGCAGCAGGACGGACGAGACAAGTATCTCGTTCTGGTCGCCCACCTTATCGCCCATGTAGCGCGAGAGGAAGATGCGAGTCTGGTTCAAGCCCAGCAGACCGAGCTTCTCGCTGTCCAGCGTGATGCGCACACGACCGGTTCGGCCGCCGGCGATGACCTCGGGAATAGCCCGTGCATTGAGGTAGACGGGCAGGTGCATCAGCTCGGGACGATAGGGCGTACGCTCCTGGTTGAAGATCTGTATCTCGGCCACGGGATGGTCGCCACGGTTCACGTCGTCGAACTCTATATAGTTGGTATTGAGGCGCACATTGCCCAGGTCGATGGGGAAGTCTCCGCTGTAGTCCAGCTTGGACGTCACCACACGTCCCTCCATCTGCAGGTAGAGAGGTTCCTGCTCCGCATTGGTATAGACGGCCAGGTCCTTGCGGAAGGTACCCAGCAGCGCCGCATCATAGACGACCGTAATGGTTCCCTTCTGTCCGGGTTGTATCTGACCGCGTGTCCACTCTGCCTGCGTACAGCCGCACGAAGGCAGCACCTTGAGTATTTCGAGAGGCGCATCACCCTTGTTCTGGAAGGCGAAGACCACCTCACGAGGCGACTGGAACACCACCTCGCCCACATGGGCCACGGGACTGTCCAGCACGAGCTTCGCCTGGGCCGAGGCTGCCAGCGTAGCGGCAAACAACAGCACCGCAGTTCCTGTCTTTCGTAACATCTTATGCATACTTCTTCTTTTTCTCGGTTGCAAAGATACGAATAAGCGAGCGAAAAAACAAATTTATTTGGTTTTTTCCGAGCGAGAGTATTTTAGAGCGGAGCTCAGAGATACGAATAAGCGAGCGAAAAAACAAATTTATTTGGTTTTTTCCGAGCGAGAGTATTTTAGAGCGGAGCTCAAAGATACGAATAAGCGAGCGAAAAAACAAATTTATAGAATTTAAAAAGGCGTCCCGAACTGCTCGGGACGCCTTCTTTGTTTATTTAAGCTCAGTTAAATTACTTAACCATAACCTTCTTGCCGTTTACGATGTAAAGGCCGGGACGGTTAGCGTTGTTCATGCGAACACCACTGATGGTGTAGATACCCTTGGCAGCCTCAACAACCTGAACGTTGTCAATCTTCACTACGCTGTTGCCACCGAAGTAGGTCAGCTTGAAGTTATCAACGAAGGTCCAGTCGTTAGACTTACCGTTAGGCTTGCGAACACCGAGCTGAGCGGTACCGTCAGCACCTACAACGAAGTCAACAGAGTTGTTCAGGTAGTGACCAGCCTGCATCCAGATGTCAGCGGTGAACATCTGATCGGGGAAGTAGTAAGTTACCTCGTCAACAACAGCCTTGGCAGTGTTGGCAGTGGGATCCTCATAGTCACCGGTGAGCTTGAGCAGCTCCTCCTCGGTCAGCATGGTCTCAGCGATAGAATGCATCTTGGTAGCATACTCATCAACAGAAGTCTTGGCATAGAGGTAAGCAGGATTGTCGTCCTCCTTGTCACCCTTCACGATAGCGATATCGTTAGCTGCGATGTCAGTGTTAGCACCGTTACGAACAGCACCGTCGCAGGTCAGACGATAAGCACCAGCGGGCAGACCGCTGAAGATAACGTAGGTATCGAAACCGCTTGCCTGGTTCCAACGCTCACCTACAGGACCCCAAGTACCACCACCGGTACCGAAGCCTGAACCGCTCCAACCGGGATAGTTGCTGTTAGCATCGTAAGAGCCCTCGAAGTCGGGATTCTCGAAGAGGTAAGTCATGTCGTAGGGCTTCTCATCGGTAGCAGCGTAAGCATCCTTGTTGATCTTCATAGCGTCAGCCAGGTAGTTCAGCTCAGCCATGTAAGCCTTCAGCTCGTCGTTGGTCATCTCGTTGTAGGTGTCGTATGCCGTGTTGGCAGCATCAGCACGCTTCTGGATGTCCTCAGCGCAAGTCTCAGAGTAGAGACCGTAAGCATCCTGGAAGGGAGTGAAGGCAGCGTCAACCTGCTCCATCAGCTTTCTTGCAGCATACATATCCTCTACGCTGGCAATCAGCTTAGCAATCATAGCAGTAGCCTCAGCCTCGGTAGCCTTCTGGTCCATTACCATCTGGTCAGCATCCTGCATAGTCTGGTATACAGCAGCATTTACGGGGTCGTTGATAAGACCGTCAACCAACGTGTAGACAGCCTCGGTCTGAGCCTTCTGGTCAGCAACGACAGCCATCAGGGCACGAGTACCCTCGCCCATGTAGGTCACCTGGAAGTTATCCCAGATAGCCCAGATGTTGGTGTTGGTACCCTTCACACCGAGCTTCAGGTTACCAGCCTCAGCCAGGTAAACAGCGAGCTCGTTGGGATAGAAGCCTTCAGCAAAAGCAGCGCTTGCGCTACCCATATCGTTGGGAGCGTCACCCTCGGGAGCCTCCTCAACCTCGTCGCGGTTTACGAGGAACTTGCCATACTCGTTAGCATAGAGCTGAGCGTTCATCTCGCCATTCTCGTCGATACGCTGGAAACCGTTCAGCTTGATAGAGTAAGCACCCTTAGGCATGTTAGCCAGGGTCTGGTTAACGTCGAATGAAGTGTGGTACTTCTCAGCAGCGCCCCAGTTTACGGTAGGACTGCCAGCCCAGTAACCATTACCCCAGTTGTAGTTGCCATTCTTGACAAGGATAGACACGTCGCTGCCTACCTGGATGAGGGGCAGTACAGCAGCCTCGATCTCGGCATAGAGAGCATCGTTGTCGATAGCAGCGTTGATGTCGTCACGAGTCCAAGAAGCATCGTCCCACTGCTGCTGCAGGGGGTTGGTCTTCTCCTCGAGAGCAGAAGCCAGGTCAGCATAACCAGCAGCCTCAGCCTGCTCCTTCTTCTCGTTGATGAGGTTGATGAAGTTCTGCAGGTTAGCGTAGTCCTTCACGCTGGCCTGGAACTTAGCCTCAGCTGAGTGCAGCTCAGCCTCAGCAGCCTCGTAGTCGTCCTCGTCGCCCAGGCTCTTGGCAGTAGCAATAGCCTCTGCGAATGCGTCGCGTACATCATTATTAGCCTTCTCAGCACTCAGGTTGGGATACTTGGCATCAATAGCCTCAAGATACTCGTTGAGAGCGAGCTTTGCGGGATTCTCACCAGCTGCAACCAGCACCTGATGCTTCACGGTGATGTTGTCAAGATAGAGAGTAACCTCGTGGTCGAAGTGAGCCAGGTTGAAGGCAATGTACTGATAGCCCTTATCAGCGGGTGACTGGTCAGAGCTTACACTCTGAGTGAACTCATAGTGCTTCCACTCCGTACCGAAGGTCATGCTACCAACAGCGGTATAGAAGTTGTAATCACCGGCTGACTGACCATGCGACTGGGTATCGATGGCCTCAGGGGTATCCTCGCTTGCACGATAGTCGAACGAAATCTTGATCATGTCGCCAGCGGGGATAGACTCGTTCATCTTGATGAAGAACTGGTGATCCCAAGTCTCAGAGTTCTTCTTGGGAACAACGAGCTCAAGACCAGCGCTTTCCTCCATACCTACACCTGCTACGGGAGTGGGAACTACGTCGCCCTGCCCCTGCAGGCGGAAGATGAAGTTGTCGCTGGCACCATTCTCGAAGTCACCACCAGCAACAATGGGCTTCCAGTACTTAACCAGTGTCTCGTCCTGCTTCTCATACCGGATCTCCAGATTGTCGAAGCAATAAGTAACATCGATGTCGTGGCCACCCTGGCTCAGGTTGAAAGCTACCGAGCGGAAACCATCTTCGGTGGCGTTACCACTGCCATCAGTAAGCATGTCACCAGCAATGGTGATATCGTACTCATAGGTCTGCCACTCAGAAGTAAAGGTCACGTCACCGATACACTGCCAGTGGTGATAGTCACCGGGCAGACCGTGAGCCTGAGTACCAATGGTAAGTGACTCGAAGACGTCACCCGTGTTAGGATCGATGGCATCAGTCTTCATCTTGTAGTCGAACTTCACGTGAATCTTCTCGCCTACCTCAGCAGAGCGAGGAACAACGATCCAGAACTGAGAGTCCCAGTCTTCAGCAGCACCAGCTGCAGCGAGTACGGTTACACACTTGTTGCCATTGGCCTCGGTGGTGACACCGTTTTCTGCGGTCAATGTCTCGCCAGTGAATACTTCACCGTTAGCATCGCCGTTTGCCAACTTGTTGGGCTTACAAGCGTAGGCACTGAAATCGGTGCCTTCGCAGTCAACGTTGGGATTCTCGTTGGGGCCCCACTCCACGTCCTGCGCAAACATCGCGGCCGAGGATGCAAACAATGCTACAAAAAGTGAGAAAAGTTTTTTCATAACAATAGTTTTTTGGTTAATAAATAATTTAGTTTTGATAAAATTCCGAGGCAAAGTTACGAATAATCCGCTATCGCCTATATCAAAATCGTTATTTTTTGCTATCAATCTTGTAACATAACAGCTCGACACGGTCGTTTCAAGGCCAAAAACCGCCTATTCACGGCCCATTCAGGGCACTTTACGGAACGTTCGCAAGGCCGACTCGAGCCTTCTGACCAAGTCTCTTTTGGTCGTCTGGGGTGAGAAAACAAAGCCTTCGGCGAAGTAAACCGAGCCGTCCTCGACAAAAACTTTGGACACGAAAGGACCGCCCATGGCACCGTTGCGCATCTGCCACAAGCCACGGATGGTGGTGGTGCCCTCAGCCTGGCGCAGGAGCACTACCGGGCGTTCGTCCTCCCACACCGTCTCCATCCACTGGTCGGGGGCGGAACCGGGAATATTGACAGCCATCACGGAGTCACGGATGGAGCATAGTACACGTACATCCGAGAGGTCCTGCCCCGTGAAAGGTACCCGATAGAACACCACGTTGAGCTGCTTCTCCTGGCTGCGCGAACTGCCCCACAGGAAGTCCACACCCTTCTTCGTGAAGCGTATTTCCTCGGGCACCTGGACGGTATAGCCCAGTACCTCCCTAAGGTCACGCGCCACCTCCTGCGAGGCGTGTCCCTTCAGGTAGTGCGTCTGATTATCCAGTTGAGCGTCGAGCAACAGTTGGCGTATCCGTTCGGCATGCTGACTGATGAAAGGACGCAGGGCATCCACCGAGGGTCCGGCCACCTGCAACTGCAGCTGCGGCGTGGCCCGCACGTCGTGCGCCACGCCAAGCGTGGGTTCCTTCAGTTTCGAATCCACCTTGGCCAACACGCGACTGTGCATCTTCAGGAATTCCTTCTGGTCCATCGACACCGGGATGCGCGACAGACGGAAGAAGTCCTCGCCCTGGTTCAGTCCCGGCACGTTGCAGGTCAGCATCGCCTCCAGCGAGTCCTTCAGGTCGCTGCGCAGGATGGCGTCGTCCAGCACCAACACCACCTCGCTCGGTTGCCCGATGGAAGCCGCCGTGGCACGCACCACCTTCCCCTCCCCCTTCCCCTCCGAGCAGGAGAGGCAGGCAAAGGTCGCCACAAGGACAAGCCCTACGGTGCAGATTCGGTTCTGTATGCTCATATTGATGACGTTGTTACGATGATTCGGCGATTCGATGTCCTGCAGCCTACTTCACAACCTTCGTTACTCGGCCGTCACTCATCCTGATGAGGTTGAGGCCACGCTGGGCTGCACGCAGCTGCATGCCGCCTGCATTGTATACGGCCACGGACGTACCCTTGCGGTCCACGCCCAGCACATAGATGGCATCGGCCTTCTTGTCGAAACCGCACTTGCAGGCATTGGCAATCATACCCGTCTTCTGATCGATGAGCAGGGCCACCACCTCGATGTTTGAACGGCAACGCACGCTGGCAGGCATGTCAACAACAAACTCGAAGTCATACTTCTCACCCTGCTTTATCTCGCCAGGCACAGATCCGGGGAGACCATTGTAGCCTCCATAGATGCCGCGCGCCACATCGTCGTACGTGAGCGCCACGTACTCTCTCTCCTTCTCATAGCCGCGGAATTCAGTGTCTGAGCCCGAATAGTAGTTCTTCTGGGCATAGGGTCCCACACCGTTCTCCACCACCACGTAGGCAATGCCGTAGGGCGAGGCGCTATCGTTGCCAAACTCCGTAGACGTCTTGATGAGCAGCTGGGTAGTGTCGGCATCGAGCACAGTCATCGTGCCACGAATGTCGGCCATAGCCAGATCCTTCAGAGCCAGTATGTGCTTCTCCATATCATCCGGGTGGCCTTCCTTGATAAGCTGCGGATTGCGGTTCGTCACACACATCGGGCACGAGGTCAGCATATCTTCTATCTCATCGTAGTTCTCGGCGTCGCTCATCTCGTCGTCAGCATGGATGGCAATGCCGATGAAATTGTCGGGATACTTCTGATTCATCTCCTTCATGGCCACATAGCCACGCACGCACCAGCCGCACCATGTACCGGTGGACTCCTCTATCACGACTCGGCGGGGGAAGGTCTTGCCCAGCACCGTGAGGGGGACGACGGCAGCATTGTTCGAAGGCACATCATCCGCCTTGCCGTTCACCGAGGTCACGACGACTCTAACATTATAGCTGCCCGCCTCATTGGGAGCCGTAAGTGCAAGGGGAACAGAGGCAAAATGTCCCTTCTCTATCTCGACGCCGACCTCCTGTGCGCCAGCCTTTTCATCATCGATGAAGTATTCCAGGTTCACCTTCTCGATCTTTTCGGGTGAGAGGTTCTGCACGTCCAGCTTCAGGTCGAACTTGTCGCCCTTGCGGCACTCCACAGCCTGCGAGCAATACAATGCGGCATCCATGGGCAGGTTCTCTCCCTCAATGTGTACACGTATGCTGAAAACAGCACCCATACTACTCATATCTTCCCACTCATCCTCTTCATAGACGAAGGCACCATTGGGATTACTTATTAGCGAACCTGTGGGCTGAGACTTCATGATGCACGCGTAGCCCACGTAGAGGTCAGCCTCATCGCTTATCACGTAGGGGTTGTCCAGCACTATCACGTTCCATCCTGCCTGGGCGTCGCGCGCAGCCTGGGCCACCAAGTTGTCATTGCCACCCTTGCAGATGAGAGGAACCAGCTCGCGTACCGGATTCTTCGTTCCCACCTCGATGGCCGTGATGGTGCAACCTTTGTACAGCGTCAGCACCGACACGGGCATACGCATGGCACACTTGAAGGGATGCTCCTCATCTACCGTGGGGCTGGGGGTAAAGGAGTCGTCGCAATAACCCCACACTACTACTTGCTTCTGTTGCTGAGCCTGCATGGCAAGGCTCGCCAGTATGCAGGACAAGAACAGTAGAATCTTCTTCATTTTCCGTATTTTTTGTCTTGTTATTTAATATTTTGGATGCAAATATAGTCAAAAGATTGAAACGCACAAAACAATCGACAGAAAAACAGCGCATTTCACACACGTTTCCGAGAAAAACGCCTCAACACGGCTAATAACTTATTCAACTTTCGCAAGTTCTTCGAACTCTTGAAACTTGAGGAGTTAAGGAGTCAAGAAGTTATCGCTCCTTCGTCGCTGAGGAGTTAAGACGTTACTGATAAACACGGGGGAAAACCCTCAATACATTCGTCTTAACTCCTTAACTCCTTTAACTCCTTAACTCCTAATCAAGTTGAAGCACATTCGTCTTAACTCCTTAACTCCTTTAACTCCTTAACTCCTAATCAAGTTGAAGCACATTCGTTGCTGAGGAGTTAAGTCACGCACGAAGCCTGGCGCCCCGCTCCCATGTAATGAAAATTATGAATTTTACCCCATTTTCCTTGCGTTATTATCCATCAAAGCCAACGACACAGGCATATAAGCCAATGACTAACATATTGACTATCTGCAACATACAAACACGCAAACAAAATACACACGCAAAAGAGCCACAGAACCGCCCCGAAAAGGACAATTTAACGCTGCGTTAACCCAAAAAAGACGCTGCGACGCACGGAAAGAGACGCTGCGACGCACAAAAAAAGACGTAGCGTGTCACCGTCGGACACGCTACGTCACCCAAAAAGAGGCCATTTTATGCGCAAAAAACAACGCATCGGCTCTCTCGATTTTCTACTTGGAACAAAATCCAAACAGGAATTTGTACACTTTTTTCAACTCACCCTTTCTCTTACTCTTCTCTATCCCAATCAACTTTCGCAAGCACCGATTTAAGGAGTGAGTCCACTATAAAAAGTCAACGTGCTTTCAATTTATAACGCAAAGACGCAGAGACGCAAAGATTATTTCTTTTTTTGCCTCTAAATCCATTAAAAACTTTGCGTCTTTGCGTCTTTGCGTTCAACCAAATTACAGATTGTAAGCAAATCAGCAAAATGTGCATTTTTAATGTACTTTTTCTAGCGGAGTCA
>JAZLFZ010000054.1:0-70006 GCA_045616065.1 Bacteroidaceae bacterium | reverse complement strand
TGACCTGATCATCGAACGAACAGATATGATCACGCTCTTCGAGATCAAGTATAGCAAGGACATTTATCGACTCAATAAATCCGAGTACCAGAAGATCATTCTTCGCGAACAGAGCTTTATCTGCGAACTCAAAAGCAAACGCCATGGAGTTCGTACACACATCATTTCGACATTCGGTGTCGCACAGGGAGAGCATGCCGATGCTTTCCAGAGCAAAGTCTGTCTGAATGACCTGTTCAAACCTCTGTATGACATTTGATTTGGGAACGATATACGATTAGGCACAGAATGTTTTTTGAAACGCAAAGACGCACTTTAGGCGACGGCCTAAAGTCGACGCAAAGATTATTTCTTTTTTTGCCTCTAAATCCATTAAAAACTTTGCGTCGACTTTTGAACGTCTTCAAAAGTGCGTTCAACCAAATTACAGATTGTAAGCAAATCCGGAGAATCTACATTTTTAATGTACTTTTTTAGCGGAGTCATATATAAATTGGCATAATAAAAATTTGCGTTCCATTCGAGGAAATTCTCGTTAAGCGATAGCAAAGATGCATCAAAACCACGCGTTTTGGTGCATCTTTTTTTTGATGTCACCATCATTTTCACCCCCAAAAAAGCGCAAGGGTACCCCCTGAAAAAGGGTACCTTATGCCTTTTCCACCCCATTTTGAGGCGTATGTACCCCATTTTTTGGGCATCCTTGATCTGTGAAACGTCACCAATAAACAACCCACACATAGCGTTAATAATCTTCACCTTACGACAGCCACTACACATCAGAAGACCTAAAACCACGTCAAAAGAAACGTCACCAACGTCACCATTTCGTCACCCATAACGTCACCACTTTATGTACTGATATACAACAGGATGCAGAGGGTGGTGACGTTGGTGACGTTTGTTTTGCAAAGAATTTATATAAGAGAAGTGTAACAGAGAGCACCCAAGCATGCACACCACTCGCTCCCTGCGCTTGCACCACCCGCCCTTTGCCATTGCACTTTTCCGATGCAGCAGGATTACCCTTAACGCCGTACGGGAATTTTCTAGACGCCGTACGGCATCCGTCTAGCCGCCGTACGGCATCTACACAGTTGCCGTACGGCGTCTAGAAAAACACGTAGCGTGAAAAAGGTACGTCCCGAGCATCAGAAAGCTGCGCACGCTGCATCCACACGCTGGGAGTGCAGCACCCCGTATCCGTGTACACTGCCTCCGAATGGAGTTGCACAACGGGCATGTCCTGCCACAAAAATCCGTACATCCTGGCAGATTTTTCGGCAAAGATTTGGAATTAGCATCAGTACCTCAGAGTACGATGACATGAGAGGGCTGCAAGTGGCTACGCAAATGGCTGATTGCAGCCCTCGGTGCATAGAACGGCTCTTCGGCTTTTCGTCAAGATTTCGGGGAAAGACGGCAGACAGGCTTACTTCTTCAACTCGGTCCTTGCAAGTTCTATCATGGAGTCGATGCCCTGTTGCTGGAGGACGGAATCGAGGGCACAGGGAATGTCGGGCTGGATGCCGAACTCAATGTGCTGCATGCGGGCATCGTACATGGGGCAGGCACTGAAGCGGACAACCCATCCGTTGGGCAGTTCGCTGTTGAAGGGCATGCCGCTGCCGCCGCCGGTCTGGTCGCCCATGACGGTAACGAGGGGACACTCCTTCATGTTGCGTACGAAATCGTTCGTGGCACTGTAGCACGAGCGGTTGGTGAGCACTACGCAAGGCTTCTGCCAGCGCACGCCCTCACTGGGCTCCAGGTACACGGGCTCGGGAATGGAGAAGTCGCAGTGTCCGGGACCGCTCTTGTGGGCTGAATATCCCACAAGGATGCGCTCGTTGGTGAAGTGGCTCGAGAGCAGTTCGGAATAGTTGAGCTGCCCGCCTCCGTTGCCTCGCACATCAAGGATGAGACCCGCACAGGAACGCAGGTAGAAAAGTGCCTCGGAGATATTCCCCTCTCCGATGCCAGCACTGAAGCTTTCGTACACAATATAACCGATGTTGTCGGGCAGGATGCGGTAGCTGAGGCCGGCCGCTATGCGATAGTCCGTACCCAGATAACTGTCGCGCAACTCCACGTCCAGGTTCTCGGGGTAGTCCTCCCTCCAGGACCAGTTGCGCCCCACGTCGGCTGCGCTGTAGAGGTTCACGTGTCCGTCCTTCAGTTCGCTGAGCATATCGCACAGCACCTCAAAGAGTTGAGCAGAACTCATCTTTGGGCTCAGACGCGAACGGTAACGACCATACACCTCATTCCAGTCCACACCCAACTGCTCCTTCTTGTAATCCAGGAAACAGTAGCGCTCGTCGATGATGCGCCACAGCGACTGGAAGTTATCTTCGGGCATGGTGGACGCTTCCTCGCCACGGAGGCAGGAGGAGAGGGTGAGCACAGACAGCATGCAAAGCGAAATACATCTGGTTATGCAAGCACAAATTTGGGAACACGAATTAATACAAATCTTACGCACGGTATTGGTCGTTTGGGCGATTTTGTCGTTTAGGGAATTTCCGCTTAGGCGTTCAAAAACTCTTCTCCCACCCTATCATGAGCGAGTGTGCATACTGGTGTTGACGGAGGTGATTGAGGGAGGCCTGCCGCAGGTCGGCCTTGTAGCCCACTGTCAGAAAGCCGTGACGAAGGCCAATAGCAAGGGTTGCCATCTGCCGGATGGAGAAGGCGTTGGTGGGCGTGGTGAGGCAGATATTGCGGCAGTAGCCATACTTGTAGAGCTCGTAGTACGACTGCTCATAGTCGGGCGAGAAGGCCGCTCCCAGCACGGGCACGTCGGCCTGGTATCGGACAACCAAGGGGGTGCGACGCACGGTGAAGGCATACTCTGCCCCCACCGAGGCCGACAGCCTGACAGCCGCATGGGCATTGGCAGGGTTGTTGCCAGAACGATGGCAGTAGAGACCGCCCAGTGTGCCCCCCACCTGTCCACCGGCCTTCAGGCTGAGGCCGGACGCGATGACATCGAACCAGTTGTAGTACCATCCGGCATCGTAATGAATGTCAGCGCCATAGAGACGGAGGCTGCTGTGCTGCGGTGTGGTGGTATGCAGTTGCAGGTCGAGCAACGATTGGAAGCTGACAGCTCCCCGAACGTGAGTGGCGTTCTTCGGGGCCTTGTATGTGCTTTGGAGGAAATACTCCTTGTCCCAGAGGATGTCAAGCTGCGGACCGCGGTATTCACGTGGAGAGATGTACGTGTCGTACTGGTTGGTATAGCCCATCCCCAGCAGAAGAAGATTTCTTGAAGGCACGGGGATGGTTAAGCCGCTGTCGTTCGTGGGCTTTTTCTCCGCCGACAGAGGGCAACAGCAAAGCATTAGAATAATATGTATAAGGAATTTCTTCATCAGAGTACGTGTTGTTTAGAAGCGGGGGGGCGGGATTCCGGCGTTCCGGCATTTCGGAGTTCCGGCATTCCGGTTTTCCGGAATCCCGGAGTCCCGAAGTCCCGGCATTCCGGTTTTCCGGGATCCCGGAGTCCCGAAGTCCCGGCATTCCGGCATTCCGGCGTTTCGGGATTCCGGCGTTCCGGTTTTCCGGGATTCCGGAGTCCCGATGTCCCGGGATTCCGATGTCCCCACCTCCCGGGATTCCGGTTTCCCCGGGTATACCCGTCGTCAGGCATCCCTTGTGCCTTGACATTGCGGGTATCCGCTGCAGCTCCAGAACTCGCGTCCTGCGTTGATGCCTTTCTTGCACATCCGCTTTATCATTGTTTTGCCGCATTTGGGGCATGTGGGTGCTCCTTTTTCCTGGCTTTGCTGTGTACGGGCAGCCAAACGCTCTGCTGTCATGGCTTCTGTGAAACCTCCTTCCTGACGGAAATCTGCCATCAGCCTCTCCATCTGCCTTATGAGCATGCTATGCAGGCGTGTGCAGAGGATAAGGATGCAGTTTGCCGCTATATTCGGGTCATCGGAGTTGATCCACTCGTCGAACTTCGCTTTTTGCCTGATGATATGCAGACTGCTGTTGTGGATGACGTTGTCCGTGTAGTCTGCTTTTTCAAGATCGATGCGGTCGATATGCTGATACAGGCTGTCGTAGATCGACCAAGGTACCAGGCCTTGCGCCAAGAGCCAGTTGATATAGTCACCTGCCAATTCGCTGATGCTGGCACGCGCCACGTCGAGGAGTTTGAGCTCTGTCTCGCGCGAAGTGGAATGGCGTGAGTTACCTTCGGCAATGTTGGCCTGTCCTGACCGAGCACTCTGTGTCATCTGGTCGTACTGACGGCCGCAAGGGTCGTTTTTGTGATTCAGGAAGCGCCTGCAAAAACTTTGTGTGGCCAACTGGATGATGTTGGACATCACCCAACTGTTGAGCCAGTAGTAGCTTGGCGTGGTGAAGGTTATCATCTTTTTTTACTGTTTGGGGGCGGTATTCCGGTGTTCTGGTTCTGGAGTTCCGGCATTCCGGTTTTCCGGAGTTCCGAAGTCCCGGCATTCCGGAGTCCCGGTGTTCCGGAGTTCCGGCATTCCGAAGTCCCGGCATTCCGGGTTTCCCGGTATTCCGGTATTCTGGGTTTCCGGTGTTCCGCCAGTTTTATGATGCTGCGACTAGAACAGATGCAACTGTCCGTTTATCTCGTCGGCCACGTCGCTCTGACTCTTGCCTTCATCGGGGTCAACAATCTCGGGGTCCTTGTCTGCTTCGCTGGCATCCGTGCCGGCCTTACCCTCTGGAGTATCCTCTTCGGCTGCTGGCGGTTCTGGCTGTCGGGTGGGCTCCAGTTCCACAATGCTGGCCACCTTGAAGGTAGTGATGCGCTTGCCCTTGGCCTTGTAGCTCTTGACAGCAATAAACTCCTCGGCCTCGATGTCCATCGGGTCGCGGAAGTCGTCGTTGCCACCCATCGTGACGAGGAGATGCGGATAGACGGTATCGGTGAGCAGGATGAGCTTGCTGCTGGGGTTCTCGCCCATGAAGGTCTGATGCACACGTGCCGAGGCATCGAGCTGAAAACGCTTGATGTAGGGGAAGTTCGACTGGTCTGCGTCGTAGAGACAGGCTGTCCAGACCTTGTCGGCATCGTACTTCTCAATGCGCCAGATATCATCCTCATAGTGATTGTTGGGGTCGTAGGTGGAGAGGTAGTACTCGCCGTTCGGAAGGATGACGAGTATCTTGTCGTCGTCAAAGAACTCGCCCAGGTAGTCGCCGTGTTCGTCGTAGTTGAGACGCTTCACGTCGGGGTCGAACCACACCTTGCGGCCGCCCAGCGTACTGGTGCCGTGACTCTTGAGCTGCACGCGCAAGACGTCGTTCTTGCTCAGTATGTTACCCATCGAGGTGCGGCCCTTGATGTTTATCTCGCTCAGATCCTTGTCGAAGAAGACACGCTTGAGCTTGGGAATGGGCTTCAGCGTCACCTTGACGACCTCTGCCTCACCGTTGGGATTGGCGGTGAAATAGATCACCTTGCTGCCAGGCTTGCCCTGGGTGACATCATACTCGCGGTCACGAGTGATGCTCGTCACGTTGAAGCGCTTGACGTATGACGTGCCGCCTCTTCCGTCTTTGTACACCACATTATATATAGTACGCGTATCGTTCTTCTTGAAGATGGCCACATGGATTATCTCGGCCTTCTTCTTCTCCGCCTTCGAACGTTCCGTATCGCCCACGAAGAGTTTCTCTGCCACGCGCACCACCTTGTACGTACCATCCTTGTAGAAGATGATGACGTCGTCGATATCGGAGCAGTTGCTGACGTATTCGTCCTTCTTGAGGCTGGTGCCGATGAAGCCCTCCTCACGGTTGATGTAGAGTTTCTGGTTGGCCTCGACCACCTTGGCAGCCGTGATGGTATCGAAACTCTTTATCTCGGTCAGACGGGGATGGTCCTTGCCATATTTATCATTGATGAAGCGGAACCAGTCGCAGGTCACCTCGACCATGTTGGAGAGTTCCTTGTCGATCTGGGCAATCTCCTCCTTGATGCGGGCTATGTTCTCCTCGGCCTTGTCCTTGTTGAACTTCAGGATGCGGCCCATCTTGATCTCCATGAGGCGCAGGATGTCGTCCTTCGTTACCTCGCGTATCATCTTGGGATACCAGGGCGTCAGACGTTCGTCAATCCACTCGCATGCCTCGTCCATCGTCTTGGCATTCTCGAATTTCTTGTCCTTGTAGATACGCTCCTCGATGAAGATCTGCTCCAAGGAAGCAAAGTGCAGTTGTTCAAGCAATTCGCCCTTTCGGATAAGGCGCTCCTTGCGCAACAGTTCGAGTGTATTGTCGACCGAACGCTTCAGCACGTCGCTCACGCCAAGGAACTGCGGCTTGCGCTCGTCGATGACGCAGCAGTTGGGCGAGATGCTCACCTCGCAGTCGGTACAGGCATAAAGGGCATCGATGGTCTTGTCGCTCGAGGCTCCAGGCTGCAGGTGGATGAGTATCTCGACCGTGGCAGCCGTCATATCCTCCACCTTGCGCACCTTGATCTTGCCCTTTTCGGCAGCCTTCAGGATCGAGTCGATGAAGGCACTGGGCTTGGAAGCCGTACCGGTAGTCTTGCCGAAGGGTATCTCTGTGATGGCCAATGTCTTGTTGTCGCGCTTCTCTATCTTGGCACGCACGCGAACAGAGCCGCCACGCTGGCCGTCGTTGTATTTCGAAACGTCAATTGAACCACCCGTGGGGAAATCGGGATAGAGATGGAACTCCTCGCCATGCAGATACTGGATGGCAGCCTCACAAATCTCGCCCACGTTATGGGGAAGTATCTTGCAACTCAGACCCACGGCAATACCCTCGGCTCCCTGCGCCAACAGCAACGGGAACTTGACAGGCAGGGCAATAGGTTCCTTGTTGCGGCCGTCGTAAGAGAGTTTCCACTCTGTCGTCTTGGGATTGAAGACCACGTCGAGGGCAAACTTGGAGAGGCGAGCCTCGATGTAACGGCCGGCTGCCGCATCATCGCCGGTGAGTATGTTACCCCAGTTGCCCTGGCAGTCCACGAGCAGGTCCTTCTGGCCCAGCTGCACAAGTGCGTCTTTGATACTGGCGTCTCCGTGGGGATGGAACTGCATGGTATGTCCCACGATGTTGGCCACCTTGTTGTAGCGGCCGTCGTCCATGCGCTTCATGGAGTGGAGGATGCGTCGCTGCACGGGCTTGAAGCCGTCGCCGATATGCGGCACGGCGCGCTCGAGGATGACGTATGATGCATAGTCGAGGAACCAGCTCTGGTACATCTGGTTCAGGTGCTGGGTTATTCCCTCTTGATTCGTTACGTTGTCAGTCACTTTATTGCAGTATATTAATATTTAAGGTACAAACAGGAGATACCCACAAAAAGGCATTCTACCAAATCTGCCCCAAAGTTAGCGAAAAAAAGCGGAAAAAAGAGGCTTTTGTGTTAAAATTAGCACTTTTTGATAGAAAATCAACAATTTTCTTTGGTGTTTTGTGCCTTTTCTCTATCTTTGCAGCGTAATTACGTAAAGTGTCGAGATATGAATAATAGTATGATTGCAGTTATTGTGTTCGTTCTGTTCCTCGCAGCCTTCTGGGGAGTGTATTTCCTATTCTTGGACAAAGAAGATAAACATTAATGGCATATACCAGATGAGGTTTAGAGAAAGAACATTAGCGGAAGATGGCAAGTTCTGCTTAGACATTTCCAAGTATGTGCTTACTGTTGTTGTGCTGTCTTCTTTCATGAGGGAAGAGATGCCTTTGCCCAACGCCACTTTATTTGCAGCAATCAGCATTTCAATATTTTGCTTTCTTCTAGGCAATTTTCTTCTCGAACGATCTGGCAGCGACCACAAAACCGAAGTAACAGCCAATTCATCCAAACAACCTAACCATCCGATACGGAAAAAGCACAAGTAATACTGATCAATCGTTAACTCTCCAACAGAAAGAAAATAAGGAAAATCCTAAATATATCAAACTTATTATTAACCAAAATCAAACATCAACATGAAGAAGATTTTACTTCTTGCGACAACAGCAATGTTGTCAATGAGCGCTAACGCTCAGTGGACGGCTCCCGTTGCCAAGAGCCTGCCTCTCGGAGATGTTGTAGCTCAGGGCCAGAAGGTTCGCCTGCTCAATGTGGAGTACGGTGCCTTCCTCGGTGGTGCGAATGCATGGGGTACTCAGACCTCACTCATCACCCCCGGTCTGGACTATGTCATCGAGCAGTCGGAAGACGGTGTGAACTACAAGCTGCTGACTTCAAGCGGTGCCAAGTCTGGCAAGTACTTGTTCCGTGACAACGAGTCAGGCTGTTTCATCGACATGGGTAGCCAGAACAGAGGTTTCAACTGGACTATCACAACATCTGCCACTGGCTCAGGTTACTACACCATCCAGTCGCCCATCGACGATGCGAATTATGGTGAGGAGGCTTACGGTGATGCTTCTACCCGTTTCTTCGGCTGGAACGGTGACAAGAACATCGTTTACGCCAACGTTTCCAGCGATCCCGAGTTGAACATCGACCTGGACGGCAATGCACTGCCCTGCGGTATCGAGTGGGCCATCATGTCTATCGAGGAAGCTGAGGCATACGCCGAGGAGGTTAAGCCCTATCAGGCCGCAATGGATCTTAAGAAGGTCATCGACGAGGCCAAGGCAGACTATCCTACCGTAGACTGCTCAAAGGCTGAGGCTGTATACAACAACACCAACAGCACCGTTGAGGAGCTGGAGGCTGCCAAGAAGCTCGTATCAAACGCTATCGCAGCTGTTCACACGGCTGAGGTACTTGATGGTGCCAGCGCTGACAACCCAATTGATGGCACCGAGCTGATTACGAACGCAGACTTCTCTACCGGCGACATCAGCGGCTGGGAGTGCACCTTCGTAAGCGGTACTACTGCCAACAATGTAGGTTATCAGGGTGCCAGCTACACCGGTCTGCCCTGGAACGACGAGGAGACTGGCGAAGGCGGCACTGCATTCTTCGAGAAGTTCATCGAGGCATGGGCTAACAACGTAAATGAGATGAAGCGTGACGGCAAGACCTTCGCTACCGTAGGCGATGCTAAGCTCTGCCAGACCATCTACGGTCTGCCCGCAGGTAAGTACAAGCTTTCTGCAGACGTTATGGCTACTCAGCAGTGGGATAAGTCTCAGAACCCTGTTACTGGTGTTCAGATTTATGCTCTCGCTGGTACCATCGACAACTATGAAGAAGCTGCTACTGACGAGAATATTCCTCAGCATGTCGTCCTGACCTTCATCCACAGTGGTGGCGATGTTGAGCTGGGTCTGCGTACTCAGAGCACTACTGCCAACTGGATCGGTGCTGACAACTTCAAGCTGATGTACTACGGTGGTATCGACGAGAACCCCTACAAGGCTATTCTCGACGATCTCGTATCATCCATGGAGGCTAAGTATCCCGACATGGACGAGGTATTGGCTAACAACGAGGTGAAGACTACTTTCGCAACTGCTCTCGAGAACGCCCAGAACGCTGCAAGCGACGAGGGTGACGAGTACTACCAGAACCTGCAGGCTGAGCTCGAAGCTGCTGCCAAGGCACTGACTGCTTCTGTAAACGCTTACGCTTCTGGTTCAAAGGGCATCGAGGAGGCAGAGGAGAAGGCTCGCAGCTTCGGCGACGAGTGGGCTGAGCTCTCTGGCGAGATCTTCGACAAGACCGGTGAGTGGAAGAACGAGCTCGCTGCCGGTGAGCTGGCTGACGAGGATGCTGCTACCATCGCAGAGCGTCTGTCTACCCTCATCGCTAACTATGTAAGCGAGAACTGCACTCCCGGTACCGACGTTACCATTCTGCTCAACAACCCCGGCTTCAGCAAGGACTTCAATGGCTGGACCATGGGTGGTGCTGGTGTAGTATGGCAGGACAACTACGGCAATGGTGAGAACATCGCTCCCGCTGCCGAGAACATGGAGGCTCCTCTGCGTGAGGACGGTCTGGCCGAGAAGTGGCACGCTAAGTTCACCATGACTCAGGTCATCAAGAACATGCCTCGCGGTCTCTACACCCTCTCATGCCAGGGCTTCAATCGTCACGACGATGGCGAGGACAACGCAGCAGCTGAGCTCTACGCTATACTGCCCGACGGTTCTATCCAGACTGCTCCCTTCGCAGACATCGACGACTATGCTACCGAGGAGTCACTCTTCGACAACACCGCTGGTAATGACGCAGATCCCACCAACTACTGGCGTAGCGACGCTGAGCGCAACGGCAAGTGGGCTCCCAACTCAATGACCGGTGCTGCATGGCACTTCATGAACAAGAGCGACGGTGAGAACTATGACTACGTAAGCAAGTTCAACATCGTTATGACCGAGGCTGGTGACCTGACTGTTGGTGCACGTTGCGAGTACGAGCATCAGTGGGTTATCTTCGACAACTTCCGCATCGTTTACCAGGGCAATGGTCCCGAGGTATACGCCGGTCCTATCCAGGATGCTATCGACAGAGGTAACAAGGCTATCGCTCACTACGAAGAGGGCGAGGAGGTTTACGGTATCACTGCCGAGACCAACGAGGCTTGGATGGCTATGGTAAAGAAGGGTGAGGCAGTTATCGCTGACCCCGCTTCTGCTACCGAGGACTACTGCATCAGCCTGCTCAAGGAGCTGGCCGAGGGTAAGACCATGATCGACAAGTCTGGTGCCAACCTCATTAAGCTCGCTAACGAGTATGCATACGTTAACGAAATCCGCGGTGGTGACTGCATGGGTGAAGACCTGAGCGTTTACCTCGAGGAGGTTTACGCTGCTCTCTATGAGGACGGTGTAAAGAAGGAGGCTGACGTAGACGAAATGATCGAGAAGATGAACGTCTACTGTGGTCTGGGCGCAATGGAGAACGCTGACTACCAGATTGCAACTGAGGACGAGCCCGTTGACGTTAGCGCAGCTATCGACAACACCAAGGCTATCAAGGACGAGGCTGCCAGCACTCACGGATGGAGCAACACCGGCAACATCGGTACCTACATCAACGCTAACAAGGATCTCGGTACATTCGAGGTTTACAACCAGGCAACCTTCGACTTCACTCAGAAGATCGGTCTCAAGCCCGGTTACTATCGCCTGAAGGTTCAGGGCTTCCACCGCAACGGTTGGAGCGAGAACATCGCCAAGGCTATGAACGGTCTGAACGACTCTATCCCCACTCCTCGCATCGACGAGATCAGTGGCGACACCATCAAGACTGAGGAAGGCGTAGTGGTTATGGACACCATCGTTAAGCCCTTCACCAACGACAAGAACGCTATCCTTTATGCTGGCAAGGCACAGACTCCTCTGCTGCTCATCAGCTCAGACATCGAGGCTTACAACGAGATTCCCGAAATCACCGGTCAGGCATGGCCCGTTGCTGACGTGGAGACCAAGTTCCCCAACAGCATGGCTGAGGCTACCACCGCATTCGAGAACGGTCTGTACCAGAACGTACTGCAGTTCGAGGTTGGCGAAGAGGGTGCTGAGGGCATCGCCATCGGTATCAAGAACGTTGGTCACAAGGATGGTGACTGGACCATCATGACCAACTGGCAGATTGAATACCTCGGTAAGACCCAGCCCCAGAACGATCCCACCACCGCTATCGCTGGTGTAAGCGTTCTGAACAACAACACCATCTACGACCTCACCGGCCGTCAGGTGAACAAGGCTGTCAAGGGTATCTACATCCTCAATGGCAAGAAGGTTGTTAAGTAATTAACATCCTCCTAAATACTTTCGGAAGCGCTCCTCATTGCGAGGGGCGCTTCTTTTTTTGCCCTTTTTCGACCCTTTTATTTATTTTTAATAGGTATTATACCACATAATTCGCAGAAAATGCGTACCTTTGTCCGCAAATTATAAATTAAGGTAAAAATGGCACAGCAAGAAGACGTTTTCAAGAAAATCGTATCGCACTGCAAAGAGTACGGTTTTGTATTTCCCTCAAGTGATATCTATGATGGCCTTGGCGCCGTGTACGACTACGGTCAGAACGGTGTAGAGCTGAAGAACAACATCAAGCAGTACTGGTGGCAGAGCATGGTGCTCCTGCACGAGAACATCGTGGGCATCGACGCAGCCATCTTCATGCACCCCACCACCTGGAAGGCCAGCGGCCACGTGGACGCCTTCAACGATCCCCTCATCGACAACCGCGACTCAAAGAAGCGCTACCGTGCCGACGTCCTCATCGAGGAGCAGATGGCCAAGTACGAGGATAAGATCCAGAAGGAGATTGACAAGGCCAAGAAGAAGTTCGGCGACGCCTTCGACGAGGCTCAGTTCCGTGCCACCAATGCACGTGTGCTGGAGAACCAGGAGAAGTACGACGCGCTGCACAATCGTTTCCAGACGGCTCTCAATGCAGAGGGTGGCATCGACCTTGAGGAGCTGAAGCAGATCATCCTCGACGAGGAGATTGCTTGCCCCATCAGCGGTACCCGCAACTGGACCGACGTGCGTCAGTTCAACCTCATGTTCTCAACCGAGATGGGCGCCGCTGCCGAGGGTGCCAGCAAGATCTACCTGCGTCCCGAGACGGCTCAGGGTATCTTCGTGAACTACCTGAACGTACAAAAGACTGGCCGCATGAAGCTGCCCTTCGGTATCGCTCAGATCGGCAAGGCCTTCCGCAACGAGATCGTAGCCCGTCAGTTCATCTTCCGCATGCGTGAGTTCGAGCAGATGGAGATGCAGTTCTTCATCCAGCCCGGCACCGAGCTCGACTGGTTCGCCAAGTGGAAGGAGACCCGTATGAAGTGGCACCAGAACCTGGGCTTCGGTGCTGAGAACTATCGTTTCCACGACCACGACAAGCTGGCTCACTACGCCAACGCAGCCACCGATATCGAGTTCCACATGCCCTTCGGCTTCAAGGAGGTGGAGGGTATCCACTCTCGTACCAACTTCGACCTGGGTCAGCATGCCAAGTACTCTGGCAAGAAGATTGAGTACTTCGATCCCGAGCGCAACGAGAGCTACACTCCCTACGTCATCGAGACCAGTATCGGTGTTGACCGTATGTTCCTCTCCATCATGTGCCACAGCTACGAGGAGCAGCAGCTGCCCGACGGACAGACTCGCACCGTGCTGCACCTGCCCGCAGCCCTGGCTCCCGTCAAGCTGGCCGTCTTCCCCCTCACCAAGAAGGACGGTCTGCCCGAGAAGGCACAGGAGATCATCAACGACCTGCGCTTCCACTTCAACTGCAAGTACGAGGAGAAGGACCAGATTGGCAAGCGTTACCGCCGTATGGACGCCATCGGCTGTCCCTTCTGCGTCACCGTTGACCAGCAGACGCTGGAGGACAACACCGTTACCCTCCGCGACCGCGACACCATGGAGCAGCGCCGCGTAGCCATCAGCGACCTCCAGGGCATCATCGAGGACCAGGTTAGCATCACATCGCTTCTCAAGAAGCTTCTGTAAAGCCAACAGTGAGACAAAAAGTGAAAGGAAAATACTGGAAAGGACTCTGCCTCTGCGGCATCCTGGCATGCGCCATGACAGCCTGCACCGAGGAGGAAGCTGCATGGAACCCACACAGCAACTGGAAGACACGCAATGACGCATGGTTCGAGCAGGTCACCGACTCGGCTCGGACAGCCATTGCCCGTGCCAAGGCGCAGTATGGCAACGCGTGGGAGGATCACTGCGAATGGCGACAGTACAAGACGCTCCGCAAGTCGGCCGACTACAACTCGGGCAACTCGCACGACTCCATCTGTGTCAAGATTGTCAAGCGTGGGGACAGAGATACACAAAATGCCATCTCTCCCTTCTACAACGACACCATCTACGCCAGCCATCGTGGCTGGCTGATGAACACCACATACGCTAATTCCGACGGTTCCAAGTACGAACAGATGCGCGTCTTCAGCCAGACCTACTACGGAGACTTCAACGAGAATACCTGCGCTCCCGTCAAGATGAAGGTGGCCAGCACTGTGGACGGCTTCTGCACAGCCTTGCAGTACATGGTTCCCGGCGATGACTGGTATGTCTACATCCCCCAGGAACTGGCATACGGTGCAAACGACAAAGACATAATTCCTGGCTACAGCACCCTGCTCTTCCGCCTCCACGTAGCAGCCGTCTATCGCGAAGGTACACAAGTTCCCACCTGGAAATAACCCGGAACAAAAGAGAGCAGGAAAGATACAAGCAAAGATACGACGAATGAGCCCCGACTGTCCGCAGACAGCCGGGGCTCATTGTTTTTCATCAAAACTCCACATAAGGTTCCAATCGCTGACGGTCACCCTCCGTGAATTCACTCAGGAAGAGCAGTTCCGTCCACGATCGCAAGGGGCCGTTTACACGGACACTGTTGTAAATCTGCTTAGCCTGTGCGAAGGAGATGTAAGGGTGTGCCGCCAGTTCACGTACCGACATGTGATTCACACGCAACTTGCGTACAGAAGGGGAGTTGAGCGTCATGTAGCCCTCAACACCCACAGGAAGGAACGACAAGGCATCGTCGTTGAGTTGACTGAGCGACGCATATCCACCCAGCTTCTCACCATACTCCGCAATGCGGCGCGCATAATAACCGCCGATGCCCGGGATTGTTTTCAAAGCTGTCGTATCACAGAGCGAGATATCAACGGTTTCGCCCTTCCGCAGCTTATGAACGTAAGCGCTGGACCGGAAGGGATGCGTGGAATGCAACAGCGTGTCGGCATGCTCTGCCCCATCGTCCGAAAAGGAGTGAGCAGCGCCCTTGCCAGCAGACGCGTACATAGCGTTACGATAAGCCCGGCGATCATAACGAGCAGAATAGGAAGTACCCACATCCTCTGCGTCGGACAGATACTGAAACTTCCGACCTATGCGTATACGCGGCTCCAGCGTTTCCCATTGCGACACGGTCAATCCATAAAGTCGCTTGAAGTCTTCCGGCCGATGGTATTGCCCTCCCTTGCGTCGATAGCGAAGTACATTTTGTGCCTGCCAGGACGAAAGACCGACAGCCACCAGTGTGGCGGAATCGGCCGTATTCGGATCAAAGACATCCGGCATGGCACCCCGCCCCACTCCACTCTCCGCATCAGCGTACATGCCATCCGCGGAGGATTGCTGTTTTGGGACGGATGAGACATCTTTCAGCCCCCATGCAATCAACTGTTCAGGTTGCACACGCTGCTTGAATAAGAGAAGCACGACAAGTCCCACAACCACGCCCAACAAGACGAGGGACAGCATACGCAATGCCTTTTGTTCCTGCCGGCGTTTCATATCCTATTCGCCCCACATCTTATAGGGGAACTTACGCATGTGGGAATTGTAGAAGCGGCGGTCGCCCGTCACCTCCTCGCCCAGCCAGTCGGGGCGTTCGAAGGCCTCGTCCTCGCTGCCCAGTTCCACCTCGGCCATGATGAGCCCTTCGTTGTCGCCATGGAAGACATCGACCTCGAAGACGTGCTGACCCACGGGCACAAGGTAGCGATGCTTGTCGATGATGCCGGGCTCGCAGATGGCCATCAGGTCTTGCGCATCGGAGAGGGGTATCTCCTTCTCGAACTCATATCGCTTGAGACCACCCGCACTGCCGGGGCCCTTGATGGTCAGGTACCCCTTTTCGTCACGAATGCGTACCCGCACGGTACGTCCGTTTCCGCTGGCAATGTAGCCTTGCTGGATATGCGTACAATTGGTGGCAAAAGGAGTGAAATCACCATTCACCCTAAACTTACGTTCTATCTCGAAGTGCATCTTAGTGTGTTTTGGGGTTATTCTTCTGCGCCAAACTCCATGAGATAGGCTTTGATGAAGGCATCAATCTTGCCGTCCATCACGCCGCCCACGTCACTGGTCTGGTAGTTGGTTCGGTGGTCCTTGACGCGACGGTCGTCGAAGACGTACGAGCGTATCTGGCTGCCCCACTCAATCTTCTTCTTGCCGGCCTCCACCTTGGCCTGCTCCTGCATGCGGTGCTGCAATTCCTTGTCGTAGAGGATGGAGCGGAGCAGACGCATGGCGTTCTCCTTGTTCTTGGGCTGGTCGCGCGTCTCGGTGTTCTCGATGAGGATCTCCTCCTCCTCGCCCGTATAGGGATCCTTATACTGGTAGCGCAGACGTACGCCCGACTCCACCTTGTTGACGTTCTGACCTCCGGCACCACTGGAGCGGAAGGTGTCCCACGAGATGCGGGCCGTCTCGATGTTGACCTCGATGGTATCGTCGACGAGGGGCGTGACAAAGACGGAGGCAAAGCTGGTCATGCGCTTGCCCTGTGCATTGTAGGGCGACACGCGCACGAGGCGGTGCACGCCATTCTCGCTCTTCAGGAAGCCGTAGGCAAAGTCGCCCTCGATCTCGAGCGTGCACGACTTGATGCCGGCATCGTCGCCATCCAGCACGTTGGCCACGCGCAGCTTATAGCCGTTGGTCTCGGCATAGCGCATGTACATACGCATGAGCATCTGTGCCCAGTCCTGTGCCTCGGTGCCACCGGCTCCGGCATTGATCTTGAGGACGGCATCCATGTTGTCGCCCTCGTGACGCAGCATGTTACGCAGCTCCAGTGCCTCGACGGCCGCAAGGGCACGCGCATGGATATCGTCCACCTCGTCCTCGGTAACGAGCTCTTCCTTGTAAAATTCGAAGGCGGTCTCCAACTCATCGGCCAGCGTCTTGACCTCGGTATAGTCGTTGATCCACTTCTCCAGCCCCTTCACCAGTTTCATCTGTTCCTCAGCACGCTTCTGGTCATCCCAGAATCCCGGAGCCTGCGTACGCAGCTGTTCCTCCTCCCACTGTATGCGCTTGCTGTCGATGTCCAGGTAGCGGTTCAGCTGTTCCGTACGGTCTTTTATTTCCTTCAGTTGTTCGAGTGTTATCATATTCGTTTAATCGTTTTTAGTCATTTGGGGTATTGGTCGTTTAGGAAATTCGTCGTTTGGTCGTTTGGTCGTTTAGGAAAGAATCCTATCAATCTTCAACTTTCAGCCTTCCTCGTACATCGCCTCAATCTGTTTTCGGTAGTTCTCGTTGATGGCCGGACGGCGAATCTTCAGCGTGTTGGTCAGCTCGCCACGCTCCATGCTGAAGGTCTCGGGCAAGAGCGTGATGCGCTTCACCTGCTCGTAATGGGCAAACTCCTGCTGAAGCGTGTCAATGCGATTCATATAGAATTGCAGCACATCGGCATGCTGGCACAGGGCAACCCTGTCATCGGTGGGAATACCCTGGCTCGCAGCCCACTCGCTGAGTGAGGAGAAGTCGGGAATGACAAGTGCCGAAACGAATTTGCGCTTGTCGGCAATGACGACTATCTGGTCGATATAGCGGTCCACCACGAGCTTCGTCTCTATCATCTGCGGGGCGATGTACTTGCCGTTGCTTGTCTTGAACAGGTCTTTGATGCGCTCAGTCAGAAAGAGTTCGCTGTTCTGCAGGTAACCCGCATCGCCCGTATGGAACCAGCCCTCGCTGTCGATGGCCTGGGCGGTGACCTCCTGCTTGCGGTAATAGCCCTTGGTGACGGTTTCGCCACGCACCAGTATCTCATTATTCTCGCCGAACTTCAGTTCCAGTCCTTTCAGCACACGCCCCACGGAACCTATCGTCTTGGGGCGTCCGAACCAGTCGCAAGCCACCGTTGCCGTGGTCTCGGTCAAGCCATACCCCGCAATCATCCTGATGCCAGCGGAATGCACGAAAGTCTCCACCTCACGGGGAATGGCCGCTCCGGCCGTAGGAAAGAAATTGGCACGTTCGAGTCCCAGCTCCTTCTTGAGCAGGGCGATGACGGTACGCTCATACACCCCATATTTCATGCGCAAGGCCAAGGGAGGCAGGATGCCGCGCAACTTGTACTTCACGTTATACTCATAGCCCACCCTCAGGGCGTCGTTGATCATGATGCGCTGCACGGGGCTTCCGTTGTGCAACTTCTCCTGCACGCCGGCATATACCTTCTCCCAGAAACGAGGCACAGCACACATGCAGGTCGGATGAACCTCCTTCAGCGACTGCAGCACGTCGGCCGGCCGCAGGTTGACACATAACGTACAACCACGGCTGATGCAAAGGTACGACCACACACGTTCGAAGACATGGGTGAACGGCAGGAAGTTGAGCACCACATCGTCCTCGGTGAGTCGCAGCACCTCGTCCTGCTGCACCAACAGGGACTCGTACATACGGTGCGTCAGCATCACGCCCTTGCTCTGTCCCGTCGTGCCACTGGTATAGAGTATGTTGGCCAGGTCGTCCTTCTGTACCTCTGCCGTGCGCTGCTCTATCTGTCCTGCGTACGCATCGTCCTCGCCAGTTCGGATGAAGTCCTTGAAGTACATGCTGATGCGGTCCTGCGGATTACGCTGTACGGCATTGTCCACGATGATGAGCTGGCATAGCGTGGGGCACATCTTCAGCACACGGAAGGCAATGTCGTACTGATACTGCTCGCCCACGAAGACAAAGCGTATCGACGCATCGTTGATCATATACTGCACCTGCGACTCGCTGCTGGTGGAATAGAACGGGATGCTGGTGGCACGTATGCCATAGCAGGCGAAGTCGACATAGAGCGACTCAACCATGTTGGGCGCAAAGACTGCCACGTTCTCCTGCACGCCTACTCCCAACGCCAGCAAGGCATTACTCGTGGCTCGCACACGCTGTGCAAAGGTACGCCAGGAGACATCCTTCCACTCGCCCCGTCGGTAATCGCGGTAGCGCAAGGCCGTCCTGTCACCATAGAGAGCAGCCTGCGAAGCAATCAAACGGGAAAGCGGTTGCAAGTTCAGCATATTCTTATATATATAAATAATGTGGTGCAAAGTTAGTGCTTTTTCCCGAAACATAAAAGCAAAGCACCAAAAAAATTACAGTCAACGCTTTGTGGTTTGGATTAAAAGTTGTACTTTTGCCTACCGAAAGACTCTAAGACGAATCGATACAAGCAAACAAGATATGAAAAGAACCATTGTCATCACCGGAGGAGCCGGTTTCATCGGCAGTCATGTTGTCAGACTCTTTGTCAACAAGTACCCCGACTATCATATCATCAACCTCGACAAACTGACCTACGCAGGCAACCTCGAAAACCTGCGCGACGTGGAGGACAAGCCCAACTACGAATTCGTAAAGATGGACATCTGCGACTTCGACGCCTTCCTGGCCCTCATGCAGGAGAAGAAGGTGGACGGCATCATACATCTGGCCGCCGAGAGCCACGTGGACCGTAGCATCAAGGACCCCTTCACCTTTGCCCGCACCAACGTGATGGGCACGCTGTCGCTCCTGCAGGCTGCCAAGCTCTACTGGGAGTCGCTGCCCGAGAAGTACGAGGGCATCCGCTTCTACCACATCTCCACCGACGAGGTGTACGGAGCCCTGGAGATGACACACCCCGAAGGCATCGAGCCACCCTTCTCGACCAAGGCGTCGAGCGGGCAGCACCATGAGGCCTACGGCGAGGACTTCTTCCTCGAGACCACCAAGTACAACCCCCATTCGCCCTACTCGGCCTCTAAGGCTTCGAGCGACCACTTCGTGCGTGCCTTCCACGACACGTACGGCATGCCCACCATCGTCACCAACTGCTCCAACAACTACGGCCCATACCAGTTCCCCGAGAAGCTCATCCCCCTCTTCATCAACAACATACGCCACCGCAAGGCACTGCCCGTCTACGGCAAGGGCGAGAACGTGCGCGACTGGCTCTACGTGGAGGATCATGCACGTGCCATCGACACCATCTTCCACCAGGGCAAGGTAGCCGAAACCTATAACATCGGCGGCTTCAACGAATGGAAGAACATCGACATCATCAAGGTCGTCATCCGTACCGTAGACCGCATCCTCGGCCGCAAGGAGGGCGAAGACCTCGACCTCATCACCTACGTCACCGACCGTGCCGGCCACGACATGCGCTATGCCATCGACTCGCGCAAGCTGCAGGCCGAGCTGGGATGGGAGCCCTCGCTGCAGTTCGAGGAGGGCATCGAGAAGACCGTACGCTGGTACCTGGATCACCAAGAGTGGATGGACCGCATCACGAGCGGCGAATACGAGAAGTATTACGAATCAATGTACAGCGCAAGATGAGAATCCTTGTTACCGGTGCCAACGGACAGTTGGGCAACGAGATGCGCATCATAGCGCGCTCAACGAACGACACGTACCTCTTTACGGACGTCAACCAAGTAGAAGGACAAGAGACCGTATTCCTCGACATCACAGACCTGGAAGCCGTCCGCCGAATGGTCAAGGAACAGAATGTGGATGCCATCGTCAACTGCGCCGCATGGACCAACGTGGATGGTGCCGAAGACCCCGAGAAATACACACTCGTGGAGGCACTCAATGCCACCGCCCCGGAAAACCTGGCCAAGGCCATGAAAGAGGTCGGCGGTTTGCTGGTGCAGATCTCCACTGATTATGTCTTCGGCCAGGAGCCTTACAACACCCCATGCTGTGAAGACCAACAGGGCACACCCACAGGCGTATACGGTGCCACCAAACTGCTTGGCGAACACAAGATTGCAGCTACAGCCTGTAACCACATCATCATCCGTACAGCCTGGCTCTACTCCGAATTTGGCAAGAACTTCTGCAAGACGATGCTCAACCTCACTGCTACCAAACCCCAGCTGAAAGTTGTCTTCGACCAGGCTGGCACACCTACCTACGCTCTTGACCTCGCAAATGCCATCGTCAAGATAATTGAGGATTATGAGAACAGTACCAAGGGTCAGCAGGTTGGCAAGCCGACATACGCCAAGACAGGCATATACCATTTCAGTAACGAGGGCGTTTGTTCGTGGTACGACTTCACCAAGATGATTGCTGAATACAGCGGTCAGACGGAATGCGACATCCAACCCTGTCACAGCAACGAGTTCCCGAGTCCTGTCAAGCGCCCAGCCTACTCAGTGTTGGACAAGACGAAGATCAAGGATGTTTTTGGTGTCACTGTACCCTACTGGACGGATTCGCTCAAAAAGTGTATTGCGAATATCAAGAAACAATAGGGAGGACAAAGGAAAATCACATGGAAGTAAAAGCAAGATATATACAATGGAAGTAATCAAGACCGCAATTGATGGCGTACTCATACTGGAGCCTCGCGTCTTCCGCGACGAACGTGGCTATTTCTTTGAGTCCTTCTCACAACGTGAATTTGAGGAGAAGGTGGGCAAGATAAACTTTGTGCAGGACAACGAATCCATGTCGAGCTACGGCGTGATGCGTGGGCTGCACTACCAGCGCATGCCCTACACACAGTCGAAACTCGTGCGCTGCGTCAAGGGCGCCGTCCTCGACGTGGCTGTAGACATCCGTTGGGGCAGTCCCACCTTCGGCCAGCACGTAGCCGTGGAGCTGACAGAGGACAACCACCGCCAGTTCTTCGTGCCCCGTGGCTTTGCACACGGTTTCGCTGTGCTCACCGAGACGGCCGTCTTCCAGTACAAGTGCGACAACTTCTACCACCCCGAAGCAGATGCGGGCATCAATATCAAGGACGAGACATTAGGCATCGACTGGCGCATACCCATGGAGAAGGCTATCCTCAGCGCCAAGGACCTCAAGCACGCCAACCTCATCGACAGCGCACACGACTTCGTCCTTGGCGACAAGCTGTACTGATACATTGACAGTAAATTTAAAAAGAAAACCTGCAGGACAAACGTCTTGCAGGTTTTCTTTTGTATTATCATCCTCCCGACGACAAATCCGTCGGGAGGTGTTGATTTGTTAATAAGCGACCGTCAGACCCTGAGCCTTGACAGCGTTCCAGTCAGACACGGTAGCATCTCTTACCCAGTTGATGAAGTTAGGATAAGCATCCTTGATGTTGGTACGCTCGGTAGGCCACTCCCAGCCCTCGGGAACAATGATGATCTGAGGAGCCTGACCAGTAACCTGGTTGGGCGAAGTAACTACCTGACCACCCTGATTGTTAACGCTGATAGAGAACTTGGTGTAGTTCTGAGCAAATGACCAGTTGTCACCAACAGTAATCTCCATACCAGCATGCTGGTTAGTGATGCCCTTGTCAGCATAGGTGTTGGTCATTTCGCCCTGAGCAGCGCCCAGCAGGCTGTGAGCCTCACCCAGATCCTGACCATCATAGAGGATATTTGCATCCAGTGTACCACCGGCTGCCAGCACCTTAATGGTAGCCTTGTCAGAACCTGCTACGTGTGAAACGCTGAATACAACGTCGTTGAAGTCGAAGTCATCGTTGGTACCCAGGTCCTCGCAAGCAAAGATGAAGCACTGAGGAACTTCGTCTACTGGATCGGGCTTAACGGGGTCGTAACCGGGAGAGCAACCTTCGGGGATAGTAACATTACCCTCACCCTTGGCAACAACTACAGCCTTACCATTACCTACGGGTTCATTAGACAAGTACTTAATTTTAATATCATTTGTATATGTCACAGGATTCCAGACATAGTCAGCTTGTATATTGATACCATTCATCATAACATATACAAAGGCTACATAAGCATTTCCACGTGGATTACTGTAGTCCATTGCAGGATTAACAGTACCAGGACGATCAATGCTAACATAAAGGTTGTTGATAACATAACCTCTCTTTATGTTACCACCGTTATCCTCATAGTTGGTTGCATACCTACCAGCAGGATCACCAATCTGACCGAACTGGCAAACAGCATAACCATCAACAGGGCCGACGATGTTAGCATTGTTCAATGCAACGCCACCGTTTACATCCAGCAATGAAGACTGTGCCATAAGAACTTCAGAAGGATCGTTTACACCATCAGTAGTATCCTCCATCTTCAGCGTACCACCGATATGTACGTATGAACTCTGACCCATATCAAGGTTTCTGCAGAAGAAATCACCAGCTACTTCGAGTTGACAAGCGTTCTTGATACGCAGGTTAGAAGCATTGAACATGGTGCCGCCATCAGTCATTGAACGACCTGTCTTCTGGATATACATCTCACCCTGGTTAACGTAGAGGCTACCACCGGCACCACCGGCAATTTCATCAGCCTTGATTACGCCATAATTGAAGAATGTACCACCATTGTTGTTAATCTGCTCAACATCGATAGTACCACCATTGTAGTTGGGGTGACTGTCATCCGATCCATTGGCGAACTCCAACAGACCCTTACCCTCAACTGTTGCGCCGGGCAGTACGACAAAACGTCCTTGATTGTCAGTAACCAACTTAGTATTGTCACCGAGGATAATCTTACCACCCTCTCTTACAACGAGCATGCCAGTACCGCCGAAACGAACCTCAGCTACGTTTGACATATCCCAGATACCATCCACGTAGACAACGCGACCCAATTCCAACTCACTTGAAGAGACATTAATTCCGCCCTTCCAAGTGTTTCCGGCACTAATCTTCAGAACAGTGGCAAAACCTTCGCCTTCGCTCCAGTTCATAACACTGTTTACTGCATCAACCTCAACAGCCTGAGCGTAGCGGGCATTAACCTCGCTTGCGGGATTGGCCATCGTGGGGATAACAACATCGTCAAACTGCAGTGTACCACGAGTTGAAGCAGCACCGAACACAGCGTCAATGTTGCCCTCAATGAGACCAACGGGCTTTACGTTGCGACGACCATCCTTGTCCTCATAGGAAGCATAGAATATATTCTGTCCCTTCTTGACGTCCACACTAGTAGAAGCTGCGGCAGAGCCACTGACATCCGTCTTGACAGCGATGCTGGCAATCAGACTAGCCTTTTTGTTGGTAAAGGGATTGTCAGTGTAGAGCTTCAGTTTGTAGTCCGACAAAGCATCCATGCCGTAGATGGCCATGTTAGCCTGGGCAGATTCTGCCATTGACCAGTTCTGGTTCTTGTCGATCTCACCGAAACCGGCAGCTTCCCAATTCTGCTGAAGCACCTTCTGGGCATAATCGGGGTCGTACACGCTCTCATGACAAGAGCTTAATACCATTCCGCAAGATGTGGCTGACATCAGCGCAATCATCTTAAAATTTTTGCTAAAACCTCTCATGTTGATTAGTTGTTTTTTTATTTGTTATCCGTTGTTAATATTCCTTTATTATATATAATGAATAGGCGAACATTATTAAACATATCATTTGTCATATAGGCTATTCCACCAATTAGACATCGCAAAAGTACGAAGAGTTCACGAAACGTGCAAATAATTTTGCCAAAAATAATCAAAAAAAATAAAAAAAAGCACAGAGAAACGCAAAACAGGACTCTATACGCACAAAAAGCGGGTACGAAAAGGGGGCAAAAGGTTACTAGGGTGGCACAGAAAAGGACGGCATCAGATGGCCTCGAAAGCCATACCGTTGATGCGGCGGTAGAGGTCGAGCGCATAGACGTCCGTCATGCCCGAGATGTAGTCGATGCAAGCCATGACGCGACCGTAGAGCGTGGGAGCCAGTATGTCGTACTGGGGCGAGACACGGTTGATGAGCAGTCGGGAGTAAGCCTTGTCGGAATGGGTGACGGCCTGCGTCATGAGGTCGAGCAACTCGGTGATGACCTTGAAACCCGCCATCTCGATGTCGATGACGTTCTTCGACCGGTATATCTTCTTGTAGGACAAAGCCTCGCAGCGCAGGTATGCCTGGCGGGGAATGTCAGAGATGTGGTCGATGAGCGAGCCTTCAAACTCGCCGGCCAGTATCTTCTCCTCGTTCTCCACGAAGACGTTGACACACTCGCCCTCCAGACAGTTGATAGCCACACTGCGCAGATATACAATCTGTTCGTTGAGGTCGTGCACGCTGTTCATGCGTTCGATGACATGCTCGCGCTGTTCGCCCTCGAAGAAGCCAAGCAGCACGTCCTTGGTCTCCTCCTCGGTGAGTATCTTCAGTTTGTGGGCATCCTCGATGTCCATTATCTCGTAACAGATGTCATCGGCCGCTTCGACAAGGTAGACCAAGGGGTAGCGGCAGAAACGAACGGAGCCCTCCGGAGTAGGAAGCTTATGGAGCCCGAGGCGTTCGGCGATGAGCTCGAAGTTAGCCTGGTCCTCACGGAAGAATCCGAACTTGGCCTTCTTGCCTGCCAAGTCGCTGGTAAAGGGGTACTTGACGATGCTGGCCAGCGTGGAATAGGTCATCACGAACCCACCCTTTCGGCGGCCGTTGAAATGATGGGTAAGAAGGCGGAACGCATTGGCATTGCCCTCGAAGTGCGTAAGATCCTCCCACTGGGAGGCCGTCAGCGAGTCGCCCGTCTCAGCGCAGACGTAGTCCCTGAGCCACTGTCCGCTACCCTCCGAGAAGAAGGTGCCGATGGCCTTCTCGCCACTGTGTCCAAAGGGTGGGTTACCCATGTCATGGGCCAGACAGGCAGCCGAGACGATGCTGCCCAGTTCGGTAAGGTGAGTATTGTAGAGCCAGGGATGGCGCTGCAGAAGGCGGTGGCTGACATCATTGCCCAGCGAACGTCCCACGCTGCTCACCTCAAGGCTGTGCGTCAGTCGGTTGTGCACAAAGATGCTGCCAGGCAGGGGGAACACCTGGGTCTTGTTCTGCAGACGACGGAAGGGCGCAGAGAAGATAAGACGGTCGTAGTCGCGCTGAAACTCAGTGCGATCGTCAGGACGCGCAGGCTGGTTCTCCATACCCAGTCGCTGTGTGGACAACAGTTGTTCCCAGTTCATTCCGTTTCTATTATTTTACCGGTTCGAATCCGTCGCAGCCAGCTTCACGCTGCTGTGCTTCTTTGTAAATAAGTTTGGCAGCTCCGCTGGTGGGGTTGACGGCCTCGGGATGCTCACGTGCGAAGGAGTCGATGTGGCGGACGCGCTTCTCGTCCAGAATCTCGTCGACGGCAATCAGGATGCCCGTCTCCTCCACGTCGCCGAAACCGTAGTTGATGGCCGTGCCGAAGAGTCGCATGGTGGGCGAGAGTCCCATGTAGGCGTTCACGAGAGGCGGTATATTGTAGCCCAACCTGCGCACCTCACGATTCAGGATGCGATAGTCGCGCTTGAACTCATTCTCGGTGAAGAGTTCCTTCAGCTCGTCCGGGTCGGCCTCTATCTCCAGGGCCTTCACGGGCATGATAAGTCCGTCCTTGTCCTCGAAGTGCTTCTTGAGGAAATACAGTATCATGTCGCGACAGCGGCGGTCGTAGCTGGGGTACATGGTGAACTTGCCGAAGAAGTAGCGCACATTGGGCAGGATGACAGTCAGCGCACCCAGCCCATCCCACAGATTATCAAGGGCAAAGATCCCCTTGGAACCCAGTCGTGAGCTCTGGTATTCGAGGGTCACGAAGGAGCGTCCAAGCTCGATGGTATAGGGCATGTAGTCCTTCATGAAACGATCAGAGAAGTGGAACATGTGGGCCGTGGCCAGCACGGGCTGTCCCTCCTCGTCGAGCTTCACCTCGGGTCCGAGGATGTAGCGATAACCGCCCAGAATCTTCTCGGCCTCGGGGTCCCAGACGAGCAACTGCTTGTAGGGATTCTCCATCGTGTCGTACTCGTCGAGGTCGAGCGCAAGCCCCGTTCCACCTCCGGCATCGCGGAAGGCGATTTCGCGCAGTCGTCCGATCTCGCGCACCACGTTGGGCGAGTCTTGCCACGTCACAACATATATTTCGTTATTGCTCTTGTTGGTGAAGCGCAGACGCTTGTCCTCCGTCAGTTCACGCTTGAGCACCTCGACTGGTATCGGGTCAATAATTTGTTCCATTTGTATTGTTACAAATTCTCTGTATGTCTATTTGTCTGTTAGTTTATTTCGTATACGCGGTCCTTCACCCACTGGGCCCATTCCACTGGCTGCCGGCTCTTGTCGAAGGTCTGGTAAGGGATGGGCTTGCCGATGTGCACGGTGTAGTGGCGTCCCTGGCTCTTGTACATCTCGTCGGGCAGCAGCAGCATGGCGAGATTGAACTTCAGGCGGAGCTTCTTGCACAGGTTGGCAATGCGGTAGAAGCGCTTGCTGTTCTCGCCCTCGAAATGGATGGGCACCACGTCGCGCTGGTACTTCACGCTCTTGGTAACGAAGGTCTTGCCCCATGCCAGGTCGCGGATGACGCCATGCTGCTTGCGCGAGCAGAGTCCGGCCGGGAACATGATGACGTGGTCGTCGCCGCTGAAGGCACTCTCCACGATGGCGGGGAAGGAGCGGGCCTGCTTGCCGAGCTTGTTGATGGGGACGCACAGGGGTGCCAGCCCCTGCAGGTTCATCAGCAGGTCGTTGACCAGGTATTTTATCCGTCCGTCGTAGGCCTGTCCGAGGACACTGCCGAGTGTCACTCCGTCGATGGCCCCAAGGGGATGGTTGCTGACGAAGGTGTAGCGACGCTCGTCGTGGGGCAGGTTTTCCAGCCCCTTGACCTCAAGTGTCACGCCGAGATACTCCAGCGTGCCGGTGCAGAACTCAACACCCTCCTTGCCCCGGCGCAGGTAGGTGTTGATAAAGTCCTGATGAATGAACTTCTTCAGCCAGCCCACCACGAACTTGGGCACCTTGCCGCCGGCACGTTCGGCCACAATGGCATCCAGGTCAATCTCCTTGATTGGCTTCGTAACCTCGGCGGATGTGGAATCGGACACGGAATTCTGACGCATAATGACACTTTGAATGTTATTGAATACAAAATTAGTGTTTTTTTTGCAACAAAGGACTATTTTATTTCATTTTTTTATATTTTTTCAAGTTATAGCCGACAGAAATGACTTTCGGCACGCAAAAAGAAACCTTTTGGCGAAATCATTCCATACACACACGACAGATTCTGCGACGCTGCGTTACAGATTCTGCGACGCTGCGTTACAGATTCTGCGACGCTGCGTTACAATTTCTGCGACGCTGCGTTACAATTTCTGCGACGCTGCGTTACAATTTCTGCGTAAAGACGCCACGTACGTTCACGTAAGACGATGCATACGAAAAAGAGGGAATGCGGCCCCCATCCACTCTTCACAAAAACATTCGGAAAGCGCATAAATACAAGGATTTGGCAGAGCGAAGGGTATGCACACACCATTCACCTCTCCCCCTCACCTTTCCGTCAGGGAATACTGATCTGACGGCGGTTGATAAGGTAGCGGCCACGAGGCAGGCCGTTGAGCCAGTTGAGCCCCTTGTTGAGACGCATGGCCATGTAGAACGTACCGCCACGGGTGTAGATGGGGAGTATCTGGCTGTAGTCGCTCGTCACGCACAGCGCACTACCCTTCACCGTCATGCGAACGGGGAAGGTGGACGTGGCCATCTGACGATTGTCGATGGATATCTCACGAGGCTTCTTGCCAAGGTCAATGACACGGTGTGTACGCACGGAGTCGACACGCACCACAGGGCGCTTGTCTACGGCTTGCAAGGCAAGGGACATCCACATTGTCAGAACAAGCCCAACCAAACATATCGCTACACTCCTTTTCACGTTGCAAAATTAGCACAAAAACACCAAACAACAAAATATAATGTATAAAAATAACACATTTTAGGCAAAAGACAGCAAAATGTATACCCTATGGGTAAGTTATTTTGACTAACTTTGTACATAATATGGCCCAAAGGGGACATTCACTGGTACAAAGAAAAACGAAAAGATATGAAAGTCTGCATCATAAACGAATCACACCACCCACTGCCGCAATACGCCACGGAGCAGTCGGCCGGCGTAGACCTCAGAGCCAACCTCGACGAACCCGTCACACTGCAGCCTATGCAGCGGGTACTCATACCCACCGGACTGCGCATCGCCCTGCCGAAAGGAGTCGAGGCACAGGTGCGCCCCCGCAGCGGACTGGCCCTGAAGCACGGCATCACGGTGCTCAACACGCCGGGCACCATCGACGCCGACTACCGTGGACTCATCGGTGTCATCCTCATCAACCTGGGCAGCGAGCCCTTCGTCATACAGGATGGCGAGCGCATCGCCCAGATGGTGCTGGCACGTCACGAACAGGCAGAATGGGAACTCACCGACACGCTCGACGAGACGGAACGCGGCGAGGGCGGATTCGGGCATTCGGGCAAGAACTGAGAACGCACGCCGAACAGGAGCATTCACGTACGACAGAGACATTCATGGCAAGAATACTACGGCTCATACTCATGATGGCGGCTTTCTTTCCCACGCAACTGCGTGCTGGCAAAGAGGCGAAGGACGACGTGCAGCAACGCCGCCTGACCTACTATTACCTGGCCGCCGAGCAGCAGAAGGCGATGGGCAATAACTCTGCCATGGCCGACCTGCTGCAGCACTGCCTCGACATTGATGCCGACCACCCCGCCGTCAACTACGAACTGGCCATGGTGCAGTTCAACCTGCGCAACGATTCTGCAGGACTGAGACTGCTGCGGAACGCCGTGGAACACGACCCCAACAACCCGCACTATCTCGAGACGCTGGCCTCCGTCTACCTCTCCACACGTCAGATGGACAAAGCCGTGCCCGTACTGGAACACATGACGAAACTGCAGACCAAGCGCACCGACATCCTGGCACAGCTCTTCCAGCTCTACAAGAGCAACGGTCGCACGCAGGACGCCATCAACGTGCTGGACCGCATACAGACCCTGCAGGGCAACGACACGCGCATCGCCACACAGAAGTTCGGACTCTACATGGACCTGGGCGACACCGTCCGCGCCTTCAGCCAGATGAAGGCACTCTGCAACGAGCACCCCTACGACGCCAGCAGCCTGCTCATACTGGGCGACCTCTACCTCAGCGTGGACCAGCCCGACAGTGCCCGCGTCATACTGAACAAGGCCGAACGCATCGACCCGCACAACGTCAACCTGCAGATGGCACGTATGCAATACCACCTCAGCGTGGGCGACTCGCTGCGATACCGTGCAATGCGCGATTCCATCATTCTCGACGAGAAGACCGACATCGGACTGCGCGTCAACGGACTGGGACTGCTGGCACGCGAAGCCCTGGCCGACAGCACGAAAAGACTGCACACAGAGCACATCTTTGCCACACTGCTGGCTCCCGAGAGGCCCGACATCTCCTTCCTGCAGCTCTACATGGCCTACCGCGCCTACGTCTACAACGAGCAGACAGAACAACTGCTGCCCATCATGGAACGCATCCTTGAGGTGGAGCCGTCCGACCTGCAGACGACGCAGGACCTGCTGCGATACTACATCTCGAAGAACGACATCGAGCACGTGGGCAACCTCTGCCAGAAGGCACTTCTCTACCATCCGGGCGAGATGGCCTTCCACTACTTCCTCGCACTCTCGCTGGCTCAGCAGAAGAAACTGCCCGAGACGCTCAATGCACTGCAGACGGCCATACGGCAGGTCAATGAGGACTCGAGGGTGGACATCCTGGGCGACGTGTACGCGCTACTGGGCGACGTACACCATGAGATGGGCAACGAGAAGGCGGCCTTCGAGGCCTACGACTCCTGTCTGGTCTACGCCCCCGACAACGTAGGCTGCCTCAACAACTACGCCTACTACCTCTCGCTGAAGAACGAACAGCTGGAGCGAGCCGAGAAGATGAGCTACCGCACCATCAAGGTGGAGCCTGGCAACAAGACCTACCTCGACACATACGCATGGATTCTCTTCATGCAGGGGGACTATACCACTGCACGCATCTACATGGACCGCGTCGTCAACACCGAGGCGGCCGACAGCACCTTGCTCAACGACCCCGACATGAGCCCAGTGCTCCTGGAACACGCGGGCGACATACAGGCCCAGTGCGGACAGACGGAACAGGCCGTACGACTCTGGAAGATAGCTCGTCAGAAGGACACTGACACAAAGAACGCCATACTTAACAAAAAAATCAGAAAACAAAAATACATAAAGAAATGAAGAAGATTTTCGCCATCCTGCCTGTGGCAGCCATACTGCTGTGCACAGCTTGCTCGAAAAAGAGCACAACAGAAGTGGTCACCGCGCCTGCCGGCACTACCATGGCCAGCACAAACATCGTGGAAATACTCAGTGCCAACCGTAACGATGCAGAACAAGTCACCGGAAGAATCAGCATGGACCTCTCGGCCGGAAAGCAGAAGGTAGAGGTGGGAGGAAGCATCAAGATGAAGCGAGACGACGTCATACAAATCTCACTCCAGGTATTCGGTTTCGTCGAGGCCGGACGACTTGAACTCACGCCCGACTATTTCCTCATCCTCAACCGCATCGGAAAGCAGTACGTCAAGGCTGCCTACAAGGACATACCCTTCTTCAAGGAGAACGACATCGACTTCTATAGCCTGCAGGCACTCATCTGGAACGAACTCTTCCTCACCGGAGAGAAGGACAACCGCAACCCCACAGGAAACAGTTACTCGCAGTTCAAGGACTCGCAGAACCACGTCATCCTGACCCACACCAGCAAGCAGCAGCTCGCGCTGAAGTTCATCACCGACATGACAACACACACGCTGCAGCAGACCAACGTGACCGCACAGAACGGTGGTAGCCTGCAGTGCAACTACGACAGTTGGGCACGCCTGGGCCGCAGGGACTTCCCCGACAAGATGGAACTGAACATCAACGTCGACAAGACACCTATCAAGGCTAAGCTGGAACTGAGCCGACTGCGCACCAACGAGAAGTGGACCGACACACGCACCAGCATCGACAAGAAGAAGCTGAAGCAGGTGTCGCTCCAGCAGGCTTTCAACCAGATTCTGAGTCTGTCAAACTAAACAGAAAGACCACACGCAATAACGCCTCATGACATCACGCTTCCTGCCTCGTGCACTAAAGAACATCACCACCTCAATGGGGAGAATAGTGGCAGTCCTACTGCTGCTCTCCCTGTCTGTCGTCTGTCCCCTTTCCGCACAGAACAGCAAGAAGGTGAAGGACCTGCAGAAGCAACGTGACAAGTTGCAGCAGGACCTGCGGAAGTCGCAGCAAGACCTCAACCGCACACGACAGGACATCACAACGCATCAGCGGGCACAGCAGGTCATCACCGAACAGCTCGAAGTCAAGCTGAACGGCATACGCGAGGCGGAGGTGAGAATGGTCGAACTGGACGAGAAGATGTCGCGCCTGCAGGACGAGGTGAACGAGGTGGACGCACAGCTGCAGAACAAGCGGGAGAAATACGCACGTGCCCTGCGCATGGCACGTGCCTACCGCCATCACCCCAGCCCTACCCTCTTCGTCCTCTCGGCCAAGACGCTCACGCAGATGAGCCGAAGGGCGCGCAACTCCAACTACTTCGCCATGATCCTCAAGACCATGGGCGAGGAACTCATCAGCAAGCAGAGCCGACTGCTCGTGAAGCAGAACGACCTGCTGGCGGCCAAGAGCGAGATGAACATGATGATCCGCAACGTGATGACGCAACGTCACGAGCTGGGCATACAGCAGGTGGAGCAGCAGCGGCAGATTGCCAACCTGGACAACAAGCAGAAGGGCCTGCAGAACCAGCTGGCCAAGCAGCGCAACCAGTTGGCCGAGCTGAACAAGAAGATCGATCAGGTCATCGCTGCCGAGGTAGAGGCGGCACGAAAGCGTGCCGAAGCACAGCGCAAGAAGGAAGAAGCGGCTAAGAAGAAGGGCAAGACGAATGCAACGACGGGCAAGTTCATTACCAGCGAGGACAAGGTGCTCAACGGTTCCTTCGAACAGAACAAGGGACGACTGCCCGTACCACTCACCGGCAGTTACATGCTGGGTGAGCGCTTCGGAACCTACAACGTGCCGGGCATGAACAACGTGCAACTGGACAACAAGGGTGTCAACTACGTCGGAAAGACTGGCGCACGGGCACGTGCGGTCTTCGACGGACAGGTGACGGCCGTCTTCCAGTTCTACGGAACGAAGGGCGTTCTCGTGCGCCACGGCAGTTACATCTCCGTCTACTGCAACCTATCTTCCGTCATCGTCAGCCAGGGACAGAAGGTACACACGCGCGACCTCCTCGGCACCATTGCCACCAACAGCGACGGCAAGTGCGTCCTCCACTTCCAGCTGCGCAAGGAAACCACCAAACTCAATCCCGAATCATGGATATCGAAGTAAAACTCCTGTCAAGCCTCATCGCTACACCCCGCACCAGCCGCAACGAGGAGGCAGCGGCCGACCTGCTCCAGGCCTACATGGAGGAGCACGGCATGCACCCCACACGCACCGGCCACAACCTGTGGGAGGTGGCACCAGGCTACGACCCCAAGCGCCCCACCCTGCTGCTCAACGCCCACATCGACACCGTCAAACCCGTGGCGGCCTGGACGCGCGATCCCTTTCTGCCCGAGCAGACGGAGGACGGCCACCTTTACGGACTGGGCAGCAACGACGACGGAGCTTCGCTCGTAACCTTGCTGGCCACCTACCTTGCCTTGCGCAACACCCGGCAGTCCTACAACCTGGTCTTCGTGGCCTCTGCCGAGGAGGAGGTAAGCGGACAGAACGGCATCAGCAGTGTATTGCCCTTGCTTCCGCCCATCAGCGTAGCCCTGGTGGGTGAGCCCACTGGCATGCAACCGGCCATAGCAGAGAAAGGCCTGATGGTGCTGGACTGCACGGCTCACGGCAAGGCAGGCCATGCCGCACGCAACGAGGGCGACAACGCCATCTACCATGCCATCGAGGACATCCAGTGGTTCCAGTCTTTCCGTTTCCCCAGTGAGTCACCGCTTCTGGGCCCCGTCAAGATGACGGTCACCATCATACAGGCGGGCACGCAGCACAATGTCATCCCCGACACCTGTACCTTCACCGTCGACGTCCGCAGCAACGAGCTCTACAGCAACGAGGATATATATAATATGGTACGCGCGAACGTGAAGAGCGACGTCAAGGCCCGCTCCTTCCGTCTCAACTCGAGCCGCATCGACGAGCAGCACCCACTCCTCCGCCGTGCCGTGGCCCTCGGCAAGACGCCCTTCGGCAGCCCTACCCTCTCCGACCAGGCACTCATGCCCTTCCCCTCCATGAAGATGGGCCCCGGTGACAGCCGTCGCAGCCACACAGCCGACGAATACATCCTCCTCTCCGAACTGGACGATGCCCTCAAGACCTATCGCGAGCTCCTCGACGGACTGCAACTGTAAACCAGAAACGGCTCGTTCTCTCCCTCAACCACTTTAACTGTTCTAAACTCTAATCTCTAAACACTAAACCGGAATGAAGTACCTGCTCATCTGGCTCGCCTTCGACCTACTCATCTACCTCATCATGTGGTACGACACACGCGAGCACCACTACCACATAAAGGAGACCTTCGACAGCATCAAAAACAGCTTTACGGCCGACGAATAATCGGCAGAAAACTGAAAACCCCGCATCAGCCTTTTGCAAGATCCGATGCGGGGTTTTCGTTTTATCCCACTGAGTTACGCGCCTGTACGCGTAACGTCATTGCTTACTCATTGTTGCCTTCGCCGGTCAACCTCTTGATAAGCTCGGTTATATCTGCGATAGTAACCTTACCGTCACCATTCACGTCAGCAGCCTCAATATCCAAGACTTCACCTTCATTAACCGATCCGAGAACGATGCGAACGATAGCTGCCACATCCTCTGCGTCGAGCTTACCATCCTTGCAAACGTCGTTTTCTACGACGGGCTCTGGCTTCTTAAACTGGATGGTATAATCCTTATTCTCAGCACCTTCGCGAGTGACGGTAACAGTACAGAGAGCAGTTTCATCGTCATACGAAACGGTCACAGAAGCAGACTTGCTCTTGGTAACGTACTCCAACAAATCGATATCAAACTCTTCGTCACACTCGAATTCCGTCTCAGTTGACAAAGGATTTGACAGGTAATTCATACCATCGTAAGTGAGCGAAGTCAGCGTATTCCAGCACTGGAACTGAATCTTGTAGACCATATCCTCTTCTGCACCTTCGCGAGAAACAGTGATGGTGCAGAGACCGGTTTCCTCGTCATACTTTACGTCAACTTCTGCAAACTGGCTCTTGGCGACGTACACTAACAGCTCGGGATCGTACTCCTTTTCGCATTCGAATGTTGTCTCAGTTGACAAGGGAATCTCCTCACCATCGTATGAGAGCGAAGTCAGCGTGTTCCAGTACACCATCTTCACGTCGTCAACGGTGATGCTGACACCTTTGTTTAATTTTTCAGCATCACTCTGATAACCAGCCGCACTGATAACGATGTTCAGCTTTTCGGGCTTCACAGTAGTCGTCTCATACGTCAGAGGTACCTCAAGTTCAGTCCATTCTGTGACAGAACCTGTGATAGTCTGACTGGCAGACGCAACCAACTGAGCATCATCTGTCTTGCTTATTTCGCCACCTACATTATAAGCCTGGCCCAAGATATTCACGTCGCGGTCTGTCATGGTAACCTTGGTAGCAGTTCCATAACCCAGACTAACTGCCGTATTTGAAGGAACATCCTTCTGAGTCCAGGTTCCTTTCCAACTGTATACCGCCACTACAGACTCGTCCACCTTCCCTTGGCCATCACGCTTGTACCACAATGACACAGCATCGGGACGATAAGAAAACTCAATACCACCGAAAACGCCTCCATCGGTGTTACGGGTATCGCCTTTTATATTCGCCTCAGCCGTAGCCCAAGCAGTACCTAATGTCATATAGGCAGGAATAGCATTGCCAAGAGCATCTGCATTGGTAAGTTTTACGGCTTTTCCGTTATAGCCTTCCACCTGACTACCCATCGCACCAGCCACAGAATTAGGAACATTTGAAACACACCATCCCTCGGGTTGAGTTCCGTAATCTTTAGTAACCTTGTTACCCTTCTCCCAAGGATAGCATTTTACAAAGGCGTCATCGAAAGTTCCATTGGGAAGCTGCTGTGCATTGGCCGAGAGACCAGCACCCGCCACCATCAAAAGAGCAAATAATTTCTTGTTCATAATTATCTTCTTTTGTTTACGTTTGTTTTATTACTTCAAAACCTTCTTGCCGTTCACCACATAGATGCCCTTCACGGTCTTGCTGACACGAGCACCCTGGAGGTTGCAGGTCAGGTTCTTATTCTGCTTGACGGAAAGAGCGGAGATAGCGGTAGCCTCAAAGTCATCAGTACCGAATTGTACGTTGATGACCTGATCCATCATCTCGATGCCAATCTTCACGAAAAGCTTCTCGTCGGTCAGCTTGCCCTCGATCGACAAGGGGATATCGCCCAGCATGGGGCCAAGCCACATATCAACACCCTCAAGGTCGCCCTCAGCAATCTGGAGGTCACCCGAGAAGGTAAAGCTGCGCATACCACCCTCAAGCTGCTGAGTGGCCAGGTTCTGTATGTCGATATTGCCCACAGGCATCTCGCTGACACCATCTTCGTCCTCGATACGAAGGATGAAGTTCTTCAGGGAGAAGTTGATGCTGCCGTCAGCATTCTCGCTGACGTTGACAGTGGCATCGAGGGGAGCGGTAGACTCATCGTCAATCATCACAACGAGCTTGTCGTTGTACACCTTTGTGTCCTGTGCCTTAATCTGAGCGGAAAAACCAGTCAAGGCGCAAAAAAGAACGAGTAGAGTTTTCTTCATAAGCTTTATTGTTTTTTTATGATTTAAATCTTAATAAGTCAGTATTGGTATTCCGTATAAAGTGATTCTTTATCATCTATTAATAACGGTATGCCAAGCCAAGGGTACCATACACAGGATACATGGGGAAAGCTACAGCCGTAAAGCTGGGATCGACAGCATTTGTCAGCCCCCAGTCCAACTGACCGAAGACGTTGACGTGCTTCATGGCCTTCCAGTCAACCTGCAGTTCGAGGCCTACACCCCAATTACGCATCTGGTCGCCAAAGTCGTAGGTGGCAGAACCTTTGGTCATCTCTACCTTCTGTCCCGTGGGGTCACCCACGCGCAGATAACCCTGGCCAGCAGAGTTCTCGTACACCTCGCCGTCAAAGGTAGCATCGAAATAGGCACTCACATAGGGGCCAAGGCTCAGGTTCCAGCGGGGAGAGAGGCGGAAAGTGGCCATAACGGGAATGGTGAGACCCATCATGGTGGTGTTGGACACGTCAGTTCCGGTGAAATAGCCGCTCAGTGACTCGCCGTCCATGTCAATGGTCATCTGGTAGCCCTTAACCTCGGCTGCCGTATGGAAACCTTCGTAGAAGAAGTGCACACCGGCCTTCAAGCCCCAGCGACGCGTGAACATCTTGTAGCCCTCGACACCCACATTGAGGCCACCCTTGGGGCTGAACTCGTTGACCTTGCGTATCTCAGCGGGTACGGGGATGGGCATGGTTCCGCCTATGGTATAACCGGCACGTGCGATGAAGCCGAAGCCAGAGTCACAGGTAGGGCCATACTTTTGCCAAGAGTCCTGAGCAGAGGCTGTCAGGGAACTCAGAAGAACAACCGCAGAGAGAATATATTTTTTCATCTTTTGTATAATCTAAAAAAGTTAAAACCAAAAATCACCTTACTCACACTCTACGCGGATGTTGTCGATGTAAAGTTTTGAACCCAGAGCGCCGTTGAAGTCACCACCGCCCCAGCTGCTGGTGAAGCTGATGCCCATGCTATAGCCATAGTTGGCCAGAATCTGCGGATCAACCTCTGAGTAATACTCCACCTCGAGGTCGATGTGCTTCCACTCCGCACTGAGACCGTGGATAGGAGTATTGCCATGCTTGTCGTGGCGATACATGGGGTGACCGTTGTTCTCGGGATCGTAAGTGTAGTTATGGGGCAGACGTGCCAGACCCACTATGTTCTTGTTGGTAACCACACTGTTACCATCCAGCACAATCTTATTGCCGTTCTCATCCTCGTTGCGGTAGAACACGAGGTAGGCATCGGGTTCATCAAGGATGTCGGTCAGCACCTTCTTGTCCTCGTCCCAATACTCAGGACCGGGGATGTACTTCAGGTCCACGCTGAAGCGGAGAGGCTTGTGGCAGAAGGGAGCACCGATGCGGGTAGCCTCCTTGGCTGCCTGACGCGACTTGAGTGCCGACTTGGGGTCGAACGTTCCGTTGAAGAGACTGCCTGCCGCAATGTAAATCTTGGCCATGGCACCCATGCTGCCGGTCGACATTGTCTCGAGCTTCACACAGTCGCTACCGTCGGGACCCTCACCAAAAGCAGGCGAGGTGGGGTAGCTGGCAGAAGGCGTGGACGACTTGGAGAGAGCGTAGCCGGGATTACCGTTCTTCCACTCAGGATCGCCAAGGAAGAGTCCGTTCTTGGCACTCTCCTCCAACACGTTCCATACGTAGTATTCAGCCTTGTTGGACTTGCGCGTCGTATAGCTGCCTTCGTTGAAGTCAAAGAACATATCACCCTGGGTGGGTACACGGGGCGTCATGCTGACGCGATAGTCACGATGCCAGGCGCCATCCTCCGACACGACACGAATGCGCGTCACCTTGCCATTCGAGAAGTCGATGAGCCCGCCATTGGCAAAAGCCGTCATGGTGGCATCGTCCTGCAGGATGTAAGCAGCGGAACCGGCAGTGGTAGTGATATACAAGGGATAACGACCGGGATTGCTGCCCGTGCGGATGGTGAATCCGATGCTGTCGTTGCCGGTAGGGACTACTCCGTTCAGCTCCGAATAAGCCAACGTGTCACCAAACTGACCATCATAGAAAAGTTCAGAAGGGTTGTCAACGTGTATATAAGCACGTTCGATGTCGCACTCCTTGTTCAAAGGCTCGTCACTACAAGAAAAGAATCCCATAGTGGCGAATGCGAGAGGTAATAAAAAAATCTTTTTCATAATACTGTGTAATAACCGAGAACTGACAAACGGGCACGTCCGTATCCATCGTCAAAAGTTAAAACGTGCACAAAAGTACTACTTTTTGCGCAATTATCCGCAGATTAACGCTAAAAAGTTATCTTTCCAACACTACATTTGCCCAAAAGTGCCAAAAACGTGCAATTTTTTGTATTTTTTGCACATAGAATACACATCATATTGAATAAAGTGCTATATTTGCATAAGAAACGGATTTTTGTAAACCTTAAAGACAATAAGTACGATGAAATACAAACTTCTGGTGCTCGACGTGGACGGCACCCTACTGAACAGCCAGCGTGAATTAAGCAAGCGAACCATAGCTACCCTACGCAAGGTACAAACCATCGGAATCAAGGTTGCCCTGGCCTCCGGACGCCCGACCTACGGCATCCTGCCCATTGCCAAAGCCATAGACTTGGGCGTCTATGACGGCTACATTATCTCCTACAACGGTGCACAGGTTATCAGCGCACGGACCGGCGAGATACTCTTTGAGCGCAACATAGATCCCCAGATGGTGCCCTACCTGGAGAAGAAAGCCAGGAAGACGGGAATGACACTGGCCTACTACGATGGTGACGAGGTGGTGAGCACGGACATCCAGAACCCACACATCATCGACGAGGCCAAGATGAACGGAATGAGACTGCGCCAGGTGGAAGACATAAGCATGGTCATCGAAGACTGGCCCAGCGAGATGATGCTCTTCTGCGATGACGAGGAGGAGCTGCAAGGACTGGCTGAGCACATGCAGCGACACCTGAACGGTGTGACCGACACCATACACTCCAATCCCTACATGCTAGAGATCGTGGGATACCAGATTGGCAAGAGCTACGCCATGAGTGCACTGGTGCAGAAGCTGGGCATCGACCTGGAGGAGGTGATTGCCATCGGAGACGGTGCTGCAGACATCAACATGATACAGATGGCCGGCACGGGAATCGCCATGGCCAATGCCACGGAAGGTGTGCGTCGGTGTGCCGACTTCACCACGTTGAGCAACGACGAGGACGGATGCGCACTGGCCATCGAGAAGGCTATCGTGGCCGAAGTGCAGACGACGGAGATTCCCATCGACGCACTGAACGCCCAGTCCAAGGACACGCTGATGGGCAACCTTGGCATACAGTACACCTTTGCCTCACCGGAACGAGTGGAGGCCACCATGCCCGTCGACCACCGCAACCGCCAGCCCTTCGGCATCCTGCATGGCGGAGCCAGTCTGGCGCTGGCCGAGACGCTGGCCGGACTGGGCAGCATGGTGGCCTGCAAACCCGACGAGACGGTAGTGGGAATGCAGGTAAGCGGCAACCACGTCAGCTCGGCCCATGAAGGCGACACGGTGCGTGGTGTCTGCACACCGGTCCATCTGGGTCGCAGCAGCCACGTATGGAACGTGGACATCTTCACGTCGACCGGCAAGCTGGTCAGCAGCGTCCGCGTCATCAACGCGGTAATGAAAAAAAGGGGTTGAGGAGTCTGTTTGACTCCGCAACCCCTTCAACTCCTAAAACAGAGCTAAGAGACACTTATTGGGCAAGCAATCAGCGAATCACCACGATGCGTGTGACAACAGCCGTATTGCCGTCTTCGGTATTCGAGATAACATTGTAGACACCACTGGCCACGCGCTTGCCACGCTTGTCACAGCCGTTCCATACACAGACACCACCGTTGGAACGTCCGCTCCAAAGCAGCTGTCCCGTTACGGAACAGATCTTAACCTCCGCGTTGTACGTCAAGCCCTCGATACGGATCTGTCCCGCATAGTCGGGACGCACCGGGTTGGGAAAAGCCACCACGTTATTATCCTTGAGCTCAGACTCGGGTTCGGTGGCATCACCCTGGTAGCTGCACAATCCCTTGTCGGTTCCCAGCATCACCTCGCCCGTCTGCGGATTGACGGCAATGCACTGCACGTTGTTGGAAAGCAAGGGCGAGTCCTCCTCCATGAAATGACAAAGCAGCTCGGTGCCATCGGCACTGACAAGGTATACACCGTTCGATTCCGTGCCAATCCACTTGCGGTTGCCACCATCCACAGTTATACACTTTATCTCTACACCCGTCAGCAGATAGTCGGCCAGGTCGGAACCGTCATTGCGAGCTATCTTGATCTGTGTGAAACGGAAATCCGAATCGAAGACACAGCTTGGGTCATCAATAACGAACAAGCCTCGGTCCGTACCGCACCAGATGCGTCCGTCCAGGTCCTCCGTCATACAGTGGAAGTTGTCGGGCGAATAGGACGTGCCATCCTGGTTGACAATGGTGGACAGGAGGCGATGCTTGTCATCGCGCATATTGGTCAGCGTACCATTGGTATCGAAGGCAAAGAAGCCACGTCCCTCCATGCGTCGGCAGACAAGGAAGCGGACACCAGACGAACTGAATACGTAGCCGTCGCATTGTGTCTGTCCTGCAATCTCTGGGTAGTAGAGCGCCCGCCACTTACGGTCGAGCGTCAGTACGCGTATGATGGTATCCGTCTCCTGGTTGCACATCCAGAGATTCTCGTCCTCGTCGAAAGCCAGGCAGGTAGCACTGACATAATTCTTGTAGTTGGCGTTATCGGGCAAGATGGATTGCAGCGGACTGTTCCAGCAACTGTAGAGCTTCTCGAGTTTGCCGTCCTTGTAGCAATAGAGTCCCGTACGGTAAGGACTGGCATAGATGCGCGAAGGATCGGACGGTGCCTGTACGATGTCCGAGGTATTGTAATGGCGCAACTCCGGGTAATCGCGAGCCGGCGTCACTTCGTCGAGGTAAGACCACTTGCCATCCTCGTAGACCATAGCCGTGGCAGGATTGTAAATGCCCAGGAACGTATTGACGCCACCCGCCACAAGCAGGCGATAGCCACCCTTCCCGTCCGTATCATAATGCATACGATAGAAGAGGTCGCGCCGCGGACTGTTGGGCTGTATGGCCCCGCTGCCAGCCGTGAAGGTTCCGTCGGCAAGGCGGTAGGTTCGTAATCCATTGTCTCCCTCGCTGACCCAATAGATGCCCGAAGCACCCAGTGACACATCGTTCCAGGTATTGGCAAAGTCAACCGTCAGCACAGAAGACGCCGATGAGCAGACACTGACCAGACTGGCATTGCCGAAATAGAGCTGGCCGTCGGACAGAAGCTTCAGATAGTTGTAAGTACCCTTGCTGAACTGAATGGCACGCCCATTGGAGAAACGATAGATGGCAGTCTTATGACGCAAATAGACATCACCGTCAAAGGGGACAATCTGAAACCAGTTGCCCGCCGTATGACGCACCGTCCAGGAGGAGAGATTATGCATCTGCGGATTCGAGAGCGGCGTACTGTAGACACCCTGCTGTCCGCATATCCATATCTCGTCGTTGCTGATAGCCACCGACTGGACATTGACTCCGAACTGATACGTGTCGCGCACCACTCCCTCCTTCATGTCGACAACCAGGAAACCCGCGTTCATGGCCAAGTAGGCATTCTTCCCATAAACGGCTACGCTGTTTACGTGCTTGTTGCTCATCACCTTGTCCTTCAGGCTGGCGATGTTGAAGACATTGTCGTCCAGATCGAGCAAGTCGATGTTCTCGTTGTCATAGACAAGAATCAGTTTCCGGGCCTCCTGACTATAGGCAATGTGTTCGATACGGAAGTCATTAAGCGCATTGAGGCAGTCGTAGAGCCTGACGCTTTCGTCCTCAGTGTCGTAGCGCAGCAGATTGCCGTCCATCAAGGAATAAACCTGCTTGCCGACTACCAGGTTTTGCGTAGCAATCTGATAAGAAGGATACACGGTCCACTCACCCAGCTCGCGTGCAGAGAGCCATGACACCGGAATGAACAGAACAGAGAGGACAATATATATAATAAGGTATATGCGCTTCATGGGCTATATTCGTTTTTTAAGCCTCCTTCAGATATTCCACAAGTTTCTGGGTAGCACGTCCACGATGGCTGATGCGATTCTTCTCGGCCGGTCCCATCTCGGCAAAGCTGACACCCGCCTCTGTCGGAGCAAAGATGGGGTCGTAGCCGAAGCCGTCCAGCCCACGTCGCTCGGGCAGGATCTCGCCCTCCACGATGCCCTCGAAGAGATGCTCCTCTCCACCCTGAATGAGGGCGATGACGGTGCGGAAACGTGCACGACGCGATGAGGCATCCTTCAGGCGGTCGAGCAGACAGGCTATGTTGGCATCCGAGTCGTGGCTGTCGCCATATCCGTTCATACTGCCAAAGCGTGCAGTATAGATGCCGGGAGCCCCGCCGAGAGCCTCCACCTCGAGCCCCGTATCGTCGGCAAAGCAATCCACACCATAGTGCTCGCTCACGTAGCGTGCCTTCTGCAGCGCGTTGCCCTCGAGCGTATCACTCGTCTCGGGAATATCCTCGTTACATCCTATGTCTTTAAGTCCCTTCACCTCATACGAGTCACCCAGTATCTGGCGTATCTCACGCAGCTTGTGCTCGTTGTTGGTGGCCATTATCAATTCATAATTCATAATTCACAATTCATAATTAGAAGGCCTACGCCTTTTTATTCCTTATTCATAGCTGAGCAGCACAATGTAACCATCCCTGCGTCCTCATACTAAAACCAACCGTCATGAGGGACTCTTGTAGAAGAGCAAAATGTAGATCCAAAGGGCAGAGCGGGTCTTTTCTACTTCTTGATTCTGTCAAATCCTTCTCCAAAGACACCCTCCACGTTGCTCACGGAAAGGAACGCGTTGGGATCCTTGTAATGTATCAGCTGCATGATGCGCTGCTTCTCGCGCTTCTTGGCCAGGATGAGCAGCACGTGACGCTTCTCCTTGCTGTACCAACCGGAACCATCCAGTACGGTCACACCGCGGTCCATGTGCCGGTTCACAGCATCGGCTATCTCCTCGTAATGCTCGCTGATGATGGTGAACTGCACACTCTGGTTGGCCATATTGAGCACATAGTCGAGAACCATCATCGAGATGAACATCACCAGATAGCCAACTACCGTGCGCTCGAAACTATGGAACACGAAATAGTTAGAGCCCACGATGAAGAGGTCGAGCAGAATCATGATACGTCCCAACTGGATGTCACGGTACTTGTTGATGCACGAGGCAATGATGTCCGTGCCTCCCGTACTGCCGCCGGCCTGGAAGACGAAAGCCAGACCGACCCCCTCGAACAAACCGGCCAGCACACACGCCATGAAGAGTTCGTCACCTAACAGCTTTGCCAGACTACCGTCGGATTCGCGGATACACTCCTGGGCAACGCCCATGCAGAACGAGATGACCAGATTGGCAATAAGCGTGCGAGCTGTATAGCGCCATCCCATGATCTTGAAGGCAATGGCCAAAAGCACCACGTTGATCAGAAAATAGCTGTACTGTGCAGGGAATCCCGTGGCATAGAAGATGATGGCTGCCACACCACCCATGCCACCACTCGTAATCTCGTAGGGCAGCATGAAGCAACTGTAACCAATGGTGAACAAGACTATGCCGAACATCATGAAAGCATAATCACGTATCACACCTACTATATCTTTCTTTCCCATTTCTAGTAATCTACTAAGGTTTTATTGCATTGAATCCAAGTCCGTAGGCACCCTCCACACGATGTTGGGTGACAAAGGCTGTCGGGTCTATTTCGTGGATAAGGCGCAATACCGTTACCGACTCCCGCTTGTGCACAATGACTACGATGACACGCATCTCCTTGCGCGTATAGCCACCTTCGCCACAGAGCAGGGTCATCGTGTGACCTGTCCGACGACGTATCTCCTCGCACATCCTATCGTAGTGCGCGCTGTAGATGGTGAACTGGACGTCCTGTCGCGAACTGTTGATGAGCATATCCAACGCAAAGGTATAGACAACCAGCGTCACATAGCCGAACACCACCATACGCCACTCGTGGAACAGGGGCCAGCAGGAGGCGATGACAAAGAAGTCGAGGTAGAGCAGCACGCGGCCAAGCGAGATATTCTTGTACTTGTTTATCAAGGCCGCCACGATGTCCCAGCCACCCGTGCTGCCACCCGTCAGGAACACCATGCCGATGCCCACGCCGTTGAATACAGCACCCAGTATGCACGCCATCGAGTCCTGCCCCTCCTCCAGCACCTTGATAAGGTTGCCCGCCTCGTCGGTCATAACATCCTGTCCCAAGTGCAGGTAGAAAGACAGCGCAAAGACTGCGTATGCCGTCTTGATGGTAAACTTGGGGCCCAATTGCCACCAAGCCAGCGCCAGCAGGATGGCATTGACGATGAGGATGGTGTACTGCATCGGGAAACCCGTGGCGTACTGCAAGATAGCAGCCATACCCGCCATGCCGCCCGTGGTTATGTGGTAGGGAAGCAGGAAGACGGCCCATCCGAAAGAATAGACCGCCATACCCAGGTTAATGGAGAAAAAGTCCTTAAGGAAGGTCCACGCCTTCTGCTGGCTAAAGACTTGATTCATACGATTGTTTTATTTCACCACAATGTTCACGATGCGACCGGGAACGGCAATCTGCTTCACCACCGTCTTGTCCTTGAGGTAACGCTGGCTCTCCTCGGCCTGCATCACCTGGTCAATCATCTGCTGTGAGGTAGCGTCAGCCGCGAACTCCATCGTGAAACGCACCTTGCCGCTGAACTGTACACCCACCTTTACGGTCGACTCGACGAGGTACTTCTCGTCGAACGAGGGCCACTCGGCATCGCACACGCTGGTCGTGTGTCCTATTGCCTCCCACAGTTCCTCTGCGATATGGGGGCAGAAGGGTGCTATCAGTACGACCAGAGGTTCGAGCACCTGGCGCGAGGTGCACTTTTGCTGAGCCAACTCGCTCGTGGCCACCATGAAGGCGGGAATTGAGGTATTGTACGAGAAGGCTTCGATGTCGCCACTCACCTTCTTGATAAGCTTATGCAGGCTCTTCATGCTCTCGGCTGAAGCCTCGGCATCACTGACCAGCAACTGGTCGCCCTTGCCCCAGTACAATGCCCAGAACTTCTTCAGGAAGCGGAAGCAACCGTCTATACCAGCCACGTCCCAGGGCTTTGACTGCTCGATGGGACCGAGGAACATCTCGTACAGACGCAGCGTGTCGGCACCGTAGTTCTCGCAGATGTCGTCGGGGTTGACTACGTTGTACTTCGACTTCGACATCTTCTCGATAGCCTGATAGATGACGTACTGACCGTTCGCATTGAGCACGAACTCAGCCTCCTTGAACTCAGGCAGCCAGTTACGTATCTTCTCGACGTTGAGGACGTTGCCCTCCACGGTGCTGATGTCGGTGTAGATGGGGTCCAGTTCCTGACCCTCGTAGAAGTAGCGGTTCTTCTTGGTGGCCTCGTCATACTGTACGTCGAGCATGTCGTAGCTCACATACTTCTGCGTGCCCTTCACACGGAACACAAAGCTTGACCAACCCTGGATCATACCCTGGTTAATCAACTTCTGGAAGGGCTCTTCCTTCTTGCTCACGCCCAGGTCGAAGAGGAACTTGTTCCAGAAGCGAGAGTAGATGAGGTGACCCGTAGCGTGCTCGCTGCCACCCACATAGAGGTCTACGTTCTGCCAGTACTCGGCAGCCTTCTCGCTGATGAGTGCCTCATCGTTCTTGGGATCCATATAGCGCAGGTAGTAAGCACTGCTTCCGGCAAAACCAGGCATGGTATAGAGTTCGATGGGGAAGACGGTCTTCTCGTCGATGAGCGCCTTGTCCACAATCCTCTTGTTCTGCTCATCCCAGGCCCACACCTGTGCGTTGCCCAATGGAGGCTCACCGGTGGCGGTGGGCTTGAAATCCTTCACCTCGGGCAGTTCGACGGGCAGGCACTCCTCGGGAATCATCGTGGGAATACCGTTCTTGTAGTACACGGGGAAGGGCTCGCCCCAGTAGCGCTGACGGCTGAAGATGGCATCGCGCAGGCGGTAGTTCACCTTCACGCGACCCAGCTTGTGGGCCTTCACGAATCGCTTCGTCTCGGCAATGGCCTCCTTGATGGTCTTGCCGTTCAGGTTCAGTATCTCACCGTCATACTTCACTGCCTTGTCCTCGCTGACGGGCGAGTTCGTCACGATGCCCTCCTTGGCGTCATAGCTCTCCACGCTGACGTCGGCACCCTCGATGAGGGGGATGATGGGCAGGTCGAAATGCTTGGCAAAGGCATAGTCGCGCGAGTCGTGGGCAGGAACGGCCATGATAGCACCGGTTCCGTAGCCGGCCAATACGTACTCGGCAATGTAGATGGGGCACTTGTCGCCCGTGATGGGGTTGATACCGTAGGCACCACTGAAGACACCCGTCACGGTATGGTCAATCATACGCTCGCGCTCGGTACGGCTCTTCACGTATTTGATGTATTCGTCCACCTCGGCACGCTGCTCGGGCGTGGTAACCAGATCGACGAGCTCGCTCTCGGGAGCCAGCACGAAGAAGGTGACACCGAACATCGTATCGGCACGAGTGGTGAAGATGGTGAAGTCAACGTCCTGGTCGGCCACCTTGACCTGCACCTCAGTACCCTCTGAGCGACCAATCCAGTTCTTCTGGGTCTCCTTGATGGAATCGCTCCATTGGATAGTCTCCAGGCCATCGAGCAGACGCTGGCTGTAGGCACTCACGCGCAGGCACCACTGGCGCATCTTCTTCTGCTCCACAGGGTATCCTCCACGTTCGCTCACGCCGTTCACCACCTCGTCGTTGGCCAGCACAGTGCCCAGCTCGGGGCACCAGTTCACCATCGTCTCGCCCATGAAGGCAATGCGATACTGCATCAGCAGCTCGCTCTGCTCCTTCTCATCGGCAGGCCAGGTGCCTTCTGCCTTGAACTTCTCGACGAGCTTCTCTATAGGCTGTGCCTTCTGCAGTTCTTCGTCGTAGTACGAGTTGAACATCTTCTGGAAGGCCCACTGCGTCCAGTGGTAGTAGTCGGGCGTACAGGTGCGTACCTCACGGTCCCAGTCGAAGGAGAAGCCTATCTTGTCCAACTGACGGCGATAAGTATCTATGTTCTGGAATGTACTGATTGAGGGATGCTCGCCCGTCTTGATAGCATGCTGCTCAGCGGGCAGACCGTAGGCATCGTAGCCCATGGGGTTCAGCACGTTGTAGCCCTGCAGACGCTTATAGCGCGCATAGATATCGCTGGCAATGTAGCCAAGGGGATGTCCCACGTGCAGACCCGCACCACTGGGATAGGGGAACATATTGAGCACGTAGAACTTCTTGCGGCTCTCGTCCTCCTTTACCTTATACGTCTGGTTGGCCACCCAATTCTGGTGCCACTTTTTCTCGATTTCTCTGAAATTGTATTCCATTATACCTTATTAATTTATATTTTGCGTGCAAAGGTACGAATAAGTGAGTGTTTTTCCAAATTTATTTGGGAAAAACCGAACGGAAGTACTTTAGACCGAAGGTCAAGGGTACGAATAAGCGAGTGTTTTTCCAAATTTACAAAAAAGAGAGCGTGTCAATACACGCCCTCTTCACTGGCCTCCAAAAAATTGCGCAAAAGGATGTCGCCCTCCTTGCGCTCCTCTTTTCCGGCATAGATGATGGTACGCTCCTCGACAGTAGGTTTCACCCAGACAGGAAATGACCTGAGCGTCTTCTCAAAATGCGCAGAGAAAGTCGAAGAGCTCTTCACCTCAAATGCTTTCATGCCACTCGACGTGACGCGAAGCAAGTCCACTTCGTTTTGATTGGAATCACGATAGAAATAGAGCGAAGGCTCGTCCATGCTGTTCAGACATTTCTTATACGCCTCGGTAACTATCAGATTCTCGAAGAGGTGCCCCCGCATGGCGTGTGAGGAGAGTTCAGCGGGGCTGTGGATGCCCAGCAAGGAGCACGCCAACCCTGTGTCGCAAAAATACATCTTAGGACTCTTGATGAGACGCTTGCGACTGTTCTCGAAATAAGGAGGCAAGAGAATGATCAGATAAGACGTCTGCAGAATGCTCACCCACGACAGGATGGTATTGGCTGACACCCCCACCTCGTTGGCTAACTCCGAAGCATTGAAGATGGAGCCTATACGTCCCGCGCACAAGCGCAGGAAGGTGCGGAAGAGCATGAGGTCCTTGACGTTGGTCAGTAGCCGCACATCGCGCTCTATGTAGGTCCTGACGTAGGCCGGATAGAGATACTTGGCTGTGTTGTGCTTCGTACAGATAGCGGGAAAGAGACCGTTGAACAGCAACTCGTCAAGCGTCTGTGTACGAGCCCACCCTGCCACCTCAGACAAAGACATGGGCATAAGTTCGAACACACAACTGCGCCCGGCCAGGCTCTGCGTCATGCTCTTCAGCAACGTGAAGTTGTTGCTGCCGGAAAGGATGAAGCGCTTTTCGGGATGTTCGTCCACGATGCCCTGTATGTAGGATAGCAGCTCAGGAACGTTCTGCACCTCATCGAGTATCATGCCTTCGGGATGACGATTGAGAAAGGCCACGGGGTCGGTGGAAGCCAGCGCACGTGTATCAAGGTTCTCAAGGGTGTAGTATGTCAGATGAGAGAAATGGGAACGTATCAAGGTCGTCTTACCGCTCTGACGGGGCCCTGTGACGGTAATGACGGGAAAGTACTTCGACGCTTCCGTCATTTCGTTTCCTATATTTCGGCGCACGACTGCCCGCCCATACGTAGCCTCTTCCTCAGCCACGTACATTGTCAGGTATTCTTCTATGCTATACTCCTTCATTTTTATTTCTTTTTTGTTTCCAACTGCAAAGGTATGTATTTTTGTCCAACACACAAATAATCACGCAAGTTTTTTATGTAATTTTGCAGTTGCACTTCAAATTTACATAGCTTTTGTCGTTTTTTAACCAATTATTTATGTAATTTTGCAGTTGCACTTCAAATTTACATAAACATCATCATACGGTACGTTGCATAAAAAGGGGCGGAAAAGCTTCTTATTACGGTCAGCCTGAAGAGTTTGTTGGATTGTGTCATCAAAGAACATAATATAAAGGAAAATGACACCTTCGACTCAGGGATTGGTGCGTCTTCCCCATGCAACCATATAAAAACAACAAGAGCATCCTTTTTCGCAAAAGAACGCTCTCAACAGCTAATCTAATTTGAATAAAATCAATCTTAATTAACCTTAAAATAACTAATACTAACGAATCTTACTTTTCTTTTCAGTTTTGCTCAATTTCAACCTTAATGCTTTTTCTAAAAACCTAAGTAAATCTAATTTTCAACCTTACAAAACTTAATACCTAACTAATCTTAACCAAAACTAATATCTAACTAACCTTAAATCCAAACTAATTGTTACCTAAGTAAATCTGTTTCACCTTAAACTTAACACCTATTGTCTTACCTTAAATCTAACACCTATGTTCTGTTTTACCTTAAAGTTTCAATCCTATTGTCATTCTGAGGTGATTCTTGAATATCTCTTGATACCTTATTGAATTCTTATTCTTAGGTCGAACACCGCTGTGTTCCTTTTGACAATGCAAAGGTACGGCTTTTTCAGATACTGACACAACAATACGAAATGTTTTTCCAGAAAATCATCTTTTAATTGATTTATGTCAACCAAGTGACGGATCAGACGTTGCATTATGTCACTTTCCGCCAAAAAACGTTGACAACAACAAGGCACTTTCCCTGAAGAAGAAAGACCATTCAGCGCGCATTTACCAAAAACTTATCGCACTTTGCGCAAATTATGAATTATGAATTATGAATTATGAATTAAAATTAGTATCTTTACACCCGAAATCAAACAAACAACATACATATCATGAAGAAACTACTCGCTTCTTTGGCACTATGCTGCCTGACCGCTACGGCTTGGGCCGACAACGTAAACACAAACGAAACGCCTGTCCTGAAGGGCTTCGAATACGGAACCGTGCAGAATCCCGACGGCAGCGAGTGGCAGTCGCCCGAGCGCCTCTCGCTCAACAAACTGCAGCCCACCGCCTACATGTTCCACTTCGCCAATGCCGAGTCGGCAAAGGGCGTACAACCCGAGAAGAGTGAATACTATCAGTCGCTCGACGGTACGTGGAAGTTCCACTGGGTAGCCAAGCCTGACGATCGTCCAGCCAGGTTCTACGAGACAACCTACGACGTCACCTCATGGGATAACATCGAGGTGCCCGGTTGCTGGAACGTGCAGGGACTGGGCAAGCATGGCGAGATGAAGTACGGCGTGCCTCTCTACGTCAACCAACCCGTAATGTTTTACCACGAGATCAAGGTGGGCGACTGGAAGGAAGGCGTGATGCGCCAGCCCAAAGACCAGCGCTACACCACCTACAAGTACCCCAACGAGGTCGGTTCGTATCGTCGCACCTTCACCGTGCCTGCGGGATGGGAAGGCCGTAACATCATCCTCAACTTCGATGGTGTCGACTCGTTCTTCTATCTCTGGATCAACGGCAAGTACGTAGGCTTCTCGAAGAACAGCCGCAACACGGCCTCTTTCGACATCACACCTTATATAAATAATAAGGGGGAGAACACGGTAGCCGTCGAGGTATACCGTTCGAGCGACGCTTCGTTCCTCGAGGCGCAGGACATGTTCCGCCTGCCGGGCATCATCCGCAGCACTTACCTGACCTCTACGCCCAGCGTGAAGATTGAGGATCTGGTGGTGAGAACGGAACAGATTGGTGCCGACGATGCCACGATTAAGGTGGACTTGAACATCCAGGACAACGGTAAGAAGAAACAGAAGGCTTACAACTACAGCTATAAAGTTTATCCCGTAGAAATCTATACCGACGACATCATTGGCGAGGTAAAGGCTTCGGCCAACGGCACTTGCGAGAAAACCACATCAAGCATTACCTTGCCCATCGGTCAGGCCAATCTCTGGAGCGCCGAGGCTCCCAACCGCTACGTCCTCGTTGCCGAGTTGAAGGACAAGAAAGGGAAGACCATCGACTGCGTATCAACCTACTTCGGCGTTTGCAAGGTGGAGATTCGCGAGACTCCCGCCTCGGAGGACGAGTTCGGATTGGCTGGTCGCTATTTCTACGTCAACAACAAGCCCGTCAAGCTGAAGGGTGTCAACCGCCACGAGACCTCCCTCGACCGCGGCCATGCCATCACCCACGAACAGATGGAGGAAGAGGTGATGCTGATGAAACGTGGCAACATCAATCACATCCGCATGTCGCACTACTCGAACAATCCCTACATGTACTACCTCTGTGACAAGTACGGCATCTATCTCGAGGACGAATGTAACCTCGAGAGCCACGAGTACTACTACGGCGACGCCTCACTCTCACACCCCGAAGAGTGGAAGGCTGCTCACGTAGCCCGCAACATGGAGATGGTACACGGACACATCAACCATCCCTCTATCGTCATCTGGAGTCTTGGCAATGAGGCAGGTCCTGGCAAGAACTTCGTAGCTGCCTACGAGGCTATCAAGGCCTTCGACAAGAGCCGTCCCGTGCAGTACGAGCGCAACAACAACATCGTCGATATGGGTTCGAACCAGTATCCCAGCGTGGCTTGGGTACAGCAGGTGGCTAAGGGTAAGTCGAACGTAAAGTACCCCTACCACATCTCTGAGTACGCTCACTCTATGGGCAACTCTCTGGGCAACCTCATTGATTACTGGGATGCCATGGAGTCGACCAACTTCTTCTGCGGAGGTGCCATCTGGGACTGGATTGACCAGGCCATCGACACCTACACCAAGGACGGTATCAAGTACATGGGCTACGGTGGCGACCACGGCGACTGGCCCAACGATGGTATGTTCTGTATGAACGGTATCATCCTGCCCGACCTCACCCCCAAGCCACAGTACTTCGAGGTGAAGAAGGTATATCAGAACGTAGGCGTCACCTTGGAGAGCGTGAAGGATATCACGATAGGTGGCAGCAAAGCTAAAAAAGTAAATATCAAGGTATTCAACAAGAACTACTTCGAACCCATCACAGCCAACACCTACTACATCAGTGCCATACCTGTGCTCAACGGACAGCCTTTGGAGGCTATAACATTGGAGTTGAACAAAAACATCGCTCCGCGTCAGTCGCAAACCTTCACTGCAACACTGGGTGGTAAGGCAATGGACGGCGAGCTCTACCTCAACGTCGAGTTCCGTCTGGCCGAAGAGAAGCCCTGGGCACGTGCCGGCTACGTACAGATGTCTGAGCAGCTCTTCATTGAGAACAACACACAGCTCGCCAACTTGAGCGAGGTAGCCACCGTTCCCGGATCTAGCGCAGCCACCGTTCCCGAAGTTTCTCCTTCGGGATCCCTCAAGGTCACCCGTGGCGGCACCGAGACTTGTATCACCGGCTCCAACTTCAACCTTAGCTTCGACGATAGCAACGGCTCGCTCAGCCTCTACAATTACGGTGGCCAGTATCTTATCGAGAGCGGCAACGGCCTGAAGCTCGACGCTTTCCGTGCTCCCGTTGATAACGACAACTGGGCTTGGAACGCTTGGTTCCAGAATGGCCTCTACGACCTGCAGCACCGCACCACCTCTGCTCCCATCATCATCAATGAGAAGGATGGTAGCATCACCATCATCTATAACGTCATCTCTCAACCCAAGGAGAAAGGCCGCGTCATCCACCGTCCCGGCAAGGCTGGCGAGCCCTTCGAGCGCATCGAGGCCTCTCCCCTCGGCGAAAGCGATGCCCCCTTCCACTTCACCACCACCCAGCGCTACACCATCTACCCCGACGGCACCATTGCCCTGTCGAGCAGCATCGTCAGCAGCGATCCCAGCATCGCCCTACCCCGTCTGGGCTATGCACTCAAGATGTCCACCCGCTTCGACCAATACCAGTACTACGGACGCGGTCCTCTGAACAACTATGCCGACCGCAAAACCGGCAGCTTCGTAGGCCTCTACAAGAGCACCGTAAAGGACCAGTTCGTCAACTTCCCCAAGCCTCAGAGCATGGGTAACCGCGAAGGTGTACGCTGGGCTGCTGTCACCGACGCACAAGGCACCGGTCTGCAGTTCATTGCCGACCAACCCATGACTGAGACCGTCAACGGCATCACCACCAACAGCCGTTGGATCTCAGCTTCTGTGCTACCTTGGAGCGCTCTGCAAATGACCCTCGCTGCTCATCCTCATGAGTTGCCTGAGAGCGACGGCACATACGTTCATCTCGACTGCCAGGTAACTGGTCTTGGTGGCAACAGTTGTGGTCAGGGCGGTCCTCTTTCACAAGACCGCGTACAGGGATCTCTGCACCAGATGAAACTCATCATCAGTCCCGTCCGCCGTGGTGCAGACCTCAGCGAGCGTGCTCTGGTAACCAGCCAGAAGCCCTGTCCCGTCAGCATCTCGCGCGACCGTGCCGGCAACGTCACCATCACAGGTGATGGCAACCTGCCCAGCACCATCTGTTACCAAGTGGCAGAACCCGGCAAGAAACCCGGCAAGATGCAGACCTACGACCCCATGCTGCGCATGCCCTGCACCGTTGCCCTTCGCAATGGCGGTACCGTCTCGGCCTGGTACCAGGGTGAGGACAAGGCCAAGACCACGGCCACGTACAGCAAGATAGAGACCGTACCCGTCGAGGTCATCTACGTCAGCAGCGAGGAGGGTCCCAGCGGCGAGGTAGCCAAGAACATTGTCGATGGCGATCCCGCTACCATCTGGCACACCATGTACAGCATCACGATGGGCACCTACCCCCATTGGCTCGACTTCGACTGCAACGAGGTCAAGACCATCAAGGGCTTCACTTATCTGCCTCGCCAGGATGGCGGAGCGAATGGTAACATCAAGGGCTACAAGCTGCAGCTCAGCCTCGACGGCAAGACATGGAGCAACGCTGTAGCAGAAGGCAACTTCGAGAACAACCTCAAGGAGAAGAAGGTACTCCTTCAGAAGCCTCAGAAGGCTCGCTACCTGCGCTTCACCGCCACCAGCAGCCAGAACGGAGCCGAGTTTGCCAGCGGTGCCGAGTTCACGGTGATTGCAGAGTAATCGATGGAATTGGAATAGGAAAAAAGAGGGTCGCGGTCCCGTCACCGTGACCCTCTTTTTTGAGTCATAACGCAATGAACGCTGGTTGCTTAGTCTTTTGATTCTCTTTCCTTACGGTATGATCTGTAAACAGCTGCCATTTCGGGTTCACAACAGCATGCTTCCATCTCGTCAAACATCATGCGCTGCTTCTCGCTACCACGTGAGAGAGTAGCCGCCACAACGAGGTCGCCTGTCTTGTGGCTTGAACTGAATGGCACACTTACCCCATTGGTCATGCGAGAAACCTCCTTATACCATGGCAACGGATCAATAGTGACGGTATCAATCTTGATACGACGCTTTGCAGCCTTACGAGCTTCGTTACGCCAATCAATCTGGTTATTCTTTACAAAATCGGGGTAAGTGTAACCAACCTCATGTGGTTCTGCGTCAGAGATAAGCAAGATGCTTCGTGCAGAACCTCTGCGCCAAGGTGTTTCTTCGACAATCTTCTTTATCACAAGTTCATAGAACTCATCACCGTCACCTCCACTTGTATCCTTAGATTCCTTGATGAAACGGATTATCTCATTCTCGTTGTTGGTTGGCATAAGACATTGGTATGCATCGCCAAACTCGTACTTGCTCTTCATATCGCAATAGTCGCCAAATGCCACGATTCCGAGACGCAGATCCTCATTGTCCTTGAACAGACGAGGGATAAGTTCCGCAACCTGCTTGCGCACATCCTCTATGTACGCTGCCATTGACCCCGTGGTATCAAAGGCTATTACCATATCCAGAACACCTTGCTTCTTTGGCGTCATGTCCTTCCATGTCTTCTTGTGTTCCTTACCTATTGTCACCTTTGTGGCTTCTGTCACGATGGTCTCTTTCTTGATTACTTCGGCCATTTTCCTGTCCTCCAAAATTGAAATTTGTAAATCGATGAGTTGTAATTTTCAAGACGTCTTTATGCATAAGAAGAGAAAAAAAGCCAAAAATTAAGCAGCTGAGCAAAAAAAAATTATTTTTCTTGCAAAAAGTTTGTATCTTTGCATTTCAGATGACTTTCAAAAAAGACAATGACTCCTACAGATGACATGGTAATCAGGGGTTTTCGGACCTTTGACGCAGACATAACAAAAGAGTTTTTCTACGGCTATTGTCGCAGGGCTTACCTTGTGCTTGACAGCAAGTACCAGCTGCAGAACAAGGTAGGGCTGGATTTTTACTCACTTGCTCATGATTACTACCTTCAACTCTTGTCGCACGATTTCAGGCAACTTGCCGACCGCCCAAAGAACATGAAACTATCAGCCTTCATGTTCAAAGGATTTTGGTTCGTTACGATGGATGCGCTCAAAGCACATAAGAAGGAGTTTGAGAGCCGCACGGACGCAGATATAGTGATGCAGTATGTGCGCTCCACTGACCAGGAAGAGGGAATGATGGAACAGATTGCGGAAGCTGTTAGTCATCATTACAATGATCGGACGATGGGACACCTCGCCTGGGAACTTTTCGTACTTGGCTACAAGCAGAATGAGGTTAGTGCAGAAGTTGGGCTTACTCCTTCTGCCGTCAATCAGCGATACAAGAAGATGATGGAAGAGGTAGTAATCCCCTTCGTTATTGAGAACTACGGAAGCGGCACCTACCTTGGAGCAGAAGCGTCTGCCAACCATGCTGGCGTTTGTCCTTCCACGGCACCAGACCTGCGAGAAATGTACAATCGTCCCTACGCAGACGAATGCGAACTGTCAATGGCAGAAGAATCTATCAATATGGCAAATGCAAGAATCACACCCGAGTTTATCACCTCACTCAGAGAGAACGAGATATTCGTTTTCGGTTCAAACCTTCGTGGCATCCATGCCGGTGGTGCGGCCCACATGGCTCACGTACGCTTCGGTGCAGAAATGGGCAATGGCGTCGGAATACAGGGACAAAGCTATGCCATCCCAACAATGCAAGGCGGGGTAGAAACCATAAAACCATACGTGGACCAGTTCCTGGCATACGCTTCCCAGCACGGGGAGCTGCATTTCCTAGTTACGCCAATCGGCTGTGGCATAGCAGGTTTTGAACCCGCAGACATCGCTCCTCTGTTTGAAGCCGCAAAGGATATGGAGAATGTCTCACTGCCCGAGTCATTTTGGGATGAACTTTAACTACGAAGGCTATCCTATTTCCATTCGTGCTATTCGTGTTATTCGTTGTTCTTAAAACTTCGTAAGCTTCGTGCCTTCGTGTGCACCATTCATCAGACGGCACACGAAGACACGAAAGCACGAAGGCTATCCTAATTCCGTTCGAGCTATTCGTGCTTTCGTTGTTCTTAAAACTTCGTAAGCTTCGTGCCTTCGTGTGCACCATTCATCAGGCGGCACACTTAACAAACAAGGGCAGGGAAGTTCGAATTCTTTTACTCTTCCGTCACAATCCAACCATCCTTGTCGAAGTTCATCGGGCGGACGAAGAGCTTGGCGGCTCCGTTCTGGTCCTTGACGTAGGCATGGGAGATGAAGTAGCACTTGCCGTCCCACTCGTAGGCTGAGCTGTGACCCACGCCGAAGAATTCCTCGTTGGGACCGTAGAGCAGCGTACCGCCACCATACTCCATGGGCTTGCCACTCTTGTCGAGGTAGGGTCCCTGGGGGTTCTTGCTGCGACCGTAGACGGTCTTGTAGGTGGAGGCCTGTCCGCGACAGCAGTAGTCGAAGCTGACGAACAGATAGTAGTACTTGCCGTGCTTGAAGATGAAGGGAGCCTCGATGGCGTTCTCGCCAGCCTCGATGGTGTTGCCGCCCTCAATCTCGAAGTGCGTGGAATCGTTCATCTCGGCGAGCGAGATACGACGGTCCACACGACGGGCGATGGTGACAGGCTTGGTGAGAGGAGTGCGGAAGTCCTTCTTGTCGAGCTTGACCAACTGGATGCCGTCCCAGAAGGAACCGTAGGTGAGCCAGGGCTGCCCCTTCTTGTCCACGACGAGGTTGGGGTCAATGGCGTTCCAGTTGTCCCGGCGACGGTGCGAGGCGATGACCATGCCCTTATCCTCCCAGCCGAAGTCGGGCGACTTGGGGTCGAGCGTCTTATTGACAGCCAGTCCGATGGCACTACCGTTCTTGCCGAACGTGGAGCACGAGTAGTAGAGGTGCCAGAGGCCGTTGTGATAGCTGATGTCGGGCGCCCAGGTATGGCCGTTGTAGCCAGGCACGGTGTCGCGTGCCCACTGAGGCGTCTCCTTCAGGGCCGAGGGTTCAAACTTCCAGGTCTCCATGTCGGCGCTGGACATCACGCCCACGTTCATACCCGTCATGAAGCAGTAGTAGCGTCCGTCCTCACCCCTGGCCATCACGGGGTCGTGGGCGTTGGGGTTCTTGGTCTCGCGTGGGAAATCACGACGCTGACGACGAGCCTGCCCATTATTCACTGGTTCCTGTTGTGCCATTGCGGCAACTCCTGCGCAAAGCAGGATAGCGGTTAGTAGTTTTTTCATATTTCACCTTTTAGTTAGTATCACATCATACACAAGGCACTGCGCCATGGCCCTGCCTTTGGCATGTAACACGACGTGCGCCTTGCCACCCTCGATGTGGGTCTTCAGCCACGCCACTGTTTGTCCACTGGTCATTACTTCTTAGACGCTTCAACTCCCAAAAGGTTTGCTTGCCCCCCTCACTCGACTGCAACTTTCAGCATGAGGGCCAACGCCATCACCTGATACGACTTGCTGGACCGCGCAATCCCTGCGGGCTCATAGCCTCGCAAGGGCTTCAACCGCACCGTGGCAGTAAGATCATGGTGCGATAGCCACGCTGCGACGCACCCGTGTTAAAACAATAAAGGGAACTGCAAGCCAGTGACGGCTCATAGTTCCCTTTTTCTGTTTCCAGTCTTCACTACACTGAAAAGACATGACATATTCCTGTACCGATTTTTTCACCTTCTAGCAGAAGGAGAGGCACTGGAAAGAGTATTTTTGTGCGCTAACACAGCACTTTTGAGTTGTCGCAGCGTGTTTTTTCATTCATCGCTGCGTAAAAATTTGTTTAACGCTGCGTCAGAATCCGTTCAACGCTGCGTTAAAATCGCTTCGACGCTGCGTCAAAAAGAGCATTTCGGCCACACAAAAATTCTATGATACTGATAATCAACAACTAAGTCCTTCGCGTATACGCCTGCCACTTCTCCAACGTTGGATAATAACGCAGAGAAAACGGCCCATTTTTCATAATTATCCTTACAACGTCCTACCGACCCGGGTCAGTTGGCCGTGAAGCTGCTGAACTTGGTGCCCGAGGTGATGTCGCCAGGCACCCAGAGCATGGGAGCCGAGGCTGCCGTGGCCGAGCCATGGAACTCGTAGGGCGTGCCGGACGTGGGAGCCGTACTGCCGCTATAGATGGTGACGGCCGAGGTGAAGCCCTCACCGGCGTAGGCATTGAAGCTCGAGGTGACGGCTGCGGGCTGGAGCCACGTGAGCAGGTTCTGCCCACCGACCACGAGGCTGTAGTAGGTTCCCTCCTTGTAGCTGAGGCTGCCGTTCCACACCTTGTAGTGCTGCGAGCCGCTGCCCAGCGAGGTGCTCATGTTGCCCTGCGAGCCGCCGCCCGTGATGAGGTAGCCTCCACTGGCCACGATGCGGTTCATGGCATCGGCATCGATGCCCATCTCCGCACCACCACGCTGGCTGAACGAGATGACCACACCGTCGGTGACACGGATGGAGCCGGTGGTGCCATAGTTGGAGTCGATGGCATCGTTGCCGGTGGAATAGCAGATGACGCGGGCTCCGCTGAAGTTGATGCTGCCGGCCGAGTTGATGCAGTCGTCGTAGGCCTTGATGAAGAGGTTGCCACCGGCAAAGTTCATGGAACTGGCCGACTTGGTCTTCGACTCGATGCCCTCGGCGCCCTCGGTGGCTGTCTCGATGTAGATGTCGCCTCCGTACTGGGTGTAGGTGCCCTCACACTTGATGGCCTTGGCCGAAGAGCCACCGCTCGACTGGCCACCACCGGGCTTACCGCCGCCCCAGCCACCGCCGCCAGGCCGTCCGCCCCAGCCTCCGGTATTGCCACCCGTATTGCCACCCGTGCTACCGCTGCCCGTGGTCTGTCCGCCCGTGGTGACTACAGTGAGGCGGGGCCCTGTCAACGAGGCTTTGTCGCCCACGATGAGGTCGGTCTCGGTCTTGATGCCCTTGCTGCCAGCTCCGGAACAGTGGAGCGTGAGGTTGCCGCCAAGCAGCGTCATGAGCGAGTCACTCCTGAGGGCCTTGGACGAGTCGGCCGTACAGGTGATGTCGAGGGTGCCGCCCTTGATGATGAGCTGACCATTCTGCTCGTCCGTATTGTCATCGGTAGTCTCGGCCTGTATACCGTCGTCCAGGATGCCCTTGATGTTCACCTTGCCACCGTTCATCTGGAAGTACTGTCCGGCGTGGATGCCATCCTTGGCGGCACCCGTGATGTTGAGCGTACCGAAGGACTTCTTCAGCTGCATGTATTCCTTCGAGGCCAGGGCGTGCTTGACGTGGCCCACGAGGTTCAATTCTCCCCCACCCGACAGTTCAAGGTGTCCCTTACAGTAGATGGCGCCCTTCTGCCCGTTGTCGGTAGTGGCATCAGACAGGCTGTTGACGGTACCGTCGCTGACCACCAGTGCCACGCGCTTGCCGCACTTGAGATGGAGTGCCTCCTCGAGGCTGGACTGCAGCGAGAGGCCGTCGAGCACCACGGTGCTCTTGTAGTCGCTGACGAGAGTGAACGAGCCGTCCGTGCTCTGCCCCGAGAGGACGTAGGTGTACTCGGTGTCGTTATTCGTGTTGGTCAGGGTGACATTGCCTCCCTGCACAAAGGGGGTCACGCCGGGGGCTGAACAGGTGACGAGCGGTGTGTCGATGCCGTTCCACACCACGCGTATGGTGTCGCTCGGAACTTCAGGCTCGGGTTCAGATTCAGGTTCCTCATAGAGGAAACTGACGTGGTCGATCGTGTCGCAGGAATAAGTCTGTCCACGGAGGGTCAGCATGGATTGGTAGACCTCGATGGAGTCTGATTCATCGACAGGAACCTTCTCGGTTGCGCCCGACGTGAAATGCAGCACGACGTAGTTATCGGCCAATGCCAGTGTTCCTGCGGCTAACACGGCCGAAAGGATGATATTGCGTAATTTCATAACAGGGGATTTAACGTTTGAGGATTTTCACGGAACGGTCTCCTGCCTGCACGATATAAGTACCGGCAGGGAGTGCACGAAGCGACATGCACGCGCTCCCCACAAGACGGCTCACAAGGCACCCCGATGCGCTGAAGACACGCACGTCACACTGGGCAGGAAGACCACTCAGCAAAAGGTGGTCACCGCTGACAGACACGCGCATCGAATCGTACGCGGTCTGCTGCATACCATCCGGAGTGTCCGGATTTTCCGGATTGGAAGGATTTTCGTGGTCATCGGTTCTAAATACAATCCGTGCTATCTGAGTGAAGGGTACGGTCGTCTGCTGTCCGTCCACAAAGTGGAAGACGAGGTTTCCCGTCTTGAAGTCGCCCGTCCAGGATATGCTCCTCACGGCCGCCACGGACATCGTTGTCTGGCTGTCGTCCACGACGACTACTTCTGCCAGAAGTCCCAAATTCCCTGCCATGAGCATGGCAAGGAAGAGGACTTTTCTAAGATTTAATAACATTATATATATAGGATAAGTTAGGTGCTGCAAAATTACGAAAAAACACCACTCGGAAACGAATAATACGAACATTTTTTGCAGACAAATAGACGAACAGCCCCTTTTTATCGACGAATGCGATGCCCAACTCTTTGCCATGTCGGCAAGAATGCCTACCTTTGCGACATGAAAAGACTTACACTGGCATCCGTGACACTGATCCTTGTGCTGCCCCTCCTCTTCATGGGGCCCAAGGAGGAACTGACGCTGAGCAACTATCTCTTCAAGTGCGCCCAACCCTGCATGATGCTGCTGGTCTTCTGGGTTAACTATCTGTGGATATTCCCACACTTCTACCAGAATGGGAACCGACGAAGCGCACTGGTGAAGAATGCGCTGCTCATGCTGCTCTGCTCCGTCTTCCTGGTTTTCACACACAGGCTGGAGTACGACATGAGAGAGGAATTCTGGCACCCCATGGAACTAAGGCACGTTCCACCACATCACGGGCAGAGATTGCCCGAAATGCCACCAGAACGCCCGCCGCACCATCGCTCATCGCATGCCGAACGACGGATGCACTTCGTGGTCTTCACTGGACTGCGCGACGGCTTTACACTGGTGCTCGTCATCTTTGTGGCCTATGCCGTGCAGGCCTCGCGCCGCATGGCCCGACTGAAGCAGGAACAGCAGGAAGCCGAGCTGCGCGGCCTGCGTCATCAGATGAGCCCGCACTTCCTGCTCAACACGCTCAACAACATCTACTCGCTCACGCAGTTCGACAACGCCAAGGCCGGAGAGGCCGTGATGGAACTGTCGCGCATGCTCCGCCACACGCTCTACGAGAGCCAGGGCGAACAGGTGAGCCTTGTCTCAGAGGCACACTTCATACACTCCTACGTGGAACTGATGCGTCTCAGACTGGCCCGCAACGTGGCAGTCAATGTACAGTTGCTTGTCAACGAGGATTCAGACACGCAAGTGTTGCCGCTGCTCTTCGTCTCGCTACTCGAGAATGCTTTCAAGCACGGTGTGACCCCTGCATCTGCTTGCCATATCGACATCTGTCTGGAGGAGGACCCGCAGCACGTGCACCTGCGCATCGCCAACTCGCTCCATCCCAAAAACGAGGAAGACAGGAGCGGCCACGGGATAGGAATGGAGTCGGTGAAGCGACGACTGGAACATTATTATCCCAAACGCCACACGTGGCACTACGGACCTCAGGGCGACGAATGGGTGACAGACCTCACGATTGACAAATGCTGAACGACGAAGAAAGATGAAAGTTGCAATCATTGACGACGAACCCCTGGCCGTCGAATTGCTGGCACGCTACGTGCAGCAAACGCCTTTTCTGGAGCTGGTTGGCACTTGGAACAGCGCGGTAGAGGCGGAACGCGGACTGCAGCAAGCAAGGCCCGACCTGCTGTTGCTCGACATTCAGATGCCCGAACTGACGGGCATGCAACTGGCACGCAGGTTGCCGCACCAGACGATGGTGATCTTCACCACCGCCTTCCCACAATACGCACTGGAGGGCTACCAGGTGAACAGCGTGGATTACCTGCTCAAGCCCATCGACTTCTCCCTGTTCACCAAGGCCGCACAGAAGGCATGGGAACGCCACTGCCAGGTGGCACCCGACGAGGCTTTCCTCTATGTCAAGTGCGACTACCGGCAGGTGCGCATCTACCTACGCGACATACGCTACATCGAGTCGCTGAAAGACTACGTCAAGATACACCTTACCTCACAGGCTGATGTGTCCTCCGCCACGGGTGCAACCCAGCGCCACGTGCTGACATTGAGCAGCATGAAGGCACTGGAAGGCTACCTGCCCAAACCACGTTTCATGCGCGTACACCGTTCCTATATCGTACAGATGCCACTGGTAGCCAGTTTCGACCGGCAGGGGGTGCGGCTGGATGACGTCACGATTCCCGTATCCGACTCCTACCGTGAGGCGGTGATGAGCTACGTCAGACAATACATGCCGTAGCCCGCAATTGGCACTATGCCTCCCCCACTCATGTCACTTTTTGCCCGTAATCGAGTCACTTTCGTACGCAAAGACGAAAAAAAAGCTCTCGAAAGACGATTCTACGGAAAAGTTTGCGTACCTTTGTAACGGAGACCATCTAAAAAAGAAACATTGGCGCAAACAGCTATGAACAGCAAGGACTCATTCGACAGGGACAACCTCGAACGCATGCAGATGCAGATACAGCGGCTGCAGGAAGAACTGGACGTGCTCATTCGCATCTCGGCCACGGACCCACTGACCGGACTGGCCACCCGCTGGGAGGGCAGCAAGTTGCTCAACGACAGGATGAAGGAGGGCGGATGCGGCATGTTCGTCGTTTTGGACATCGACCACTTCACCCAGATCAACAAGCGATTCGGCCACCAGACAGGCGACAAGCTGCTCAAGGAACTGGCAGCCGTGCTGCGACAGATGATGCCCCACGAACTCATCATGCGCCTCAACGGCGACGAGTTCGCCTTCCTGCAGGCCACCAGCGACACAATCGACGTATCGGCCTACCGCCGGATGACCATGCGCCTCTTCGACCGCATCAACGCCATGCAACTGCCCGAGATGGGGCACTACCGCCTCAGCATCAGCGTGGGCGTGATACGCTACGTGGCCACCGAGGGCCTCAACTTCGACGAGCTCTACCAGCAAGCTGCCGAACTCTGCCACCAGGCCAAGAAGTTCGACGGAAACTACCTCATATACAAGACCGGACGCGTGCCCGACGTGCGCGGAGCCTTCGACACACTGCGCGAGGACCGCACCCTCTACAACGAGATGAGCGAACGCCTCTTCCACATCGACGACGAAGAGGACTGGATGGACTACCTGCGCGAGAGTGCCGACATGAAGCAGGATATGTGCCAGCGCAACCAGCAGCACCTCGACCAGATCATGGAGTTCTACAACGGAGGCGACGTACTCGACGAGGACTACGACATGCTCTACGACCTCGTACTCCAGAACCGAGACTCCCTCGACCCCTTCATCGTAGAGCGTATGGCCGGGCACATCATGCTGCCCCACTACGAGGCCATCACACCACGCACCGATGCCGTGTGCGGCAAGCTCGCCAAGCTCTACCTCCACCTGGGAGACTGCTACATCGGCATGCGCCACATGGGCGACGAGGAGGCTGTCGGCAAGGCCATACAGCACTTCCGCAAGAGCATCGAGGTGAGCCGGTCGCTACGCAAGGGGGCGCCCGAATACGAGTGGCACATCTATGCCATCTGTCATCTCATAGGTCACTTCGACGAGTTCAGACTGCAGAGCACTACGGAGGAACGTGACGCCCTCTACGAACACCTGCGCGACGTGCTGACAGGCCCCGAAGCCGTCACGCTGCAAGACCCTATCCTGACCGTCTACTACGAGTACCTGCTACGCAACGCACGTCTCTACCCCCTCATGCGCATCATGCAGCTCATCCTCACCCACCACCGCACGGAAGAGGAAGAGCAGGAGATGCACGACAAGATAGCCTACGTCAGGGCACACACCCACGAAGGCCGCTACGACATGGTGCGCGACGATACCGACGACCTCGTCCTCAACGAACTGCTCATCACCTTCTACCTCCACACGCCACCCATGTCGGCCATGTTCGACCTCACCAGCCGCAAGCTCTTCAGCCTCTACGGCCAGTCGGACGAACCACTCACCACCTCGCAGCTCACCACCGCCACCTACATCCTGCTGGGCTACCTGCTCACCAACAGCCAGGCCGACGAATTCAGCCCCGAACAGAAGGAAGCCAACGTGCTGCGCTGCTGGGACCTCATACTCTCCATCTACCGCCGTCACAAGGTGCAGGCCATGGACAACCAGACCATCTACCTCATCAGCGTCATGGTGCGCGTGATGATACGCACACCCTACGTCAAGGGCAAAAGAAAGCTGGACTACATGGCCAAGTCGCTGGCCGTGATGATGACCGACACGTACAGCCACTGCAAGGCGGTGGCCGAGTATGCACGTATCATCACCCAGAACATCATCGAATGCCATCCCGAGATGCTCGTCGGCATCAGCAGCAGAATACGGACGGTGGAGGACGTGCAGCGCATGCAGCCCAACATACTGCACTTCATGGAGCAGGCCTGCCTCTTCCACGACGTGGGCAAACTGCTCATGACGCCCATCATCACCAACTCCTACCGCAAGCTCACTGACCACGAGTTCTCTCTGCTCAAGAAGCACCCCGAGATAGGCCGTCAGCTCTTCTGCGACGAGTACGTCTTCAGCGAGTTCAGGCCCATCATCGAAGGCCACCACAAGTGGTACGACGGCACTGCCGGATACCCCGACTACATAGACCTGCAAGACCATCCCGACAAGATACTCGTCGACATCGTATCCTTCTGCGACTCACTCGAGGCTGCCACCAGCCGCATCGGACGCAACTACCGCCAAAACAAGGAATTCTGTCAAATCCTGGACGAGTTCTATGCCCAGGCCGGCACACGCTACAACCCCGATGTGTTGATGGCCATCACCCACTCCATCCCTACCTACAACCGCCTCAAGCAGATGGTCGAAGAGAACTGGAAGACCATCTACCACGACATCTATCTGGAGATAGCCGAAAAGAAATAGCGATAAGGCACTTAGAGCGGATTTCGTGTGCCGTCTGATAAATTATAACGCACGAAGGCACGAAGCTCGAAGTTTTTAAAAAGAATGGTTCTGAGGAACCAAGGAGTAACTTCGTGCTTCGTGCCTTCGTGTGAGAAGTGTTTATGTCAGAACTTGTAGCCCAAACCGACGCCGAGGACGCCCTTGAGCTGGATGCGCTCACAGGCTACGCCGTCGCGCTCTATCTTCACACCGTTATAGTACTTGAGCGAGGTGGAGAGCGTAACCTGCAGATACTTCAGGAAATTGTAGGAAATCGAGGTGTCCCAGTCCACGTCGAAGTTGCCGAAGCGGCGGTTGTTGTCGCGATACGAGCTGACACCGTCTGCATCGGTCACCAGCACCTTGTCCCATGCGTAGGGCGTGTAGAGGCCCAGCGTGGAGATCACCTTGAGGTCCTTGTAGCCATAGTTCACGCCTCCCTTGAGCGAGAAACCCAGCTCGGCACGGGTGTTGATGCTATAGTCCTTCTCGTTGTTCTTGTTATACTTCCACACCGAATATTTCTCTTTCAGCGACTGCTCCAGACCACCAGCGGCCAGGGGATAGAGGTCGGCGTATTTACGGTTGGTGCCCTCGCTCACCGAGACGGTGGTAAAGCGGCCGGCAATGGGTGAAACGTAGACCGAGAAGATGTCGTTGGGCTTCCAGTCGATACCGACAGACACGTCGGTATAAGCGGGAGCGAGGCCCTTGGAGATGATGGGGTTCTTGTCGTCCAGACCCTTGTAGTCGCGACCCAGCGCAAACTGTGTATTGAAGCCCAGCAGACCCGTGGCGTACCAACCCTTGGCAATCTCGTAACCGAACTTGGTGCTGAGGCGGAAGCGGTCGCTCGACTTCTGCACCTTGTCCCTCTGCTGGTCGATGTAGCTCATACCGAACTCAGCGTCCAGGTCGGAGTCCCATGCCAGACGATCCTTGTGATAGAGCAGTCGCAGACGGCCATAAACCACACCGTTCAAGTTGTTGTTACCACCGGCTGCCCAGTTGGAGAGACCCGTAGCGGCAGCGTTCAGACCGGTCACGCCTGAGAACTTCCAAACCTTCTCGCCCGTGTCCACCTTCTTCAGGTCTGCCTGTGCCGAAGCAGCCGCATTGGCCTGCGACTGCACCTTACTCTTGTCCACCTCCTGCGCACTGGCCATCATGCTGACAGCCATACACGCCATAATCAATACGTTCTTCTTTATCATTGTCTTATTCTTTTGTTTTTGTCAATCTGCGCTGCAAAATTAGTAAAAATATATGATTTGGCAGTCAATTACGCGAAAAATCTACTGTCCCGCATCTGAATTGTCCGCTATCGTCACTTTATCTCACTCCACTTGGGCGGATTCACGCCCAGCAAGTGCTTGACGAAGAAGTCGTGGCGCTTGCGTTCGCCGAAGTCCTCGCCCATGGTGTGGTGCGCTCCGGGGATGACGACGAGTTCGAAGTCCTTGCCGGCCTTGATGAAGGCATCGGCCACCTGCATAGTGCTGGCAGGGTCCACGTTGTCATCCAGTTCGCCCACCACGAGCATCAGCGGACGCTCCAGACGATGTGCGTTGGCCACGTTCGAACTCTCCACGTAACTGCTGTCCACGGGCCAGCCCATCCACTGCTCGTTCCACCATATCTTGTCCATACGGTTGTCGTGGCAACCGCAGGCGCTGTAGGCTGCCTTGTAGAAGTCGCCATGGAACAGCACAGCGGCCGTACTCTCCTGCCCACCGGCCGAACAACCGTAGATGCCCACATTGTCGGCATCCATGTAGGGGTACTTCTGGGCAGCGGCACGTATCCAGGCCTTGCGGTCGGGGAAACCGGCATCCTTCAGGTTCTTGTAGCAGACTTCCTCGAACTGCTTGCCACGGTAGCTGGTACCCATACCGTCCAACTGCACCACGATGAAGCCCAGCTCGGCCAGGCTGGTGAAGTACCAGTTGTAGGGCTGGAACGACTTCGGCGTATAGGCATCGCCGGGGCCGGAGTAGATATACTCGATGACGGGGTATTTCTTCGAGGGATCGAAGTTGGTGGGACGATAGATGACACCCCACATCTCGGTCTTGCCGTCGCGACCGGGGGCATGGAAGACCTCGGGCATGCGGAAGCCCACCTGCTCCAGACGGTTGATGTCGGCACGTCCCAGCACGGTTACTTCGGCTGGATTAGCCACACTGCGCACCACGGTGACGGGCGGCGTGTCCACCTTCGAGTAGGTGTCGACGAGGTAGGTGTAGTCGCTGTTGAACGTGGCCGAGTGGTTTCCATCCTCGGGCGTCAGGCACACCATGTTCTTGCCGTCCAGACCTATTTTATAATAATGTATCAGGTAGGGATCCTCGTCCTTGTTCACACCGCTGGCCGTGAAGTACATCTCCTGCTTCTCCTCGTCCACGCGCAGTACCTTGCGCACCACCCATTCGCCCTTCGTAATCTGACGCATAGGGCATTCGGCACCCTGAACTTTTAACTTTTCACTTTTAACTTTCAACCTTTCCCCCTGAACTTTTAACTTTTCACTTTTAACTTTTAACTTCTGGTCGACATCGACCAGATAGATGTGTGTCCAGTTGTCGCGCTCGCTCATCCACAGCATCTGCTTGCCGTCGTTGATGTAATGACGATAGTAGCGGTTGTAGTTCACGAACTTGTCGCTCTGCTCCTTCACCAGCGTGCGCATCTGGCCCGTCTCGACGTTCATCTCCAGCACAGAGAACACCTTGTGGCCACGCTCGTTGTACTCGAAGGTGATGGACTGGCTGTCGCCGTTCCACTCAGGGCCACGTATCTCGTATGGATTGGGGAACAGGGCCTTGTCGGGCAGGATGCAGTGCCCCGTAGCTACCTCAAAGACGCATGGCGACCTTTGCAGCAACTCGTCACCGGGCTTGGCGTACTCCTGCTGGTGCAGGATGGGTTGCGTCTGACCGGCAGGCGAACTCTCCACATAGTAGACGTAGCGCTTCTCAGCCGGGCGTATCTTGTTGATGGCAATGTAGCGACTGTCGGGACTCCAACGCAAGTAGCCGCTGTAGTAGTGGCTCAGCGTGCCGTCGAAGCTCAGCTGCCGCACGTTCTTGCCGTCCTTGTCGCTCACGAAGAGGTTGTAGTCGCGCACGTAGGCTATCTTCGACGAGTCGGGACTCATCACCGAACGTCCACCACGCTCCTCGTCTACGTTCATCCAGTGGTTCTGCAACTTCTGCGGCCCCGTCTTTGTGGTGTTCCACTCGCCCTGTCCGCTCCAGCCGTTGCCGTTGCCACGGCGGTCACCACGGGTGGGGCGGCGATCCACGTTCTCACGGTCGCGGGGCAGCGAGGAGGGTTCCACGAGCAGTACCTTGCCCTCGGTATCCACCACGGCCGCCTTCTGTTCCATCGCGCCCTCGGCATTACGAAGGGAGTAGACAAGGGTGGAATTGTCGCGCCAGCGGGCACCCTCCACCTCGCCTGTGACGCGGCTGCGGGTAAAGTCCTTGCGCACCTGGTAGGCTCGTTTGTAGTCCTCCACGGTTCCCTGGGCCATAAGGGTAAGCGATGCCACAGCAAATGTCACGAAAGTCAGTAGTCTTTTCATCGTCAGTTCGTTATTAGGTTTACTTTGTCAGGTTGGATTTATCCTCTTTACAAAATTGTCAGTTATGCTATTTTTCAGGCACAAAAATACACATTTATCCGCAGTTAAGCAAGCGTATTGCGAAAAATAGTACCAAATATCCGCAGTATAACGCCTGAAATACAGAAAATCGGTATGACATACAAGTTTCTGCTTGACGGTTTCCAAACATGGGGAAGCGCAAGAGATTGGCAACAGTACCGGATTGATTTTCAAGATTACATTCTTACACAATTACACGAACATGGGATATGGTACGTGGAGTTTCATGTCGGATGCACAATTCTCATCGAATGTCACAGCACGAACAGACTCCTGGTTGACAAGATAATTGCGGAGATATACAGTAGAGCCCTTACCGTTCAGCATCTGGGACAGTTGCTTAGTGATGATTAAATAATTGAAGAGTTTCCCACCCTTGTAACATCTTGTATTTAAGCATTAATGTCATCCCGACGTAGGACTTTTGACTTGATCAAAATGTAGATCTCAGTCCAATCCTGCATGTTATTGTGAGTTCCCATTGGACT
>JAZLFZ010000053.1:0-6745 GCA_045616065.1 Bacteroidaceae bacterium | reverse complement strand
TTTATTTTTATAATTATTGTGGTAAATTAAACTAATATTAAAATAAGATTAAACCTTGAAAGTGTCACAAAATGGAGTTTAATATTTTTTTAATATAATTTTAATATACCATTATAAAAATCATTCTGCACAGTTACTTAGCGTCGGCAATATCTAACAATAAATGTTAAATGTGGGGTGTGCGATGCATTTTAGGAGTACCATCGTGGTGTATTATCTAAAACTTTCGTTTACCTTTGCAGCAGATAATCGAAAACATTAGATATGAGACGCAAGAAAGACGACCACACGCTGACCAAGGCCGAGATGGAGATCATGAACATCCTGTGGGACGAGGGCAAATCGATGAGTACGCACGCCATCATCGAGAAGTACCCTGAGCCCAAGCCTGCCTACAGCACCATAGCTACCTTCATGAAGATACTCACCACCAAGGAGTTTGTCAGCTTTCGCAAGGGTGAGGAGGGTGACAAGACGTTCTACTTCTACCCGCTCATCACACGCGTGGAGTACACGCGCAAGTTTATGAAAGAGGTGAAGGACTCCTTCTTCGGCGGTTCGCTGAAGTCGCTCATCTCTTTTTTTGCCAAGGAGGAGGAAATCAGCGACAAAGACCTTCAAGAAATCCTTGAGTTAATTCATAATTCATAATTCACAATTCATAATTGAGCTGCGCGTTGCCACCAGTTCACTGGCGTCTGGCTCAAAATTATGAATTATGCATTATGAATTGTGAATTATGCATTATGAATTGTGAATTAAGCATTATGAATTATGAATTTATAATACGGTCTGCCGTTTCGCTGGCTCTGCTCTATAGCTTCTTTTTCGCTTTCCTCAGCCGCGAGACCTTCCATCGCTTCAATCGTGTGAGTCTGTTGCTCATCATGCTTGCCTCGCTGGTGCTGCCCTTCGTGCACCTCACCGTCAGTCAGCCCACCATCGTTCAGGAGGCCATGCAGCTGCCAACTGGCTATCTTGCTGATTTGCCCGTCATACGGATTCACCCCTCCTTTTCGGGGGAGGGGACGGGGGAAGGACTACTCATTTGGGGCCAACTTCTCGCTTATGTTTATCTGGCAGGTGTAGGGATGATGGTTTCCATCCTATTCGTACAAACTCTATCTGTACTGCGGCAGATGCGAGGCGGACTGCGTCACACCGACGATAGGGGTAACGCCGTGATTCTCAAGCCTGGCATCCGTTCCCCCTTCAGCATCTTCCGTTACATCGTGATGAGCGTGGATGACTATGAGCAGCATCGCTTGAGCATCCTCACCCATGAGCAGGAGCACATCCGTCTGCACCACAGCTACGACCTGCTTCTGCTGGAGGCCATGAAGGTGCTGCAGTGGTTCAACCCCTTCATCTGGCTCCTCGGACATGACCTGCGAGCCATCCACGAATACGAGGCCGACGAGGCCGTCATCAACCAAGGTATCGATGCAAAACAATACCAACAACTTCTCGTCCTGAAGGCCGTGGGCAATCGTATGCAGCCATTTGCCAACACCCTCGGACGAGGCTCACTCAAACAACGTATCATTATGATGTACCAAAAGAAATCAAACCGATGGAAGATGCTCAAGGCATTGTTCGTCATCCCCACCATGGGCTTTGCCCTCTATGCCTTTGCCACCCCCGAAGTCGTGCCCGATGTGAAAACTCTGTTGGAAAGGGAGGTCAGCCTGCCAAGCCTGTCAGAGCCCACCTCTATGCCAGACGATCAGACGCAAAGCACGACGGCAGACCTGGCAAGCCTCATGGAGAGTGAGAGTAACTTCACCGTAGATTACAGTGAGGAGAAGCTTGACACGTTCCCAGTCATTGCCCTGAAACCCGATGCTATTCTTATTATTGACGGTATAGAGGTCACGCTGAAGGAGTTGAACTCCCTGAAGACTGAGGATATCGACAATATCTCGGTAATCAAGGACGAGGAGTCCAGGATGCAGCTCCTCAAGGACATCATCCTGAGTAACCGTGAGGTCAAGGCTGGCGACCGCATCAAAGGTCAGGTCATCGAGAGTCCTTCCGACGGAACCCCTCTCTCAGGCGTGCAGGTGCAACAAGTAACACTGGAAGGCAAGATGGTGGGTGCCACCATCACCGATGCCAATGGCCACTTCGAGATGCTGGTCAATGACCCGCAAAACAAGCTGGTATTCACGAAAGATGGCTATGAGACCGTCCGTTCCGGAATAGCCTTGGACCTGCATGTCGGCTTGACGAGCACCAGCTACGTCAACCCCAACAAAGCCCCTCAGCTGGCAGGAGGTGACAAGGATTTCAAGGAACCCTCGAATGAATCACAATAAACAATCATGAGCTTCAATCATCAAGAGGCGTACTGCACAAAGGGACTTCTTTTCTTATTGCTTGTCTTATTTCATAATTGTACAATTTGTAAGGCTCAAAATAAGGATGAAGAACGCAAAGTCGGTATTGAGGCCTTTGTGGTCGACTCTTTCTCCCTGGCACCTGTAGGGCAGATTCAGTTCACCATCCGCGACACCGAGCAGAAGGTTGTGAGGAATGGGACAACGGTTGCAGGCCATATAGCTGTGTCGTTTGGCAAGCTGAGCGTGGGTAGGAGGTATACGATTGAGATTCAGAGTCCGAACTACAAGAGCGTGACTCTTAACGTATGCCTCAACCCTAAGAAGTACGAAACAACAGTACAACTGCCAGATATATTGATGAAGATGCAGGCAAGGAGAGATACCTCGGTGACGACCTTGCACGAAGTGGAGGTGGTTGCTTCGAAGCTGAAGTTCGTATGGAAGCGCGACACGTTGATATATGATGCCACGGCTTTTGATTTGCAGGAGGGAAGCATGTTGCAGGATCTTGTAATGCAATTGCCTGGAGTTGAACTCAATGAGAACGGAGAAATCAAAGTCTATGGTCGCAGAGTAGATTGTCTGACCCTAAATGGCCGTGACTTCTTCAAAGGGGATAATAAGGTGATGCTTGAAAACTTACCCCATTTTATAGTTAAGGACATCAAGGTATACGAACGTGGACCTGCCGCCTACGAACAGTGGAAGATGGATGCCAACGAAAAGCATAAGGACTATGTGATGGATGTGGTGTTGAAACGTGACTACAAGCGAGGCTATCTGGCCAATGTAGAAGTTGGTGGTGGTACTGGTAGTCATTGGTTGGGACGTGCCTTCGGCTCAATGTATTCCGACAGAACGCGTATAGGTAGTGTTCTGAATGCCAACAATCTAAGTGATAATCGTGATCCAGGAAGACTGACGGGTAATTGGGAAACGATCGGACAGCCGAAGAACGTCATGACGATTGTCCGGAACAAATGGGATATGAATTTCTATGGCAAGGCAAACAAATGGCATGACAACCTTCGGTTTGAACTTGAATGGGACAAGCCTTTATTGGAATCAAGGAGTGAGAATGTGTCGGCATTGCAGGACAATCAAATAAATACCCTCTCAGGAGCCAACGGGACGAACAGGAACATGAAATTCATGCTTAACAACTATTACTCGAGTGGGCGCCCAAACATGGATCTGACGACAGACATTACCATAGGTCGCATACGGGAACACGGCAATGACAGTACAGTTTCCTTCAACAACGACAGCTTCGTAAACAGATTCACAAATGCCATTTATAACAAAGGCTGGGAACAGAACTACCGCCAGTCTTTGTTCACTGGCAAGAGAATGGCGAACGGGCATTTCCTTTCATTCCGTGCAATGGGAAGATATGAAGAAATGAGTACAATCCTCAAACGGGTGGGTATATTAGCACTCCCACTAACATGGATGGCAATTGGATGTGGGACAACCGATTGGAGATGAGTCATCCGCTTGGCAAGAATGGGCATTTCGAGCTTTCCAATAAAATAACCCTCTTGTGGCAGAACCTTGCCTATATGGGCACTGTGTCGGATATGACAATACAGGAGAGAATCGACATACGAAAACTCAAATTGAGTTATGACATAGGATTGACTTATCGTAAGAATGAGCATTTTGACATACAACCTCACTTCAATTTCACCCTAAACCAGGCAAGTAACAACCAAGCCTGTAGTTTGGAGGCACATGCCAAAGACTTTGTGTATGGACTAACCGCTCATTGGTCGATGCCATACGGATGGAAAATGGCGACAGACATCAATATGATTCATAGACGAGGATATAGCAGAGTAATGAACACCAATGACTTGATGTGGAATGCCCAGATACAAAAAGCATGGCTGAAAGGCAAATTGCAGACACGACTAACGGCCTATGACCTGCTGAATCAGGTTCACCTGCACACATATAGCATCTCCGTGAATGGCTATCAGAGCCACTGGCAAAAGGGGCTCACACGCTATCTGCTTGCCAGCGTCTTCTGTCGAATAGACTTAAAGCCGAAGAAGAGATAAATAGGGGACATGCAGGCACAACAACAGATTTCCAAGTGATTTATTTTGTGGATTGAAGGAATAGTCTTGACCCTCTTCTGTGCACGAAGATGTTTCTTTTCCCTCTGAGCCCATCCTTTTTTTTAGACTTCGTGCTCTTCGTGCCTTCGTGCGAAAAAAATCTGCGGAATCTGCGGAATCTGCGTCTAAAACCACACCCCTTCGTGCCCCTCGTGCCTTCGTGTGCCATTAGAGTGCGTTATGGTTTCAAGAAAAACTGATAAATGATGAATCAGTGTCTACCGGCACAGGTCATTCACCAGCTTGTCCAGATCGGCTCCACTGCCGTCCGTGCCCGTAATCTTCTGATACAGACGGCGACGGAGGTTGCTGACGTTTCCCTTTGAATATACCAGTAGGACGGACATCTGCGAAGGCGTACACTTGGCCACAATCAGGCAGACGGCACGCTTCTCCTGCTCGCTGAGTGTATAGTCCTTTGACAGGGAGGGGAAGAGGGTGGGGTGCTGCGTCTCGACGAGCGTCTGGAGCTGCAGCCACTCCTCGGCCGAGGGATGGGCGTCGTGGGTGGACAGTTCATGGATGTGCTTTACGAGGGGGCTCTCGAGGATGGTCTCCTTCGTCTGGAGCGAGGCCAACAGGGCGGCATATTCGCCATTCTGTTGCAGCAGTTCCCGTCGCTGCTGCCTCATCATTCGCTGACGGTATAGCAGGAACAGGATCAGTACCAATGCCATGATGGAGGCGAGCAGGATCATCACACCTTTGCGATCCGCAGCCTCGTCCTTCTCCATCTGGGCGTGCATGGACTGATAGACTTGTGACAGTATCTTGCTATCGTTATCCTGCCTGAGTTGTTGGTTGTGATAGGAGATTTCCATAATCTGCTCTCCGCACTGCTTGGCCTGGAGCGTATCGCCCCAGTGGCCGTAGGCATCGGCCAGGTGCGAAAGTCCACGTATTCCGGGCACCTTGACTCCCTTCATATCTGCCTCTGCCAGTTTCTTAAAATAATGTATGCACGAGTCGCGGTTCTCCTGGCGTTGGTAGACGGTTCCCCTGGCCAGCAGGTACTCTCGCGTCCACCATGAATGCGGGTCGGTGATGTTGTGCTTGGTGTGCTTTACCAGGCGGTCAAGGTGCATGTGGAACGTATCGGGCTCATATCCATCGATGGACATAAACAAAGCTGCACCGTAGGCATCCACGGCCTGTTGGTAATAGCGGTGCTCCCACAGATAGTCGTAGGCTTCGCGTGCCACCGTGAAACCGCTGGTCGTGTCAGTATGAAAATTACCGTAGTTCGTGCCTCGGATGTACATGGCAGTCACGGTGTCGCCTGCAGCCTCGGCCAGTGCAATGGCGCGGAATGTTGTAGCGCGTGATTCTTCGGGACGGAGTGTCCATGCCAGTGCTTGTGCCTGTTCGGAGAGGGTGAGGGCGAAGAGTATCTTGTCGAACGCCTGCGTGGTGTCGATGCTGGCCACAGCCATCTTGTATGCCTCGTTGCGATAGCCGCCGTTGCCCATCCTGTGATAGACCTTACCTACCTGGCGCCACGCACGCAGGCGATCCTCGGGCGTGCCGTGCATCTCCATATAGGTCACAACCTCCAGCGCCAGCGAGTCGGTGGTAGGTGTGTCATAGTTCTCCTCATTGCCCTCCATCTGCGTCAGGCACTCCTGCATCTCGTTGTATTTCGTCCCGCACGATGCGAGCAACAACGAGGCAACCAACATGTATAGGTACTTCATCTTTTTTGTTATTTTCTGCACAAAGGTAGCGAAAAAGCATGGAAAAAGCATGAAAACTCAGTTTTCAATCAATTGAAAAAGAATTGAAAACCCGAAAATACCCCAATATTTGCCCTATTCATGTACTTTTGCGGCAGAAATCGTATAAAGCAATATCTATTAATTGAACGCGTTCAAAATATAACTTATAGAACATCATACAACCAAATGAAAAGAACAATCACATTTATCGCAGGCTTGCTGCTGGCATCTGCAGCATTCTGCCAGAACAGGGACAGTATCGACGTGACGATGTTCACCGTCGGCTATGACTACAAGGTTCACACCACGGACAAGGACGGGAATGCCATCACCGACTCCCTGCGTACCGTGCTGCTGGTGGGCCACAAGATGACAAAGACCATGGGATACTACACGGACTGGGTTGACCGCCTGGGCGAGACGCGCGACGAATACTACCTGAAGCAGCGCGAGATGATGGCACACGTGCCCACGGTGTTCGTAAGGCAGGAGGACAAGAAGATGGAGGTGCAGGAGGATGTGCCCGTTCACCACTACACCTACACGGAACCGGCCAAGCTGGGGT
>JAZLFZ010000052.1:0-60607 GCA_045616065.1 Bacteroidaceae bacterium | reverse complement strand
CCCACGTTCAAGGGCTTCACCTATGCCCCCACCACCCTGCATGCCGGCGACTCGGTCCGTTTCACGGCCGTCTACGACAATCCCGGCAAGAATGTCTACTTCAGCAACCACCGTGGCATCACCTGGAAGCTCACCGTCGACACGCTCGACGTGGATGGCGACCCGGGCAAGGATGGCAAGTGGGTGAAGGAGGTCAAGCCCTACAGCAGCGTGGCTGATGGCGACCCCACCTACAAGTTCCGCATCCCCACCACGGCCAAGCCTGGCAGCCAGGCACGCCTCGACTTCCGTGCCGACCTCAGCAATGCAGCCGACGGCACACCCGGCACGAGCATCCCCAACCACGTGGCCGAGGGCTACTACGGACAGTTCCAGAACAGCATCGTGCAGAGCATCCTCTACAGTTCGGCAACGGGCTGGATGACGTTCCGCATTCAGTAAGTTTGGAGGAAACAAAACACCCCTGCGAACAATAATCTGACCTGCATATCCGTTACATAAGTGTGAAAAGACACCTTATTATATTATTAGGCATCGTGCTGCTGCTTTGCGGTGGCACGAATCGTGCTATTGCCCAGATCTACGTCCCTACCGACACGATAGCGGCCCCCAAGGGCAAGGTGCACCTCAAGGGACGCGTCACCGACCAGGACCAGAAGGCCATCCCCTTCGTCATGGTGCGCGTGGAGGGTCAGCTGGCGGGTGCTACGGCCGGACTGGACGGCACGTACCAGTTCGACTTCGACTCGGCCGACAGCGTTGTCATTGCCTACTCGCTCATCGGCTATGAGCCGCGCCGCCGCGTGCTGAAGAATCCGCAGGGCAACCTGACGCTCAACATCGTGATGCGCGAGAATGGCAAGACGATGAACGAGGTGACCGTCAAGGACGTGCGCCGACAGATGGGCCAGACGCAGGAGCTCAACACGAAGGACCTGAAGCGCATGCCCTCCACCACGGGCAATGCCGTGGAGGAACTGGTGGCCACGCAGGCGGGTGTGAGTACGCACAACGAGATGTCGAGCCAGTACAACGTGCGAGGAGGTTCGTTCGATGAGAACTGCGTGTATATCAACGGTGTAGAGATCTACCGTCCGTTGCTCATCAGCAGCGGTCAGCAGGAGGGCCTGTCGGTGATCAACAGCGACATGGTGGAGAAGGTCAACTTCTCGGCCGGAGGTTTCGAGGCCAGGTATGGCGACAAGATGTCAAGCGTGCTCGACATCACCTACCGACGTCCCGAACGCCTGGAAGCCTCGGTACAGGGGTCACTGCTCGGCGCCAACGTCTATGCAGGGTATGGCAACAAGCACTTCTCCTTCAGCAACGGCTTCCGCTACAAGACGAACCAGTATCTGCTTGGTTCCCTGCAAACTACGGGCGAGTATCGTCCCACCTTCCTCGACTATCAGGCCTACCTCTCTTGGTCGCCCAACCCGCTCTGGACGGTCGATGTCATCGGCTACGTGAGCCGCAACAACTACGACTTCGTGCCCCATGACCGTGGCACCACGTTCGGCACGCTGGAGAACGTCAAGAGCTTCAATGTGTACTTCGACGGCTGGGAGAAGGACCTCTTCAATACGCTCTTCGGCACGGCCAAGGTGACACGCAAGCTGGGCAAGTCGTCCAACCTCTCACTGGCCGTCTCGGCCTTCTCCACACGTGAGCGCGAGACCTACGACATACAGGGCCAGTACTGGCTGTCGCAGACCGAGACGCAGGAGCAGCTGGGCGTGGGCACCTACCTGGAGCATGCACGCAACATGCTCAGTTCCAACACGCAGACCATCAAGCTCAACTACGAGGGTCGCCTGAAGAGCCACACGCTGCTGGCCGGTCTGAGCTGGCGCCACGAGAGCATCAGCGAGCACTCACGCGAATGGGAGAGCCGCGACTCGTCGGGCTACAACATCCCGCACACGGGCGATGACCTGCGACTCATCTACAACCTGAAGAGCTACAACGACATAGCCTCCAACCACTTCGAGCTCTATGCCCAGGACACCTGGCGCCACGAGTCCAAACTGGGCATCCTGAGCGTCAACTACGGAGCGCGCCTCAGCTACTGGACGTGGAACCGCGAGTGGCTCTTCAGTCCGCGTGCCAGCATCGGCTTCATCCCTGCCGGCAACGACAACTTCACCTTCCGTCTGGCCACCGGTCTCTACTACCAGCGGCCCTTCTACAAGGAGCTGCGCGACACGACGCTCCTCGACGGCAACGCCACGGTGGAACTGAACCGCAAGATCAAGTCGCAGCGAAGCTTCCAGGTGGTGCTCGGAGCCGAATACAAGTTCCGCATCGCCAACCGTCCTTTCAAGGTCACGGGCGAGGCCTACTACAAGGCGCAGAGCGACATCAACCCCTACAACGTGGACAACGTCAAGGTGGTCTACTACGGCGAGAACATAGCCTCGGGCTACGTCATCGGAGCCGACTTCAAGGTGTATGGCGAGTTCGTGCCCGGCACCGACTCGTGGGTCAGCTTCGGACTGATGAAGGCGCAGATGAACATCAACGGCCTCTCCCTGCCGCAGCCCACCGACCAGCGCTACAACGTCAACCTCTTCTTCACCGACTACTTCCCCGGCACCACGCGCTGGAAGCTCTCGCTCAAGGCCAGCTTTGCCGATGGCCTGCCCTTTGGACCGCCCCACACGGGCATCGACAAGAACAAGTTCCGCGCACCGGCCTACAAGCGCATCGACGTGGGCATGAACTACCGTCTGCTCGACAATGACGACCGCCACAACCGCCGCAACCCCATCCGCAACATCTGGCTCGGCCTCGACTGCTTCAACATCTTCGACTTCAGCAACGTCAGCGGCTACTACTGGATAACCGACGTCACCAACCACCGCTATGCCGTGCCCAACTACCTCACCGGACGCATGATCAACGGACGCATCCTCATCGAACTCTAAGGCCCCACGCCTAAAAGCCCCACCCCTAAGGCCAACCACCTAAAAGCCCCACCCGCCGCCTCCCCCAAAGGGGAGGAGCTGCTTAGAAGGCAGCGTGCAGGTGAAGCGTGGGGACAGCAGGAGGTGAAGCGTGAGAACTCTACCTGCACGCTGTCAGTAAGGAACCCCTCCCCTTTGGGGGACGCGGGGGAGGGGCTTTAGACGTGGTTGGAACTTTAGTTGGGGAATTAGGGCTCCACCTCTTCCTCTTCCTCCTCCGTCTCCTTCTTCTTGGAGCCAACGGGCACGTAGGTACCCATGGCGAGGGCCTCCTTCTTCTTCTTGAGAGCCTCGCGGCGAGCGGCTACGGTCTCTACCTCCATGAACTCCACGTCGTCGAGGCGACGGAAGGCACGTCCCTTGTGCCAGGTGACGCTGACGCGGGTGATGTCGTCGGCCGTGAAGACAGGCTTCAGACCCGTCTTGGGGTCGATCTCGCTCTCGCACACGCCACGGCTGTAGATGACGGGCAGGAAGACACCCAGCTCGCCCAGGCAGACTGAGTTACCACAGAGGATCTGCTCCAGCATGCAGTCGCACGCCGTGGTCAGCACGCCGGCCACGTCAGCCTTCGAGTACTTCGAGTTATGACTGGAGATATGCTTGGCAAACTCCTCCAGCGAAATGGATTTGTGAACCTGTGCCTGCGCATAGGTCTTGACAGGTGCATCGAGCGCCTGCAGGTTACGTCTGGTGATCTTTGAAAAGGTGATCATCGTTTTAGAATGGCCTCCGGACTCCTCGTCACACGCCCCAGGCTGCCATGACTCTCGTCGTCATCCTGCTTTGGCTTTGCGGCTCAACTGCCATGACTCTCGTCGTCATCCTGCTTTTGCCTTGCAGCTCAGCGAATATGACTCTCGTCATCAGCTTGCCTTGTCGTGCGTGTAACGATTTATCCGATGAGGACTTTTTAAGGGTTAAACATCGGGAAGAATCCCACGAAATCGTCCGTTCAGCATCATCTCCATCCGTTATCATTCAGCCGATTGTGCACCATCCGCATCGTGACCGTAACAGGGTTCTGCATCCCTTCTTATTTCGCTACAAAGTTACGAAAATTCTGCGAATTATGCAAATATTTTCGCAATTATTTTCATAGAAAAAGAAAGGGAACGATATACGATTAGGCACCGAATGTTTTTTTTGAAACGCGTTCGATTATCAGTTCGTGCCAAATAGTATATCATCGCCATATTTTTTGCTATTATGTACCATTTTTGGTTTCAGTCAAAACGCGAGTTTCACGAGTTCGCGATTTTCACAGGCAGCGAATTAAGCACACAATCACCGCAGCGGCCGCAAAATACCACCGCTACGCCCGCAGCCTTACGATGACCGAGAAACAAACGTTCGGCGCAGCGGTGACTGATGGTGAACGCACCGGTGGAGAGGCGGTTGATGCAGCGGTGGATAGGCGGTTGATGTAGCGGTGGAGAGGCGGTTGACGTAGCGGTGGAGAGGCGGTTGGCGTAGCAGCCGAGAGGGAGCGGGGCGCGCAAGGCACAATATAAGTCACTGGTGGGTAGACAGTAATTACGAGTACACTCTGCCCTACCCCATATAATTAATGACGCGCAGATTTGCAACGTGTCATGTGTCACGTGTCGTGTCACGAAGAGGAAGCGATGAGGAAGCGGTGAGGGAAAGGTTATGTAAAGTGAAAATATTATTTATTATATATTCTTTAATATTATGTTTAATAATAATCTATACCATACTGCTGCATAGTACCGATTGCCAGGTAATGTTTATGACACGACACGTGACACATGACACGTTTTTAAGAAGCAAAATAATTTGGAGTTTAGAAAAATATCCGTAAATCTATAAAATTGATGCAGAACCACAATGCAAAACGTATGAGGTAGTGACTTCCAGCCATGTTTTCCTCTGTTTACCATAATCCGGGCACTTCGTACCCGGTTCTTCGGCTAAAGCCTCAGGCGCAAGCGGAGTCCTCAAAAGTGCTGGCTTACAGCCAGATCGCATCTATTGCCGCATGCGAATTAATTCCGCCAACGTTTTTTGTACTTTTTCGCGTGCAAAGACGGTCTCTTTCTGCGCAGACAAAAACAGCGAACCGCAAACTGGCAGTCGTTTGCCAATTTGCGGTTCGTTAAGGTTGGTGTGGAGGGACGGCCGAGGTTGCCCTACCCGCAGCGGGAGGGTTGCCTGCCCTCAGCGGGAGGGTCACCCCTACTCCACTACGAGGGGAGTCTTCAGCTGCTGGGCGTAGCCTTGGAGGAGGGCTTCCCAGACGGCCATGGTGGGCACGTCGTAGCGGCTCCAGGCAGAGCCGACGTAGTAGTCGAGGCCTACGATGACGTTGGCATCGCCGTTCACAGCCTTGGGTTGCAGCAGGGCCGACTGACCGATGACGTGACCCACGGCACCACTCTTCTTCTCCTTCAGGGGCAGATAGCGCAACTTGACGCCATGCTGGGGGAAGAGGAGGCCGATGTAGAGCTGGCCGTTCTGCCCCTTGGGCGTGTCGAGGGCATCGGCATAGGCGGCATAACCGGCCTTCTGATTGATGACGTAGGCGTCAGGCTGACTCTCGTGCACGGCGATGCCGGCGCAGGCGTACTTTTGCTCAAACTGCCCCTTCTTCATGTAGGCCACTTCGACGTGGGCCAGGTGGTTGCCCTTGTCCTGCGTGATGTTGCGCACTTCGCGGATGCCGTTCTGCTCGTACATCGTCAGCTTGACATTGAAGCGCAGGGGACCGTTCTCAAGGATCTCAGCCTTCTCGTAGACATCGGGCAGGATGAGCTCGTCGCCCTGCATGAGGGCAGGCGCACCGGCACCCAGCGTGGCACCCACGGTGTAGGCATCCATGCCCTCGCCACGGTTTCGGTGGTAGGTGTAGTTGTCGCGGTGCAACTGGTTCCACTCGCCTCCGCGTCCGGCCTTCTTCAGACGCTCGTTCAGCCCGTAGCTGCCCAGCTCGCTCTGGTAGAGCTTGTCCTGGATGGGATAGGTGACGTTCTTGGCAAAGGTGTCGAATCCGTTGACACCCTTGTTGTGCATCTTGGGACCATAGAAGCGCCAGGCGTTCTTGTCGTTCTCCCAGGCCAGGTCGTCCTCGCGGTTGGGATAGATGCGGCCGTTGCAGTCGAGGCGGAAGTCGCGGGGCTCACCTTTGTAGAGGCAGAAGCGGGCCTCGCCCTTGGGAGCCACGAAGGCCTGCAGGAGGAGCTTGCCATCGCGGGTAATCTGGTAGGGCACCTCCACCTGGTCGCCGTCGGTGATAACGAGGTGGCGGCAGACGGGAATGCCGAGTTCCTGGCATACCTGCTTGGCATTCAGTTCGATGACGTCCTGACGCTCCTGGTTGGTGGGGTTCTTGATGGTCTTCACCAGCGCCTTCTGCTTGCTGCCGCTGGCTATGCAGGGCTGACCGGGCTTGACGTCCTGCACCTTGGCACTTCCGTCAAGATAGCGCACACGCTCACAGGCTGCCAGGAGCCATGCACCGGTGCCGAAGGGAGCCTGCGACTTCTCGTTAACCGTCTTGGTTGGGTCGGGCTTCTCACCGATGGGCTGCACGTAGCCGATGCTGCCATCGGGTTGCAGCGCCTTGGTGGACAGGTAGTTCCATGCCTTCTCGATGACGGGAGCGAACCTGGCCTTGTCCAGATAGCCGTGGTTCACACCCCACTCCATGCCGTAGCAGAAGAAGGCCGTGCCCGAGGTCTCCGGACCGGGTGCATCGCCCTCACAGAGCATCGAGCGGCTCCAGTAGCCGTCGGGACGCTGCACGCGGGCCACTCCCTCGGCCAACTGCTGGAAGCGCTGCACGAAGAAGTCGCGATGCTTGTAGTCCCTGGGCATGTCGGCCAGCACCTTGGCCAGTCCGGCCAGCACCCAGCCGTCGCCACGTGCCCAGAAGCTCTTGCCACCGTCGCACGAGGTCTTCACCTTGGGCCAGATGTACTTGCCGTCGCGGTAGTAGAGCTGCTCGTCCTTGTCCCACATGAGGGAATCGCTCCAGAGGTAGTTCTCGTAGAGCTTGTCGAGGTACTTCACGTCGCCCGTGAGGTTGTACATCTTCGTCATGACGGGCATCACCATGTAGAGCGCATCGGCCCACCACCAGAACTTGTTGTCGGCCATGTCGCACTCGTAGCCCATCACCTCCTTGGCGCGTGCCACCTTGTAGTCGGCAGGCACCAGGTTGTACATGTCGATGTACGTCTGGAAGCATATCTGCCAGTCGCCGAAGAGCACGAAGTCGTCGCCCTCGCCGTAGGTCTTGTACTTCCAGTTCTTCTTGTCGTTCGACTTGGCACCCTTCCACTCGTTGTGGCGGCACCACTTGTCGCTGTAGGCGTAGTAGGCAGGATTGCCCGTCAGGCGGTAGGCCTCCATGTTGCCGGTAAAGTAGGCCGCATTGTCCCAGAAACCACGGCAATAGGGCGTGTTGTGCGCCTGCCAATAGTCATTGACGCGGACAATCATGTCCACTACCTTCTGTGCCTCCTGCGCGCCCTGCGCATACGTCTTTCCCATCATGACGAAGAGCGCACAAAGGAGAAACAAAGAGATTCTGATTCGTTTCATGTTCGATTAAGTTAGTATTAGTTTGAATATTTGCACGCAAAGATACATTATTTATTTTAAATATCCGCACATTTTGCGCAAAAGAGCAACCCTGACGACCGAAAAAGCACAAAAAAGGGAGCAGATATTTGAAGAAACGGAAGAAATAGTGTAATTTTGCAGTTAAAGTGAAAATAGCGTAAAAGAGGAATATCAACCAAAAAAAACAATAAAAAAAACCATTGCTCTTGGCAATCATTAAGTCTCACGTTTTTTACAGGGTTTTTCCCGGTTGATGTTTTATCTCAATTCAAACGCAATCAACAACAGCCAACCAAATAAACCTCGATATTATGACACAAATCAAAGACGTGCCCGTACTGCTCCTGACGGGCTACCTGGGCAGCGGAAAGACCACGCTGCTGAACCGCATACTGCAAAACCGGAAGGGCATCAAGTTTGCCGTCATCGTCAACGACATCGGCGAGGTGAACATCGACGCCGACCTCATCGAGAAGGGAGGCATCGTGGGACAGAAGGACGACTCGCTCGTGGCCCTGCAGAACGGCTGCATCTGCTGCACGCTGAAGATGGACCTCGTGGAGCAGCTCAACGACATCACACGCCAGCAGCTCTTCGACTACATCGTCATCGAGGCCAGCGGCATCTGCGAGCCTGCACCCATCGCACAGACCATCTGCTCCATACCCCAGATCACACCGCAGGCCATGCTCCACGGAGGGCTGCCCCGCCTGGACAGCATCGTCAGCGTGGTGGACGCACTGCGCCTCAAGGACGAGTTCGGCAGCGGCAAGAACCTCCTGAAACCCAACCTCGAGGAGGACGACATAGAGAACCTGGTAATACAGCAGATTGAGTTCTGCAACATCATCCTGCTCAACAAGGCCAACGAGGTGGAGCCCAGCGAGTTGGGACGCATACGCGAAATCATACGCGCCATACAGCCCAAGGCCGAAATCATCGAGTGCGACTACTGCGACGTGGACCTCGACCGACTCGTCAACACCCACCTCTTCGACTTCGACAAGGTAGCCACCAGCGCCACCTGGATCGATGCCATCGAGAACGGAGTGGAGGACGACGATGACGATGACCATGACCATGAGCACGACCACCATCATGACCATCACGACCACGACCACCATCACCACCACCACGATCACGAGCATCATCATCACCACCACGACCATCCCGAGGGTTGCACCTGCGGTCACTGCCACCACAACGAGGAGACGGGCGAGGCAGAGGAGTACGGCATCGGCACCTTCGTCTACTATCGTCGCGAGGCCCTCGACCTGGGACGCTTCGACGAGTTCGTGGCACGCAAATGGCCCAAGAGCATCATCCGCGCCAAGGGCATGTGCTACTTCAAGGGCGAGGAGGACATCTGCTACGTCTTCGAGCAGGCAGGCCGTCAGGTGTCGTTGCGCAATGCCGGACAGTGGTTCGCCACCATGCCGCAGGACGAGCTCAACGAGATGCTCTTGCGCGAGCCCAAGCTGCGACAGGACTGGGACGAGTTCTACGGCGACCGCATGCAGAAACTCGTCTTCATCGGCCAGAAGATGAACCGCAAGGAAATCACCGCCCTGCTCGACGCCTGTCTGGTGAAGTAACTCCCGGACACCCCCAACCAACGCAGAGAAAAGAGGCAGGAACGCGCCAATAACGCCCTTCCGGATGCCAAAAAACGCACGAAGAGTCCTTTTTTAGGGCTCTTCGTTTGCATATAAAATATATAATGTGTAATTTTGCATCGGTTTACACCCTATATCAAGCATAAATAAACTAACAATAACTAAAACAAAAGACAATGAAACAAAAATTACTCAAGACATGGCTCATGATCGTGTGCCTCCTCGCAGGAGTGGGCAGCGCGTGGGCGGACAGTTTGACTTTAACATTTAGCGATGTAGCATCTGCACTTTCATGGGAGAACAGTGTTGCATATACCAAAGTGACACTTAACAACTTCGCTTTCGAGGTCAGCGGAGGTGGAAACAATGGTAAATACTATACTTCCGATAAAACCTGGCGTTTTTATTCGGGAGGTGGCTTGACAATCACACCTGCTGAAGGATGTACTATAACCAGCGTATCATCAGATGCGAGCCAAGATTTTACCATCGCCAATGGTGCTGCCTCAACCTCATTCAGCGCGAGCGTAAGATTAAAGAGCATAACAATTAACTATACTACCTCTGGCGGCACGACTCCCACTCCCCAACCCACCAAGTACGACGTAACCATTGCCGAGAACATACTGAACGGTACCGTTACCGCATCGGCCAGCTCTGCTGAAAAAGATGCCACCATCACGCTGACAGCCACCCCTGCCACTGGCTACAAGTTTTCTGCCTGGAGCGTGAAGGACGCAAGCAACAACACCATTACCGTCAGCGAGGACAACAAGTTCACCATGCCTGCCTCCAACGTGACCGTCAGCGCTACGTTCGTGGAGAAGGCAGCTCCTGTTTATGCCAACTTGGCCAGCCTCGTGGCTGACGGTAAACCTACCGAGGATGGTGAAGAAGTGACTGTAACCCTGAAAGACGAGGTAATAAAGAGCATATTCGTCACCTCTAAAGGCTACCGCAATGGTGTATTTATCGATGTTAACGGTCAAGAAATAGAAATATTCTGCCAGAATGTACCGGAAGAATGGGTCAAGGGTGGTACAGTATCAGGTACACTCACCTGCACTTGGAAGCTCTACGACACTACGTGGGAACTTTGCCCTCAAAACTGGAATGAGCTCAGCTACTCAGCACCCGAAGGTGACCCCGAAGAGCCTGCCACTGGCGAAGGTGTAACCCATACGTTCAGCTCATTTGCCCAGGCTAATAATGTTACTATCGAGGCTGACGGTTATACCATTACTCTCCACAAGAACACGGGTTCAACTGCTCCTCAGTGGAATGGAAATTCTTCTGAAGCTCGTGTATATGCCAAGGGATCTGTGGTTGTTACTTCTACCAAGAACATTGTTAAGGTTGTGTATGATTACAAAGAAAATACAGGTGGTAGTAATAAAGTAGTTCCTACTATCGATGGTGTGGCAGGTGCAACCAACTCTGGTGAATGGGATGCAACGTCAAAGACATGGACGGGTAACGACACGGAAGTAACTCTTACCACCTCAGGCTCTGCTGGCAACCTCGGCTTCAAGAGCATTACTGTTTACTTTGAGGAGGAGGAAGAAACTCCCACCTACACGCTCAGCACCCTTACCCTCAAGGCCAAGAATAATGACGGCTACTACGCTACCTTCAGCAGCGACAAGGTTACATTCTTCCCCGAGGATTATATCGTAAGCGCTGTAAGCGTAGAGAATGGCAAGCTGGTTACATTCGAGAACGAAGAAGCCTTTGATGATGATATTGTAGAGATTGAGGGTGAGGAAGTTATCGGCTACTACGTACCTGCCAACACCGGTGTACTGGTATACTCACTTGACGCGACCGTTAACTGCTACGAGGTATCGGGCGTTACTCCCAGCAACGACGTAGAGGCTGTCAACATGCTCGTCCCCACCACCGCAGATGGCCAGTTCATGGCCGAGGCTGACGGCAACAAGTACTACAAGCTGTCGTATGGCGACAACGTGAAGAAGGAGAAGCTGGGCTTCTGGTGGGGTGCTGCCGATGGTAGCGGCATGTTCAACGTGAAGGCTGGCGGTGCCGTACTCTGCGTGCCCGCTGAGGTGGCTGGCGTCAAGGGCTTCAGCCTGAACGCCGACGAGACAGCCATCGAGGACCTGCTCAGCGTCAAGGAGGCCGACAAGACCATCTACAACGTGATGGGCGTGCGCATGCAGAAGATGCAGAAGGGCGTCAACATCGTCAATGGCCGCAAGGTGATTCGCTAATCCATACACTCACACTAAAAAAGATGAAAGATATGAAAAAGACATATATCCAGCCCGCCACTGATATGCTCGAGGTAAACGCACAATGCATCTATGCCACTTCACCCGGAGTATCGGACGGTGACCCTGTGGGCGACTCGATGCCCGAAGGCGACGACGATGGCAACTTCTTCGTCAAGGTTTACGAAGGAATATGGTAAACCAATCAATCAATAAATAAATCCATCCTCGCATCTTGCAAACTAAACGAGGAACTCCCGGCATCCCCAATACGAGGGATGGCCGGGAGTCATTTTTTTGGCAGGCATCCGGCAAATGCCGGACGGACGAATGATTACATGCAGGTGTAGCCACCGTCAACGGGCAGGGCCACACCGGTAACGTAGCTGCTGGCAGGGCTGCAGAGGAAGATGGCGGCCGTATCGAGCTCACCCTCGTTGCCATAGCGTTCGGCAGGGATGGCACCCTTGGCATACTGCTGGAACCACTCGCTGTCGAGCGTCTCCTTGGTGAGCGGTGTGACGAAGTAGCCGGGGCAGATGCTGTTGACCGTAATGCCATACTTACCCCACTCGGCAGCGAGGGCACGCGTCATGTTGACCACACCACCCTTGGCTGCATGGTAGGGCGAGGCGGGAGCTATCTTGTTGCCCACAAGGCCGTACATGGAGGCGATGTTGATAATGCGGCCGTACTGTTGCGGAATCATGGCTTGCTTGGCCACGGCGCGCGCCACCTTGAAGGAACCGAAGAGGTCGATGTTTATCTCGTTCTCAAACTGTTCGTCGGTGATGTCCTCGGCAGGAGCCACGGCACCCGTGCCGGCATTGTTGATGAGGATGTCGATGCGGCCGAACTTGTCCATGACGGCCTTCACCACCTCCTCCACGTTCTGTGTGTCAGTGATGTCGCAACGCAGCGGCAGCGTCTCCACGCCAAACTCCTGCTCGAGCATAGCGGCCACCTCCTTGAGCTTTTCCAGACGACGGGCAATGGGAACAATCTTGCAACCCTGGCTTGCCAACGCGCGTGCCATCTGCACACCAAGACCTGTACTGCAACCCGTGACAATGGCCACGCGATCGCTCAAATCAAAATAGTTTTTCATGAGTTAAACGGTTTGGGTTAATTTATCTGCTAATTTATCTCGTCCAGCTCGAGCCAGCGCATCGACTTCTCGTCCAGCTCGTCGTTGAGGACGGGCAGCCGTTTGCTGTACTCGGTAATCTGTTCTACGGAAAGTGTGCCGCTCGACAGGGCATCCTCTATCTGCTTCTTCTCTGCCTCCAGGGCCGCTATGTCGAGCTCCAGTTGTTCGTATTCCTTCTTCTCCTTGAACGAAAGGCGGCGCTTCGGCTCGCCCAGACGCGGCTTCTCCTTCGACGTCTCGGCAGGCTGCGCACCCTTGCCTCCGCCTTGCGATACATTGCCCTTGCCCCCCTGCGGGTTGCTGCCCTTGGCGCCTTGCTGGCTGGCAGCCTCCGACTCCCGCTGCGCGTCCTGCTCGGCCTCGCGGAACTGGCTGTAGTTGCCGGGGAAGTCCTTCACCTCGCCCTGTCCACGGAAGACGAGCAGATGATCAACGACCTTGTCCATGAAATAGCGGTCGTGGCTGATGACGATGACGCAGCCGTGGAACGAGCGCAGATACTCCTCGAGCACCTGCAGGGTGATGATGTCGAGGTCGTTGGTGGGCTCGTCGAGCACCAGGAAGTTGGGGTTCTGCATCAGCACGGTGCAGAGGTAGAGGCGACGCTTCTCGCCACCGGAGAGCTTGTAGACGTAGCTCTGTTGCTGTTGGGGCGAGAACATGAAGTGCTGCAGGAACTGCATGGCCGAGAGGTGTCTGCCGCCTCCGAGGTCGATGTACTCGGCTATGCGACGCACCACGTCGATGACCTTCATCTGCTCGTCGAAGTGCATGCCATCCTGCGAGAAGTAGCCGAAGCGGACCGTCTCGCCCACCACGAAGCGTCCACTGTCGGGCGGCACAAGGCCGAGCAGCATCTTGACGAAGGTGCTCTTGCCGGTACCGTTGCCTCCCACGATGCCCATCTTCTCGTAGCGGGCAAAGTTGTAGTAGAAGTCCTTGAGGATGACGAGGTCTTCCGCCTGGACGCCGTCCTGTGCCGTCGGCCGCTTGAAGGCCTTGCTGACGTATTCAGCCTCAAAGATCTTGCTGCCGATGTAGGCCGACTTGACCTCGAGCTTCACCTGCTCCTCCACGATGCGACGCTTGGCAACCTTCTCCAGTTCGTAGAAGGCATCCTGACGGTACTTGGCTTTGTGGCCGCGAGCCTGAGGCATGCGACGCATCCAGTCGAGCTCGGTGCGGTAGAGGTTGTTGGCACGGGTGATCATGGCGTTGGTGGCGTCGATGCGCTCCTGACGTTTCTCCAGGTAGTAGCTGTAGTTTCCATGGAAGGGGTAGAGGGTGTGGTCGTCCATCTCGAGGATGACGTTGCAGACACGATCCAGGAAGTAGCGGTCGTGGGTAACCATCAGGAGCGTCATGCTGGAACGTCCGAGGTAGCCCTCGAGCCATTCGATCATGGTGAGGTCGAGGTGGTTGGTCGGTTCGTCGAGGATGAGGAAGTCGGGTTCCGTGATGAGCACGTTGGCCAGGGCCACACGTTTCAGCTGGCCACCGGAGAGCTGCGAGAGAGGCTGGTTGAAGTCACTGATCTGCAGCTTGCCCAGAATCTGCTTGCTGCGCGTCTCATAGTCCCAGGCGTTCTCGTGGTCCATGCGGTCCAGTATGTCCTGCAGGCCGGGGTTGCCAGGCGTATTCATGCAGTTCTCGTACTCACGGATGAGGTTGGTGGTGCTGTTGCCATGCCAGAAGCAGGCCTCGATAACGGTGAGGTCCATCGGGTAGTGCGGCTCCTGCTCGAGGTAGCCCACACGCAGGTCGCGACGGTAGACGATATTGCCCTCGTCAGCACTGTCCTTGCCCCCTAATATATTTAATAAGGTGGTCTTACCGGTGCCGTTCTGGGCAATGAGACCTACGCGCTGCCCCTCGGCAATGCCGAAGGAGATGTCCTGGAAGAGCACTCTGTCCCCCACCCTTCTCGTCAGGTTTTCCACCTGCAAATATGCGTTGACTGCAGCCATTATTCTGTTTTTTGGGATATTTCTCTGCAAATTTAAACAAAAAGTTTTAATTTACTTGGTGGAATAAAGAAAAAAAACTATCTTTGCAGTAAGAAACATGGGGTAGAAACCCTTTTTTAGAACAAATCACCAACCCATTTCACATTCTAAGCCTGCTCACGTCGCCCGCCACGGGAGGCAAAAGTCACATCTATGTATGGCACAGACAAAGCCATACGCAGGCAGGAACCCCATTATTATCATCCTACAGCCATTTAAATTAGCTAAATCAGCAACTACAATATGCATACAAAAGAAGAACTGGAAAAGATGAGCGATCTGGACCTGGCTACCACTGCACTCGGCATGGGACTGCAGGTCAAGGAAGACCGTATGGAAACCATCTACGACATCATAGAGCACGAGGCCGCTGCACCGGCCGAGGCAGAGGCTAAGCCAAAGCGTGCACGCATCACCAAGACGGTGACCAGGCAGAGCAAGGTGTTCACCTCGACCAAGGAGGGCACACTGAAAAGCATGGAGACCAAGAAGCAGCAGAAGAAGGCAAGAAAGGATGCTGAGAAGGCGGCAAACCCATTCAGCGACACACCCTTGCAGTACATTCCGGCCGAGGAGACAGCACCCGTGATGGACATGCCCGCTGCGGAACCTGCAGCCGCACAGGAGGCAGTGGCCGAGGAACCTAAGACCACGAAGCGCAAGAAGGCTACGGCCAAGAAGGACGAGGAGAAGGAACCGGCCACCAAGAAGACCACACGCAAGACAAAGGCTGCCAAGGACGAGGAGAAGGCCGAACCCGAAGCCATGAATGAGGACGGAGCAATGCTCCTCACGGCAGAGAGCGAAGCACCTGATACGGACGACAGGCTCCAGGAACCTGGCATGGAGGGCGAGGCTAACACGGAGCAGCCTGCAGCTGCAACCGGCATGGAGGCTCACACCGAAGGCCACGCCACGGAGAACGAAGGAAACATCGCTGAGGACGAAGGTGCGGAGGCGACGGAATATGACGAGGAGCAGGTGCGCGAGTTCTTCGAACGCGACGAGAGCGACTTCATCATCATGCGCGACATACCCTCGCTGAAGGACCTGCTGAAGGAGATAGAAGGCATCGACGAGGAGGAACCCGACATGGCTGGAATGCCCATCCAGGAGGAGATGACTAACATGGCGCCGCGCAACAAGCGCAAGGGCGAGGCCAAGCCCGAGAAGGAGGAGAAGCCCATGGGACGCTACGACTTTGGCGAGATCATCACGGCAGAGGGCGTACTCGAGGTCAATGGCGACGGAACAGGATTCCTGCGCTCGAGCGACTATAACTATCTGCCCTCGCCCGACGACGTCTACGTCAGCCAACAGACAATCAAGCAGTTCGGACTGAAGACGGGAGACGTCGTGGAGGGACCTGTACGTCCGCCTCGCGAGGGCGAGAAGTACTTCCCCCTGCTCAACATCAAGTCGGTCAACGGCTGCAACCCCGAGGTGGTGCGCAACCGCTCTCCCTTCGAGAACCTCACACCTCTCTTCCCCGACGAGAAGTTCCAGCTCTGCAAAGGAGGCGGAGACTCGCTCAGCGCACGTGTGGTGGATCTCTTTGCACCCATTGGAAAGGGACAGCGCGCCCTCATCGTGGCACAGCCCAAGACGGGTAAGACCATACTCATGAAGGACATCGCAAACGCCATTGCGGCCAACCATCCCGAAGCCTACCTGATGATGCTGCTCGTCGACGAACGTCCCGAGGAGGTTACCGACATGGCACGCACCGTCAACGCCGAGGTCATTGCCAGCACCTTCGACGAGCCCGCCGAACGCCACGTCAAGATTGCAAACATCGTGTTGGAGAAGGCAAAGCGAATGGTGGAGTGCGGTCACGACGTGGTCATCTTCCTCGATAGCATCACACGTCTGGCACGTGCCTACAACACCGTCACACCGGCCAGCGGAAAGGTGCTGACGGGCGGTGTGGATGCCAACGCCATGCACAAGCCCAAGCGCTTCTTCGGTGCTGCACGAAACATCGAGGGTGGAGGTTCGCTGACCATCATTGCCACGGCACTGATCGACACGGGCAGCAAGATGGACGAGGTCATCTTCGAGGAGTTCAAGGGTACGGGCAACATGGAGTTGCAGCTGGACCGCACACTGGCCAACAAGCGTATCTTCCCTGCTGTCAACATCGTGGCCAGCTCAACGCGTCGCGACGACTTGCTGCATGACAAGCTCACACTCGACCGCATGTGGATCCTCCGCAAGTTCCTGAGCGACATGAACCCCATCGAGGCGATGAACGAACTGAAAAGCCGACTCGAACGCACCAAGACGAACGAGGAATTCCTGCTCAGCATGAACTCGTAAGTAACCGGATAACCTAAATACACAACTATCATGAAGAAAACACTATGGATGATGCTCTGCATGTTGCCATTGGCAGCCAGTGCACAGAAGGAGGTCGTACTGCACTTCAACCTGAAGAACGTACAGGCCAAGGACACGCTCTCGCTCCTCTGGGGAGCCAACAACAAGTCGGTAACACCGCTCATCACAACCGTGATACCCAGCGAGGTGAAGGAGGTGACACTGCCACTCAACGAGCCACGTGTGGTCGTGCTCGGAGTCAAAGGAGAGAGCAACTCGCTGGAGATGCTGCTCTCGCCCGGAGAGGACGTCACCATCAGTGGCCGACTTCGCAGCAGCTCACGCTATCTGCTGGACAAACTGAAGGTTAAGGGAGCCGAAAAGCAGTGGGAATACGTAGAGACCATCAAGCTCTACAAGACCACCTGCGACAGCATCGACGAACAGGTGAAGACGGAGTTCAAGGACGTCATCCGCACCATCACCAACAGCAAGGCCGCCAACAACGAGCAGGCCATTGCCGACCTCTACCAAACGAAGCGAGGCAAGGACTACGTGGAGCGCGTCATCAATGCCTATCACGAGCGTCAGACCGTCTTCGAGGACATCGTGGCCGACCACAAGAAGACCTTCATGGGACCCCTCCTGATGATACGTCTGATGGGACGACTGAGCAAGAACTACCGCGAGATGTACAACGGACTGAGCGACGCGGCGAAGCTGAGCTACTACGGACGTGAGGTCAAGGACGAAGTCTATCCCCCCACCCTCATCGGCGACATCGCTCCCACCGTGACGGTCAAGAACACCGAGGGGCAGGACAAGGTGCTATCCTTCACGCGCCACGGCAACCGCTACCTCCTGCTCGACTTCTGGGCCAGCTGGTGCGAACCCTGCCACAAGGAGATTCCCAACCTCAAGGCGCTCTACGAGCTCTACCACGACAAGGGCCTCGACATCATCGGCATCAGCGCCGACCACAACGTTGACGACTGGAAGCAGACGCTCGAGGAACAGCAGGAGCCCTGGTGCAACTACATCGACCAGAACCGCCAGGCCATCGGCGAGTACAAGGTGCAGTACATCCCCAGCATCTTTATCATCGACCAGGAGGGCAACATCGTGGCAGAGAAGCTGAGGGGACGCGAGCTATTCGAGTACATCATGAAATTGTTCAAGGAATAAGACCAACAAAAAAGGCTATGAAGAAATACTATGCACTATGCGCCACGGCTGCGATCCTGGCAGGCGTGGCACTTACCTCCTCTTGCAAGGAGAAGGCTGCAGGGACGACCGAGGACGCAGAACAAATGATCCTGGTAGAGGAGATTGTAGAGAACGTGGACGACAGCACCAGTACATCCATCATCTACGAATACGACGACATGGGCCACCTGCTGCGCAAGGTGACGGAGCCCGGCAGCAGCAACGAACTCGTCCTTGCCTATACCTACGACGAGGCTGGACGCATGCTGACCTCGTACGAGAAATACGCCGACGGCAGCATAGGCATGCACCACAGCTATCAGTACAACGAAAAGGGCGACACGCTCCTTGCCGTCGTGGAGAGCTATTACACGGAAGACAGGGAGGTAACCGACAAGACCACCTACGAATACGACAAGAACAACAAACTGATCCACAAGTACGAGTACCACGCGTACATGCCCGAAGGCGACTTCTGCCCCTTCTCCTACATGATCACCCGCTACGACTTCGACGAGGCCGGACGCCTGTGTACCACCACCAGCTGCGACGTAGCGTACGACCCTTACCGAAGCTCACTCGCCCTGTCGCTCAGCAAAGAGTTGGCAGCCAGCCCTGCTGACGAATACCGTCAGGTGATTGCCCAGAAGGCCACGGAAAAGCCCGTGGTGAGGACCTTTACCTACGACAGTAAGGGCATGCTGAGCGAGACCATCGAGGACGAGACTCGCACCGCCTACACCTACAACGAGCAGGGCAAGCTGACCTGCATACACGCTGTCACGCAGCTAGAAGGCAATGGGACATACGAGATAAGACAAAGCTTTGAATACGACAAGGCGGGCCGCTGCATCAAGGAGGAGTACAACTCCGATGGGTACGGCTACACCAACCAGATCGAGTACAACGCGCAGGGCGACACCACGATGTTCCTCAACACAGAGATCCCCGCCCAGAGCATCTACAACAAAGAACTGCGCAGCTACTACGACAACGGCAAGCTGCGTGCCATCTACCGTTTCCGCGGCGAAACCATCGAATGGGGCTACGAGAACAACATAGCCGTCTGCGAACGCTACAACGAAGAGGGACTCAGAACGCAAAGAGACGTTTACATGGCCTCCACGTACGAAGTCACGCTCGACAAGAAGGGTAACCTTGAGCCCGAAGCCGAGTTCAAGGCTTTCCTGAAGAAGTTCGACTACAAGCTCGTTACAACCACCCGATACAAGTACGACAAGTTAGCAGTTAAGAAGTAACTCCTCACTTGTCCCACACGTGGAACATGTGTTCCATCATCTTCCACTTCTCGTCACTACGCTGACCCGGCTCACATTGCTGAAAGATGGCCATGAAGTCCTCCCATTCCGCTTGGCGGGGACCATTGGCCATCTTTTGCATAGCCTCTTCCCAATCAAGGTCTTCCGGGCCCTCGCAAATCATCACAAGGCGGGTGCCCAGAATGTAGATTTCCATCTCCATCAAGCCGCAGTCGCGTATGCCCTGCATAATCTCGGGCCATGCCTCCGCCTCGCTGTGACGCTTGCGATACTCGGCAATCAACTCGGGATTGTCGCGCAGGTCCATCGTCTGCACCCATCGCTTCAGCCGCCGTCCGTCGGGCAGCGCAGGGTGCTTCTGCAGTATGTTTCCGTTCTTCATAGGTATAAGCAATTATTTATTGAGAAGTTAAGGAGTCAAGAAGTCAAGAAGTCAAGGAGTTAAGGAGTTAAGGAGTAAAGGAGTAAAGGAGTTAAGACAATACACTTGTTGGCATTGAGCAGCGATGTCATCCCGAGGTACGAGGGATCTCAACCCAATTAGGACTCACAAAAACGTTGCGTTGGACTTTTGGAGACGTTCAGATTTACATTTGCCCGCCGGCAAAAGTCGCTACGCTCAGAATGACGACCTTGTACCAAAAAGCTTTCATCACCAAATTTTAACTTTTAACTCTTAACTCTTAAAAGCTCGTTTAGAGCTCACTCTAAACGCATACACTCCGATCATGGCGAAGCACACCAGCGGCAGGATGAACGAGAAGTTCGTGGCCGAGATGCCTGCGAACGACTGGACGCCCTCCAGGTCGATGATGGCACCCTGCAGGGGAGGCATGATGGCACCGCCAACGATGGCCATGACGAGCAAAGCCGCACCGAGTGTGGTGTCCTGACGCACGTCCTCGAGCGCAATGCCGTAGATAGTGGGGAACATGATGCTCATGAAGGCCGACGTGGCCACCAGGCAGTACAGACCCACCGGACCGTCGATGAGTATCGTGCCGGCCACCGTGCTGCAGGCACCGATGGCAAAGAGCAGCAGCATCTTGTGCGAGTTGACGTACTTCATTAGCCACGTACCCACGAAACGACCTGTCAAGTTGAGCGACATGGCACCGATATTGAACCATTGAGCCTCCTGCTTCGTAAAACCGAGACGTGTGGCATACTGGATGACGAATGTCCAGCACATAATCTGTGCAGCTACGTAGAACACCTGAGCCAGCACGCCTTCGCGGAACACCTTGTTACGGGCCAGACGGCGCAGCGAGTCCTTCACCTTCGGTTCCTCCTGGGTATTCTCACTCTTGCCGTCCCTCTTGCTCACGAAGATCGAGATGAGTATGAACATGATGAGCACCACCACACCAATGGCCAGGTACGGGTTGCGGATGGTCTCCAGGTCGTGCGTACGGATGGCGGCCTTCGTGGCCACGTCCAGGTCGCTGAACACCTTGCCGGCTCCGTACGCTGCACTGACTGCATCATCGTTGCTCTGCAGGTTGGCTAGCACGATCTGGCTGGCAATGAACATGCCCGTCAGCGAACCCACGGGATTGAAGGCCTGTGCCAGGTTCAGTCGGCGTGTAGCCGTCTCGGGCGAACCGAGCGACATGATGAAGGGGTTGGCCGTCGTCTCCAAGAAGGCCAGACCGAACGTCAGCACGTAGAGCGACAGGCAGAAGAACGTGAAGTTCTCGTACAGCGCAGCCGGGAAGAACAGGAAGGCACCCACAGCATAGAGTCCCAGGCCAATCAGGATACCCACCTTGTAGCTGTACTTCTTGATGAACAATGCAGCCGGAATAGCCATCGTGGCATAACCGCCATAGAAGGCGAACTGCACGAACGCCGCCTCGAAGTTACTGATCTCGAGAGAAGTCTTGAACGCTGCCACCATCGGGTTCGTAATGTCGTTGGCAAATCCCCACAGGGCGAAGAGCGATGTAATCAGGATAAAAGTGACGAGGTACCGTCTTTCAACCAATTTGTCTTTCATGTGATTTATTGAATAATGTTTATTTGTTTTGCAATACAAATGTAATACAATAAATTATTTTACGCAACCATTTGGAGCAAAAACTGTGGTTCGAAGGACAAAACCAGCCGATTTGTGAACGACAAATCAAAAAACATACGCAGCGTTCTTCGGAAAAAGACGGAGCATGTTTCGAGAAAAGACGCAGCGTGTTTCGGAAAAAGACGGAGCGTGTTCCGAGAAAAAACGCTGCGTGTTTCGAGAAAAGACGGAACGTGTATTGGAAAGGTAACGCAAATAAAGTTTTCGGCCACTACTTTGCTGATGGGCGAAAGTAATGGCCGAAAATGAGACGGGACGATGATGTTACTTACAGAGGATAGTCCTCGAAGGCGTAGAGGAGCGTGGAGAGGTAGCGCTCACCCGTGTCGGGAAGGAGGGCAATGATGCGCTTGCCGGCATACTCGGGACGCCTGGCCAGCTGGAGGGCAGCGAAGGCTGCGGCACCGCTGGAGATGCCCACGATGAGTCCCTCGTTAAGCGACAGTTCACGACCCGTGCGGAGCGCGTCGTCATCGGCAACGGGCAGCACCTCGTCGACTACGGATGAATCGTAGATGGCGGGTACGAATCCGGCTCCGATGCCCTGTATCTTGTGGGCGCCGGGCTGTCCGCCGCTCAGGACGGGGCTGCTGGCGGGCTCCACGGCCACAATCCTGACGTTGGGGTTCAGTTCCTTGAGGGCACGCCCCACACCGGTCACCGTGCCGCCCGTACCGGCACCGGCCACGAAGATGTCCACCTGTCCGTCCGTGTCGCGCCAGATCTCCTGGGCGGTGGTGCGCTCATGGATGGCGGGGTTGGCGGGGTTAACGAACTGCCCGAGGATGACGGCTCCGGGAGTCGCGTCGCGCAGACGCTCTGCCTCGGCGATGGCCCCCTTCATGCCCTGGGCTCCGGGGGTGAGGACGAGCTTGGCACCGGCTGCCCTGAGGAGATTCTGACGCTCCTTGCTCATGGTGTCGGGCATCACGATGATGGCATCGTAGCCCTTCACGCGGCTCACCCAGGCCAGGCCGACACCGGTGTTGCCGCTGGTGGGTTCGATGATGGTGCTGCCGGGCTTGAGGATGCCCTTGTGCTCAGCGTCCTCGATCATGTTAAGGGCGATGCGGTCCTTAACGCTGCCGCCGGGGTTGAAGTACTCCACCTTGACTGCCACCTGTGCCTTTGCTCCGTGCTTGGCAGCGAGGCGACTGATCTCCACCAAGGGAGTGTTACCGACCAACTCGGTAAGGTTCTGATAGATCTTTGCCATAATAGTTTTTTAGTTTTTTTATTTGTTTGGTTTTTAGGTTTCTTGTTAATTTCCACTGCAAAGGTACGGCTTTTCCCGCACATATTCCAAACAGACGGGGACAAAAAAGAAAAAACACACTACGAAAGGAGCATAAAAGAGAATAAAGAACTTGTTCGTCTGCGTTTTTTTTTGTAATTTTGCAGTGGAACCCCAAAACAAATGAAAGTATGAACCCAACAGACATTGCACTACAGATTGCCACGAAGGCCCATGCGGGCCAGGTGGACCGCGACGGACACCCCGTCATCCTGCACCCCCTGACCGTCGGACTGATGGGACACACGGACGAGGAACGCATCGCCGGCTTCCTGCACGACGTGGTGGAGGACACCGACTACACCTTCGACGACCCGCTCAAGGCGGGCATTCCGGTGGGGGTGGTCAATGCGCTGCGCCTCCTTACGCATGCGCATGACGTACCTTATATGGACTACGTGAAGGCCATCATCGACAGCCAGAACCCCATCGCCCTGCAGGTGAAGTACAACGACCTGCAGCACAACTACGCTCGCGGCAAGGCCTACCCTGACCTGCAGCGCAAGCACGGAGCGGCACTGGAACGGGTGAAGGCGGCCATCGAGGCCTGCTCGCGCATCGAACTCTACCACTCCACCCTCGATGTCGCCACGGCCACGTTTGCCGGAGGCTGCTTCTGGGGCGTGCAGCATGCCTACGAGAAGCTGCCAGGCGTCCTGCGCACCCTGGTGGGCTACACGGGCGGCGAGGAGCAGTTGCCCTGCTATGCCGACGTGCGCGACCACAAGACGCACCACGTGGAGGCGGTGCTGGTGGAGTACGACCCATCCGTCATCACGTACGAGGAACTCTGCAAACTCTTCTTCGAACTGCACGACCCAGCCCAGACGGACGGCGTGGGGCCCGACCTGGGACCGCAGTACCGCAGCTGCATCTTCTACGCCGACGAGCAGCAGCGCCAAACGTCGCTCGCCCTCATCGACCTGCTGCGCCAGAAGGGCTACGAGGTGAACACCCTCCTGCTGCCCTGCTCTCCCTTCTGGATCGGCGAGGAGTACCACCAGAAGTACTACGAGAAGACGGGCGGCGAGCCCTACTGCCACGTGAGGGAGAGGAAGTTCTGAGCGAGGAGGAGGTGGGGGGAGAGGGACAGTTTGTATCATGAGCGGAGCAAAATGCAAAGTTTGACGTGCTAAAATACGTATCATTTATCATTTACACAAGACTTTTGGGGGAATTTGAACTGCGCAATATCAAAAAGAGGAGCTGAGGCGTAGGATATATTTCATTTTTTTCGTATTTTTGCATTGGAATAAAAAGGACAACAACGAAAATCTATTGTAAGAAAACATGTTAGGAACCATAGTGAATACGGCAACCATCCTGGTGGGTGGAGCATTCGGTGCGGTAGTGCGCACAGGAATCGGTGAAAAGTACAAACAGACACTCTTCACGGCACTGGGTCTGTGCTGTCTGGTGCTGGGCGTAAATGCGTGCCTGCCCAATATGGCAAAGAGCGAGTTCCCGGTGCTCTTCATCCTCAGTCTGGCCCTGGGCGGCATAGTGGGCACAAAGCTCGATCTGGCGGGGCGCATCGACCGCCTGAACGACAGGTTGAACAAGCGCAACGGCAACGAGAACAACGGCTTGCAGGGACTGATGACGGGCGTGCTGCTGTACTGCATCGGCACGTTCAGCATCGTGGGGCCCGTATTGTCGTGCCTGTCGCCCACGGGCGGTTGGGCGTTCGACGAGAGTGCCAACACGTTCCTCTACACCAACGCCACGCTCGACCTCGTCACGTCGGCCGTGCTGGCGGCCTCCTACGGCTGGATCATGCTGCTGGCGGCTCCGGTACTGTTCTGCTGGCAGGGCATGTTCTATGCCATTGCCTACTTCTGCGGCGACGGCATGCCAGAACCCATGCGCACGGAGTTGAGCATCGTGGGCGGCGTGCTGATTGTCAGCTCGGGACTGGGCATTCTGGGCATCAAGGACACGAAGACGGTCAACCTGCTGCCCAGCCTGCTGGTACCGGTAGTGTTTTATCTGGTGTTTTAAAAAAGAGGGGGAGAGAGAGGCTTATGAACTACGCAAGGATAATTGCCGAACGTACCGGCTTACAGGAGAAGTACGTGGAGAATACCGTCGAACTACTGCAGGAGGGGGCCACCATCCCCTTCATCTCGCGCTACCGCAAGGAGCGGACGGGCGGCATGGACGAGGTGCAGGTGGCCAGCGTGAGCGACCAGCTTGACAAGTTGCAGGAACTGGAGAAGCGCAAGCAGAGCATCCTTGAGAGCATCGAGAAGCAGGGCAAGCTGACCGACGAACTTAGGAAGCGCATCGAGACCTCTTGGGATGCCACGGAGCTGGAGGACATCTACCTGCCCTACAAGCAAAAACGACGCACGAGGGCCCAGGTGGCACGCGAACAGGGACTGGAACCGATGGCCGACTGGCTGATGCGTCAGTTCCCCGACCCCATCCTGCAACGGGCCAAGCAATACGTGAGCAAGGAGAAGGGCGTGGAGACGGCCGAGGACGCCGTCAGAGGTGCCATGGACATCATAGCGGAACGCGTGAGCGAGAACGAGCGGAGCCGCCAGACGGTGCGTGGACAGTTCCGTCGTACGGCCCACATTGTCAGCAAGCTGGTGAAGGGCAGTGCGGCCAAGGGGCGCAACCTGGAGGAGGAGGGACAGAAGTACCGCGACTACTTCGACTGGGACGAACCCCTCAGCCGTTGTTCGAGCCACCGCCTGCTGGCCATGCGGCGAGGCGAAGCTGAGGGCATCCTGCGAATGAGTATCACCATCGATGACGACGAGGCCATGGAAAAGCTGAACCGACAATATGTGCGAGGCAACAGCGAGGCAGCTCACCGGGTACGCGAGGCCGTGGAGGACGGTTACAAGCGTCTGCTCTGCCCGAGCATCGAGACGGAGTTTGCTGCCTTGTCGAAGGAGAAGGCCGACGGGGAGGCCATCCGCATCTTTGTGCGCAACCTGGAACAACTGCTCATGTCGTCGCCACTGGGACAGAAACGCGTGATGGGCATCGACCCGGGCTTCCGAACGGGCTGCAAGGTGGTGTGCCTGGACAGCGAGGGCAACCTGCTGCACAACGAGGCCATCTTCCCCCACCCTCCCCGCAGCGAGCGCGTGCAAGCCATGCAGAAGGTGCAGACGCTGGTGAAGCAGTACAAGATAGAGGCCATCAGCATCGGAAACGGCACAGCGGGCCGTGAGACGGAGGAGTTCATCAACCACCTGGACCTGCCCGACGGCATCGAGGTGTACAGCGTCAGCGAGGATGGTGCCAGCATCTATTCGGCCTCGAAGACGGCACGAGAAGAGTTTCCCGACCAGGACGTGACGGTGCGCGGGGCCGTCAGTATCGGTCGCCGACTGATGGATCCGCTGGCCGAACTGGTGAAGATCGACCCCTCGAGCATCGGTGTGGGACAGTACCAGAAGGACGTGAACCAGAGTCTGTTAAAGAAGTCGCTGGACCAGACGGTGGAGAACTGCGTGAACCGTGTGGGCGTAAACCTCAACACGGCCTCAAAGCACCTGCTGACGTACATCAGCGGACTGGGTCCCACGCTGGCCCAGAACATCGTGGACTACCGCAAGGAGCACGGTGCCTTCCGTACGCGACGTGAGTTGCTCAAGGTGCCCCGACTGGGCCAGAAGGCCTACGAGCAGGCGGCGGGCTTCCTGCGCGTGCAGGGCGGTGCGGAGCCGCTCGACAACTCGGCCGTTCACCCCGAACGCTACGAATTGGTGGGGCGCATGGCCAAGGACGTGGGCTGCACGGTCGGCGACCTGCTCAAGGACAAGACTCTTCGCGACAAGATAAGCATACAGCGCTACGTCAGCAGCGAGGTAGGACTGCCCACGCTACAGGACATCATGAAGGAGCTGGAGAAGCCGGGACGCGACCCGCGCCAGCCGTTGAAGGCTTTCGAGTTCGACCCCAACGTGCACGAGGTGAGCGACTTGCGACCGGGCATGATTCTGCCGGGCATCGTAACGAACATAACCAACTTCGGTGCGTTTGTTGACATAGGCGTCCATACCAAGGGACTCGTACACGTGAGCCAGATGGCCAACAAGTTTGTCAAGGATCCCACCGAGATCGTGGCCCTTCACGCGCACGTCACGGTGAAGGTCATCGAGGTGGATGAGGTACGCAACCGCATCAGCTTATCGATGAAGGAGTTGTAGATTGAGTACCAACTTATTGAAGCTGTTGAATCAGGATGGTAACATCGGAAATAGATATGTTGCCATCCTGGTTCATATCGGCAGCCTGACGGTAAAGGCCCTTGGTATCGCCTTCCGCCACGAGCTGGACAATGCCCCACACATCATGTACCGTCAGGGAGCCATCGCCATCCACATCACCCAACTGTACCGGCATGGAGACGGCAAGCTGCTCGCTCCAGTTGCTGAGGATGCCTTCCTCCTCGTTGATGGCTATAACTTCCCACGTATACGTGCGTCCGAGGGGCAGATCTCGCAACTCAACAAAGGGCTCATCCGTCTCATACTCAAACATCTCCAGCAACTCACCAATGGCTAACCCCTCTGCTATCTCTGCCTCGGTATACTTGCCGGCATACAGTTTCACATCACTCAGGTAGATGCGCCTGCCCGTCGAGGATGAACTGAGGTTGAGGCGGAATGATTTACGAATATCCTCGCTCAATTCGATGGTACACTGGTAGGTATTGGTGGTCACATCAAGCGTGAAAGTAGCAACAGACTTGTGCTGATAGCCCGACACGCCATCCTTCTGATAGTCAAGTTCTACAATAAGGTTTCCCGCATCCTTCTCGTTGTAGCGACGTGCTGAGACAACCAACGTCAGATGGTCGGCCTCGGTGGACATGAAAGGTGAATAGAGAGCTCCCTCCGAAGAGCTGGAGCCGAACTTCAGCTCACGATTGGGTGTAAAGAAAATCTTGGAGCCTGACCATCCTTCGGTGTTGAGAAACTTGTTGAGGCTGTAGCTGATATCCTTGCTTTCGGTGTATCCACTTGTCTCAACCAACTTGCTGAAATCCTCGTTGATGAGCAGCATGTCATCCAGTCGGCTCATATCGCTACCCTCGTATTCCGAGAGAAGCAACTTGTAGGACGTAGCATTGGGAACCGCATCCCAACGAGCCGTGAAAGCACCCGACTCGACCGATACCGTCTGCAGGCCCTGTGGCGTGTTGAGCTTCACACCACCATTAAAGACGAAACTGATGCCATGGTCAAGGCCGGACTCGGTGATACGTTCGATGGGCTTTCCCATAAAACGACGACCGTCGCTGTTGGCCGTAAAGAGAGTGGCAGCAGGAGTGGAATAGTCGGTAAGTGACGCATTACCATTTGTGCCAGGCCAGGGGTCGCCAGCCATATCGTTCTTGGTCAATACGTTATCAGCCGGAATAAGGGTGACACGCTGATGCGAGGCATTGGTATTGACCACATTGTTTATCCACGCATTCTCGTCGTAGTCAACGTGCACAACAAGCAGTCCATGCCCGGGCAGGTACTTGTCAAAGCCAGTCTGCTGACGATTTTCAAGCAAATAGTATTCGTTGTGATTCTTTTCGTTATAGACGATGTAGGCCTGTGGCTCGTCCACAAGATTCTGCATACCGGTCACATTGCAACCCTCACTCAGCACAGTGGGTTCCAACCAGCCACAAAACATGCGTTCGTAACTGGAAAAAGCGGCTGGGCAACAACTGGAATTGTTGTACGAACCATAGTCCATCAAATCCCAGGCGTTAAGGCCGAAAGCGTTACCCTTGGTGTCGTAGAGGTCGGGGATGCCAAGACAATGCGAAAACTCGTGACATGCCGTACCGATGCCATCGACAGTAGTTCCGCTCGAACCGTTCAACTCAGAACTCACGGCATACGTATCCACTTTCACCCCGTCCAGACTGAGAGTTCCTGTGCCATCTCCATAGATAGCAGCACTGCTGAGTTCGTACTCGTGCGGCCAGATAGTAGTGGTGGCAGCGCCCTGCGACTCGGCATAGCCGGCATAGATGACAAAAACCTGGTCTACGTAGCCGTCCCCATCCCAGTCGTACTGGCTGAAGTCGACTCCATCCTTGTCGGCCATCTTGCAGGCCTCGATGACCATCTCGGCCGGATACATGTCGGAGCCAGCCGAGTCGTTCGAGCCATAGTGGCTCATTCTTTTGCTGACAGTGAAAGGGCCTACTACGTCAAAGGAAAGGCTGAACTTGCCATAGCTGCACGAATAAAAATAGTCGTGCACGGAGCCGGCCATGCCCTTATCGGAGAAGCCCACCTCGTTAAAGTACCTGTCATAAAAACTCCTTGAATGGGCGGCTTGCATCTTCTTATCGCTGAAGTTGACAAGCAGGATGAGGCCTTTCTTTTTGCCCTCATAAACCGAGGATGTGCCGACAGATTTCAGCGGACCGGCGGCAGACGAGGCAGCAGCCCGACGACGAGCCGACAAGCGAGCCTCCCTGACGGCATTCCGCTGCTCCAGTCGCTCCTGCCATGCCTCGCGGATGAGATGCGACTCTACCCTTTCGTACGTACCATCTCCCGTCATCTGATAGCAGGTCGTCTCGTCCGTAGCATCCACATAGAAATGCATATTCTCATCACCCTGCAGGCAGACCTCCTTGCGGAATCCGTCTGTAAGCGTGATGAACGTCTTATGTCGTTTGGCCGGGACAGCATATCCCATCACCAAACTCGTGAACAATAATAATATAAGATATATCAACTTGCGCATTTCAGTGTTATATATTAATTTAAGGTTGTATGTGTGACTTATCTTTACATATCGGAGGACTGCGGATCAATATCCTTCACATAGAGATAGAGCGATTTATTGTCCTTGGTGAAGTCCTCAGCCGCTATCATCTCCATCTTGGTAAGGCGGAAGACGTCTCCCTTGCGACGCCGGTAGAGGACGTCCAGACTCACCTTCTCGTTATCAAAGAAATTCCGTAGATACTGCAGGTCAACCTTTTTGAGATAGGTCGGCAGATCGTCTTCATGAACCTGCCCCGTTGTACCAAAGTTACGGAGCCATGAAGAGATAGTGTCCGAATATCCACGCTCGATGGTTTGCTCGTCAGCATTCATTTGAATAATCTTGAACGTATCGTTCGTGATATTGATTTTCAGAATCTTGTTGTACGTTGCACACAAAGCCGTGAAGGCCGACTGCATGGAACGTCGGTCGAAGCCCTTGCGGCTGTAGTAGGCCTCCTTGGCAGCATACATGCGCTGGTCGGCTAGCTTGGCCAAATCACGGAAGCTGATGTCGCCCACCTGCTGCTTGACCACCACACCATACGACATGGAAACACCCGTCTGGGTCTTCAACTTGCAGCATGCCAGTTCATCGTCAAAGGACGACAACAAAGCTGGCAGTTCGTCCTCACGCACCGACAAGACGGCCGAGAACTCATCGCCACCGAGCCGATAGAGGGTGCCATAATGGCCAAAGGAACGAGTCATACAGTCAGCGGCCGCCCTTATGAGTTCGTCGCCTGCCTCATGGCCCTCGGTGTCATTGAGTGCCTTCAGGCCATTGATGTCGGCCACCATGTAGGTCAGGTCGGGCATGTCGGGACAGTCCGGGTAACGCGCCATCAGTTCCTCATAGGAACGGCGGTTGCCAAGACCGGTCAGCGCATCCGTTATCGAGCGGCGCCTCTCCACGGCCATATCCTTTTCGGCCTGGAGTTGAAGTAGTTCGTCACGATTCTTGGACACGACATAGATATGTATGATGAAGCAACCCAGGAAATAGCCCATGCTGTAGAAGGGACCGTCGGGATATAGGAACTGAAAAGCTCCGGACAGCACGGGAGCCAACGAGAAGAAGAAGACAGAGATGAACTTCTCCCGTCGTTCACCCTTGACTCGCAAAGCACTGTAACCGGTCAGCACACTGATGGCCACGTAGACCAGATATTGGTTCAGGAAACAGACAAGACGCCAGGGAGCCGTAACATAATCTCCGTCCACCACCCTGAAGATGACCGGTTCAAAGAGATTCCACGCCACAAGAAAGACTTGCAAGGCAATGATGAGTCCATCAAGGATCAGATACAGCCTACGGAAGCGGGTGCGCCCCTCGAGGAAAGTCAAAATATAGTTAAGCCAGAAGAAAGTGGTAAGGACGGTGGAGAGGTGGAACACCGAAGAGGCAAAAAACAGTGGGGTTCCCGAAGTCATCAGCTTGCTGGCACAAAGTCCCCATACAGCGTCCTGCAAGCAAAAGAAGAGAACCCAACTGATGAGAGCAACAAAAGCCTTGTTCAGCTTGGTGAATTGTCCCTTCGCTTTGCATGTCTCGTGTAGGATAATACCCAGGACAAGGGCAAATACCAGATCCGATACCGTATAAAGCAAACTTACCATAATGAATGCAAAGTTATACATAAAAAACGAATGATACAAGCGATAATGTTACGAAAAGATAAAAAAAACACTCAGAACAGATAAAATAAGGGTTTTTATTGCTTCTCATTTAGCTTTTTTAAGTAACTTTGCAGAAACATTACCTAAAAAATATTAAAACCAACAAAACGTATGATAAGAAATGCAATGAAATACACCCTGGCCACCATAGCCTTTGCGTTGTCATCATTTGGCAGCTATGCACAGCAGCAGCTCCCCAACGCACTCATAGGCCCCAAGGGCAAGAAGGAAGCCAAGAACCTGAAACAATGGCAAAAGGTCCGCAACGACATTGCCCAAAGCATCATGGACATCGAGATTGGACAGATTCCCGAGGTGAAGCGCGAACAGGTAAAGGCACGCATGGCGGGCGACACGCTCTACGTCGACGTCACCGTAGGCCAGGAGACACTCACCCTTTGGTCTGTCATACGCTATCCTAGCGTGGGCGAGGCCCCCTACCCCCTCATGATTGGCACGAGCAACCTCTCATTGCCCTACGACATCTTCAAGAGCCGACCTATCGCCACCATGAACTTCCAGGAACGACAGGTCAACGGATACTCGCAGTTCCGAGGTGAGACCGACCGCTCGAAGTACGGCTTCGTACGCCTCTATCCCGACCTCATCGACAACGGTGCCTACAGTGAGTGGGCATGGGGATTCCAGCGTCTTATCGACGGCCTGGAATTGCTCGGCCCCGAGGTGACAAAGATCGACACGAAGCACATCGGTTGTTCGGGATGCTCATACGCCGGCAAGATGGCGCTCTTCTGCGGTGCCTTCGACCCTCGTGTGGCACTGGTCATCGCCCAGGAACCCGGTGGAGGCGGTGCAGCAGCCTGGCGTGTATCGCGCACCCTTCCCGAGGTGGAAGACCTTGACCACACCGACTACCACTGGTTCAAGGAGAGCCTCAAGGAGCAGTATGGCGAGGACAAGGTGTACAACTTGCCCCACGACCATCACGAGCTCTGCGCTATGATCTGTCCTCGCGCCTTCCTCATGCTCGGCAATCCCGACTACAAATGGCTGGCAGACGAATCGGCATACGTCAGCGTCAACGCAGCCAAGCGCGTATGGAATAAGTTAGGACTGGCCGACCACATGGGCTACTCCATCGTGGCAGGCCACGGACACTGCCAGTTGCCCAAGGAGCAGTACCCCGAGGTGGAGGCTTTCATCGACCGTTTCCTGCTCGAGAAGGATGTCAAGACGGAAGGTATCGCCATTGCGCCCATGTTCGAGGACAAGGTAGACCTTGACAAATGGATTAAATAACTTACTCAAGTTTCGCTCAACTTGATTAGAAGTTAAGGAGTTAAGACGAAGGAGCGATAACTCCTTACCTACTTAACGCCTCTTGTTTCAAGAGTTCGAATAACTTACTCAACTAGAATAACATACAATTAATTAATACACTTATGAGAAAGAACTTCATCTGTATGCTTGGGATGGCCGCTATGACCATGGCACCCGTCATTCCCACACAGGCAGTGGGTAGCCAACCCAGCGTGTCGGCTCCCCAGAACACAAAGAAAGTGAAGGGACACATCGTCGATGCCGACGGACAGCCCCTCCCTGGTGTCAACGTGCTGGTAAAGGGTACACACACAGGCACCACAACCGACCAGAACGGTAACTTCACCCTCGACGTTCCCAGCGGAGCCACCCTGCGCATCAGCTGCATCGGCTTTGCCACACAGGAAGTCAAGGCTGGCGACAACATCCAGGTCACCCTGGCCGAGGATGCCAAGCTGATGAACGAGGTAGTGAGCGTGGGCTACGGCTCCATGCGCCGCAAGGACGTGACCAGCTCCATCACCACCATCCAGGCCGAAGACCTCAACAAGGGTGTCTTCACCGACCCCGCACAGATGCTGCAGGGCAAGGTGCCCGGACTCGTTGTCACCTCTACCGGCGACCCCAACGGCGGTGCCACCATCACCCTGCGCGGTGCTTCCTCACTGCGTACCGGTGCCATGAGCCCCTACTATGTCATCGACGGAATCCCAGGCGTGGACATCTCCATGGTTTCGCCCGATGACATCGAAAGCATCGACGTGCTGCGCGACGCTACCGCCACGGCCATCTACGGTTCGAAGGCTGCCAATGGCGTTATCATCATCAACACCAAGAAGGGCAGCAAGGACCGCGTCAACGTGAACTACAACGGCTACGTGGCCTTCGACAACGTGCTCAACATGTACGACATGTGCACCGCACAGGAACTTCGCGACTATGCCAGCAAGAACGGCGTCGCGCTCAAGGACGGCGGCAGCAACACCGACTGGCAGAAGGAGGTGACCCGCACCGGTGTGAGCCACAACCACAACCTGAGCATCAACGGCGGCAACAAGAAGACAACCTACATGGCCAGCGCCAACTTCATGGAGCGTCAGGGCGCCATCAAGGAGACCGGCATGGAGCGCTTCAACCTGCGTGCACTGGTCAGCAGCAAGATCCTCAAGGACCACCTCGAGCTGGCCATCGGTGCCAACACCATGTACGGCAAGCACTACGGAGTGCCCTACGGCAACGAGGGTGCCAGCGTGCTCGACGCCATGAACTACTTCTCGCCCACCAACCCCATCAAGAATGAGGACGGCAGCTGGGCTACTGGCACGGGCTCCAAGAACTACAACCCCCTGGCCCTCATGTACGAGGACGTGTCCAACAACATCTGGAAGCGCAACCAGTTCACCGGCAAGGCCAAGCTGAACATCATCAAGGGCCTCAGTTGGACGGCTGACTATGCCTGGAGCAACTACCAGAACAACTACAGCGCCTACGACACACGCTACTCACAGCTCGAGGGCGTAGGCAACAAGAACGGACAGGCTACCCGCAGCACACGCTACGGCAAGGAGCAAAGTTTTGAGACCTACCTCAACTGGGACGCTCAGTTCGGCAAGCACAAGGTGGGCGTCATGGCCGGTTACTCATGGGAGGAGATGAACCGCAACGAGGGCTTCGGTGTCACCGTGCAGGAGTACTACAACGACAAGCTTGGCTGGAACAACCTCTCCTACGCCAGCACCATCTTGGGCATCAACAGCGTCAGCAGCGGTTTCGTGGAGAACATCCGCAACATCTCCTTCTACGGACGTCTGAACTATTCCTTCAACAGCCGTTACAACGTCCAGGCCACCATCCGTCGCGACGGTTCCAGCGTCTTCGGCCAGAACCATCGCTGGGGTACCTTCCCCTCGGTCAGCGCAGCCTGGAACATCACCGAGGAGGACTTCATGAAAAGCCAGGACGTGCTCTCCAACCTGAAGCTCCGCGTGGGCTACGGTGTCAGCGGTAACGCCATGGGCTTCGACCCCTACTCCAGCTACGTCACATACGGTGCCACCGGTATTTTCGAGTACGACGGCAAGACCTACCGCACATACGGTGCCACCAAGAATGCCAACCCCGACCTGAAGTGGGAGACCACCGGCATGCTCAACATCGGCATCGACTACGCCTTCCTGGGCGGTCGCATCAACGGTAGCATCGAGTTCTACAACAAGAAGACCAGCGACCTCATCTGGACCTATCCCGTCTCTACCACCATCTATCCCTATGGCTGGATTGATGCCAACGTGGGCGAGATCACCAACCGAGGCATCGAGTTCAGCATCAATGCCGACGTCATCAAGACCAAGGACTTCCGTTGGAACACCTCGTTCAACCTCTCTCACAACATGAACCGCGTCGACCGTCTCTCCAACGACACCTACAAGACCTCTACCTTCAGCCAGGGTGATCCCATGGTGGCCGGTGTGAGCGCCAACGGATGGACACAACGCATCATCGAGGGAGAGGCACTCGGTACCTTCTACACCTACGAGTGGGCCGGCTTCAAGGACGGCAGCTCTGTGTACTACGTGCACGACGACAACGGCAACCGCACTGGTGAGGTGACCAACACACCTCAGTACAAGGACCGCGTAGTGACCGGTTGTGCACAGCCCAAGCTGAACCTGGGTTGGAACAATACCATATCTTATAAGAACTGGAACCTGACAGCCTTCTTCACCGGCGTCTTCGGCAACAAGGTGTACAACAGCCCCCGTGCCCACTACACCAGCGCCCAGATGTTCTCCGACGGAAAGAACGTCATGAAGGAGTTCCTCGACAATCCTGCCGGCGATGCTTCTGGCTCACTGCCCAGCGACCGCTACCTCGAGAACGGCAGCTACGTACGCCTGCAGACACTGACCCTGGGCTACACCTTCGACAAGTGCTTCAAGAACTGGCTCCAGAGCATCCAGCTCTATGCCACCTGCAACAACGTGTTCACCATCACCGGTTACAAGGGCCTCGACGCCGAGGTTAACCTGGGTGGCATCGACCCCGGTATCGACTACCGCTGGAGCCGCTACCCCCACACCCGTTCCTTCATCATTGGTGCAAAGATTAACTTCTAAAACGACAACAAGAACATGAAACTCAATAAATTTTTCTTCACAGCCGGTCTCGCAGCACTCACCATGAGCAGCTGTACAGACCTTGACGTCACCATCCCCTCACAGTACACCGAGGACCCCAGCAAGGAGGGCGGCGTAGACGAGATGCTCGTCGTGGAAGCCAAAATGGCCGATGTGTACTATCACCTGAGTGGCTGCCTCGGACGCCGCTACATGGAGGCACAGGCACTCGCCTCCGACGAGTTTACCTGCCTCGCCTTTGATGGTGGATACTACGATGCAGGTACCTATGCCCACACGGCACTCCACTGCAGCACCGCAGAGGACGCCACCCTCGACTGGTACTCCGACGTGACAGCCGGCATCACCAAGGCCAACACCATCCTGGCCGAGCTGGGCCAGAACGCACCAGTCAAGATGACTGCCCCTGCACGTGCCATACGTGCCTACTTCACATGGATTCTGATGGACAGCTTCGGCGACACCCCCATCCTCGAGAAGGTACCCGCTGAAGGCGAGCAGGTAGAGCGCGCACCCCGCAAGAAGGTGGCCGAATGGCTCGAGAAAGAGCTCACCGCCATCTATCCTGCTCTTACGACCGACGTGAACGCCAACACCTACGGCAAGCCCACCCGTTGGATGGCTGAGGCACTGCTGGCCAAGATCTACATCAACTGGCCTGTCTACACTGCCGATGCCATTGAGAACTACGATGCGGCTACCGCTGTCAACGAGAAGCTGCAGGATTGTATTGCCCTCTGCGAGGACATCAAGAGTGGCGGCTTCAGCCTCGGCTCCATGGAGTATCGCTTCAAGTTCGCTCCCGACAACGGTCCCCAGGTCGAGGACTTCATCTACGCCATGCCCTACGACGCCATCGACCGTGCCGGCATGCAATATGCCCGTCCCCGCTCGTTCAAGCAGCTCAAGAACATGCTGCCCAACTACTACGGCTCTACCGACAAGTTCACACAGTCGTTTGGTGGCAACATGGTCGTGACGCCCGAGTTCGCCAAGCTCTTCTCCCTCGAGGGCGACCAGCGTAATCTCAACGTGCTGGGAGGTCGCGTATACAACCGCGACCCGCGCACACTGCTCCCCACCAACGAGCCCTTTATGTACAACGACAAGCAGGTCACCTTCAGCCGCGACATCCAGCTCATCAAGCAGGACAACACCATCGACGTGGGTGGCGGTGACGAAGGCATCCAGCAGGGCTACCACTCCATCAAGTGGTTCATCGTGCCCAACGACTACAACAACGGACGTAACCAGTCCAACGACGTGCCCATCTTCCGCTATGCCGACATCCTGCTCACCTGGGCTGAGGCCCTCACACGTCAGGGCGGTGCAGAGGCAGGTGACAAGGCAATGAATCTCTTCAACGAAGTTCGCAGATATGCCAAGGCTCCTGAGATCACAGCAGCCCCCACGCTCCAGGACATCCTCGACGAGCGTGGTCGCGAGCTCTTCGACGAGAACTGGCGTCGCAACGACCAGATCCGCTTTGGCACCTTCGAGGGCGAGTTCTTCCCCCACTACACCGGCTTCCCCGATGCCAACTTCGACAAGCGTCACCGCATCTTCCCCATTGAGAAGGAGATGCTTGACCTCAACCCCAACTGGGTGCAGAACCCCGGTTACTAAGCCACACGCTCATCCCCTCACTCCCCAAGTGTGTGTATGAGGATTCCATATCGCCCCTCTCCGAACGAACGTCAACGGAGAGGGGCGTTTTTGGTTCTTGTGGATAATGAGCAATGAAGATTTAGTTCGACGGAGTCAACAATGAAGGTTTAGCTCGACGAAGTCAACAATGAAGATTTAGCTCGACGGAGTCAACAATTAGCAATGTATAATGGGAATAATGTGTATCCTTTCTGCCAACATCGCATTGAATCCCATTACACATTATTCACTATTCATTACCTCATTAAAATTCGCAAACGGGGGACTACCGCAAATTGGGGTTCGCAAATTGGGGGCTGGCCCCAGTTTGCAGTCTTTGTTCTTTGCCTTTGTGTGAGATTATTTAGTGATTATATACTATTTGGCACAATGATTTTTCATTCTGAGCGTAGTAGATTTTGCCGACGGGCGAAATACAAATCTCAGACCAACCCTACGTATTATGAGTCCTTGTTGGACTTTGCGAGACGTCATAAAGTAGCCATCAGCATTTTGCCCGTTGGCAAAAGCCCTGTCGTCGGGATAACAGCCATTTGTGACCAAAAACCACCGTCCCCTAATATTATTTTCTTATTTCTCTTGGCAAATCGGAAAGAAAGCTATATATTTGCACATGATAAGAACATAACAAACCTGACATTAACATGAAATCAATCAGATTCCTATTCACAGCAGTATGCGCACTGATGACGCTCGCTGCTTGCAAATCCGACGAGGTGGGTGTTGCAGACGTTACTAATGACGACCCAGACTACCTTATCATGGTCTATGGTGTGGGCGGAGGAAATCTGGACAGCGAATCCCTGCTGAATATAAGACAGTTACTGTCAGAGGGTAGCGACAGCAAGGTGAAATACACCGTGCAATACAAGTTATCTGCAGACCAGCAGGAATGGTACGAGGGAACTTTTGACGGTGTACGACGCTTCACGGGCGATGCCAACCTGAGACTACAGGATCCAGAAGTTCATAATCCCGATTACGAGATGGGAATAAGTTTCGACTATAGAAATATGACAGAAGAGATTGTAAGCGAACGTATCGGTGACGCACAATATGACATGTGTACCGGTGAAGCACTTGCCGACTTCATCAACTGGAGCAAACAGAAGTATTCGAAGGCAAGGCACACGATACTTGTCCTGAAGGATCATGGCTCAGGCTGGACAATGCATCACGACGCCAAAAAGGATGTCACCACCCGCGGCATTCTCTTCGATGACAACCTAAACAGGAAATTCCTGTCCTTGAACGATGTTACAAGCGGAATCAAGTCAGCCGGTGGTGTGGACGTAATCTATACCGATGCATGCCTGATGAGCATGTATGAGAATCTCTACGGCTATGCTGACGCATGCAAATACGCCCTGACCAGCATGCAGCCAACACCAGCCAAAGCTGGCGACTACATAGAACTACTCAGTCTCCTCAAGTCGGCTGGGGCTTCAGAGGCTGAGATGGTGTCGGCAATGCAGAAATACGCCGACCACTGCACATCGAGACAATGGTGGGGAAGGATAACATTCAATGCTGACCTAAGCGTGTTCGACATGGAAAAGCTCAAGACAACCTGCACTCCCGTACTGAAGAGAATTGCCGACACGCTGGCAGACAAGTTCGTAAGCGACGAATCGATTCAGCCTACCACGGATGAACTGGTGTATGGCGACACATTTGCGCCCTATATCCGCGTAGCTGTCAAAAAATGCATGGTGGCTTATTACCAGGACGCTATCAGCAAAGACAGCATAAGCAATAACATCAAGCCCTATCTCGAAAAAGACAAAGTCCTCAATAGCGAAGAAGGATATTTTACGCACTCGTTGTTCCAATGGGCCATATATGGTTCCACAGAAGCCGCAAAGGAGGCGCAAGCTGCCTATCCAGAAGAGTTCCGCAAATTGCAGATCATGATTTCCAATACAGCAGTACGCTCATTCTCACTTACCGACATGATGCGCGTTCTATGCAGAGAACTTGACAGGGCCGGAGCAAAAAACAATCCATTCGCACAGTTGAGAGAGGAACTCCTTACTGCAATACGGGCAATGAGCTACATCGCCTGCGTGCACGACAACTTCTCGGATCCTGCCATCGACGAAAAATACGAGCTTTGTTCACCTGGCATATTCATAGCACCACTCAATGAACTGCTACTAAGCGATTATTTCCCTCTGTACAAGGGTTTTATATCATCTGTAGAGGATGGAGTTCGTTGTTACCAGACGACCGCTTTCGACCAACAGGTAGGTTGGAGCAACTTCCTCAAGGTGCTCGATGTAGTACCTGACGCTAGCAACCCAACCAAGGATTACGTTAAATAATTAAACTTTCGCTTAGATTTTACTAAGTGTCAGCCAATTATAAAATTAGTTGTATCAAAAGGCAAGTAGGTGCGCACATGACAAAAGTATTTCTTAACGACCGTCTGACAGGCTCCCGAACGCATGGTGCCCAAACATGGCGCTGGGTCTTGCTGTGCTGTTTGATGGCGTTGTCTACTGCGGCATTGGCTCAGGAGGCGAAGGATTACGTGGATCCGCGGATAGGCAGCGAGGGACTAGGACGCGTGTTCATCGGCCCTTGCGTACCTTTCGGCATGGCCAAACCGGGTCCCGACTGCGGTGTGGGAAACAACGCGGGATGGGAACCCATGCCAGCAACCGTGAGCGGATTCTCGCAAACCCACGTGAGCGGTACGGGCGGTGGTCCCAAGTACGGCAACATACTGGTGCGCCCCTTCCACGGACCCGACCAGCACCGCGCCACGGAACATATCGAGTTGGGTAAGTATACCTGCACGCTGCAGGAGAGCGGCATCAAGGCCGAGGTGACGGCTGGCCGCAAGGCATCATTCTACCGCTTCAGCTATCCCAAGGGAACGAAGCCACGGATGGAGATTGACCTACAGCATTTCCTTGGACGCAACCCGGTGCCCAAGGCTCGCGAGGCTCAGCAGTTCGAGGCGGCACGAATGGACTCCACCCTTCAGCCGGACGGCCTTTTCTGCTATCACGGACACCAGACCATCAGCGGAGGCTGGAACAACGGAGGCCCCTATACGGTCTACTTCCACGCCACGCCACGGCTTATCCCCCACGCTACCGGTGGCTCACCATCCCCTGTCGCAGAGACTACTGATGGCGCCACAGATGGCGAAGGCTATGCCAACGTGTTGTTCCTGAAGGTCGGCATCTCATTCGTCAGCGTGGAACAGGCACGCCTCAACGCTGCGAGCGACCTCCCCGACTGGGACTTCGACGCGGCCCACCAAAGGTGCGTTGACGAGTGGCAGGCATTGCTTTCGCACCTACCCATTGACGAAGCGGCCAGCAAGCGGGTGAAGCGCATGTACTACACGGCCCTCTACCACATGTGCCTCATGCCCACCGAGAGGAAGGAGAGGGACGGAGACGAACCATACTACGATGACTACTACGCCATCTGGGACACCTACCGTACCTCCACCCCACTGCTCTCCCTCCTGAGCCCCGTACGAGCCACCGCAATGGCGCAGTCGTTGCTGACGATATACCGAGCGGACGGCTTCCTGCCCGATGCCCGCAGCGGCAACTCCAACGGCAGGACGCAGGGCGGTTCGAACGCCGAGATCGTACTGTGCGACGCCTTGGCCCGAGGCCTTGACATCGACGCCGACCTGGCACTCGAAGCCATGCTGAAGGATGCCACCGTACCGCCCTTGGACGACGAGGCGGAAGGCCGGGGCGGACTGGAGGAGTACAACCGGCTGGGCTATATACCTTATATTATTAATAAAGGACGCCGCATCCCCCGAGCCGGCAACCGCACAGTGGAGTACGCCCTGTGCGACTGGGCCATTGCACAGACAGCCCGCATGATGCGTGAGCGTCACCTGTCCAGCCGCTGGACCGACACCGAACTGCAGGCCATCGAGGCGCAGTACATGCAGCAGAGCCATCGCTGGAGGAACCTGTGGCGCAGCGACTACGAGCACGACGGGGCACGCGGCTTCATCATGCCACGCGACGAAGAAGGACGCTGGATCGACCAGTTGCCCTTCGGCCACAGCCAGGCACGTCCCCTCACCTTCCGCTACACGCCCGACGTTTCATACGAAGGACCCTGGTACTGCAAGTGGTGGGACTGCTTCATGTACGAGGCTTCCTCGTGGGAATATTCCTTCAGCATACCCCACGACATACAGGGACTCATGGACCTCTGCGGCGGAAAGGAAGCCTTCGAAGCCCGACTGGACACCTTCTTCGCACACAAATACTATAATGTAGCCAACGAGCCCTCCTTCCTCACACCCCTACTCTACCACTGGGTCGGCAAGCCGGAGAAGTCGAGGGCACTCGTCCGACGCATCATCGAGGAGAACTTCAACGATACGCCCAACGGACTGCCGGGCAACGACGACGGTGGCGCCATGAGCTCGTGGCTGGCGTGCCACCTGCTGGGCATGTACCCGTTAGCCGGTACCAGCGAGTGGGTTAAGTACGAACCGATATGGAAGGGCTTGCACGTCAAGGACGAGGTAAACACGCCTGACCCCACTCCCGAGGCCATCCAGCGAGCCCGCTTCCTGGCCAAGTTCTCCCTGCACGGCCAGACACGCCGCTTCTACCTCGACTGCCATTGGAACAGGAAAGACGACCAACTGCGAGTGGACTGGCACATACAGCGCAACCTGCGCTGGTGGAAGGGTAGCTACACCATGACAGCGGCATCGTGCAAGAAGGGCAATATGCTCTGCTACGAACAACCGCTTGACGGACAACATCTTGTAGTGCCACAGAATGAGACATTCCTATTCCTGTCAGACCATGCGCAGAAAGCCATAAAGCGCAAGAACGGCAAGCCTGTGGGCACAATGCGCTACGACGGGACGGAATGGACGGCCGTGGGCGAGGAGAGTCTGAACGGCTTCACGACGGTACGCTTGCGTTCCAGCGAGGGTGCCGATATGTGGGTCTACTACGGCTTGGAGAGGCCCTTGATAGTCAAGATGCTAAATAACCCTCAAGAGATAGACTGGGAAATAGTGAACAACTCATAATTTGTAACCAAGAACTGCATGAAAAGATACATCACTCTAATTCTGACACTTGCGTACCTTGCTATCGTGCAAGCACATCCGCTGACAGGACTCCTGGAACGCATTGACCCGGGAGCCTCCAGGCGCTTCGCCTTTGAGATAACGGACGACAAGAGCAGACTGGACTACTTCGAACTGTCACAGAGAGGCTCCAAACCGCTCATCCGTGCCAATACGTACGTCAATGCGGCCGTGGGCCTTAACTGGTATCTGAAGTACCATTGCGGCATCCACCTCTCCTGGAACTGCATGCGGAGCAAGCTGCCAGCGCAGTTGCCCAAGGTGGAAAAGACGGAGCGCCACGAGACCGACCTTACTCTGCGCTACGACTTCAACTACTGCACCTTCAGCTACTCCATGCCCTTCTGGGACTGGAAGCGCTGGGAGCAGGAGATCGACTGGATGGCGCTGCACGGCATCAACATGCCACTGGCTGCCGTGGGCCATGAGTGCGTATGGCGCAACATGCTGCTGCGCATGGGCTACAGCGAGGAAGAGATAGGACGGTTCATTGCCGGCCCTGCCTTCCTGGCCTGGTGGGAGATGAACAACCTCGAGGGTTGGGGCGGTCCGCTCCCCCTCAGTTGGTACAGGCAGCAGGAGACGCTGCAGAAGAAGATACTGGCCCGAATGAAGGAGTACGGCATGAAGCCCGTACTGCCCGGGTACAGCGGGATGAGGCCAAGCTTTGCAAGCGATAAGTTAAAAGTAAACAATGAAAAGTCGGAAGAGGGAGGTGACCTTGCAACAGAGGAGTCTGCTCAGTCTTCCATCCAACTCTGGAACGGCTTCACACGTCCCGGTGTCATCTTCCCCGACGACCCACAGTTCGATAAGTATGCACACCTCTTCTATGAGGAGACGAAGAAGCTCTACGGCACGGCTGAATACTACTCCATCGACCCGTTCCATGAGGCCAAGAACTTGCCCGAGGACCTGAATATCGGGGAGGCGGGCAGGAAGATCATGCAGACGATGAAGCAATATGGCAACCAGCAGGCCAAGTGGGTGCTGCAAGGCTGGAGCGAGAACCCACGCGACGAGATGATCATGGCCATCGAACCGGGCGACCTGCTCGTCCTCGACCTCTTCAGCGAGTGCCGTCCGCAGTATGGCGAACCGAGTAGCGTGTGGCACCGGCCCGAAGGTTATCGCGGTCACGACTGGCTGTTTTGCATGCTGGAGAACTTCGGTGCCAACGTGGGCATGCACGGTCGCATGGACCAGCTCGTGGAGAACTTCTTCAACGCCCGACGCCACTTCAAGAAGCACATGAAGGGATGGGGACTGACCATGGAGGGTAGCGAGACGAACCCCATCATGTACGAACTGATGAGTGAGCTGCCCTGGCGCGAAGAGACCACCAGCGTACAGGACCGCCTCGTCCCGCAGTTTATCTACGACTATGCCTGTGCCCGCTACGGGCTGCATCGGATTCCTGCCGTACCGACCCAGCCTCATTCGGACATGACGTGGAAGGAACAACTCTGCCAGGTATGGATAACGCTCTACAAGACAATCTATAACTGCCCGCGCGGCAACAACCAGCAAGGTCCCAGCGAGAGCATCTTCTGCAGCCGTCCGTCGCTGAACAGTTTCCAGGCTTCGAGCTGGAGCAAGATGGTGCCCTACTATGACGGACGCGACATCTGGGAGGCAGCCCAACGCATGGTTGAGGTGGCCGACGAAATGCAGAAGGCCTACCAAGAGGGACTGATCTCACCGGCTGCCTGGGACAACTTCCAGTACGACCTCGTAGACCTGTGCCGACAGGCCATTGCCGACCAGGCCCGCATCAAATACCACGAGGCCATCAACAACTTCAAGAACTTCGACCGACGGGGATTCGAGAAGAGTAGCCAGCGCTTCCTCGAACTGCTGCTCATGCAGGACAGTCTGCTGGCCACACGTTCGGAATTCCGCATAGGACGCTGGATAGAACAGGCCAAGCGTGTGGCCACGAACGAGGAGGAGGCACGCCTCTACGAGTGGAACGCCCGTGTGCAGATTACCACCTGGGGCAACCGCTACTGTGCCGACACAGGCAAGTTGCGCGACTATGCCCACAAGGAGTGGAACGGTCTGCTGCGCGACTTCTACTACCCACGCTGGAAGCACTTCTTCAGCATCCTGCAGCAGGAACTGAAAGGCGAACTGCCGATGAGTCCCATTGGCAACTCGAGCACCAAGACGGACACGAACCCCGCCTTCACCATCGACTGGTACGCCATGGAGGAACCCTGGACCCTACAGCGCAACACGTATGGCGCTGAGGCCGAAGGGGACGTTGTGGAGAGGGTGAAGAAGACCCAGCTCCTGCTCCACCCATTAAAGGAAGGGAAGTAGTTACCGACTGAGGAAGACCCACCCCGTGAGGGCGAGGGAGGAGTTAAGGACTGAAGCCCCTCCCCGAGGGGGGGATGTTGTCATCCCGACGAAGGAGAGATCCCAGTCCAATCCTGCTATTATAAGTCCTCGATGGACTTTCTCCTACGGGACGAAAGTAGAGATTCCTCACATTCGTTCGGAATGACAAACCCTTGTGCCTAATAGTATAAAGTTGTCTTATGAATTAAGAATTGCGAAACGTGAATTTTGAATTATGAATTACCAAAATGGATTCAATTAAACGACTTCTTTCTCTCGACATACTGCGCGGCCTGACCGTAGCCGGCATGATACTCGTCAACAATGGTGCAGGGCACGAACACTTCCTGCCACTCACCCACTGCCAATGGAACGGCATGACACCCTGCGACCTCGTCTTCCCCTTCTTCCTCTTCATGGTGGGAGTCAGCATCCCCATGTCCAGCAAGACAGATCTCAGCAGGGTACTGTGGCGCAGCATCAAGATGTTCGTCATCGGTGTACTGCTCCACGCATGGGACATGTGGATAGGTGGCAAGGATGACATCCTGGCAAACCTGCGCATCTGGGGTGTACTCGAACGCATATCCCTCTGCTATCTCGCGGCCAGCCTGTTCCACTACTATGCCCGTAAGAATGGTTGGTCCGCCAAAGTACTATGGTGCTCCGTCATTACCCTCCTTGCCACCTACAGCCTCATCCTGCTTCTTGGCAACGGTTATGTGCAGGACGAGACAAACATAGCCAGCATCATCGACCGAGCTCTTGTAGGCGAAGCCCACCTCTACCACAAGAGTCCCATCGACCCCGAGGGGCTGCTCGGCACGATACCCTCCATTGCCCACACCCTCATTGGCATCCGTGTGGGTCTCACCATCAAGGACAAGGACGTACTGCCCCAGCGCCTCATCCGGCTCTTCACCCTTGCGGGCACCCTCGCCATCCTGGGCTATCTGCTCAGCTACGGTCTTCCGCTCAACAAGCGCATCTGGTCGCCCAGCTACGTCCTTCTCACCTGTGGTTTAGCCACTACCTTCATCAGTCTTTTCACTGTCCACATCGACATTCGGCAACGTAAGCGTTGGTGTCGTCCTTTCCAATGGTTCGGCACGAACGCCATCGTGCTCTATGTGGTCAGCGAGATGCTGGCTCCCATCATGTGGAACACAGGCATCGCCAGCACCCTTTATGACGGCCTCCTCAACCTCGGTTGTTGTGCCAAGATTGCATCCCTGGGCTACGCCCTGTCCTTCGTTCTCGTCATGACGCTCCTTGCCTGGGTACTCTTTAGGCGCAAGATATTCATAAAGTTGTAGAGACACCCATTTTCTGCCTATGTAGCAAGGACTCCCTCTGAACATCAGCAAACAGGTTCACCATAACAAAAGCGCTCCGGAGATGGAGCGCTTTCTGTATTTATCCTTCTTGCAGGAAAAAGTTGTCGCAGCGTATTACTGGTGGTTCTTCTCCTTCAATGTGTAGGCAGATGTACCGTCGAAGCAATGGGTGCAGATGCACTCCTTGGGAAGACCGATGGCCTCGACGAGTGTCTCCAACTTACTGAACTTCAAGGATGAGAGATTCAGCTGGTCGGCAATCTCCTGCACCATACGGGTGTACTCGGGCGAGTCGGTGGTTCCGTATGCCTCAAGGTTCTTGTTGCAGTCGCCCTCGAACTTGTCGATGACACGACGGGTGATGAGTTCCATGTCGCTCTTCGAAGCCGAGAAGTTGATGAAGGGGCAACCGTAAATCAGGGGAGGACAGGCAATGCGCATGTGAACCTCCTTGGCACCCAGGTCGAAGAGTTCCTTGGTGTTGTCGCGCAACTGTGTTCCGCGCACGATACTGTCGTCGCAGAAGAGCACACGCTTGCCCTTCAGGATATCCTTGTTGGGGATGAGCTTCATCTTGGCTACCAGATTACGCATCTCCTGGTTGGTGGGGGTGAAGCTTCGGGGCCAGGTGGGGGTATACTTTGAGACGGCTCGCTGGTAGGGACATCCATGACCCTGGGCATAGCCCACAGCCATACCGATACCACTGTCGGGAATACCGCAGCAGCAATCCACTTCGGTAGGATCCTCCTTACCCATCACACGACCGCACTCGTTGCGCACGTCCTCTGCATTCTTGCCTTCGTAGCAGCTGGTGGGGAAACCGTAGTAAACCCACATGAAGGAACATACCTGCATACCCTTATTGGGCTTGCGGAGCTGTTCCATGCTGTTTGCCTTGATGCGGACAATCTCACCAGGGCCTACGAAATGCTCAGTGTCATAACCCAGATTGGGGAAAGCCGTCGTCTCGGTGGCAACAGCCATGGCGCCATCCTTCTTGCCTACCACAATGGGGGTACGTCCCCAACTGTCGCGAGCCACGATGATGCCATCCTCGGTAAGCAACAACATGGAGCAGCTGCCCTTGATGCTGTTATAGACATTCTCGATGCCCTCTACAAAGTTCTTTGCCTTAATAATGAGCAACCCCACCAGTTCGGTGGGATTGATACGCCCACTCGAGAATTCAGAAAGGTGCATATTCTCAGCGAGCAACTGCTGTGCCAACTCTTCGGCATTGTTGATCTTGGCTACCGTCACGAGGGCGAAACGTCCCAGATGCGAGTTCATCAGCATCGGTTGCGCATCGGTATCGCTGATGACGCCAATACCAGCATTGCCACGGAACTTGGGCAACTCACTCTCAAAACGTGTGCGGAAATATGTGCTCTCCAAGTTGTGGATGGCACGGTAGAAACCGTGCTCCTCGCTGTAAGTTGCCATACCGCCACGACGCGTGCCGAGATGCGACTGATAATCCGTTCCGTAAAAAAGGTCTGCAACACATGGTTGCTCAGATACTACACCAAAAAAACCACCCATATACCTATTTATTTATACTGTTTTTCGTTTTTACGAGTGCAAAAATACAAAAAAGTCACGAAGAAACACGATGGCAAGAGAAAGTTTTTCATAAAAAAAATTATTATGTGGGCGTTTTTCGATTATTTTTTGTAATTTTGCACGGAAAGATTATGATGGAGCGTACTACCCCTAACCGAACCGGGTGTTTACAATCTGTCAGCAAAAACAGCAACCAACGAATCGAAAAGAATGAAAAAACATATCATATCGTTACTTTGCCTGCTCCTCTTTTCTGTTCCCTCCGCATGGGGCGAACGCGTATTTAACGTAATGGATTACGGAGCCAAAGGCAACGGACGCAACGATGATGCCACCGCCATCCAGAAGGCCATCGACGCTTGTTCAAAAGCAGGAGGCGGACGCGTACAACTACCTACTGGCCACACGTTTATGGCTGGTCCAATAGAGTTAAAATCGAACATCGACCTGCACCTTGAAGTGGGAGCTACTCTGCTGGCCAATCCCGATGAAGGAATCTACCATTTGAGTGCCTTTGGCGAGAACCGAGGCGAGGGAATGATGTGGCTTTGGTGCGATTCCATTGAGAATCTGTCCATTACCGGCCGTGGCACCATCGATGGCAACGGCATTGCCTTCATGGGCAAGGAACTGGGCGACTCGTATGAACTGAAGCCGTTGGCCGACCCGAAGTTCGACCCACGTCCACACGTGCTCACCCTCATGGGCGTCAAGCATCTCACCATACGCGATGTCACCATCCGGCAGGGTGCCTACTGGACGGTGCACCTTGTGGGGTGCTACGATGCCTTGATCGAAGGTATCTCGCTGATGAACAACCTGAAGATACGCAATGGCGACGGCATCGACCTCGACCACAGCCGCAAGGTGCGCATCGCCAACTGCTTCATCGAGAGCGGTGACGACTGCATCTGCCTCAAGAACCGACGTGAATACGAGAAATACGGCCCTTGTCAGGACATCACGGTTACCAACTGTGTGATGACGGGACGTTCGTGCGCCATCAAGATAGGCAGCGAGAACATGGACAGCATCTCTCACGTCGTCATCAGCGATTGCGTCATCAAGGCCAGCAACCGCGGCCTTGGCATACAGAACCGTGACGAGGGCACGGTAACGGACGTCATGTTCAGCAACATCATCATGGACTGCCACTACTTCAGCGATGTCTGGTGGGGCAAGGCCGAACCCATCTACGTCACCAGCTACCCGCGTGCCATCGGCAACCACAAGGATGCAGGATGGCGTTTCCCCAAGGGGGCTACGGAGGGTAAATGTGGTGAGGTCAGCCGCATCTATTTCAACAACATAACCTGTGTGGGCGAGAACGGTTGCTTCGTGGGAGGCGACATGCCCGGCAAAGTTCACGACATACATTTCCACAACATCGACCTGCAAGTTGTCAAGAAGACAGACTATGAAGGCGGACGATACGACCTGCGTCCTCGTGTGGGAGAGGGCTTCATTTCAGCTCCCACGAACGAGCCTATACACGTGGAATGTGCCGAAAACGTGAGCCAGGAGAATATCCGTTACAGATATGCGCGATAAGTTGCTGATCATACTGACGTTACTCACCCTGGCATTGCAGACATGGGGACAGTCCAACGAACAGTTGGGCAGTTCCTATTTTGCCTACCCTCAACCACCAGCCCTCACACCCGCTCCCGTGGGCTACACGCCCATCCTGCTGAGCCACTATGGCCGTCACGGAAGCCGTTGGCTTACCGAGGACAGACGCTATGAGGAGGTGCTTAAGGTTTTCGATGCAGAGGAGCTGACGGAGGCGGGCAAGGCATTGCGCAAACGGCTCGATACCGTATGGGAGGATGCCCGGGGACGGAGTGGCGAGCTGACCTTACTGGGCGAGAAGCAGCATCACGACATTGCCCAGCGCATGCTGAGCAACTTCCCCACCCTGTTCCGTCACACACAAGGCATCAAGGCACAGAGCAGCACCTCACGACGTTGCATGATGAGCATGATGGCGGCCTGCGAGGGCATCAAGGAGATGATGCCTGAGATGCAGATACAACGTACGGCCTACGAGCGCGACATGACAGTCATCAACCAGGAGTCGGACGAGCTGAAGGCCTTCAAGAAAGGCACCTTCTGGCAGCACACCGAGGACTCCATCTACAAGGCGTACTGCCACTATGAGGGTCTCATGGCACGCCTCTTCGTGCATCCCGAGCAGATAGAGGATCCCATCCAGCTCTTCGACGGGCTCTACTGGATCGTCTCCAACATGCAGGATGCCGGTCTCGACCCCATGTACGACGTATTCGAGCGCAAGGAACTGGAAGCATACTGGAAAGCCATCAACTACAGGATGTACGTTACCAACGGACCAGCCAGCCTGAACGGAGGAGTGACAAGCCGAAGCTCGCGCAACCTCCTCAAAAGTCTCACCGACGAGGCGGCAGCGTTTCTGCAAGGCAGCCAAAAGAACCGGGGGAACGCCATCCACCTGCGCTTCGGGCACGATAGCGCTCTCCTGCGCCTCCTCACCCTCATGCGGGTCGAAGAATGCAGACCGGTTCCGGGGAACGACACGGATGCAGACAGGGTAGCCTCCCATTGGCACGACTACGAGCTCGTACCCATGGCGGCCAACCTGCAGCTGGTTTTCTACCAGGGCAAGACGGAGGACGACATCATCCTGCGCCTCCTTCTCAACGAGCGCGATGTCCACCTGCCCCTCAAGGCCCTCAACGGATGTTTCTACCGATGGGAGGACGTGCAGAATCTCTGGCTTCAGCAACTGGAGAAGTAACAGAAGATAAACTTAACTAAAACTAATAAAATTATGAGTAACAACAATCAGAAAGCCATGACGAACTTCCGCTGGATAATCTGCAGCATGCTCTTCCTGGCTACCTTGGTGAACTACATGGACCGACAGGTCCTCTCGCTCACCTACACCGACTTCATTGCCGTAGATTTTCAATGGGACGACAGCGACTATGGTACCATTACCGCCACGTTCTCCATCTTCTATGCTTTCATCTCGCTCTTCGCGGGTAAGTTCATCGACATCATGGGTACCAAGAAGGGCTACATCTGGGCCATCGTGCTCTGGAGTCTTGCCGCCTGTCTGCATGCTGGTTGTGGTTGGCTGACAATGGTTTGCAATGGTGCCGAAAGCATGGACGCACTTCGCGGCATGGAGAAGGCTGCACAGCTAAGCCTTTGGGGCCTGACGCTGAGCGTGTGGTTCTTCATTGCCTGCCGCTGCTTCCTGGCTGCGGGCGAAGCTGGTAACTTCCCTGCTGCCATCAAAGTAACTGCCGAGTACTTCCCCAAGAAGGACCGTGCCTTCGCCACCTCCATCTTCAACGCAGGTGCCAGCGTGGGTGCCCTCCTCGCTCCTCTGACCATCCCTCAACTGGCCAACGCCTTCGGCTGGGAGATGGCCTTCATCATCATCGGTGGAATTGGCTTCATCTGGGCAGGTCTTTGGCTCATCTTCTACACGCACCCCAAGGACAGCAAGTTCGTGAACGAAGCAGAGTTGGCATACATCAACCAGGATGCCAACGAAGCACCCGTTCCTGTGGAGGAGAAGAAGGAAGAGGGTGGTGCCAAGTTTGGCATCATCGACTGCTTCAAGTACCGTCAGACGTGGGCCTTCATCATGGGCAAGTTCCTCACCGACGGTGTGTGGTGGTTCTTCCTCTTCTGGGCTCCCGCCTACTTCAAGGAGTTGGGTCATCCCGCATCCACCTTCACCGGCCAGATGCTGCTTTTCGTGCTCTATCTCATTGTTACCGTAGTCAGCATCGGCGGCGGCTACGCACCCAAGTATTTTGTTGAGAAGAAGGGCATGCACCCCTACGCTGGACGCATGCGCGCTATGCTGCTCTTTGCCTTCTTGCCGATCTTTGGCCTGTTTGCCCAGCCATTGGCAGGCGTAAGCGTATGGTGGCCCGCCATCATTATCGGCCTTGCCGGAGCCGGTCACCAGTCATGGTCAGCCAATCTGTACAGCACCATCGGCGACATGTTCCCCAAGCGTGCGATCGCTACCATCACTGGTATTGGAACCATGTTCGGTGGCCTCTGCAGTTTTGCAATCAACATGGGAGCCGGCGAATTCTTCACATACGCTGAGAATAGCGGTTTCGCATTCTTCGGCAACGAAGGTAAGCCCGCAGCCTACATGGTAGTTTTCTGCTACTGTGCCATTGCATACCTGCTGGCATGGTTCATCATCAAGGCACTCGTTCCCAAGTATAAACCTATTGAAGACTAATATAAGATAAGGATATGAAACAATTCATGGACAAGGATTTCCTCCTGGAAACCGAAACTGCACAGATGCTCTATCACGAGCATGCAAAGAACCTACCCATCATCGACTACCACTGCCACCTCATCCCCGAGATGGTAGCCAAGGACCACAAATTCCGCAGCATCACCGAGGTGTGGCTCGGTGGCGACCACTACAAGTGGCGTGGAATGCGCACCAATGGTGTGGACGAGAAGTACATCACAGGCGACAGTACCGACTGGGAGAAGTTCGAGAAGTGGGCAGAGACCGTTCCCTACACACTTCGCAACCCCCTCTATCATTGGACGCACCTGGAGCTGAAGACCGCCTTCGGCATCGACAAGATCCTCAACCCCTCTACCGCCCGCGAGATCTTCGACGAGTGTAACGAGAAGCTGCAGTTGCCTGAGTTCTCAGCCCGTGGCCTCATGCGCCACTACAACGTGGAGGTAGTCTGCACCACCGACGACCCCATCGACTCGCTGGAGCACCACATTGCCACACGCGAGTCGGGCTTCGAAATCAAGATGCTGCCCACATGGCGTCCCGACAAAGCCATGGCCGTCGAGAATCCCGAGGCATACCGCCAATACATCGAGAAGCTGGCAGAGGTGTCTGGCGTCAGCATCAGCAACTACAACGACCTGCTCGATGCGCTCCAGAAGCGTCACGACTTCTTCGAGCAGCAGGGGTGCCGCCTCTCCGACCACGGCATCTGCGAGTTCTATGCCGAGGACTTCACCGAAAGCGAAATCAACGCCATATTTAATAAGGTAATGGCCGGCCAGCAGCCTACCGACCTCGAGGACCGCAAGTTCAAGTCGGCTATCATGCTCGACTTTGCCCGCATGGATGCCCGCTCGGGTTGGACGCAACAGTTCCACTATGGAGCCTTGCGCAACAACAACTCGCGCATGATGTCGCTCCTCGGTCCAGACACCGGTTTCGACAGCATCGGTGAGTGGAACACGGCCATCGCCATGAGCAAGTTCCTCGACACGCTCGACAAGGAGAACCTCCTGGCCAAGACCATCCTCTATCCCCTCAACCCCTCTGCCAACGAGATGATTGCCACCATGCTGGGTAACTTCCAGCAGGGTCCCACTCCCGGCAAGATCCAGTTCGGCTCAGGCTGGTGGTTCAACGACCAGAAGGACGGCATGGAGCGCCAGATGAACGCCCTCTCCGTACTGGGTCTCCTCAGCCGCTTCGTGGGTATGCTCACCGACAGCCGCTCCTTCCTCTCCTACCCTCGTCACGAGTACTTCCGCCGCACCCTCTGCAACCTTATCGGTCGCGATGTGGAGAATGGCGAAATTCCCGCAAGCGAGATGGACCGCATCAAGCAGATGGTGGAGGACATCAGTTACTACAACGCAAAGAATTACTTTAAATTCTGAGACAGGCTTATGGAAAGAACATGGCGCTGGTTTGGCAAGAAGGATAAGATCACCCTTGCCCAACTCAAACAGATAGGTGTGGAAGGCATCGTAACGGCCCTCCACGATGTCCCTCTGGGACAAGTATGGACACGTGAGAAGATTCACGAGCTCAAGGAGTACATCGAGAGCTACGGCATGAAGTGGAGTGTCGTAGAGAGCCTGCCCGTTGTCGAGACACTCAAGTACGGAGGTCCCGACCGCGAGGAGCAGATCGAGGTCTACAAGCAGAGCCTGCGCAACCTCGGCGAGGAAGGCATCAAGTGCATCTGCTATAACTTCATGCCCGTCCTCGACTGGGCACGCACCGACCTCCTCCACGACAACCCCAACGGCTCCACCAACCTCTACATGGACTGGGGCATGTTTGCCTACTTCGACATACACATCCTCAAGCGCGAGGGTGCGCGCGACGAGTGGGCAGCCTTCTCGCAGAACCACAAGTGGGGACGTGACCTCGTGGCCGAGGCAGACAAGATCAAGGAAACGGCCACACCCGAGTTCGACCACGATATGGTGGAGAACATCATCATCAAGACCCAGGGCTTCGTCTCCGGCAACTTCAGCGAGGGCGACTCTGCCCCCATACAGAAGTTCCACGACCTTTTGAAACTCTACGAAGGCATCGACAAGGAGCAACTGCAGGCCAACATGAAGTACTGGCTCGAGGCCATCATGCCCGTCTGCGAGGAGTACGACATCAATATGTGCGTACATCCCGATGATCCTCCCTACCCCGTCTTCGGCCTTCCACGCATCATCGGTTCAGACGAGGACATCCAGTGGTTCCTCGATGCCGTTCCCAACCCCCACAACGGCCTCACCTTCTGTGCTGGCAGCCTCTCCGCAGGCGAGCACAACGATGTGACCGCCATGGCCCGCAAGTTTGCCGACCGCACCCACTTCGTCCACCTGCGCTCCTGCCACATCTTCCCCAACGGCAACTTCACCGAAGCCAGCCATCTGGGTGGTCGTGGCGACCTCATCGAGCTCACCCGCATCTTCGAGCAGGCTGAGCAGCGAGGCAAGTGCAACAGCGGCCGTCGTCTGCCCATGCGAGTCGACCACGGCATGACCTTCACCGACGAGCCCGGTGGCATCTTCGACGAGTCGGCACACGGTCACAACTCAGGCTACACCCTCCTCGGCCGTATGTTCGCCATGGGACAGATGCAAGGCATCATGGCCACCGTCGACCGCGAGTTAGGCATCGAGTACAAACAACCCGGATTCTTTGATTAGTCAACTGGAATGGCCGAAAATGGCCGAAAACTTCTTTTTGTTAGATAAATACTACGATAAAAGCTATAACATCACGGGAGCCATCTTTAAGGTTTCTCACAACATGGGACCGGGATTGCTTGAAGCAGTATATAAGAAGACTCTTGCCTATGAACTCAAACAAAGAGGTTTTATAGTTGAATGTGAAAAGAAAATTAATGTATTCTATAAAGGGATAGATCTGGGTATGCAGTATTATGCAGATATTGTTGTTGATGACTCCATCATTATAGAACTAAAATCTGTAAAATCCTTAGACGATGCACATCGAGCACAAATCCTGAACTATCTTAAACTCACAAATATGGAGTTTGGCATACTAGTCAACTTCTATCCTGCCCGCGCAGAAATTGAAAGATATGCCAACACGCCTAAAACAGAATAATTTTCGGCCATTTTCGGCCATTCAAGTTTAATACAACAAATGAAACTAACAGACATACTCTCTGTTTCTTTTGACAAGAAAGAATGGGAAGCCAAGGGTTATGAACTTCCCAAGTTCGACATTCAGGCAGTAGCCCGCAAGACGCACGACGAACCCACATGGGTACACTTCGGTGGCGGCAACATCTTCCGCGCCTTCCCTGCAGCCATCCTCAACGACGCCCTCAACACCGGTCAGTACGACCGTGGCGTCATCGTGGCCGAGACCTTCGACTACGAAGTCATCGACAAGGCATACACCCCCTACCAGAACCTCTCGCTTGCCGTCTCGCTCTGCTCCAACGGCACCATCGAGAAGAAGGTCATCGCCAGCGTCACCGAGTCGCTCAAGGCCGACCCACAGTTCCCCGACTGGGAGCGCCTCGTCGAGGTCTTCAAGGCACCCAGCCTGCAGATGATCTCCTTCACCATCACCGAGAAGGGCTACACCTACAACGAGGCCGACCTCGCCCGAGGCCTTCAGCCCGTCTTCGCCATGGGTAAGGTGTGCGCCCTCCTGCTCGAGCGTTTCAAGGCCGGCGCCATGCCCCTCACCGTCCAGTCGATGTACAACTGCTCGCACAATGGCGACAAGGTCAAGGCTGGCGTGATGGCATACGCCGAGCGATGGGTACAGGACGGAATCGCACCCGCAGCCTTCCTCGCCTACCTGAAGGACGAGCAGAAGATCACCTTCCCCTGGTCCATGATCGACAAGATTACCCCCCGCCCTCACTCACAGGTGCAGGCCATGCTGGCACAGGACGACTTCGAGGACAACAGCTACATCGAGACCGAGAAGCACACCTTCACCGCACCCTTCGTCAATGCCGAGGAGGTGCAGTACCTCGTCATCGAGGACAACTACACCAACGGACGTCCGCCCCTTAACCTCGGTGGAGCACTCTACACCACACGCGAAATCGTCGACCAGGTAGAAACCATGAAGGTTACCACCTGCCTCAACCCCCTTCACACCGCCATGTCCATCTATGGCGTCATGTTGGGCTACACCCTCATCTCGGCCGAGATGGCCGACGAGGACCTGCGTCCCTTCATCCAGAAGATAGGTTACATGGAGGCCATGCCCGTGGTTACCGACCCCGGCGTGCTGAACCCCTACGAGTTCATCGGCGACGTCATCAACAAGCGTCTGCCCAACCCCTTCATGCCCGATGCTCCCCAGCGCATCTCTACCGACACCAGCCAGAAGCTGCCCATCCGTTTCGGTGAGACACTCAAGAAGTATGTGGCACGCGGACTGGACAAGAGCAACCTCGTCCTCATCCCCCTCACGCTGGCAGGTTACGCACGTTTCCTCAAGGCACTCGATGACAACCTCCAGCCCTTCAGCCCCTCTTCCGACCCCAAACTCGACGAACTCATGGCCATCGTAGCCCCCCTCGAGATTGGCAAGCCCGAACAGGACTGGAGTCCCCTGAAGCAGCTCTTCTCCCGTGCCGACATCTTCGGCCTCGACCTCTACGAGGCTGGCCTCGGAGAGCAGATCGAAGGCATGGTAAAGGAACTCTATGCAGGTAAAGGTGCCGTACGTGCCACCTTGCACAAGTACGTCAGCGCACGCTAAAATGCAAACTCCGGCAGCTTTAATTTACTGAAAATCTGCCCGAAGGCATAGACATCACAATCGTACCGGAACCCCACACTCTCATACAGACGAAGGGCAGAAGGGTTGTTCGGATCGACCAACAACGTAGGGGTGAGACCAAGGTCTTGCCCCTTCTTTATTTGTGCCTTGAGCAGACGACGGGCAATGCCACGACGACGAAATTCGGGCAGAACAGCCAGTGAATCGATGTACCACTCCCCTGCCCCTGCCTCGTCTTCCATGTTCGACAAGTCGAGATCGGCAGGGCTGTCGGGAAAGAAGGCAAAGGTACGTTCACGCATGGCATGGTAATCCGCCCCATCGTAGGCCAGGCAAAGTCCGACAGGCTCTCCGTCTACATATTCCAGCACAGCGTGACGATGGCTGTAGAGCGTATCGTCAAGAGCCACCACACGCTTCATCGTCGCGAGCAGTTCGGGCGTCGGTTCGTTGTGCAGCGCCATGATGACGCCACGCGCTATGAACTCTATTTCGTCCATGTCACCTGGTATTCCTCAATGCCCTTGTTGTGCTTCTTGAAGAGGTCGCGCTCGGTGTTCAACGTCTTGTTGAACAGCACTTTCTCCTTTGCATTCAGCATAGATTCGGGTACAGAGACGGGATAGATGCGATAGTTCGTATGGCCCGAAACGGCAGGACGGCTGACCCACGTCAGACAGTAGCTGGCCGAATCGAGACGGGTGACGTTTGTTGTCATGTTCTTGGTCAGTTCCATCTTGACCATCATGCCACCCTCATTGTTCGGCTTGGACATGTTGCTCACATAGTTGCCCAACGAATAGGCCAGCAGATGCTTGGCACCCGTAGCCGAATCCTCGCGCACCTCAACAGGCTCCACCACATGTGGATGGCCACCGATGATATGATCCACGCCCTGCTTGAAAAGCCAGTCGGCCAGGTCGCGCTGCGACTGGTTGGGCAACAAGGCATGCTCCACGCCCCAATGCACGGCTGCAATGATGACATCCACGTGCTGCGTCTTCAGCTTCTTGATGTCCTTGGCCATCTGTTCGCGGTCTATCTGGTTGACAATGTGCGGCTTGGGAACGGGAATGCCATTGGTGCCATACGTGTAGCAGAGGAGTCCGATGCGGATGCCGTTCTTCTCAAAGACGTACGGATATTCTTTGTCACGCTCTGCCTGGTCGACATAGGTTCCCACGTGAGGAAGGCCCAGCGAGTCGCACATCTGAATGGTGCGCGTAATGCCTCGCGATGCCTTGTCACAACTGTGGTTATTGGCTGTCAGGAGAATGTCGAAACCTGCGTCCTTACAGGCAAACATATAGGCGTCGGGCGCATTGAAATTGGGATAGGTGGAAGGTTCGCCACCGGCTGTCGTCGTCTCGAAGTTGCCGATGGCCACGTCGGCCGCACTGATCTCGTCCTTGACGTAGCGGAAGCATTCCTCATAGTCGTAGGTCTTGCCACCTCCTGCCCGTAGCGCCGCCTTGTATTGAACGCCATGCTGCATCAAGTCGCCCACAAAGAGCAACGATACCTTCTGTTCCAGTTCGACGGGTTCAGCAGGGATTGTGTCATTCGCTTCTGCAGCAGGCTGCGACGCATTGGACTTGCAGCAGAGCAGAAGCAACGAGAGTGAAATCAAAGAAAGTTTTTTCATTATGAACTATGAATTATGAATTATGAACTATGAGTCCACTACAAAAAGTCAACGTGCTTTCAATTTATAACGCAAAGACGCACTTTTGGCGCCGGCCTAAAGTCGACGCAAAGATTATTTCTTTTTTTGCCCCTAAATCCATTAAAAACTTTGCGTCTTTGCGTCTTTGCGTTCAACTAAATTACAGATTGTAAGCAAATCCGGAAAATCTGCATTTTTAATTTACTTTTTGTAGCAGAGTCAACTATGAATTATGAACTATCAAAACTGCCATCCTCGGAAGAGTTTGCCGCTCCGCTTCAGGTCCTCGCCAAAGAAGAAGCCGGGCTGGGTAGGTTGATTGTAGGCTACATTCTGGTAGACGATGGAAAGGCGGTAGACGGGTTCCTCGAGGAAGGTGTGGAAACGATAAGGTGTGGGGAGCGTGGAGACATAGAGACGCAGATGCTGGTTGTCACGAGTGCGGACAAGCACCTCCTCGCGCCAGTCGCCAAGCACATCGGCACTGAGGCAAGGGTTGCTCTTCGTACCGTTATTGAACTGACAATCATCCATGTGCAGCAGCGGGCGCGTGGTGTGTTCCACCCAATCGTACTTGCTGACCGTCTCGTGGTCGAGCAGCTCGCGTAGCAGGTCGCCATCCCACCACACGGCCATGTTGGTGCTCTGCCGGGCATTGCCCTCGAAGATGACCTCGCCCTTCACGTTGGTAATGCCGTTGGCACCCGACCACATCTCCAAACCGGGATTGGTGGGGTCGATGTCGGTAGCCATGCAGCGTCCCACGTCGAAGTTGGCAGGAAACTGGAAGACAATCTTGCCCGTAGCCGCATCGTGCAACTCGGAACCGTCGCGTTTGTTCTCGTGGCACTCCCAGAGGTAGAGTCGGTCGTCGTTGGGGAAGAAGCCCGTGAGGTGCATGGCATCTCCGTGCCCCATACGAGTGCTGTAGAGTCCCTTTCCATTGTCGTCGATGGCACAGGAGCCGTAGATGATCTCGTCGCGTCCGTCACCGTCCACGTCGCCCACACGCAGGTTGTGGTTGCCCTGTCCGTGATAGGCACGCCCCTCTTTGTCGCTGTCGAAGAACCATCGCGGACGGAGCTCCTTGCCGTCGAAGTCGAAGGCAGCCAGCGTCATGCGCGTATAGTAGCCACGGCACATCACCACACTGGGATGCACGCCGTCCAGATAGGCCACACAGGCCAGGTAGCGCTCACTGCGATTGGCATAATTGTCGCCCCAGTCGTTGATGTCGCCACGTTGAGGCACATAGTCGATGGTATGGATGGCCGCACCCGTCTTGCCACTGAAGACCGTAAGGAACTCCGGGCCGCGAGCAATGAAACCGTATTTGCGCGAACGGTCCATGGGAGCCGTCTCACCGGCCCCTTCACGCCAGTCGGCACAGGCATCACCAATCACCTTGCCTTGTCCGTCTACAGTGCCGTCGGCCGTCTTCATCACCACCTCGGCACATCCGTCACCGTCCAGGTCGTAGACCATGAACTGCGTGTAGTGTGCCCCGGCACGTATGTTGCGCCCCAGGTTGATACGCCACAACTGCGTGCCATCCAGCTTGTAAGCATCGAGGATGACAGGATGGGTGAAGCCACTCTGCGAATTGTCGTGCGAGTCGCTGGGATCCCACTTCAGCACGATCTCCATCTCGCCGTCGCCGTCCAGGTCGGCTATGGAGGCATCGTTGGCCGAATAGCTCACGCGCCAACGTCGGCCACCACGTCCTGCATCGTCCTGCGGCTCTGCATCTTCCACAGCAGGTTGCTGGATGGGGATATCGAGATACCCCAGCGGAGCCTGAGCGGGCAATGTCCACTGGCCCGTCAGCTTGCCCTTGGCCGGTCGCACCTCGTACTGTGCCTGTTCGGCCGAAGGATTGTAATCCATGTAGGTCGTGCTCTGTCCGGCCGGCACCTGCGCAATCTTCTTGCCGTTGCGATAAAGCGTAAAAGACTGGTTGAGAGGGTCGGACGATAGATAGCGCCAACTCAGCATCACGCTGTCCTGTGATGCACGCACGGCCACGAGACCGCGGTTGAGCGCCTCCCTCTTCATCTTCGAGTAGTCATAGTTTGTCTGCGCGCTGAGCGGGAACAAAGCCAGCAAAGAGAGCGCCAGAATTGAGGTTAGTTTCTTCATCTTTAATATGTATAATTCTACTTTAGTAAGCTAATATATAAGTAACTGTGCAGAATGATTTTTATAATGGTATATTAAAATTATATTAAAAAAATATTAAACTCCATTTTGTGACACTTTCAAGGTTTAATCTTATTTTAATATTAGTTTAATTTACCACAATAATTATAAAAATAA
>JAZLFZ010000051.1:0-72197 GCA_045616065.1 Bacteroidaceae bacterium | reverse complement strand
TCTGCACATTTTTGTGTTTTTTGTGGTTATATAAGGTTAAAAATGTTAAATTTTCGACTTTATTATCAATTGCAAATTTTTCGATTTCACTTTTCTACCTTTTAAAGTGTATGTCGTTGATATAAAGAAACTTGCAAATACAAGAGATGCACACACCTCAGCTCGGTGACCATCGGCAACTCCGTCACCAGCATTGGGAGCAGTGCATTCAATGAATGTAAATGGCTCACCTCTGTACATATCTCAGATCTTGCAGCGTGGTGTAAAATCAGTTTTGCAGATAACCCTTTGTATTATGCCCATCACCTGTTCCTAAACGGCGAGGAGGTTAAAGATTTGGTTATCCCCAACTCCGTCACCAGCATTGGGCAGTCTGCATTCCGTGATTGCTCCGGCCTCACCTCTGTGACCATCCCGGGCTCCGTCACCAGCATTGGGGGCGATGCATTCGAGAGCTGCTCCGGCCTCACCTCGGTGACCATCCCCAACTCCGTCACCAGCATTGGGAGCGAGGCATTCTGGGATTGCTCCGGCCTCACCTCGGTGACCATCCCCAACTCCGTCACCAGCATTGGAAACTCTGCATTTGAGGATTGCTCCGGCCTCACCTCGGTGACCATCGGTAGTCGTGTAAAGGAAATAGCAATGTATGCCTTCGCAAGCTGCAATATACTTGAAACCGTGACGTGTCTAGCTGTAGATGCGCCCTATGCCAATTATCCCTTCTCAAATGTAAATGTGGAACACACTACCCTCAAAGTTCCCACTTCGTCTATATCATCCTATGCTCGTTATGGTTCGAGTTGGAACGAATTCGGTGCAATAGAGGAGCTTGGTAAATGTGTCACCCCAACCATTAACTTCACAGCCTGCAAAATAACGGCTACTAGCAAGACGGACGGGGCTGTTTGTCACATTGCCGCATCATCTGATTCGATTAATGTAAATGGGATTAATAGTCTCTCTCCCAACTTTCAAATCAAGGTGACCGCCTATGCCACGGCAGAGGGCTACGAGCAGTCAGAAACCGCCACGGCCACCTTCGACCTTACCAACGTGGGCGACATGAACGGCGACGGCAAGTTCTCCATCGAGGACGTTACTCTGCTCGTCAACAAAATACTGAAGAAGTGAAGGGGTAAATGGGGCATACCTCAGTCAAAAACTCCTTTTTGCCATATAGTAGCACGATTTTGGCCTTATCTTGTCGACAAGGCCAAAATCACTATATACATGCACAAAATCAACTCAATCAACACGTTAGCACATTTTACAGTACTTACAAGGTGACGTTACACACAAAAGCAACGTCACCAACGTCACCATTTCGTCACCACAAACGTCACCACTTTACTCACTAATACACAACCAGATACAATGAGTGGTGACGTTGGTGACGTTTATTTTTCAAAAAAAAATTTTTGAGAATAATTAGGAAGGAGATACCAGCATAGTCTCCCACCCCCTTCCTTCATCCCGACATCCCCCCCTCAACTACTCCACCATCACCGTCCTCTGTGCACCATTTTGCTCCTATATCCACACCAGCTTACCCTACAACAGCGCAACTCCGCCTACACAACAGCACAAACCCTCCTATGCAGCTGCACCACTCTGCCCTTGCGACTGCATCGTCCCCCCTTTGCAGCTACACATTTTCACCGCAAGGGGGTTACTGTAACCATCGCACGGTAATTTTCTAGACGCCGTACGGCGGCTACATAGATGCCGTACGACAACTACACAAATGCCGTACGGCGTCTAGAAAATCTCGCTACGTAAAAAAGGTGCGCCCCGAGCATCGCTAAGGTATCCATGCTGCATGGAAAAAGACCTTCCCGCACGTACATTGGCAGCGAACGGGCAGGCAAATAAAAAGGACTGACCTGGAAAAATCAATCGACTTACCAGGGTCAGCCCCTTATGTGATTCAAATCTCGAAAGCCACTGATAGCGACCTCAAAACCTTATATTCTCACAAGCTAAACAACCTTATAATCACTTGAAGATGGACTTGAGGATCTCCTCGCTGACCTTCTTCGTGGCACTCTGCGTGGCCGACTTGGCAGCCTTGCCGAGGATGTCGGAGCCGGTGGATTTCTTGGAGGAGCCGCCGGTGATGGACTTGCCCACGCTGGAGCCGAGGCTGCGGGCTACGGTGCCGATGACGGCTGTCACCATGGTGCCGAAGATGGAGCGCTTCCAGCCGCTGGCCTTCTTCTCGGCCTCGCGCTCCTTGCGGGCGGCCTCGCGCTCGGCTTCGCGCTGTGCCTTCTCGGCCTCCTTCTGCGCCTTCTCGGCTTCCTTGGCCTGGCGTTCCTCCTCCTTGCGGGCCTCGACCTCCTCGTTGACGGCTGTGAGCACCTCGTAGGCACTCTCGCGGTCGAAGTAGTCCTGGTAGCCACGGATGCGGGCGGGAGCGGTGCGCTGTATGTCGAGGCGCTGCCCGTCGGTGACGGCGCCTATCTGACTGAGGGGGAAGAGCATGCGGGCGCGCTCCACCATGGTGGGGGCTCCCTTGGCATCGAGGAAGGAGACGAGGGCCTCGCCCGTCTCGAGGTTCATGATGGCGTCCTCGGTGGAGAAGTCGGGATTGGCGCGGAAGGTCTGTGCGGCAGCGCGCACGTCCTTCTGGTCCTTGGGTGTGAAGGCGCGCAGGGCGTGCTGCACACGGTTGCCGAGCTGTCCAAGGATGTTGTCGGGGATGTCGGTGGGCGACTGGGTGATGAAGTAGATGCCGACGCCCTTGGAACGGATGAGGCGGATGACCTGCTCGAGCTTGTCGACGAGTGCCTTGGAGGTGCCGTCGAAGAGCATGTGGGCCTCGTCGAAGAAGAAGATGAGACGGGGCAGCTCGAGGTCGCCCACCTCGGGGAGGGTGGCGTAGAGGTCGGTCATGAGCCAGAGGAGGAAGGTGCTGTAAATCTTGGGGTTGAGCATCAGCTTGTCGGCTGCCAGGACGCTCATCACGCCCTTGCCGCCCTCCTGGTCGAGGAGGTCGTTGACGTCGAAGGCGGGTTCGCCGAAGAACTTGTCGCCGCCCTCCTGCTCGATGGCCAGTATGGCACGCTGTATGGCTCCGACGCTGGCCGAGGCGATGTTGCCGTAGGTGGTGGTGAAGAGGGCTGCGTTCTTGGCCACGAAGTCGAGCATGAGGCGCAGGTCCTTGAGGTCGATGAGCAGCAGCTGCTTGTCGTCGGCTATCTTGAAGATGATGTTGAGCACGCCGGCCTGCGTCTCGTTGAGGTCCATGAGGCGGGCCAGGAGCTGGGGACCCATGGCCGAGATGGTGGTGCGCATGGGGAATCCCTGCTCGCCGAAGACGTCGTAGAAACGCACGGGGCAGGGCTGGAAGTCGGGGTCCTGGATGCCGAACTCGTGGCATCGCTTCTCGATGAAGCCGGTCATCTTGCCGGTCTGGCTGATGCCGGAGAGGTCGCCCTTCATGTCGGCCATGAAGCAGGGCACGCCGGCCTGGCTGAAGGTCTCGGCCAGCACCTGGAGGGATACGGTCTTGCCCGTTCCGGTGGCTCCGGCAATGAGTCCGTGACGGTTGCACATCTTGCCGGTGAGGCAGATGGGGCCATTGGCCGAATGGGCTACGTAGAGGTTGTTGTCTGTATACATAATTTTGTTGATTTGATATCTGGTCGTTTGGTCGCAAAATTACACAGAAAATGTGAAACTCGCAACTTTTTGTGACATTCTCGCACGAAATTGCGGACGATATTTGCAAATGACACCCGAAAACGCTATATTTGCATGCCAAAATGCGAAGAAACATGAAAATAGGTATCATACAGCAATCGTGCTCGGCCGACGTCGAGCTGAACAAGCAGAAGCTGGCCCGCAACATTGCCGACGTGGCAGGGAAGGGGGCGCAGCTGGTGGTGCTGCAGGAGCTGCACAACTCGCTCTACTTCTGCCAGGTGGAGAGCGTGAACAACTGCAACCTGGCCGAACCCATACCCGGGCCCAGCACCGACTTCTACGGACAGCTGGCTCGCCAGCACGGCATCGTGCTCGTCACCTCGCTCTTCGAGCGGCGCGCGGCCGGACTGTACCACAACACGGCCGTCGTCTTCGAGAAGGACGGTTCCATTGCGGGCAAGTACCGCAAGATGCACATCCCCGACGACCCTGCCTACTACGAGAAGTTCTACTTCACGCCGGGCGACCTCGGATTCCACCCCATACAGACCTCGGTGGGACGGCTGGGCGTGCAGGTGTGCTGGGACCAGTGGTACCCCGAAGGAGCCCGGCTGATGGCGCTGCAGGGGGCCGAACTGCTCATCTACCCCACCGCCATCGGCTACGAGTCGAGCGACACGCCCGAGGAGCAGGAGCGGCAGCGCGAGGCATGGACCACCGTGCAGCGCGGCCATGCCGTGGCCAACGGACTGCCCGTCGTCACCGTCAACCGCACCGGCCATGAGCCCGACCCCAGCGGCCAGACCCACGGCATACAGTTCTGGGGCAGCAGCTTCGTGGCGGGGCCGCAGGGCGAACTCCTCTACCGAGGCTCGAAGGACGAGGAGGAGAACGTCGTCGTCGACGTGGACATGCAACGCTCAGAGAACGTACGACGCTGGTGGCCCTTCCTCCGCGACCGGCGCATCGAGGAGTTCAGCGGACTGACAAGGAGGTTCATCGACTGAGGGGGGGAGGTTTTAGGTTTTAGGTTGTAGGTTTTAGGTTGTAGGGGGGAGGTTTTAGGGTTTAGGGTTTAGGGTTTAGGGTTTAGGGTTTAGGGTTTAGGTTATAGGTTATTGATATATGAAAAAGCTATTCATCCAACTCATGCTGCTCGCATTCGCCACGAGCACATGGGCACAGAAAATCAACGTCTTTGGCGACTCGTACGTGGAGAACCACCTGCGCCCCAAGGAGGAGGCATGGCACTGCAAGATGGCTGCGCAGCTGGGACTCGAATACCAGAACTACGGCAAGAACGGTGCATGCGTGGCCTTCGACCGCACTCACGACGTCAACCCGCGCAACCCCAGCCAGCGATGGAACTTCGGACCCGCCATGTGGGCCAAGACCCGGATGCTCGACCCCACGGCCGACTACGTCCTCATCGTGGCGGGCCACAACGATGCCGTGAAGGTGGGCACCAGCAAGGACTCGCTCCTGATGTTCCGCGACAGCCTCGAACTGCTCATCCGCAACATCGAGCTGCAATGCCCCAACGCACGCATCGGATACGCCACGCCATGGTACTGCCAGGAGCCGGGCTTCCTGTCCGTCTGCAAGATGATCCGGAAGGTGTGCAGGAAGCACCGCATCCCCGTGCTGATGAACTGCACGCCCAAGAGCCCCATCAAGGTGCGCGACGCGGAGTTCCGCAAGCAGTACTTCCAGCGCCCCGACGACACGGCCCACCTCAATGCTGCCGGCCACGACCTCTTCGTGCCCTACGCCACGGCCTGGTTCCGCAAGGCTTTCAAACTGTGATACTTTGCGGCTCGAAATTTGCACACGAAGGCACGGAGAGCACGAAGGGGGTTTAGACGCAGATTCCGCAGATTTCGCAGATTTTTTCGCACGAAGGCACGAAGGTCACGAAGGGGTTTCTTTTTTCCCTCTGGGCCCATCCTTTTTTAGACTTCGTGCCCTTCGTGCGAAAATTTGCTTCCCGAAATTTGCGTTCAGAAAAATTTGCGTCTCGAAATTTGCGTTGCGGCAGCATCAAATATGTTTTCTTATGGCTTCGCCGACGCAAATCCGTGGACGTAAATCAGACGCAAATTTCGGGACGCAAATTTTTCTCTGCTCAATGTCCCTGCGCCCCGTTCGACTCATCGGAGATTTTAAATGTTGATTATTAGTGTAGATTTTAAGTAAGATTTTGAGGAGCATAGCGACGCCCCCCTAAAAAAGAATTCGTTCAAATATTTTAAGGTTGATTTTTAGTTTGGATTTTCAGTCAGATTCCTGCATCCACGCGTTGTCTGCCAGAGAAATCAAACCAAAATCCAAACCAAAAATCAACCTTAAAATAGCCCGAACGATGGGCTTTATGGGAGGTCGTCGCTACGCTCCTCAAAATCTAACTGAAAATCTATACTTAAAATCTACACTGAATTACTGGTCGAACGCACTTTTGAAGACGGCCTAAAGTCGACACAAAGGCGCAAAGATTCGCACGAAGGCACGGAAAGCCTGTGATGAACGGTATTTACTGTTTTTTGCCTTGCAGAGGCTGGAGCCCTCCCTTGGGAGGGTGATGGGGTGGTTTCGGTTTGTCCGTTAAGAGCTTGCTCTTATAAGGACAAGGCGAAAGCAGCACATCAGGGCGAAGCCCCAGCCTCGGCAAGGGGTATTATATGGTATTTGTCCAAACCACACCCCCTTCGTGCCTTCGTGCGAAAAAAAATCTGCGGAATCTGCGGAATCCGCGTCTAAAACCACACACCCCTTCGTGCTCTCCGTGCTTTCGTGCGAAAAAATTCTGCGGAATCTGCGTCTAAAACCATCCCCCCCTTCGTGCTCTCCGTGCCTTCGTGCGAAAATTTGCGGTTCGAAAATAACATTCCGTCAGAAAACTGCTCATTTTTTGCTCAAAAAGAAAAAAAATGAGCAATTTTCTTTGCCATATAAAAAAAAACACATAACTTTGCCCATGGTTTTTGGGAAAAGAGTATAGTTACACCTAATATATATTATATATTGCTCCCATCCATACAGTGAGAGAAGAAAACATTAACATCATAATAATCAAATCATTATTCGCATGAGAAAATTACGACTCAATTGGAAGACCGGTTTGCTGTCAGTACTCGTCGCAGCAGGCATGGCATGCCCCGTGCAGTCTCTCGCCGCCGTCAAGAACGTGATGTGCGTCAAGACCAACACGGGTAAGTACTTCCCCGTTGTACGCGTCAGCATGATGGTTGTGCCCGATGGCGGTTCGACCTTCGAGATCGTCCTCAAGGACGGTGCAGGCGAGGCCAACGTACAGGAAATCAGCTTCGAGAAGCACGACGAGGACGTGGACTTCAACAAGTACAAGATGGAGGCGGACGGTTCGCCCAGCATCGATGGCACCAAGAAGGTTTACCTGCTCACCAGCACCGGTAAGTACTTCTCACTGGGCGCACAGAAGCCCGTGCTCAACGCCAAGGAGGGCAGCTCGCTCTTCGACGTGGCCGTGGGCAACGACGTGGAGGCCAACGTGGCCAACGTGTACTTCTACCGTGGCGACAACGTGGAGGAGATGACACCCGTCAAGGCTCCCATCATGGTGGCTGAGGAGAAGCTCACCCTCATGACCCCCATCAACCAGCAGATGACCATCTCGGGCTGCGGTGACGCCACCCAGGCCATCGTCTACACCACCAACGGTATCAAGGTTGGTCAGGCCAGCGTCAGCAACGGTGTCACCACCGTCGAGGTTGGCAACCTGACGCGCGGCGTCTACGTGGTCAAGGTTGGCAACAAGGCCCTCAAGTTCACCAAGAAGTAAACCCACACACATTTTCATTCAACAAACGAACAAAAACAACTAAAGATATGAAGAAGATTTTATCTACCTTTGCCATGGCTCTTGTTGCCATGTCGGCCCTTGCACAGCAGAGCCAGCAGTATTTCCGCGTGGAGTTCACCAAGCCCATGACCGCCTTCACCAACGGTGGCAAGACCGACGGTGTGGTATCGGCCACCATGAAGGAGGACTACATCTACTGCAACCCTGAGCACGAGTACCTCGACTTCAACGCTACGAACAACCCCATGAAGTTCGACAACTCAACTCACAACTTCAACGAGAACAGCTACTACTACCTGACCTACAAGTTCCAGACCCAGGGCAGCACCGTAGCCAACGCTGACAGCTATGCTGCTGACGAGCACGTGTCACGCTACATGTGCGACAACATCAAGAAGATCACCGCCTACAGCATCCCCGTAGAGAAGGTTACCATGCTCGACTCTACCGCTACCCACGACATCACCTTCATCGGTAACGGAAAGACCTACAAGGGCGCTGAGTTCACCTTCAACCGCATGCCCCGCAACGTGGCCGAGCTCAAGACCCTCATCGACCCCAACAACGACGGTAGCCGCGTAGGTTGCGAGAACCCCCTCTACGTTGCCGCTGTGATGTACCTCATCTGGCCCCGTCTGCTCGACTGCTCACAGGACTGCCGCGACATGCTCGACTACATGTACGGCAAGCACTACAGCCAGCTCAACACCACCGGTATCTCTAACCAGAGCTTCCAGAACCTCTGCATCGGTCAGTTCCAGAAGACCAACGGTTACTACGACCACTACCAGCTCTTCCAGCACTTCGCTGGCGCTACGCCCATGAACCAGTACAAGCCCAACGGCAAGGATCACGGTGTGGTTGGTCCCTTCAAGGTACGCGTCGTATGGGACAACCAGACTCCCACCCAGCCTCTGAGCAACCCCAAGTGCACACTGGCCAAGATGCTCCTGATGCCCAACCCCGATGCCACCACCAAGGACGAGATCTCATTCGAGGATCCCACCGCTCACGTAGTCTACTGCCGCAGCACCAACAAGACCGGCTGGTTCTTCCACATGAACGAGAAGACCTACTACGCCAAGGGTAAGGACATGTACGACGACGACTTCTAATCGCAAGCATTAGAATCTGACCATACAACATCCGAGAGGGTTGCTTCCATTCCAAGAGGCAACCCTTTCTTCAATCCAACCACAATTATGGCAAACAACGCAGACAACAAAACCCAGCTCACACTCACACAGCGCTTCAAGAGACTCGTCAACATGGGACACGACAAGGCGCCAGAAGACGAAATAATAAAGAGCATCGAGGAAGGAACGGAGTTCCACGGTGCAAAACTGTGGATTCTCGTACTCGCCATCTTCGTGGCCTCACTCGGACTCAACACCAACAGCGCCGCCGTCATCATCGGTGCCATGCTCATCAGTCCGCTCATGGGACCCATCCTCGGCATGGGACTCGGAGTGGGCATCTACGACTTCGAACTGCTGAAGCAGGCACTGCGCAACTATGCCGTCACCACGCTCTTCAGCGTGCTCACCGCCTTCATCTACTTCAGCATCTCGCCACTCACCGAGGCGCAGTCAGAGCTGCTGGCCCGCACCTCGCCCACCATCTACGACGTAGGCATTGCCCTCTGCGGCGGACTGGCCGGCATCATGGCCCTCAGCAGCAAGAGCCAGCGCACGGGCAACGTCATACCCGGAGTGGCCATCGCCACCGCACTCATGCCGCCACTCTGCACCGTGGGCTACGGACTGGCTCTGGGACAGTGGGCCTTCGCTGCAGGAGCCTTCTACCTCTACCTCATCAACACCGTCTTCATTGCCACCAGCACCTTCATCGGCGTCAGCTTCATCCTCAAGATGCACAAGAAGAAGCAGGTGGACGCACAGCGGGCCAAGCGCGTGCGACGCATCATACTCACCATTGCCTGTCTCACCGTCATTCCCAGCATCTACATCACGCTCGGCATCGTACGCGACGCGGTCTTCGAGCAGCACATACGACAGTTCGTACAGCAAGAGGTGGACAGCAAGCACAAGCAGGCTCACCTGCTCAGCTACAACGCCAGCCGACAGGAGCAGACGCTACGCCTCGTACTCCTCGGACAGGCGCTCGACTCCATCCAGATACAACAGCTCGAGGCGGCAATGCCACAGTACAGCCTGGAGCACACAAGGCTCATCGTCGTGCAAGGACAGGAACAGCTGAGTGCCAACGACATACGCTCGCTCATACAGCACGAGAGCAACCTGGCACAGCAGCTCGAAGCCGACCACCGGATCGGCGACCTGCAACAGCAACTGGAACTGTCGAACAGGCACCATCAGCTGGCCGTAGAACTCTTCCCCGAGGTGCAGGCGCTCTATCCCGACGTGCACGACTTCTCCCTGCTGCGTGGCGCCAACTGCTACCGGCACGACACGCTCTGCGGAGACAGCACGCTCACACTCGCCATCGTACGCATGCAGAAACGTCCCACCCCCGACGCTGTCCAGAAGATGGAGGCCTGGCTACGCCAGCGCACCAGGATGGCTGGCCTACGCCTCATGGTCGAGTAGGACGAACGGCGGGCAACACGCTCCCCACCCCCACGAACGGCGCCACGATAGTGGCAGGACAGGGTGCGTTATGCACAAAAGTTGGGCGATTTAACATATTTTACACCGATTTTCTTGCTCGTATTGTGCAAAAATGAATAACTTTGCAGCTGAGTTCAACGAAGAACCCGCCCAACAACAAGTCGAATTATAAACTCATCAACAAATAAATAATAAGGTAAAGACTATGGCAAACAAGTATGCAGGAACCCAGACCGAGAAGAATCTGGAGGCTGCGTTCGCAGGCGAGAGCCAGGCACGCAACAAGTACACCTACTTTGCATCAAAGGCTAAGAAGGAGGGATATGAACAGATGGCTGAAATCTTTCTGAAGACAGCTGACAACGAGAAGGAACACGCCAAGATGTGGTTCAAGGAACTGACCGGCATCGGAAACACGGCCGAGAACCTGGCTGCTGCCGCTGCGGGCGAGAACTACGAGTGGACCGACATGTACGAGGGATTTGCCAAGACGGCAGAGGAGGAAGGATTCACGGAGCTGGCCAAGAAGTTCCGTCTGGTGGCTGACATCGAGAAGCGCCACGAGGAGCGCTACCGTGCACTGCTCCACAACATCGAGGCGCAGGAGGTATTTGCCAAGAGCGAGGTGAAGGTGTGGGAGTGCCGCAACTGCGGCCACATCATCGTCGGCGAGAAGGCACCCGAGGAGTGCCCCGTATGTGCGCATCCTCAGTCATACTTCGAGGTACACGTAGATAATTTCTAAGAAAAAAAACAACAACTAACGATATGGACAAGAAAATGCTAATACTGCCCATCCTGGCGATGGCAATGGGCATGGCCACATCGTGCAGCGATGAACCTGTACGCAACAGGGACAACAACCCCGAAACACCCACCGCGCCAGCATTCAGGGACGAGAGCGGCGACGGAACAGGTGATATCTCGCTCAATGCCAAGAGCATGGAGGAGCAGCAGGCTTATTTGGAAAGCATAGGAAAGGAGGCCGTCGGCATCGTCAAGACGGCCGACTTCGACTACTGGAAGGAACTGTCCATACACCTTAACCGAAAGTACTTCGAGAACGAATACTTCGAGAACGACGTGGTGGAAAAGTGGTTTGAAGACCTACTGGAAACCACCAAGCTGAACGAGCGCATCAAGAGCGAGAGAGGACAGTTCTGGACCTACATCTACGAGTATACCGACTACAAGAAGATGCTCGTGCTGAGCAACCTCAGGGCGCACTTCAGAGCGGGCATACAGGGATGGGAGAAGGAGCAGCAGGCTGACAAGCTGCAGTTCACATTCTCCGACCAGAACGGGGCAAGCTGCGAACTGACGCTCACCACATCCGGACGCACCAAGACGCTACACATACTGGACAATATGTCGCTGGCCGAATTTGTCAACAACTATGACATGAAGACCAGCGTCGAAAGCATCAACAACGACCAGTACTACATCGAGGTGCCAGAGCTCATCGAACTGACATACAAGGTTGCCGGAACGGAACGAATGAAGACGGTCGTGAGAATCGACCTGAGCAGCTTCAGCAACGAGACTATCGACCTGAGCCAGAACTCGTTCAGTGCCAACGCACAGGTGACGTTCGACGCCTACCAGTTCACCACCACCAACACGGCCTACAAGCCCAACCGTCAGCTGACTACCAACTTCACCATGGCCAAGGACAACCAGGCCATAGTGGTCTTCAGCTTCAACATGACGGACTTCAACGCCACCAACATTGGCGGGGACCTGGCCGACGAAGAGACGTGGGACAAACTGGAGGACGCCGACTTCACGGGAGGTAACGGTACCTTCCGCCTCAACCTGCTCAACAAGATTCAGATCAACGGACGCATCAACAACGCCAAGTCGTTTGTCGACGCACTGAACACACTCGAAGACTACAGAAGCGAGGCTGAGTTCAAGCAGGCGGTGAACACGATGAACAACGCACTCACCGTGGGCATCTACTATGACGGAAAGAACGAGAAGAACGCCTTCATGCGCTTCGAGGCCTTTGCCGACAGAGGATGGAACGGCGCAACGAACTGGGAGTTTGAACCGGTGGTCGTGATGCAGGACAGACGTGGCAACGAGGTCAGCTACTCACTTGTGGAGGAGAGTTTCTTCTTCAACGAGAACGCGTTCAACGCGCTCATCGATGCCTACGAGAAGCTGATGGACGACTTCGAACGATTCTTCGACGATCTGGACAACAGGTTATAGAGCAGGCATCCGAACAAGAAGACGTCCGGCATTTCCATTGCTGAATGTACAGAACGACAAGTCATACGATAGGGAGGAAGATGGCCAGCCCGGCCTTCTTCCTCCTTGTGTTTTGTGCTTCCGCCACACAATGCCTCGCACAGACCGACACGCTACACAACAGCACACTGCACGAGGTGGAGGTCAGCACACAGCACGAGCCACCACACAGCACACTGCACGAGGTGGAGGTCAGCACACAGCGCTTCACCTCCAAGCTGCGAAGCGACAAGGGGGGCACCGTGCACTGGGACCTGTCGATGATGCGCAAGCTGCCCAAGATCCTGGGCAATGCCGACCCGCTCCACCACGCCCAGATGCTGCCCTCGATACAGACCAACTCGGAGTACGACGCGGGACTGCACGTGCAGGGCTGCACCACGGGACAGAGCCTCGTCGGCGTTGGCGACGCACCGGTCTACAATGCGGCTCATCTGCTGGGATTCTTCTCCACCTTCAACCCCAACCACTACCCCACCCTCACCCTGCGAACCTACAGCACCACCGACGGACCAAACGTCGTGGGAGGCATGCTGCGCATGGAGCAACCTACACAGCATCCCGACTCGCTGACGGCCTCGCTGGACGTGGGACTCATCTCTTCGCAGGCAACGCTGCAAATCCCACTCGACAGGCGGCAGCACCTGGTCGTCAGCGCTCGCCAGGCTTACCTCAACCTGCTGTACGGACGCTACATCCAGTTCGACGACGCCTCCTTCCGCTACGACTTTGGCGACTACAACCTGACATACGCCCTGCAGTTGCCACGCCACCAGCTTTCCGTCAATGCGTTCTACTCGCACGACAAGGCTAAGCTTGGAGCCGGAAACCTAGACATGGACATGCGCATGAGGTGGACCAACATGGCCTTCAGCGCCGAGCTGGACAGCCGACCTGCGGCAAGGGGGACAACGCTCCATCAAGCCCTCTTCCACTCGGCCTACCACAGCCAGGCCAACCTGGAACAGGCATGGCTGCAGGGTACCTTGCCCTCCTCGATGCAGACCACGGGCTACCGCCTCACGCTGGACAAGGACTTCCCCGACAATCCGGCAAGGACAAGCGGCAGGGGATGGCATCTCCAGGCTGGCCTGCTGGCACAGTACCATCGCATCGTACCCCAACACGTGGTGGCAAACAGCTTCGTCAACCTGGCCAACGACTCGCTCACCATACAGAAGGCACTGGAAGTGGCACTGCACGCCGAGGCCTCCCTGCATCTCTCAGACCAACTGACGGCCAGTGCAGGCACAAAGCTGACGCTCTACCGCCTCTTCGGTGCGGGGGAGAAGACCTATCTTCACCCTGCCCCTCACATCAGTATCTCGTACGACAGTCCACGTCTGGGCCGCTTCGACCTGCGCTATGCACATTCACAGCAGTACCTGCACCAGGCTGGATTCTCCAGCATGGGACTCCCCACCGAGTTCCGCTTCTCCAGCTCCACGGCCTTCAAGCCCCAGCAGGCAGATGCCCTCTCACTGCACTATTCCGTGCCGCTCTGGCAAGGGCGCTACCGGCTGACAGCCGAACTGTACGGCAAGTGGCTCACGAACCAAACTGAATACCATGGCGACATACTGAGTTTCCTCACCACGGGCTACTCGATGCAAAACACGCTCATCACCGGAAAGGGCTACAACTACGGACTGAACCTGCAGTTCGTCAAGCAGACGGGACGGCTGACGGGCTGGATAAGCTATGCCTACGCACGCTCCATGAGGCAATTCGACCGGCTCGCCCCCACTCGCTTCTTCCCCTCCAACTACGAGCGGCCACACGAGCTCAACATCGTGGCTACCTACAACCTGCACCACCGATGGGACGTGGGGGCCACCTTCGTCCTGGCGTCCGGCACGCCCTTCACCGCCATCAAGCAGGTCTACTTCCTCTCCAACAACATCGTGGCAGAATATGGCGAACACAACGCCAACCGACTCAAGCCCTACTGCAGGATGGACCTTTCGGTCGACTACCACTTCAACCCCATCAAGCATCGCTGGCGCCACCACCTGAACCTTTCGCTCTACAACGTGCTGTGCATCAGCAACGACATCTTCTACCGGCTGAAGATCTACCACAACACGTACCGATACCGAGCCTCACGCTTCGTGCTCAACATCCTGCCTTCCATCAGCTATCACTTTGAATACTAAAGAAATGACAAGATTCTGCCTCTCACTTTTTTTTCGTCCCGGTCGTCACCAGGCATCCCCAATGACATTTGCCCACAGGATGGTATCAAGCATGCTGACGGCAAGCTGTACGGCCGCGCTGCTGACGGCAAGCTGTATGGCCGCACTGCTGACGGCCTGCACGGGCGACATCTTTGTCGAAGCGGAACCCAAACTTGTGGTGGAGGGATGGATTTGCAACGACGAACCTCCCATCGTCTTCGTCACCTCCACGCTGCCACTCAGTCTCGACAAACAGCCTGTGGACGACATCGAGAAACACGTGCTGAACTGGGCCGTCGTGACCATCAGCGACGGCGAACAAAGCGTCACCCTGACAGGACGCATGAACCACCGATACACACTGCCCTGCTACTTCACCACGGGGCAGATGACGGGCAAGCTGGGGCGCACCTACACCCTCGACGTGTGGTACCAGGACATGCATGCCCATGCCGTGACAACCCTCCATCCGCAGCCTGCACGCGTGGAAGCCTTCCACGTGGAGCGGCAAGCCCAGAGCGATTCGCTCTACAGCATCCTGGCCGAGGTGAAGCCACAGTACGGAGGCAGCGGATACTACAAGTTCCTGGTGGGAGTGGAACGGAAGGACAGCGACTACTACAGCTCCTTTCTCGGTAACTACACCGACCAGAACATCGGACGCGGCGCGCTCCTGCCTGTGTACAGGAGCCACAGCGTCATGCAGGATAGGCTGACGGCCAACTTCCGGGGCGGGGAAACCGTGCACATTCGCTTCGCTGCCATCGACAGCCTGGCCTACACTTTCTGGAACGACTACGAGCGCTACATCTCGACAAGCACCAACATACTCTTCCCTGCCTCACAGAGCCTCCGCTCCAACATCGAGGGAGGCTACGGATACTGGCACGGCTATGCCTCCACCACGTATACGGTAGTGGTGGATTCGCTTGCCAACAAAAGATGAAGCTTTTCTATTCCTTATAATATACGCGCTTCACACGGGGCGAAACACCGGTCAGAATCTCGTAGGGGATGGTCTGAATGGTATCGGAAAGGTCGCTGACAGGCAGGTCATCGCCAAAGATGATGGCCGTGTCGCCTTCCTTGCAGTCCACGTCCGTCACGTCGATCATGCAGACGTCCATGCAGATGTTGCCCACGTAGGGCGCACGCTGGCCGTTGACGAGGCAGTAGGCATGACCATTGCCCAGAAGGCGGTCCAGGCCATCGGCATAACCAATGGGGAGGGCTGCAATGCGGCTGTCACGCTTCAGGCTGCCTTGACGACTGTAGCCGACGGTCTCCGAGGCGGGCACGTCGTGGATCTGCAGGATGGTGGTCTTGAGTGTGGAGACGTTGTGAAGGAGCTGGTTGTTGCGTGGATTGATGCCGTACAGACCGAGTCCGAGGCGCACCATTTCCATCTGCCGTTCGGGGAAATGCTCGATGCCCGCACTGTTGCAGATATGGCGCAGGATGTGGTGCGAAAAGGCGGCCTGCAAAGCTTCGCTGCCCTGAAGAAAACGGTCGTACTGAATGGCAGAGAAAGCGTCGAAGCCATCACTGTCGCTTCCCACGAAATGAGAGAAGACGCTGCGGGGGACAAGGGCCTTCTGGCGCTTGAGCCGCTCGATGAGGGCGGGCATGTCGGTCAGTGGGTCGAAGCCGAGACGGTGCATGCCGGTGTCGAGCTTGATATGGACAGGGAAGCCTGTGATGCCCTCCCGTTCGGCTGCCTCAATCAGGGCATCGAGCAGACGGAAACTGTAGACCTCGGGTTCAAGACGATGACGGAAGAGGGTGCGGAAACTGGTCATCTCGGGATTCATGATGAGGATGCCGGCCGTGATGCCTGCCCGCCGCAGTTCCACACCTTCATCGGCCACGGCCACAGCCAGATAGTCCACACGGCTGTCCTGCAGGGTGCGGGCCAGTTCCACGCTGCCAGCTCCGTAGCCACTGGCCTTGATCATACAGATCATCTTGGTCTCCGGCTTGAGGAAAGAGCGATAGTAGTTGAGATTGTCCACTACGGCATTTAGATTGACCTCGAGAATGGTTTCGTGTACCTTCATCTCAAGGGCTTCTACGATGTTCTCGAAATGGAAACTGCGGGCTCCCTTGATGAGCACCACTTCGTCGTGCAGACCCAGGAAAGCCTCACTCTCGAGCAAGGCTGCAGTCGACTCGAAGAAGTGCTGCTCCATGCCCGTAGCCTCAAAGACTGCACGATTGGCAAAGAGGCTGGCACCCACACCAAAGAAACGTGTGATGCCACGTCCGGCCACCAGGGCTGCCACACGGCGGTAGAGTTCGACTGCCGGCAGTCCGTTCTGCTCTATATCGCTCAGTATCAAGGTGTGACTGCGATTCTGACCATCCTGCCGGCGGCTCATGAAGTCGAGCGCAATGTCGAGACTGCCAAGGTCGCTGTTGTAGCTGTCGTTGATGAGCGTGCAACCATGGCGACCCTCCTTGACCTCAAGGCGCATGGCCACGGGCTGGAGCGTCTGGAGGCGCTGCGCGATGACCTCGTCGGGCATACCGAGATAACGGCAGACTGCCACCACCTCGCTGCCACCACGACGGAAGAGGGAGGGTTCGGCACTGTCTTTCAATAGTTTGTCCACCTCGGTCTGATCCACAGGAATGAGTGTCCCCTTGAAGCCCGACTGTTCAATGCAGCGGGCGATGAGCGATTCGTTGGCCGGATAAAACAGCACCTTGGCATGACGGAAAAGCTGCATTTTCTCCATACACTTCTGTTCGAGCGACTGGAAATTCTCCTGATGCGCGTCGCCCAGACAAGTGAAGATGCCGATGGTGGGTTGCACGATGCGTTCCAGGGCAGCCATCTCACCCGGCTGACTGATGCCGGCCTCGAAGATGGCAAGCTGGGTCTGCGGCTCGAGCGTCCAGACACTGAGGGGCACACCTATCTGACTGTTGTACGAACGCGGGCTGCGCGTAACAAAACGCTCGGGCGAAAGCATCTGGTAGAGCCATTCCTTGAGGGTGGTCTTGCCGTTGCTGCCCGTGATTCCTATGACAGGTACATCGAACCGCTCGCGATGTCGCTCCGCAAGGCGCTGCAGGGCACGCAGGGTGTCGGGAACCAGGAGATAGGCCGCATCGGGGTATGGCGTCTCGGGTTGCTCGCTCACCACAAAGGCACGTACGCCACGCCGATAGAGCGAGGGGATGTAGCGATGTCCGTCGCCTCGCTGCGTACGGATGGCAAAGAAGAGGGTCTCCTCGGGAAAACACAGGCTGCGACTGTCGGTCAGCAACCATTTGATGTCCGCCTCGGTCTCACCAATCTCGTGAGCCCCGATTAGGGCAGATATAGTTTCACAATTCATAATTTATAAGCTTTCAATAACCTTCTTGAACCGCTGCCAGATTTCCTCCACCGCTTCGGGACCGGGATGATGGCCGTCAGGGGCGTAGAAGCGGTAGTCGCGCAGTTCGTCGAGCAGTATCTCGTAGGCAGGGAAGTAGCAGCAATGAGCCGGAAAGCGCTGGATGAGCGCATCCTCGGCCAGCAGGAGCGTGGCCTTGGAGAGCTGGCTGCCATGGTAGCCGTACTTATGGTATCGGTAGGGACTGACAGTAAGGATAATCTGCAAGTCGGGATTGACCGACAAAAGCTCGTCGACCATAGAAGCCATATCCCGCACCACTTCGTCTACCGTAGCCCGCCATTCCGTGAAGAGCCGGTCGGGCTGACGCTGGCAGTTCGTCACCACCAGTCCCCCATCCACCAGCCTGTAGCACACGTTGGTACCCAGCGTCAGCACCAGATGGCGAGCCGTGCGCAATGCCTGCCCCAAGGCTCCATAGCGCTGACGAAGCAGGCTGACAAGTTCGTGGTGGGAGGGCGCCTTGACACGTGTGTTGGCCCACCAGCACCGCCACTCTCCATCCGCCGCAAAGACCGGAATCTCTATCGTATCGGCTTGCAAGGCGGCCGTGACGGTATGGTGTATGCTGAAGGGATTGAAGAGCGTGCCAAGCGGGTTGACCACCACCTCATATCCCTCAGCCTCCATGCGTTCGCCCATGTACTGGGCAAAGCAGGAACCAAGCATCACCAGGCCGTCATCAGGACGGATGGGCCGGAGCAGAGGAGGTATGTGGACCGTACAATTCATATTTCAAGACAAAATTACACAAAATTCACGATAAGTGACATAGTTTTCCTATTTTCTTGCGAGAGAAAAGCGAAATACACCCGCTTTTCGGCAAATTATCATTCTTTGAATAAAGAATCTCAATTCTTTTTTGTAATTTTGCGCAAATTTATACACTATAATGAAGAACGAAAAGACTGAAACGTTACTCCATTCCATATACTCGCCAGCCGACCTCCGAAGGCTGCCCATTGAGGCGTTGCCGCAGGTGTGCGACGAACTGAGGGCTTGTCTCGTCGACGAGCTGAGCCGCAATCCCGGTCACTTTGCCTCGTCATTGGGCGTGGTGGAAATCACGGTGGCCCTGCACTACGTCTTCGACACGCCCAACGACCGCATCGTATGGGACGTCGGCCACCAGGCATACGGCCACAAGATGCTGACGGGACGCCGCGAACAGTTCTCTACCAACCGCAAGATGGGCGGACTGCGTCCATTCCCCTCACCGGCTGAGAGCGAATACGACACCTTCACCTGTGGACATGCCAGCAACAGCATATCGGCTGCATTGGGCATGGCCGTGGCCGACCGCATCAAGGGCAACAAGCGCAAGGTGGTGGCTGTGATTGGAGACGGATCGATGACAGGCGGACTGGCCTTCGAGGGACTGAACAATGCCTCGGGCACGGCCAACGACATGCTCATCATCCTGAACGACAACAACATGAGCATAGACCGAAGTGTGGGCGGCATGAAGCATTACCTGCACCATCTGCACACCGGAACAACCTACAACAACCTGCGCTACCGAGCCTCGCAGCGACTGATGCAATGGGGCTGGATCAACGAGGACCGCCGCAAGCAGATCATCTCGTTCAACAATGCCATGAAGGCACTGCTCAACAACCAGCAGAACATCTTCGAGGGCATGAACATCCGCTACTTCGGTCCCAGCGACGGACACGACGTCATAGAACTGGTCAACACGCTGCGCAGCATCAAGGAGATGCACGGCCCCAAACTGCTCCATCTGCATACCCGCAAGGGCAAGGGCTACGAACCGGCCGAAAAAAACGCTACGGAATGGCATGCTCCGGGCAAGTTCAACCCCGAAACGGGCGAACGCATCGTCAGTCACGACGAGAACCTGCCACCACGCTATCAGGATGTCTTTGGCCACACCATACTGGAACTGGCCCGCACCAACGACAAGATTGTGGGCATCACACCCGCCATGCCCACGGGCTGTTCGCTCAACATCATGATGCAGGAGATGCCGCACCGGGCCTTCGACGTGGGTATTGCCGAGGGCCATGCCGTCACCTTTGCTGGTGGACTGGCCAGCGAGGGCATGGTGCCTTTCTGCAACATCTATTCGGCCTTCGCACAACGCGCATACGACAACATCATACATGACGTGGCCATAGAACGGCTCAACGTCATCTTCTGTCTGGACCGTGCCGGACTGGTCGGTGAAGACGGTGCCACACACCATGGTGCCTTCGACATGGCAGCCCTACGCCCCATCCCCCACCTCACCATCTGCCCACCCATGGACGAACACGCACTGCGCCACATGATGTACACGGCTCAGCTGCCCGACAAGGGTCCCGTGGTCATCCGATACCCACGCGGCCATGCCGAACACACAGACTGGGAGTGCCCTATGCAGGAGCTGCCCATCGGTAAGGGACGCAAGCTGAAGGATGGAGCCGACGTGGCCCTCCTCTCCATCGGTCCCCTTGGCAACATGGCCCGACAGGCCATCCAGAAGGCAGAGGAGCGGGCAAAGGCGAAGGGGCGTAGCCTCTCTGTGGCCCACTACGACATGCGCTTCCTCAAACCCATCGACCAGGAATTGCTGCACGAGGTTGGCCGTACGTTCAAGCATATCATAACGCTCGAGGACGGCGTACGACAAGGTGGATTGGGAACAGCCGTCACGGAATTCATGGCCGATAACGGCTACATGCCACGAATCACGCGCCTCGGCTTGCCCGATGAGTTTGTCGAGCATGGCACTGTCAGCCAGTTACAACATCTCGTTGGCATCGACGAAGAGGCGATTATTGAGGAGTTAATAGGAGGTTAATAGGAAGTTAACGGACACGACTCCCCAAGCGAAGCAAAACAACAACATCAATATGAGAATCATCATTGCAGGAGCCGGAGCAGTTGGCACACACTTGGCCAAGCTGTTGAGCAACGAAAACCATAACATCACCGTCATCGACGAGAGTGCGGAGAAGACGGAGGCACTGACGCAGGCCGGCAACTACGACCTCATCACCTTCAACAACCCACCGACGAGCATCATGGCACTCAAGGAGGCCGGCGTGAGCCAGACGGACCTTTTCATTGCCGTTACACCCGACGAGACACGTAACATCACCTGCTGCATCCTGGCCCACAGCCTGGGTGCCCGGAAGACGGTGGCACGTGTGGACAACGCCGAGTACATGCAGCGTCAGCATACTGAGTTCTTCCAGCAACTGGGCATCGACTCGCTCATCTATCCCGAACAACTGGCAGCCAAGGAGATCATCGAGGGACTGAAGCGGTCTTGGGTGAGACAGTACTGGGAGGTGCACGACGGTGCCCTCGTCATGCTGGGCATCAAGTTGCGCGACACGGCCAAGGTGCTCGACATCGCACTCCGCGACCTCTGCCCTCCCGATTCCCCCTACCATATTGTAGCCATCAAACGTGGCAACGACACCATCATCCCCAATGGACGCCATACGTTGTTGTTGGGCGACATAGCCTACTTCATGACCACCAAAAAGTACATCCCCTACATCCGAGAACTGGTGGGCAAGGAGGACTATGCCGACGTAAAGAACACACTGATCATGGGCGGCGGACGCACCACCGTCCACGTGTCACACCAGAAGCCCGACTACATGTCGATGAAGATCATCGAGCAGAATCCCGAACGCTGTGCGCGGCTCAACGACCTCGTCGATTCGGACGAGATAATGATTATCCAGGGCGACGGACGCGACACACAACTATTGCTTGACGAGGGTATTCGTGATACACAAGCCTTCTGCGCCCTGACGCCCGAGACGGAGACCAACATCCTGGCCTGCCTCGCTGCTAAGCGGATGGGCGTGCGCAAGACGATTGCCCTCTGCGAGAACACCGACTACGTGGACATGGCCGAAAAACTGGACATCGGCACCATCATCAACAAGAAGACCATTGCGGCCAGCCACATCTACCAGATGATGCTCGATGCCGACGTCAACAACATGAAGTGCCTCAACGTGGCCAATGCCGACGTGGCCGAGTTCATTGCCAGCGAGGACTCCCCCATCACCAAGAGCCCCATACGCCACATCAAGCTGCCCGAGGGCGTCACGCTCGGTGGTCTCGTGCGCGGTGGCGTGGGTCACCCCATCAACGGTGACACTGTCATCCAGCCCGGCGACAGCGTCGTCACCTTCTGCCGCTCGGGCTACATCAAGAGGCTCGACCCACTCTTCCACAAGCCCAGTGGAGGCTTGCTTGGAAAAATCAGTTCGCTTATAAACAACGTGTAATTGTTAGCCTGCAAGCTCGAACTTGCCATCCGGAGTAGACAAGAATAAACAATCTCACACAAAGAGCACAAAGAACACAAAGAGGACATGGGGGTGAGGGGGAAGTTGACGGTCTTTGTGTCCTTTGTGCCCTTTGTGTGAGATTATTAGGGTTCATCCGGAGTTTGGAGTGAAGACTTCGATTCCTTTTTTGATCAAGTCAGAACTTACGAAACTCGAATAACTTATAAGAAAACTTGCAAGGGATTGCAGGACCATCAGCGCTTGTCCCTCATAGCAAAGAGATTGGCCAGGATCGTGCCGCTGATGGAGTGCCACGCACACGAGATGGCACAGGGCACGACGGCCAGCGGATTAGTGGCCAAGAAGAAAGTCATGGCCAAATTGGTGCCCAGGCCAGCGTTCTGCATACCCACCTCGATGCTGATGGTGCGACGCTTGGCCTTGTTGAAGCCAAACAAACCTCCTACCGTATAGCCCAAGAGATAGCCGATGGCATTGTGGCAGAACACCATGCCGAAGGTGAGCAGGAAGAGCAGGAGCCCATTCTGCACCAAGTCGTCGTGGACGGTGCTAACCACGCCACCAACAATGCAGGCCAGGCTGATGACGGACACACCGGGCATGCACGACTGAATCTTTCCGAACACCTCCTTATGGCCCAGTCGCTGGTTGAGCACGAAGCCGATGGCGATGGGCAAAATGGTGACGATGAGTATCTGCTTGAACATGCCAATGGCATCCACGTCCACCTGTGCTCCCGCCAACCAAAGCACAAGCAGAGGTGTAAGGAATGGTGCCATCAACGTACTGGCACACGTCATGCCGACCGAGTAGGCCACGTCGCCCTTGCAGAGGAACGACATGATGTTGCTCGACACGCCACCCGGACAGCAGCCCACAAGGATGATGCCGATGGCCATGGCCGTAGAGTATGGAGCAAAGGCAGGCACCAGACTGAAGAGCCACGTCAGCGTGTAAGCCACCAGGGGCATGATACTGAACTGCGCCACGGAACCGATGAGGATATCCATGGGCCGACGGGCCAGATTGCGGAAGTCCGTGGGCGTCAGTGTCAGTCCCATCGTCAGCATGATGATGCCCAGGATGACGGTCTGCGTCACGCCCTTCACCCACACAAAGAGCGAAGGTGCCATAAAAGTAACGATGGCCACCAGTATGATGAATAGGCTAGCCTTCTGACTCAAGAACTCACTTATACGTCTCAGGATGTTCATTTTTCTTTCTGTCTGCTTTTCTGCCTGCTTCTCTGCAATCCTTGTATGCTTCTCTGCTCTCTTTGCCTGCTTCTCTGCTCTCCTTGTTCACAATGTAGTGACACTCGTCGCGCGTCTCATGCTCCCTCGCCCTGCGAAGGGGCCAGCAGCACAACCATCTGCTCAAGAAAACACTTGTCCGTCTCGTCAAAGGTAGCCAGTTCCGCACTGTCGATATCCAGCACGGCCACCACCTCTCCATCCTGCTTCACAGGCACCACAATCTCGCTGCGTGAGGCCGACGAGCAGGCTATGTGGCCGGGGAACAGTTCCACGTCGGGCACCACCACCGTCTCTTCGCGCTGCCAGGCCGTACCGCATACGCCCCTACCCTTCTTGATGCGCGTACAGGCAAGCGGCCCTTGGAAGGGGCCAAGCACCAGTTCCTCGCCCAGCACACGGTAGAAGCCGGTCCACCAGAATCCGAACGCCTCGTGAAGCATGCTGGCCACGTTGGCCATGTTGGCAATGAGGTCCGTCTCGTCCTCCAGGACCGATGCTATCTGTGGCAGCAAAGCCTCGTAGCGTTCCTGCTTTGTACCTTGGGGTATATCAAAATGTTCTGCCATTGTTCGTCTATTTGAGTTTTTTTAATGAGGTTGCCCCAATGGGGTTGTCGGCCACGTTCAGGCCCCGCTGACCCAGCCGTTCCATGGCCTATAAAAAAAAGAAGGTTGTCATCCCGACAACCAATCTTTTAATAACCTTAAATCTAATACCATGAAAAACACGATGCAAAGGTACGGCTTTTTCCGTCATCTGCAATACTTTTGCCTGAAAAGGCGCGAAAAACTTCCTCTTTCTTGATTTATATCAACTCCAGGTGGAGGAAAACTGGCAGAAACGGTTATAGCAAAAAGAGAAGGCGGCTCTCCCGAGTCACCTTCTCCGCATTGTCAAAAACCTAATACAAAAAACTAATCTATGAGTAAAAAAATCATGTAATATGAAACACTCTTGTCATGTGGTGGGGAGGACCGTCACTTAGTGTGCGATGGCACCGATGATGGCAGCTACGGTTGCTATGCCTGCCACAGCCCCTACGACAGCTCGCTCGGTACGGTTGAGACGATGAGCGTGGAAGTGGGCCACGGGATGAGCGTAGTAGTAGTCGGGCTCGTAGAAGCAGTCGTAGTAGAGCCAGGCTCCGTCGCGGTAGTAGCCCCAGCGGCCGTCAGCAAAGCGGCGCACACGACCGTCCCATCCGTGCAGATAACCGCGATCGTCCCAGCGGTGGTCAACGCCATGGCCGTGTCCCATGTGGTGGGGAGCAGCGTGCCCAACCTCGTGGTGGCGGTCCATCTCACGGTGCCCCATGTCGCGGTGCCCCATGTCGCGGCCTCCGCGCATCTGTACGCCTCCGTGGCTGCTGATATGCATCTCACGGCCGGCATTTCCGGGATGTCCACCCATACGGCCCTGTGCGTTGGCGCTGGTTGCAAACATGGTCATCAGACCCATCATCAAAGCTGCGAAAAAAGTATTGCGTGTCATAATCTCAGTTTTTTTTGTTCTGTTAGTGATTACTGTTCTTTCTCTCGTGCCAAAAGTGTCGTTGTTTCCTTTTGACATTGCAAAGGTACGGACTTTCCGACGAGTTTGTTTCGTATTTCTCCTAAACAGAGAGGGGAAAATCCCTATCGTAGGGAGGGAAAAGTGCGCTTTCGGCTCGCTATAGGCAGGAAAAAGTCAAAGTTTACCTTATTATATAATAAAAAATGTGTATCTTTGCATCCGGAAAGAAACTAAAAACATACAAGCAAAGCATGAAGCTACGCCTTTTACTTGCCCTCTCCTGCCTGCCTTTTGCGGCAGCCATGGCACAAGAACAGCCCCACTCACTGGCCTATATTGACTTCGAAACCGTGCATCGCGGCCTCTTCACCTTTGGCACCAAGACGAACCCGCAAGGGGTCAGCTTCGAGGTGGACCGCGACGGATTCTGCATCGGCAGCAAGCGCGTCATCCCCGTCATGGGCGAGATGCACTTCAGCCGTGTGCCACGCAAGGAATGGGCAAGGGAGATACGCAAGATGAAGGCGGGTGGCATCACCATCCTCTCCACCTACGCCTTCTGGATTCATCACGAGGCCGAAGAGGGAGTATGGGACTGGACAGGCAACAAGGACCTGCACGCCTTCCTGCAGACGTGCAAGGAGGAGGACATGCCCGTCGTATTGCGTGTAGGTCCGTTCTGCCATGGCGAGGTCTACCAGGGCGGATTCCCCGTATGGCTGGTGCAGAAGTCGCAGCAGGATGCCTCGCAGTACAAGCTGCGCTCCACGGCCCCCGGCTTCCTTCAGGCCACGCGCAAGCTCTACGAGCAGATCGGGCAACAGGCCAAGGGTATGCTCTGGAAGGACGGAGGTCCCGTAGTGGGCGTGCAGATTGAGAACGAGTGCCGCGGCCCCTGGGCCTACTACAAGACCTTGCGCCAGATGGCCATCGAGGCAGGCTTCGACGTGCCCTTCATGACGCGCACCGGCTGGCCCAAGCTCAACGGCAAGGAGGAGTTCGGACAACTGCTGCCCCTATATGGCGACTATGCCGACGGCTTCTGGGACCGTCAGCTCACCGACATGCCGGGCGACTATCGCAAGGCCTTCACCATGAAGCAGGAGAAGCAGCTGGCCACCATCGCCACCGAGACCTTCTCGCAGGACGACCTCAACGGAGGCAGCAACAGCAACTTCGGCACCTACCCCTACCTAACCTGCGAGTTGGGCGGCGGCATGATGCCCTCCTACCATCGTCGCATCAACATCTCGGGGCGCGAGGCCTTCCCCCTGGCCGTCTGCAAGCTCGGTTCGGGCAGCAACCTGCCGGGCTACTACATGTACCATGGCGGCAGCAACACCGACAACCGGGCCCACAGCATGGCCGAGTGCCAGGCATCGCCCGTGACCAACTACAACGACATGCCCCACATCACCTACGACTTCCAGTCGCCCCTGGGCGAGATGGGACAGCCCAACTGGGAAGCCTTCCACCAGACGCGCTGGCTACACCAGTTCCTGGCCGACTGGGGCGACGAACTCTCGCAGATGCCCGTCGACACGCTGAGCGAGCACTATGCCCGTCGCGGCCGCTTTGTCTTCCGCAACGACTACGTGCGCCTCCTCAACGAGAGGGGCACGGCCAGCGTGACACCCCTGCGCATGAAATTCAACGGCCAGCTCATCACCTCCACCAACCTCCAGCCCTTTGCCAAGCTGAAGAACGAACTGGTCTTCATCCCCATTGAAGGCACCACCAAGCCCTCCCTCACCATCGGCTATTCCGACTACGACCTGCCCGTCGACCTCTGCACCACCATCAACGGCCTTCCCATCACCGTGCTGAGCCGTCAGGCAGCCCGCAACGCCTACGTCATCGACGGTCGCCTCTACTACGCCAAACGGGGCGGTATACTCTACAAGACATCAAGGGGCATCGAGGAGGAAGTGTGGGAAGCCACGCGCATCCCCTCGAACAGCCGTTCCGTGGCACCCTCGCTGCTGATGAAGCAAATCCAGCAGGCGGGTCCCCTGCGCGAGGTGAAGATGGGCAGCCAGAAGGTGGCCGAACAGCCCAGCGACAAGGACTTCGAGCAGGCCGCCGTCTGGACGATGGTGATGCCCAACCTGGCCGAACCCTCGCGCCAGCTCAGCAGCGACGACATCTTCCTCGAAATCAGCTACCGTGGCGACTGCGCCCGCATCTATGCCAACGGTCAGCTCGTACAAGACAACTTCTGGAACGGCAAGCCCATGCTCGTGCGGGCCAGCCAGCTGCAGGGCAAGAGCATCGAACTGCGCATCCTGCCCATGGGCAAGGACTACCCCATCTATCTGCAGTCCGAACAGAAGGCCGAACTGGAAAGAGCCAGCGACAAGACGGGCCTGCTCTCACTCGACGGCATCCGCATCCTGCGCCGATGCAACTATCTTCTCAACAAAAGCCGCTAAATCCCTGCGCAACCACTGGTAGGGCTGCGACAAGCGGAACTTCGTACCCTTCTTCAGCATCATGTCGATGGAACTGATGCTGTGCTGGTAGCACGACAGCTCGTTCTGCCGCTGCTTCTCGTGGCAGGCCAGACGCTTTATTTCGTTCTCCCTCTCGCGCCTCAGCTGTGTGCAGATAGGGTTCAGCAGAGGCAGCACCACGTTGTCGAACAGCGTATGCCCCTGCATGTACATGTACGCCGTCTCGGGTGTCAGCCCCATCCCGAGCAATTCCTGCTTCAAGGGCTCATAACCCTTGCGCGCCTCCGGGTAGGCGTGTTGCATTCTGTTCACCGTCTTGTTCACGTGGCGTCGCACGTATTCCAGCGTCTCCTCCGGACGGCTGACGTTGATGTCGTGGAAGCCCACCTCCCCCGCCATGTCCTGTATGCTGAAGTCGCGGTAATGGTCGTGGCGGTAGAGCCACACGCTCCACACCAGCAAGGGCCAGATGACAACCGAATACTGCCGCATGAACTCCTCCAGGTCAATCAGTTCGCGGTCGTTCAGCGTAGCCATCACACAAGCCTCGTGAAGGCCGGGGGCATAGCACTGGTAGTTCTCTATGGCGTAAGCGTATGTATGGAAGACGTACGGATTGCCCAGCATGCGCTGCGAATGCTCCGTGCGCCCCTGCATCAGGTAGTCGTAGTCGGCATCCACGCAGGCTATCAGACTCTCCCCCAACTGGTGAGCCATGGCCAGCTTCTTACCCTTGGCCAACGTGGAACGCGAGGGTAGCATCACCTCGAAGTGGAGGTCGTCGCGCTCGAACTCCTCCAGCACAGAACGCCAGAAGAGCACATCGTCGTAGCTCTCCACATACGCCACGACTCTCCTACCCTTCCGCTTCGGCCTCAGCCGATTCGCCGCCTCCAGATAGCTCGACGAGATATTATCGGTCAACCTGCGTGCCATCAACCTTCAACCATTATCCCTCAACAATTATCCCTCAACCACAATATCCTCCACATCCGTCACGCAGTCAGCCCAGCCGTCCATGACGACGGCCGGAGAATGCGTGGTAAGGATAATCTGCGCGTTCGGATTCAGCTCACGTATCAGTCCGATGAGGCGCTTCTGCCAGTCGATGTGCAGGCTAATCTCGGGTTCGTCCATGAAGAGCACGTAGGGCTCATGGTCCTCCACGAGCACCGTGAGCAGGATGAGCAGCATCTGCTTCTCGCCGCTCGACAGCTTGTAGGGCGACAGACGTTCGTCCAGCTGCAGGAGCACTATCTCGTTGCTCTCGCGGTCAATGCGCTTGCCCGTCTCCCGGAAGAGGTCGTCCACCAGGTCCTGGAAGTGCGCCTTCTCGGCAGCAATCTCCTGCGCCCGCTGCTGCGCATCGGGGCTCCCCTTGGTGAAGAGCTCCACGATACGCTTGCTCACGTTCACCTGGTAGTCCAGATAGCGTCGTTGCAACTGGTAGAGCTGCAGGTCCAGTTCCGAGTTGAGATGCGTGTCGGCAATCTTGTCGAACATGTCGCCCCTGAGCAGCGGACGGTCGAAACTGCGAATCACGTCGAAGCGCACTGCCTCCGCACCCTCAGGTGCCAGCTGCACCTTCACGCCCCGCAGGTTCACATCCACCACGTGCGACTCGTTCAGCAGATGGCGAATCACACGGTTCAGTATCGTGCTCTTCCCCACCCCGTTCACGCCGCTCAGAATGTTCACGTCGCGGCGCAGGTTCCACACGATGTGGCGCCTGCCGTTCCACAGGGCATCAATCTCCACCCTCTCTATGTAGTCTGCAATGTTCTTCATGTTCGTCATGGTCGTCATGTTTTTACGCAAAGTTATACTTTCTGAACGAAAAAAACAAGCAAACGGCCTGTTTTTCGCTCGTTTCACCTTATTTTTACGCGTTAGCGCGCCCCGAAAGCCCCTCTACAGGCACTGCAGCAACAAGGGCAGCGGAATCGTGCCACCCGTCGTGGCTACGATGTCGGAGGCATTCGTGTAGCGACCCCGGTAGACGTGCTTGCCGTCCCAGGTGCACAGAATGTCGGAGGCATTCGTGTAGCGCCCTTGGTAGAGGTGCTTGCCGTCCCACGTGTACAGGATGTCCGAGGCATTCGTGTAGCGGCCCCGGTACAGGTGCTTGCCGTCCCAGGTATACAGGATGTCTGATGCATTCTCATACCGCCCCTGATAGACGTGGGTCTTGCCCTGCGCCATTCCAAGAAATCCAAACATAAGGATACAAACCAAAAAAGTTATCACACGTTTCATGCTGCAAATATACAGCCGTTTCCCATAAAAAGCAAGCGATTCTCCGTTTTTCCATTCAAAAAGTTTGTTCATACCGTCCATTTTCCGTATTTTTGCACAACGAAAACCAAAACAACAAAACCATGAAAAAGAGAACACTCATAGCCGCACTCACCGCCCTCCTCACCCTCGGCATTCAAGCCCAGACCTACACCAACGAGTACTCACCCGAACTGAAGAAGCTGGCCCACAAGTGGGTCAAGAAGGGCAGTTGGCGAAACGGATTCACCAAGGCCAGCCCCAGCCAGTACGTCAACGAGGTGGAGTTCTACCTCCAGTACCAGCGCAATCCCGAGGAGTGGAAGGCCCTGATGCAGTGGCTCCAGACCCACGACCTCCTCAGCGTGCCCAGTGGCCGCAGACCCATCGAGGGCACCGGCCTCACCGTCAGCGTGGAGGACGGCGACAACTGGTGCTCCGAGCAAGCCCTGCGCGAGGGGCAGGGCTCCGAGAGCCACGAGCGCAAGATTGACTTCATGTACGTTGTCAAGGGCAAGGAAGGCTTTGCACGTCTCGATCACGACACCTCTCAGGACAAGACCGGCTACATGGCCGACCGCGACCGCCACGAGTACACCTTCCAGGCCGACCGCCTCCTGCGCTACGAGTCGCAGGAAGGCACCTTCGAAATCATGTTCCCCTGCGACTGGCACGTGGCCAAGGTCAAGACACAGGAGCCCTCGCAGCGGCTACGTGTGCTGGTCGTCAAGGTCAATTACAAGCTCTGAGAAATCGGGGACAGGGGAGAGACAGGCAGAAAGGAAGGGACAGAGAGCGGGGCAACTGAACTCTGTCCCTTCTTAGTATTCGTTACGGAAGTATATCTCTTGGTAGTCCTGTCGGCTGACCACCGTATCATATCCTCCAACGGGACTCACGTCCTTCTGCGAGTTATCGAAACCGATGTACTCCAACGAACTGTCCTCATAGCGCTTAAACTTGTATACGGCATCGTTCATCAGGGCCGAATTGAAGACGTTGAGCGAGACCAGCAATTCAAAGTCCTTGACGTCCAGCCCTGTCACTTTGTGGAAGAGGCCCGGTTCCAGTTGCGTGATGACATCCTTCAGACACTGCTCACGATAGTCGGTGAGGTACATGAACACCGGCACGCGTGTGGCAAACTTGATGAGCTTCTCCTGTATCAGCTTGCGCTTCGACTTCATCTCCTTTTCATCCTCCGTAAGCTGGCGTTTCTCCTTCTTCGTCAGGTCATCATCGTTCGCCTTGGCCTTGGCTTTCTTCACCGCCTCGCTCTTGTTGATAATGGTCTCAATGTCCTTGTTCAGCGAACGGAACCCCTCTATCTTCATCAGTGCCTCCATAGCCTCTGGCGAACCAAGCAGGCGTTGCAAGGTCAGGTTATCCACGTTTACCAGCAAGGCACTCTCCCACCGGCGGGCCAGCAACGTGGCACTGGTACCGCTCATGGCAATATCCAGTATGCCGGCTGCATCAATCTGCTTCATGTGGCTGCCGTCGTATGCCAGCACGGGCAGGAAGTTGATGAACTCCTCCACCTTCTTCTCGGGTTGCGTCTCCTCCACGTTCAGACGGCATGAGTACTCGGCAATCTGGCGCAAGGCACGGTTCGGTGCAAAGTCGAAGACGTAGCACTCCGGCTTCAGAATCTCCGTCCGATGCGGATTATCGCCCGTGGGATTCTTCACCGTCCAGGGCGTCTGCACACGGAAGGCAGCCTGAAAATAGGTCTCGGGCGAGCTGGAATTGCGCAGCATGAAGATGCCCGTCCAGGGACGCACACTGACACCGGTGGTCAGCTTGCCACACGAGAGGGTGATGGTGCGTGTCTCCAGCGGATTGTCCATCGCCTTCAGCACGGGTGGCAGGGCAGCCACACCGATACCGGCTTCCGTACCGGCAGCCACCACCACACGAAAATCGTGGTAGAATACGTTGTTGCGCTGTGCCAACAAGTTGCGCATGGCATAGCAGCTGGCCACCGAGGGTAGGAACCAGAACGTATGGTTCAGCACCCTCAGCAGGGGCGCATGGCTGAAGGGCATGGGCGGACGTTCGTTCTTCAGCATCAGGTCGCTCTTGATGTTCTCCTTGTAGGCTCCGCGAATGAGGTCGAGCCACTTCTGCACCTCGTCCTCGTGCAGGAAGGCAGCCTTCTCCAAGCCTTCCCGGGAGGAAGCCTCTGCGGCAAAGAACTCATTGAGGTCAAACTCATCGAACTCACCCTCTTCGGCCACACGCCTCAAGGCATCGGGCAGCTGATAGGTCATCAGAACCATTCGGGGCAGCGCGGCATAGAAGCCCTCCTCCGTTGGCGAGAGCTTCAGTCGCTCCTGCTCTTCTGCCTTGGCCGCTTGTTCATCGCTATAAGTCCAGTTGTAGATTTGCTCCTCGATGAACTCACCGCTGTTGATGGCCCGGAAGGGTGTGCCGGAAAGGTACAGATAATGATCCGTGGTGATGGGCATGTTATCCTCGTTGAAGTAGTCGATGGCCTCGCCGTCCTGCGCCACCTGTTCAGCCTTGTCTTCGTTGTAGAAGAGGTCCTTGGCATTCTCGCGCCAAGCCCCATAGTGGTACTCATCGAAGATGACCACATCCCAGTTCACCAGATGTGCCCACTCGTTGCGGAGTTTGATACCACCAGCCTTGTTCTTGCCAAGGAAGTCCTGAAACGAACCGAACCACACGATGGGGCGCGACTCGTCGGCATGTTCGTAGTCGAGTTCCGAAGTGCGGCTGATAAACTGCCATCCCTTGAAGTCCACGTGTGTACGGAGATCTTCCTCCCACGCACTCTCCACGGCCGGCTTAAAGGTCAGCACCAGTATCTTCTTCCACCCCATCCGTCGAGCCAGCTGATAGGCGGCAAAAGTCTTGCCGAAGCGCATCTTGCAGTTCCACAGGAAATGGGGCGTCTTGCCCGTCTCGCGTTCGTAGCTGACAAAGTAGCGGCTCGTCTTCTCCACAGCCCTTTGCTGTTCGGGCCTCATGCCAAAGGTCTCCACGCGTCGCTCGTCGTTCTCCTCACCACTCTTGATGGCAAGGATGGCAGCCCGCACGTCAGCCACCCTGCATGCAAACCATTCACCATTGGTGTTCACGAAGCCATGCTTCCTGAGCCAACGGTGAACGATCTTGTCGGTGAAGGCGGTGCCATCCTCCTTCACGCTGCTCTCTTTGTATTCTATGCGATAAGGCAAGGTATTGCCTGGGGTCAGAACAGGATACTGCTCCGCCACACGCTTCTGCACATCGTGGGCGGTATAGCCCACCTTCAATTGCCCCGGGAACCTCGGGTCGCTGTAGGCGTATATCTGTGGCGTCAACTCGGGACGCTGGGGAAAGAAATCTTGTTGTGCCATAAACGGTTTTCGTTTTCCTCTTCGTTTTCGTACGAAGTTACTCCATTGGTCTTATCATACTTTCTATAAAGGCTATCTCGTCGTCCGTCAAGCCGTATTTCTCGTAGAGTTCTGCGTCCGTCCAAGGTTTGGAGAAGTCTTGGAGGGGGACGAATTGGTAAACTGCTTTAGTCGTGTCTTGAGTGACCTTCTTAAGCATTACCAAGAATCTGAAGAATCTGGTATTTATGTAAGAAACGACATTAGCACATTCCTCATCAGATGCGAATGGACCTATAAACATGTATGTTTCTGAACACGCGCTATTCTTGCCGCCCACAAACGCTTTACCCAATATTGGATGGGGGAAACTATCACTTCCGCTACTTGCACGAGGAATGAACACCTTATGCTCATTTATCATGTTTGCATTCTTCGTGATGTCCTTCCGTTCCACATGGGACACACCCTGGTTTTCATAAAGTGTTATTGCGCCTTCTCTTTCACCATGATAATCTGTTGCCAAACCAAAAGGTTTACGCGAACTTACAAAGTCAAATATACTTGCTTCGTTGTGAGCTTGTACCTTATGAAGAATACTAATAGCCTCATTGTATCGGATAAAAGTTTCACAACCATTTTCTAGTAAAGGACGTATGACAGGCGGCATTACTACTCCATCTTTATGCGTATAGACTTCACAATCACCCTTATGATCTCTATCCCATAAGAAATAGCAAACACCACCCTTTATTTGTACTCCAGGGAAACACTCGTATGCTTGTGGGTAGTCGTGAATTATTCGCAAACTTCTATCATGCAGCATCTCATCTCTGAATGAATCAAGTCCCTTACCGCCAGCAAACCAACGAGCAGGTACAATCATCGAAAGATACCGGGGGGTAAGTTTTTTAGCTTGCTCAATAAATTTATGATAAATTGGAGTTGCGCTAATACCAAATCCTCCATCACTCAACTGATACGGTGGGTTACCTATAATTACGTCAAATTTCATTTGTCCAAATAACTTCTGTGGATTGTCTGTGTGAATGAACTCGTACGCATGGCTTTCGAGGTCGCCACGCACTCGCTTACCGAATACCCCTTCAGCAGCTCCGCAATACTTGCACTTGCCGGAAACGAACGTGTGCTCGATGGAACGGAACCGGATGTTGCCCTGCTCGTCCTTGAAGTCGGTGCAGAGCGAGTAGCGGCCATTGGCAGCCTTGCTGCAATAGACGCTTCGGCGCGAGATGAGCGAGGTCAGTTCGGTGATGCTGATGCCAAAGAGCTGCTGGGTGAAGATATGGTTGGCACGTTCCCGGATGTCGGGAAACGTGTCCTCGAGCCCGAGCATCAGTCGCTTGGCTATCTCTCGCAGGAAGACACCACTCTTGCTGACGGGGTCGAGGAAGGTGACATTGGGATTTCTGAACAACTCAGCCGGCAGCATGTCAAGCATCTGGTTGACAACAGTTGGCGGCGTGAACACCTCGTCGTTGGAGAGGTTGGCCAGACAGGTCAGTACGTCTGGATTGTATTGGTTACTGAGCTGCATCTTGTGTATAGAGTTTAAGGTAATGGATGGGTCGGAACTCACGTACGGGAGCGGGCGGCAGATAAGCCTCATCGCCCAGGTCGCTGAAGAGGTCGGGAACGCTTTGGGTCTGTGCCTGCAGGAGGGAAGCCAAGTGATAGTCCTTGCGCTTGACACGGTCGGCAATGAAGGCCCACTCGCTGAAGGTGATGGCCGGAGCGTTGTGCTTGGCAGCCTCGGTGACGTCCTTATCCACCGGTTCGCACAGGGTCAGCGCATCGCCCCACAGTATGTTGCGGTTCAGGACGAGCTCTACCGTCTGCCGAAGTTCGCCTTCCAACTGTCCACCCAGATGTGCCTGGGGGTACCACTCGCTCACAATCCCGAACAACCGTTGGCGGCACTCCTCCACGTTGTCCTGCATGATGTCTATGCCATAGATGCTCGTCAGGGCCTGCACCATCTCGCAGTCCACCTGTCCGTGGTCAATGTTTCTGCTGTGCTGAGCGGTATGGCTGTGCCACACCGCGTCGAGCTTCCTGCGCAGTATCTCTACCAGGAAGTTGCCCGTACCACAGGCCGGCTCCAGAAAACGCGAGTCGACACGCTCCGTCTCCTGCTTCACGAGGTCGAGCATGGCATTCACTTCGCGTTCAGCGGTGAACACCTCGCCCCGCTCAGCCACGCGCTCCTTCGACTTTATCTGTTTTGCCATGGTTTTGAAGTAGATAGATTCAGCAATGGGAACTATCTTTTTCAATACTGGTAATGGCTCTCCACGTTGGCGTACGGGCACAAAAGAAGGGTGCAAGCCTTCTTACGGTCGTCTGAGGTTGAAGCCTAGGAATGTTCTCTGACCTCTCGCTAATATAAGAAATGCCCACACCCCTTTCGGGATGCAAGACACCGTTCTATCTCATATTAGCGATTGACCCATTCCACAGGTTAGAACCTATACGGACAAGCCAACCATCATTGCTGTGGTATGTATCAGAGAGAAAATGTAAGTTTCCTAGGCTTCATTTCTTGACGACCACAATGATAGTCTGATGTTGCTATGTTATCAAAAAAAAGTTTTGTCAGCGTCTCTGTAACTATCCTCCCCCACCTCGCTCGGCGGCATCAACGGACGGCTAAATAATGCGACACTGCAAAGATACGCATTTATTTTTAGAAAAAGGAGAAAAGCGTAACAAAAAGTGATTTTTCGTGCAGTATGTGGGAAAAAGAAGACGATGCACATTTTTTGAATCCCCATTCATCTGGCTATGCATGGGGCGAGAATCTCCCTTTCTGCGCTGTACCTTTCTGCATCTGCCGTAGGCCAAATGTAAGTTACTGCAGCATGTCATGCCAATAAGATAGTAATCTTATCGCGATAAGATAGTAATCTTATTGCCGTAAGATAGTAATCTTATTACGATAAGATAGTAATCTTATTGCAGCACGATGGTACACTTACCCTCCACTCCTGCCTCGTTCGTCGCCTTCGCCCCTCCCACATCTGCTTTTTTATCGTGAAACGTTTGCACGCTACGTAAAAAAGCGTTAACTTTGCATTCGTCACTCAAGAAAACAGACAAACAGACAGAAGCGATGATACAGGCACTGGAAGAGCAACTGGCTCTGCTGCACCGCGAGTTCGACTACGAGAAGGAGCAGTTCCGGCAGCAGATGGAGGCTACGAGCATAGGGCGCAAGATAAGGCGCGGACTGTGCTGGTACCCGCTGCGCGTGGGACGTTCGTACTACAACTCGCTGGAGGAACTGGTGGTGGAGGTGAGCCGCACGGAGGGGCTGGACGAGGAGCACAACTTCGAGCCGGGCAAGCCGGTGTGCTTCTTCAGCGAGGAGGCTTCGGGCACGCTGCACTACATGAAGTTCAACGCACAGGTGAGCTACGTGGAGGACGACCGCATGGTGGTGAGCCTGCCCTCTGCCGACGCGCTGCTGCAGGTGCAGAATGCCGACAGGCTGGGCGTTCAGCTGGCACTGGACGAGACGACGTACCGGCTGATGTTTGCTGCCATGGACCAGGTGATGTCGGCCAAGGGCAACCGTCTGGCCGAACTGCGCGACATCTGCCACACGAAGGCTCCCACCCACAAGTTCACCTTCCTGCCCCAACGCTTCCCCTGGCTGAACCCCTCACAGGAGCAGGCCGTCAACGAGGTGCTGTGGGCCAAGGACGTGGCCGTGGTGCATGGGCCTCCGGGCACGGGCAAGACGACGACGCTCGTGGAGGCCATCTACGAGACCCTCCACCGTGAGACCCAGGTGCTGGTATGCGCCCAGAGCAACATGGCCGTGGACTGGATAGCGGAAAAGTTGTGCGACCGTGGCGTCAACGTGCTGCGCATCGGCAACCCGACGCGTGTGACCGACCGCATGCTGGGCCAGACGTACGAGCGACGCTTCGAGAGCCACCCGCAATACACGCAGCTGTGGAGCATACGCAAGGCCATACGCGACCTCTACGCTCAGCGCAAGCATGGCGGCGGGGAATCGTTCCAGCAGAAGGTGAGCCGACTGAAGGAGCGGGCCACGGAACTGGAATACAGCATCCGGGAACAACTCTTCGGTGAGGCACGCGTCATAGCCTGCACGCTGACGGGCACGGCCAACCGTCTGCTGCTGGGCCGCCGCTTCGGCACGCTCTTCATCGACGAGGCCGCACAGGCCCTGGAGGCTGCCTGCTGGATTGCCATCCCCAAGGCCGACCGCGTCATCCTGGCCGGCGACCACCGCCAGTTGGGGCCGACGCTGAAGAGCGGTGGCGGGCAAGGCCCCTCCCCCGTGACGCTGATGGAGCACATCGTGGAGAACCAGCCCAGGTGCGTCACGCTGCTGAGAAGGCAGTACCGCATGTGCGACGCCATCATGCAGTTTCCCAACCGGGAGTTCTACGACGGTCTGCTGGAGAGCGACCCGAGCGTGAAATACCGTGGCATACTGGACTGGGACACGGCGATGGAGTGGATAAGCCCAAGCCAAGACCAAAGTTCCCCTCCCCAGCAGCCCCTTGTCGGCCGACAGAAGTCCTCTAAGGACGGAGGCACGGAGGGGCAGAGTGAGGATCCGGGTGAGGCTTTGTGGGGCGAGGTGGGTGGCCTCTCCGAGTCCTACTCCAACCCCCTGGAGGCTGAGCTGACGGTGCGTGTGCTGCAACAGTACTTCGAGAAGATTGGGCGCGACCGCATCCTGCACGAGCGCATCGACGTGGGCCTCATCTCGCCCTACCGCGGACAGGTGAGGCTGCTGCGCCAGCTCATCAAGCGCAATGCGTTCCTGAAGCCGTTGCGGGGCCTCATCTCGGTCAACACGGTGGATGGCTTCCAGGGACAGGAGCGCGACGTCATCGTCATCTCCATGGTGCGAAGCAACGAGGAGGGGCAGGTGGGGTTCCTGCGCGACCTTCGTCGCATGAACGTGGCCATCACGCGCGCCCGCATGAAATTAATAATAATAGGTGACGACCAGACGCTGTGCCGCCACCCTTTCTACAGAAAACTGAAGAAGTACATCGACTCGCTGGACGACTATTGAAATGAAGTACAAAGGAATGCCTTCGTTCGCCATTCGTGTGCTGTATATCTCACGAAGGCACGAAGGTCACGAAAGTCTAAAAAAAAGTTCAAAAGTAAAAAAAATCCTTCGAGCACTTCGTGTCTTCGTGTGCCATTAATCTCACGAAGGCACGAAGGTCACGAAGGTCTAAAAAAAGGTTCCAAAGTAAAAAAATCCTTCGAGCACTTCGTGTCTTCGTGTGCCAATCTTTGTTGCGAAGTCAATTATGAATTATGAATTATGAATTGTGAATTAACAAAAGCATTATACCTGATACCCGTCACGCTGGGCGACACACCGACCGAGCAGGTGCTGCCCTCGTACAACCACGACGTCATCATGCAGTTGCGCCACTTCATCGTGGAGGACATACGCTCGGCACGCCGCTTCCTGCGCAAGGTGGACCGCGAGTTCCCCATCGACGACAGCACGTTCATGGAGATGGGCAAGCATGCCGACGCACGGCAGTTCAGCCAGTACCTGGAGCCTCTGCGCAAGGGGCAGAGCATCGGTGTCATCAGCGAGGCTGGTTGCCCCGCCGTGGCCGACCCCGGTGCCGACGTGGTGGCCATCGCCCAAAGGGAGGGGCTGAGGGTCATCCCGCTGGTGGGACCGTCGAGCATGATACTGGCCGTGATGAGCAGCGGACTGGGAGGCCAGTCGTTTGCCTTCAACGGTTACCTGCCCGTCGACCCTGCCGACCGTGCCAAGCGTCTCAAGGCGCTGGAGGCACGTGCCTGGAACGAGGGACAGACACAACTCTTCATCGAGACGCCCTACCGGAACCAGAAGATGTTCCAGTCGATGCTCTCGGCCCTGCGACCACAGACGCGCCTCTGCATCGCTGCCGGCATCACCACCCCCGACGAGTGGATTCAGACGCGCACGATAGAGAAGTGGAAGAAGACGGAGTTGCCCGACCTGTCGAAGGTGCCCGCCATCTTCCTCATCAACAAGTAACGATACATAACAACCAACTAAATATTCAACTGATATGAAAAAGACATTGCTTGCAACCCTGCTCCTGCTGTCAGGAACCGGTGTTGCTCACGCCGACAAGCTGGTGGGCGGCGACCTCTCGCTTGTGCCCGCCTACGAGATGGCCGGCGACCAGTGGCTCGATGGTGAGGGTCAGCCCGTCGGCGACCTCATCACCTATGTTAAGGAAAAGTGCGGATGGAATGCCGTACGCGTACGTCTGTTCGTGGCCCCCTCGAAGGACAACTACAAGAGCACGTGCCAGGACCTGGACTACGTCAAGAAGCTGGGCAAGCGCATCAAGGAGGCGGGCATGGCCTTCCTGCTCGACCTGCACTACAGCGACACCTGGGCCGACCCCGGCAACCAGCGCATACCAGCCGCCTGGACCGACCACACGACACTGGGACTCTGCAAGAGCGTCTACACCTATACGCACGAGACCATCCAGGCACTCATCGAGGCCGGTGCCAAGCCCGACTACGTGCAGATTGGCAACGAGATAACCTACGGCCTGCTGTGGGACACGCCCGAGGGCAAGTACCCCACGAACGCCAGTGAATACACGGCTGCCGGCTACTGCACCACATGGAACAGCAACTACTCGGCCAACTCAGCATGGCCCCGCACGGCTGCCATCCTGGACAATGCCGCACAGGGCGTACACAAGGCTTTCCACGCCTGTGGGGAGGACAGCACGAGCGTGAAGATTGTGCTGCACACCGAACTGTCGGGCATGACCGCCAACAGCGACAACTTCTACAAGCACCTGCGCACGGCCGGCATGACGAACTACGATGCCATCGGTCTCTCCTACTACCCCACCGAGCACGGCGACCTGCTCTCGCTCAGTTCCGTGCTGACGACGCTGAAGAGCGACTTCCCCGAGAAGGAGGTGCAGATCGTGGAGACGGGTTACTACAATGAGGGACAGCACACCACGAAGTACGACTACACCCAGACGTGGCCCTACACCACGGTGGGACAGTACACCTACCTGACCGACCTGACCAACCGGCTGAAGAAGCACGACAACGTGACGGGACTCTACTACTGGATGCCCGAAGAGTGCGGTCCCGGACACAGTCAGACGGTTTGGGACTATACGTTCAACCGTGGATTCTGGAAGTGCAGCAGCGCCTCTACCCACACACTGATGACGACCTCGACCGGAGCGTCGCCCCTGAGCGTACTGGCCAACTTCCTGACCGAGGGCGGCGAGGAGACGGACTTCAAGGCCAGCGACTACTTCCAGAACCTGGACTTCGAGAAGGGCGACCTGACGGGCTGGACGCAGGACCAGTCGTGGACCACCATGTGGCCCAATAACATCTCATCGTGGGCCAGTGCCGACGTGGTGCAGGGCACCTACACGCTGGAACTCTGGAACGCCTCGGCTGAGGACGGCAGCGTCATCTCGGCCGGTGCCACGGTGCCGCAGGGACGCTACACCATCACCTGCCGTGCCCATGCCAACCAGGAGGGCTTCTACCTCTGGGCCAACAACAAGAAGACGGCCATCACGGCTGGCGAGAACGGCACATGGAGCGTGACGACCGACGCCAAGGACATCCTGGAGTTCGGCATCGGCATCGTGGCCAGCAGCACCGAGCGTTACTGCTATGCTGACGACTTCAGCGTGACCTACGTGGGCGAAGCCATCGGTGACGACGAGGAGGACATCATCGAGGGCGACGACAACAACAACTACGTCGACGCACAGGGTCTGGAGTTCGCCCTCTGGCCCGAGAGCCACACGGCTGGCCTCATCAGCGGACACAAGGCACTGGGACTGGAGGCTGAGGGCGTCATCGACATCCCCAACGTCATCACCATCGACGAGGAGGACTACTACGTGACCTACATCGACGCCAACGCCTTTGCCAACCACACCGGACTGACCGAGGTGACCATCGGCAAGAGTGTCTACGAGATTCTGGGTTCGGCCTTCTCGGGTTGCTACAACCTGAAGAGCGTCACCTTTGCCGAAGGCAGCACGCTGGGCAGCATCGCCTCATGGGCCTTCCACAACACGGCACTCGAAAGCATCACCGTACCGGCTGGCGTGAAGCAGATTCCCGAGGGATGCTTCGCCTCGTGCTGGGCACTGAAGAAGGTAGAGCTGCTGAGCGAGGAACTGAGCAGCATCGGCAAGTTCGCCTTCTCGGCCTGGGCTGAGGAAGGCAATGCCCGCAGCTGGAGCACCTTCGAGGAGGGCTTCATGATCTATGCCATCGAGCCTCCCACCATCGATGCCGACGCCTTCAATGCCGAGGACATCGCAGGGGCCACGCTCTTCGTCTATCCCGGACTGGAGACCAACGAGACTTATACCGCCCTGGGCTTTGCCGAGGTGAAGCCCCTGAATGGCGAATCACCCGTCGACAACCGCAAGACCATCATCGACGGCATCAAGTACAGCTACTGGATGGCTGACGACGAGGGTAACGAGGAAGGTACGCACGCTGGCATCACGGGCTATACCAGTGCCCTGCCCGCCGAACTCGTGCTGCCCAATGCCATCCGTCTGAGCGAGGAGGACGCTGAGGAGATGCCCGTCACCTTCATCAACGCGTGGGCTCTGCAGAACGCTCCTCTCAGCTCGGTACAGACAGGCAACGAGATTGGTCACATCTACGAGGGAACCTTTGCCGGCTGTGCCGCACTGACCGACGTAGTGCTGACGGGCAACATACAGAGCATCGGCGACTTTGCCTTCAGCAACTGGGCCGAGGAGGGTTGCCGCAGCAAGGGAGCCGAGAATGCACAGGCTTACAAGCCCTTCCGCAGCGTGGTAATCTACTGCGACGGCGAACCCGAGATCAGCGAGAAGGCCTTCTGCAAGGACGACGTGGCCGAGGCCACACTCTACGTGGACGACTGGCTGACCGACAACGAGGTCTTCAACAGCCTCGGCTTCAAGGAGGTAAAGAGCATTCAGGAGTACACCGACGGCATCGCCTCACCCGCAGTGGGCACGGCAGCCTCACGTCTGTACGACCTGTCAGGCCGCCTGCTGCAGAGCCGTCCCGCCAAGGGCTTCTACATCGCCAATGGCAAGAAAGTGGTGCGATAAGACCACATTTGCAATCCGCTTGCAAATGTTTCTTCGTAACTTTGCCGCCAAATTGGGAACGCCCCCATTGTCTACAGTCGATTGACTGCGGTCTGCGGGCTTCCCTCAAAAAGCGACAAAAGAGTATGAAAGAAACTAACAGACATAGCATGATGCGTGCAGCCCTCGTGGGGTTGTGCGCATCATTTGTTTTAGGCGGGTGCGGACACGCTGCCCACGACGGTCACGACGACCACGACCACGAGGCAATGGCCAAGGACGGACACGAAGGACACGACCACGAGGAGGGCGTCATCCTCTTCAATGCAGAGAAGGCCAAGGCGGCCGGACTGACCGTCGAGGAGGTGAAGCCGGGCACGTTCCAGTCGGCCATCCGTGTGAGCGGACAGGTGATGGAGGCACAAGGCGACGAGGCGGCCGTGGTGGCCAGGAGCAGCGGTGTGCTGCGCTATGTGCGCGACCACCTGTCGGAAGGCATGGCAATACGCCAAGGCGAAGTGATAGCCGTCATCTCCTCGGAAGGCATTGCTGGAGGCGACCCCGTGGCCATGAACCAGGCTGACCTTACTGCCAAGCGTGCGGCCTACGAACGTGCACGCCAGCTGATGGCCGACACGCTCATCACGAAGAGGGAGTTCGAGCGCATCGAGGCCGAATACGAACTGGCACGCGTGGCTGCCGGTTCGACAAAGAGCAAGAGCGGCGCCACGGCCACGTCGCCTCTGACGGGATACGTGAAGCGCGTCCTGGTCAACGAGGGTGGCTACGTGGAGGTGGGACAGACCATTGCCATGGTGACCAAGAGCTGCAACCTGCAGCTGCGAGCCGAATTGCCCGAGAAATACTTTGCCCAGATGACGGAGATACGCGATGCCAACTTCGTGATGAGCTACGATGCCGGGACGGTGTACAGGATGAGCGAACTGAACGGTCACCTCGTCTCGATGGGCAAGTCGGCCAGCGAGGGGTCGGCCTACATCCCCATCACCTTCGAGTTTGACAACCGTGGCAACGTAGTGCCCGGTTCGTTTGCCGACATCTGGCTACTGAGCATGGAGCGCAACGGCGTACTGTCCGTACCCACAAAGGCGCTGACAGAAGAGCAGGGCATCCACTACGTCTACCGCCAACTGCCCAGCGACGAACCGGGAGAGGCACCCCACGAATACGAGAAGTGCGAGGTGAAGCTGGGACAGAACAACGGCCAGCGCACCGAGATACTGAGCGGTCTGAAGGCGGGTGACAAAGTGGTCGTGGAGGGTGTCGTACAGGTCAAGCTGGCGGGGGCAAGCGGTGCCATCCCCGAGGCGCATAGCCATAGCCACTAACGAAAAAAAGAGGTAATGTTCGACTAATCGAGAGATCGATTGCTCGACGAATCGACACTTCGAGAATTCGAAGAATCGAAATATCGAAATATCGAAGAATCGAAAAATCGAAAAATCGAAAAATCGATTTATAATTCATAGTCAATTATGCTGAACAAGATTATACGATTCTCCCTGCAGAACAGGCTCGCCATACTGGCAGCGGCACTCATCATCCTGCTTGCGGGCGTCTACACGGCCAAGACGATGGAAGTGGACGTGTTCCCCGACCTCAACGCCCCTACCGTGGTGGTGATGACCGAGGCGCAGGGCATGGCACCCGAAGAGGTGGAGCGCGTAGTGACCTTCCCCATCGAGACGGCCGTGAACGGTGCCACGGGCGTACGGCGTGTGCGCAGCAGCAGCCAGACGGGTTTCAGTTGCGTGTGGGTGGAGTTCGACTGGGGCACGGACATCTACCGTGACCGTCAGATTGTCAACGAGAAACTGGCCGAGGTATCTGCCGACCTGCCCGCCAACGTGGGCAAGCCTACGCTGGGACCACAGTCGAGCATACTGGGCGAAGTGATGATCATCGGCCTCACCTGTCAAGCACCAAATGCCAGCAACCAAGCACCAAATGCCAGCAATCAAGCACCAAGTGCCAGCAATCAAGCACCAAATGCCAGCAACCAAGCACCAAGTGCCAGCAATCAAGCACCAAGTGCTACTGTTCCCGACGGTTTTCCGTCGGGTCCCATATCCAGCGAGACGCTCCGCACGCTGGCCGACTGGACGCTGCGACCCCGCCTGCTGAGTATCGGCGGCGTGGCACAGGTATCGGTGCAGGGCGGCGACACGAAGGAGTACCAGGTGAAGCTGCACCCCGAACGCATGAAGCACCACGACGTGAGCATCGACGAAGCCGTGGAGGCCGTGCGCGACATGAACCAGAACGTGTCGGGAGGCGTGCTCTATGAGCATGGCAACGAGTACCTCATTCGGGGCGAACTACAAGCCCACGACATCGACGACCTGGGACAGACCGTGGTGAAGATTGTCGAAGGTGTACCCGTACTGCTCGGCCAGGTGGCCGACATCGAGATTGGCAACCACTCGCCCAAGACGGGTGTGGCCTCCAACAACGCACGACCTGCCGTGCTGCTCACCATTGCCAAGCAGCCCAACGTGAGTACCGAGGAACTGACGCAGAAGATCGACGAGGCACTGGACGACATGAAGGCTCAGCTGCCGGAAGGCGTACACGTGGACAGTCAGATATTCCGTCAGAAGCGCTTCATCGACGCCAGCATCAGCAACATCCAGGAGTCGCTCTGGGAGGGTGCCGTCTTCGTCGTCATCGTGCTGCTGCTCTTCCTCATGAACGTACGCATCACGCTCATCTCGCTAGTCAGCATCCCCCTCTCGCTGCTGGTCAGCATACTCACCCTCAAATACCTGGGACTGAGCATCAACACGATGTCCATCGGTGGAATGGCCATTGCCATCGGATCGCTGGTGGACGATGCCATCGTCGACGTGGAGAACGTACACCGAAGGCTGAGCGATGCGGCCGGAGGCATGGGAAGCACGGGAGACATGGGAGGCACAGGAATATCCGGACTTTCGGGTCGTCTCTCCATCATCTACGAGGCCTCTCGCGAGGTGCGCATGCCAATCCTTAATTCCACGCTCATCGTCCTGGTGTGCTTCATGCCGCTCTTCTTCCTGAACGGCATTGAGGGCAGGATGCTCATCCCCCTGGGCATTGCCTTCATGGTCAGCCTGTTTGCCTCAACCATAGTGGCCCTGACACTGACACCCGTGCTGTGCAGCTACCTGCTCAAGCCGACTGCCACGCACCAAGGTGGAGCACAAGCCACCACCACTGCCCTGCCAGGAACGCCCCATGGCGAAGCACGCTGGGTAACGAAGATGAAGGAGGGATACAGAAGCCTCCTCACGCGCGCGTTCGCGTATAATAAGGTAATGCTGGGGGCTGCCGTGGCTTTGCTCGTGGTGGCCGTGGGCCTCTACTTCACCGTGGGACGCAGCTTCCTGCCCAACTTCAACGAGGGTTCGTACACCATTTCGCTCTCTACCCTGCCTGGCATCTCGCTCGAGGAATCCGACAAGCTGGGACAACAGGCCGAGCGGCTACTGATGGAGATTCCCGAGATACAAACCGTAGCCCGCAAGACAGGACGAGCCGAACTGGACGAGCATGCCTTCGGTGTGAACACCAGCGAGATAGAAGCGCCCTTCGTGCTGAAGGACCGTTCGCGCCACGAGCTGCTGGCCGAGGTGCGCCAGAAGCTGTCCACCCTGCCCGGCATGGCGATAGAGATCGGACAACCCATCTCGCACCGCATCGATGCCATGCTGAGCGGCACGCGTGCCAACATTGCCATCAAGCTCTTTGGCACCGACCTGGGCCGCATGCACCGACTGGCCAACGAGATCAAGGAGGCCATCGAGGACGTGCCCGGAGTGGCCGACCTCAACGTGGAACAGTTGGTGGAACGGCCGCAGCTGCGCATCACGCCCCGCCGCCACCTCATGGCCAAGTACGGCGTCACGCCCCGACAGTTTGCCGACTACATACGTGTCATGCTCGAGGGCGAGGTAGTGTCACAGGTCTACGAGGACGGTGCACGCTTCGACCTCGTGGTGAAGTGCGACGAGGAAGACCGCGACGGCATAGACCGCATCCGCGAGATGATGATCGATGCCGGAGGAGCCTCGGTGAATGGCGAGAAGATCAAGATCCCACTCGAATACATTGCCACCATAGAGAGCACCACGGGCCCCAACACCATCAACCGAGAGAATGCCCAGCGCAAGATCGTCATCTCGGCCAATGCCGAAGGACGCGACCTGCGAAGCACGGTAAACGAGGTGCAGCAACGCATTGCCGAACGCATCACGTTGCCCGAAGGCTACCACCTGGAATACGGAGGGCAGTTTGAGAGCGAGGAGAAGGCCAGCCGCACGCTCTTCGGCCTCACCATTGTGGCCATCGTCATCATCTTCCTGCTCCTGCTCGGACAGTTCCGCAACGCACGCCTCAGTGCCATCGTGCTCATCAACCTGCCCCTGGCCCTCATCGGCGGCATGTTTGCCATCGTGCTGACCGATGGCGTAATGAGCATACCGAGCATCATCGGTTTCATCTCGCTCTTCGGCATAGCCACACGCAACGGCATCCTGCTCATCGACCGCTATGGCGAACTGCGACGCCAGCATCCCGATGCCCCCATCGACAGCCTCATCCTGCAAGGCAGCAGCGAGCGACTCACGCCCATCCTCATGACGGCCCTCACCTCGGCCCTCGCCCTCGTGCCCCTCGCCCTGGGTGGCGACCTGGCCGGCAACGAGATACAGAGTCCCATGGCCAAGGTGATGCTGGGCGGTCTCATCAGCAGCACGCTGCTCAACATGTTCATCGTACCGATTATATTTCGTGCAAGCGCAAAAAGTGAAAAGTGAAAAGTGAAAAGTGAAAAGTGGAAAGTGGAAAGCAAACGACCGATGAAGCAACTGTATATCATAGCGTTACTGCTGGCATGGCCACTGTGCTGTGCCGCACAGACAAGCCGCACAGGAATCACCATCGACGAATCGATGGTGCAGAGCATCCTGCTCCACAACACCACGTTGCGGGCGGAGGCCGACGAGACACACGCCCAGCAGCTGGACAACCTCACGGGCCTCACGTTGGCCGACCCCGAAGTGGAGTTCAGCTACTTCTGGGGTTCGCCACACGACATCGGCAACCGACAGGACCTGAGCGTGACGCAACGCTTCGACTACGCTACGCTCTTTGGCCTCAAGCGCAAACTGGCACACAGCCAGAACGAGGTGCTCGAACTGCAATGGCAACTGCGACGACTGGCCATCGAGAACGAGGCACGCCAACTGCTGCTCGACCTCTCCACCCTTGACTGCCGGATAGCCATGCAGCACGAGCGCATCGCCACCGCACAGCGACTCTGCGACAAGTACCAGCAGGCCATGCAGCAAGGCGAAGCCACCCGACTGGAACGCGACAAGGCGCAGCTGGCCCTCCTCGCCCAACAGGACGGACTCGACGAACTGAACACACAACGCCAAAAACTGACGAACCAACTGAAGGCGATGAACGGAGGGAATGACGGCCAACAAGGAAATGACGGCCAACAAGAGGATGACGGTCAGCAAGTCAACACGCTACGTTCAAGCACCAATGAAGTTTCCCCCTCGGGAGGCGGGGAGGGGGCCACTCTCCTCTCCTCACTCCACGCAGCCCAAGCTCGTGCTCTCGAGCAGGAGACGCGCAATGCCCGTGCCGCCTCGCTGCCCGAGCTGACCGTGGGCTATGCCTCCGAACTGACGGCCGGTGAGAAGTTCCGTGGCGTGACGGTAGGCCTCAGCGTGCCACTGTGGAGCAACCGTGGCAACGTGCGACGAGCCCGTGCCCACGAGGAAGCGCAACGCTCACAGGCCAAGGATGCCCAACAGCAGCTGACCCTGCAGCGACAGGCTCTGCAAGAGGAGATGGAGAGCCACAAGGCAAGGCTCGACCGCCTCAACCGGACACTCGCCTCCTCCACCACAACGGCCACGCTGCAACGTGCCCTCGCGCTGGGCGAGATATCCCTGCTGGAATACCTGCAAGAGGCATCGCTCCTCTACGACCTGCAGGACAAAGCCCTTCAGGCCGAGCACGACTACCTCTCGGCCCGGGAGACACTGAAGATGTGGTAGCACTCCCGAGCACCACACTCAGAGCGTGACATTGGAGATATCCACCAGATTGTTGACGATGGCATAGATGGTAAGACCGGCAGCCGAGTGGATCTGCAGCTTGCGGGCTATGTTGCGTCGATGGGTGTTGACGGTATTGACCGAGATGCATAGATGGTCCGCAATCTCCTTGTTCGCCATGCCCTGGACCAGCGCCACCACCACGTCCTTCTCGCGCTCCGAGAGTTCCTCTCCCTGCTCGTTGCGATGACTTATCATCTGGCTTATCTTCGTGGTCACGTCCTGTGTCTGCACCATCTTTTCAAGCTGTCGTATGGCCGGTATGAAGACCTCCTCCTCGACCTGTGCATGCAGGTGGAGCCACTCCTCGTTGTTGTAGATGTCATAGAGTGTGGCAGTCAGCTTGTTGTTGAGCAATCCATTGGCCGGCAAATACTTGATGATGATCTGCTTCAGTTCCAGGAGCTTGTCGGCCGTGCTGCCGTGATGCTTCGAGTACATCTCCACGTCGTACCCCTCCATGCGTTCCCCTCTCATCAGACTCTCGACGTAGGGGAAGAGCATCTTCTCTTCATAGCGCATGTGCAGGACGATGCTGTGGGCATACTCATCGTAGAGTCGCAGGATGAGGAGCGTCATGCTCTCGTCGGGCACCAGCGACTCCTCCAGTTCGCGCCGTATGAAGGGAAGCTGGAAGTCCAGGTAGTACTGATGGCTGGCCTTGAGGTACTGCAAAAGCGTGGGCACGGAGAGCTGTGCATTGTGGGTGGTGGGACGTATGCCGTTGATGATGAGGTTGACCACGGTGAGGAAGGTGAAAGCATCCACCTTCTGCTCCTGGCACACCTCGCTCACTGTCTTTTCACCGAATCCGAGACTGATGCCAAAGGCACCGAGCCCCTGCAAGATGTTGTAATTGTCGCGTATGAGGTCGATCATCTTGTCGTTGGCCTCATAGATTTTCATCTTCTTCATGTCCGTACTTTAATTTCGGTGCAAAGTTAGGCGCTTTTTCCGAATTGTGCAATAGTCAAAAGTAGGTATTTTACCCCTACGCTGCCCCTACAACTTGGCCAGGAAACGCTCGCGGCTGACGGCAAAGCGCACATGACTGGCCCTGCCCACCAGCACCTCGTCCTGCCATGCTTCGATGGCGAAGTCGAACCTGCGCCCCTCGTGCTGCGTCAGCTCAGCCTCCACCCGTATCTCAGCCCCCACGGGCGAGGGCTTGAGGTGCTGGACGTCGATACTGCCGCCCACCGTTGTCTCACCCTCCTGCAGGAGGCGACGCGCCACCAGCATGGCCGCATTCTCCATCATGGCCACCAGGGCCGGCGTGGCCAGCACGGGCATGTCGCCCGAGCCCATCGCCTCTGCAGTCTTATCAGTCGTAACCTTGTAATGCATAACTATGAATTATGAATTAACCCAAACCTCTTCTTCCGCCTTGCGCACTTTCTCGGGCTTCTCGTCGGCCGCATAGCCCAGGGGGATGAGGACGGCGGGGTCGTAGCCTTCGGGAATGGGGAAGGTGCTGCGCAGCATGTCGATGTCGAAGTTGCACACCCAGCAGTTGCCCAAGCCCTGCTCTGTAGCCGCCAGACAGAGGTGCTCGGTGGCGATGGCAATGTCGATGTCGGCATGGCTGTGGTTGTCGTAGCGGCGTGTCCAGCACTCGCTCTCGTTCTTCAGGCACATCACGATGGCCGGTGCCTGCTGTATCCAGTCGCGCTTGTAGCAAGCCTTCACCACGGCGAGCTGCTCGGGTTCGGTGATGAAGAGGAAGCGCCATGGCTGGCGGTTCACGGCACTGGGAGCCAGTCGCACACACTCCTTGATATACTCGATCTTCTCTGCCTCAATGGGCTTGTCCTGATAACTGCGGCAGCTGTAGCGTGCCTCACATAGTTCCTTGAAATTCATACCTTATATATTATATACTTAATTGTCACGGCAAAGATACAACCTTTTTTCCGTTCCGCCAAACCAATCACCACAAAATCTTATTGTTAGATTTTTCATATCCAAAATATCCCGCCTTAGCGGTTTATTGCGTAGTTACTTCTTACTTTTAGCATCGAAGTGGTAGATGAAGCTGAGGCTGACGTAGTGGTGAACTGTGGGAGAACCATATTCTGTACGCTCTTGGGCATTGACGTAGGAAGAATATTGTTTGTACTGATTGAAGATGTCGTTGGCTTCGAGCGTGAGTTTGGCGCGGTTCTTCAGGAACTTCCATTCTATGCCGGCATTTGCCTCAAGGCGAGGATGGTTGAGTTCTAGGCTCAGTTCACCGCGGCTGCCAACGAGTATGGGACGGATGAAGAAGTTCCAATGCTCGATTTTGTATTTGATGTTGAGATCGGCTCGATATTGCCATGTTGTGCTGTTTTGGTAACTGGCATCGGAGTATGTCGTGCGACAATAATAGGTATTGGCGCTCAATTTGGCGTTCCAATGGTCATCGTCGTAGCTGACGCTGGGTTGGAGTATCCATCCCAACTGATGCTGTGCCATGGCGTCGGCAGCGGGGGCATCATCGATGCATGTGGGCAACGTATAGGCGATGTAGTTACGGAACGATGTAGAGGCATTCATACGGAAATGTCCGCCCAATGAACGGTCGTAGTTGACGTCGAGGCTTTCGTCGTGACCACCGCGACCGTTCTCGCTCGTGACGATGTAGGCTCCCGTCGTAGTGTTGTAGCGGTAGAGCGTTACGATGGGCGAGAAGTTCTTGTTGGCACTGACCTTAACAGATAGATTCTGCTCGCCTCGAGGAATGGTGATGTAGTATTTTATATTGGAACCGATGCTTTGGCCATTGCGTAGATTGGGATTACCCATCTCAATGTAGAGCGGATTGGTAGTATCAACGTATCCAAGTGTGCTGTAGATACCAGGGCGTGTGACATACCAACCAAGATAGGCTTCGAGTGAGGAGGTTTTCGTGGCTTTCCACTTTGCATTCAAGTCGATGTTGGGTAGTAATTTGTTGCGGCGAGCAAGGGTGTCGAGAGCAGTGCCTCGGGTGTAGTCGAGCCATTCGGTGTAATTGTTGAACACTATGTTCTGTGTAAGATTCCATTGGCCCACATTCTCCACAACACCCAGTTGCAAGCTATTGTAGAATTCCTGGTAGCGATGACGTTGGGAGTTGGCAAGGTCAATGAGCTGCGAGATGCCATCGCCACGCATTCGCTCAGCCTCATAGAAGTTGTTGGTATAAGTCAGATTATATTGTGCTTTCAACTGCAAGGCTTTCGTCAGCCAATTGTTGTAGCCGAAGCGACCCTGAACATTGAAATTGCGAGATTCACTTTCACCATTTTGTACCTCGTGGGAAGAAGGGAGGGACGCATCACGATAAGTATAGTCAGACGTCGTGACGAAATTATTCTGCGACGATGTGTAGTTAGCGCGAAGCTGCGCCCAAAGGCTGCCTTGATCGTAATAGCGCGTCAGGCCTTGGTAGAAGTTGAACGTGTAGCTATCGCCATTATTTGTTGAACGTGAGTCGTTGGTGTTGACGGGTATGCCATCGAAACCACTGTCGTAGGTCGATTGCGTGCTATGGGAGTCGTTGGATGTACGATTGAAGGTCAGCAAGGCATTGCCAGAGATGGTGGTCTTCGGCCCAACGTTGGCAAACCAACTCGCATTGAGCGGAACCTTGAACGAGTGCGTATCTCTCTCCGAATCTTCGCTGATGTATGTCGGCGTGCCTCCTTCAGCGCCAAACACCTCGCGTCGCTCCCAACTGCTCTGACTTTGATCCAGGTGATTGGGAGTGAGTGTTATGTCCCAGTTGTTACGATGCTTCGCCTCTTTGTAGGGCGAATCCCACAGGTGCTGATAGCCCAAGGCACCAATCTGCTGACCGCTTTCCCCGCGAGACCAGCCTCCCGTCTCAGAGTCGAACCCGAAGCCTGTCGTATAGTTAGGTATGTGGTCGCCAGCTTTTGCTGCAACCATGAGCGGATTGTCTGTGCTGAGGCGCATGAGCTGGCCGCCTCCTTGATAGCCGAGGTTCGTCAATCCTTTCGCCTGGACGTTGCCGTATAACTTGTCAAGGAAACTCTCCTTTATCTTTATGTTGAGCACCTGTTCGCCCTCGCCGTCGTCATGTCCCGTACGTTCTGTGAGCTCCGTCTTCTTTTCGTAGGTCTCAATCTTTTCGACAGCTTCTACAGGCAGTTCTGCCAATAGGTCGGCCGAGAGGGTGTTCTCGCCATTCATCTGCATACGTAGCGGACGATTGTTCCAGAAGAGTTTGCCATCCTGCACCGTCACGCCAGGCAGTCGCTTGATGAGTTCGCCCAGCCGCTCACCCTCCTCCAAGTGAAAGGCTTCGGGATTGAAAACAATGGTGTCGCCTTTCACCGTGAAACGACGCATGCGGCCTTTGACCGTAACCTCGTCCAGCAGCCCCTCGAAGGGTTGCAGACGGATGTCGCCAATATCCACGGTGTCGCGACCTGCCAAAAGCATGGTGTTCTTCTTCTCTGTGTGGTAGCCAAAGTACTCGAAACGCATCTCGAGGCGCATCGTCTCGTTGGCATAATCACCAAAATCAACAAAGAAGCAACCGAGCGAGTCGGTAGTGGCTTTCTCCGTAGTCCACCAGCCCTCGCCCGAACATTTGCAAACAACTTCAACATCGGGCAGAACCTCATTGCTGGAGGCATCAAGAACTCGTCCACGCAGATGATCGGCGGACATAGCGAGGGCTTGCAGGCACAAAAGTGCCAGCAGAAATAGTCTTTTCATAAATGTATGAGATTGGAGCCTTCCTTTCTCTAATCGAATAGGAAAGGATGGCGGTTATGCTTTAAATTATGGCTTCTGATTTGTTATTTTTTGACTTTAATCTCCAAGAGGAAATTACGGCATTCGCCCGTACACTTTGCGTCGCCCTTGGTGTACCAGTTCATTTCGAATTGCGTAGCTTGAGGATAGTGGTTCGCAAGCCATTCGAAACTGCCTGTCGCTACTGTGCCATTAGGGTAGAAGACAGAGGCACCGTAGCCAGGAATCTTGCCGAGGACGCGGTAGAGCTGACGGTTTTCCTCAGAAAAAATGTCGGAAGCGGATCGGCAGGAAATGTTGAGGTATTTCGTTACGCGCTCGTTGATGCTGTAAACTACGGCACCGTCGGTCGTCGAACCATTGTTCTTGTAGAGTTCGCCGAGGACCCTGATTTGCAAGAGAAGCCCATTAGCCATCTGAGCGGGGGAAGAGTTTACTTCTATTGTTTCATTAAATGAATTATTCATTCCACCTGGTATTTGGGGCAAGAGCTCATTGAATGAATTATTCGTTCCACCCGGCAGTGGGGGTAGAAGCTCATTGAACGCCCTCTCGTAATGCTGCTCGGTCAGCGGGCCGTAGAGATTGAAAACTCGGAACTTCACAACGGCGTTTTTCTTGGCACGTGGGTCGTAGACACGATCGAGCATCTCAGTGTTAGCACCAGGCACTTCGAGCCACCATTCAACACCCTCGCACGTACGATAGTTGATGTTGTGCGGATCTTGTTGGCGCACCACAACGTAGTTGCGACCTTTGCCGCCTATGACGAAGGGCTCCAGTTCCTCGGCGTAGTACATGCTGAGCCGCTTGCTCTCTTCGGCGGTGCCAAATTCGAGCGGGCTTGATGATTTGAAGCCGCCGGTGGCATTCTCCATGAGTCGGTCGTAGGCAACCAAGATGCTCAGGATGTATTGCGTGACAGCCTCTTTGTCCTTCTTCTTGTAGTAGGGCATCGTGTAAGTGTTGACGTTGAGGTAGTAGAGCGAGTCGAGACGGTCATGCCCCCTTTCACTGCTGCTGCCCGTGTTGAAGTTGTAAGGATGATCATCCAACAGATTCTGGCGTGAGAAGGTCTGGACTATATCTGATGAGGGGAGAGATATCTCATTGTAGTTATTCTGCGCCATATTGCCAAGACTGACGGCAAGCAAGGCGGTGAGGGTTATGACAAGGCGTTTCATAGGATGAGTTCTGGTCGGTTGGGTTGTTGTTCTATGTTATAAATAAGTTCGTCAAAGAGAACACGCATGGATTGTTGCTTTAACTGTTCGATTTGCGTCTCTCTGGCTTCCACTTCTGCGAGTAGGGCGAGGTAGAGTTCCTGGTCGGGTGCTTCGATAGCATTCTCAAGCGACTCTTCTTTTACTGGCGCTGTTTGCGTAGCATGGTGAGGTCGTGCTATACGTTTTCTTCGTTGATGGACTTTCTGGTGTCTGGGCGATGGAATCGACGTTTCCTCTGGCTGCAGCACTTCTTCAGACGGCATTCGATTGGAAGTGTCTGTGTGGTCTTGCTTCACAGGGTCGACTTGGGCAACCAACGATGTCTGGGCATTGTCTTCTTCCCTATTCTGCCATAGCCATACACCTCCCACAATGGCAAAAAGCACGCATGCTGCTGCCACATATTTATAATAAGGTATAGTGCGATGCTTCTTGGCTGCAGGGTGCTTGCCTTCGGCCATCATCCTGTCGTACTCCTCAGCACCGGGCGCCAGCTCTGCCAGTATCTGCTGGTAGAGGGCTTCATCGTTATGTATGTCGTGCTGTTTCATCGTCGTAATCGTTTTTTCAGTTTTGCTTTTGCCATCGAGAGCATGCTCTTGACGGAGGGTTTCGGGATGCCCGTCTCCTGGGCTATTTCTTCTGTCGATTGGTCTTCGAGGTATCGCTTCCTGACCAGTTCCTGTTCGCGAGGCGAGAGACTGTTGATAGCCGTCTCTATCATCTGCTGCGCTTCTTCGGAGATGATTCCTGCATCTGCCTGATCAGCCTTACTGGCCGCTTCATTCATGAGCTTGTCCTCGGTTTGCCGAAAGGCCATTATGGAATGTTGCCTTCGCTTGTACTTCTCGATGCAGATATTCTTGGTCACCATCAGGGTCAGCGTCTCCATGTTGCGACTGGTATCGAGTCGTTCGCAGTACCGCCACAGACGTACCAGAGCATCCTGTGCCACATCCTCGGCATCGTCTCTGTTGCCGAAGAAGTCACGTCCCACCTCTACCATCAGTGGGCGCAATCGTGGTATCATCTGTTCAAACTCTTCTCGATTCATTCTATTCGGGTACGCTCGATTTGTAGTCGCTCTACTATATATACCGCAGAAAGAAGCAAAAGTTAAGTTGAATTTGTATTTTTTAAGATTTTGTGTTGGACTACAACAAGATTTGAGCCCAAGCTGGGATTTTGTCTACGTATTGCTTGAAGAGCTGGCCATCCTTCGTGCGCAAGACAATGCAAAGGCGTACCCACTTTTTTGTACCAAGTTATTTTTTAATGATATTTATTTAGGAGTCGCTTCGCACAACATCCACTGAACATCTACTGAATATCTACTGAACATTTCTTAAACACCCATTCATGACTCCGCTAGAAAAAGTACATTAAAAATGCACATTTTGCTGATTTGCTTACAATCAGTAATTTGATTGAACGCAAAGACGCAAAGACGCAAAGACGCAAAGTTTTTAATGGATTTAGAGGAAAAAAAAGAAATAATCTTTGCGTCGACTTTAGGCCGTCGCCAAAAGTGCGTCTTTGCGTTATAAATTGAAAGCACGTTGACTTTTTTATAGTGGACTCATTCATTTTTTTGCGTTTTTACAACAACCATTAGTTCGCTGGATGTTCAGTGGATGCCCAGTAGATGTTGAGGAGATGTTGAGGAGCCTTGGCGACGACCATTATTTATGGTTCAACGACGCACAAAAAAACACTTTCAGCCTTCAGCCAAAGCACATATTCGCCTATATATCTGTACCTTGCAACACTGAAAGTACAGTCATTATACTTTCAGTTGCTTTCAGCCGACAATCAGCCATGAGCACTGCATCTTACATGTAATCATTTTTGACACTCACCATCTTTTTTGGTATCCATCACGTACATTCCACCCCCTTTTCGTCTCAAAATGGAGGTAAACAAAGCAAGCACACCTCACAAAAGGAGATTTTGAGGCAAAAACAACGTCACAAAAGGCTCAAAACACCCCGAAATACGGCAAGTATAGCCCCCAAAATCGGCACCTTACACGAATCACGTCACAATTACGAATTTTCGTTACACCATACATATTTACTTATATTTCTGCGGTTTGTGGCACGATTTCACATCACCGATAACAGAAGGCCATTTAGCTTAACATCACCAACGTCACCATTTCGTCACCCATAACGTCACCTGTTTACGAACTGATATACTGACATTTGCAAAGTTGGTGACGTTGGTGACGTTTGTTTTGCAAATTTTACAAGAGAAAATCACCCATGCACCGACACCCCCTCGACCTGACAGCTGCACCCTCCTACCCTAGCGTCTCTACCTTTTTGACGCTCCGTGATTTTCTAGACGCCGTACGACATTTGTGTAGATGCCGTACGGCGGGTAGACAAATGCCGTACGGCGTCTAGAACTTTCCGCTGCATGAAACAGGTAGCGCCCGTACGGCCAACAGCTACGTCCGCAGCAGAAAGTGGATGGCACTGGGCCGGCAAACTTAGAGGGAGTATTACGTGAGAAGTGATATTGTAGTTGAACGCAAAGACGCAGAGACGCAAAGTTATTACTGGATTTAGAGGCAAAAAAGTAATAATCTTTGCGTCTCTGCGTCTTTGCGTTATAAATTGAAAGCACGCTGACTTTTTCTAGCGGAGTCATTCACTATCGGTTCATTTCTTCTTCTCCTTTGGTGCTACATGGAACTTGTAGGTCAGTGTGGCCATGACGTAGCTGGGGATGGAGCGTACCCAGGTCTCGGTACGGCCCTGGCTGTTGTAGTCCTGCGTGATGCTGTTGATCTGCTGCAGGATGTCATAGCCGGTGACTTTCAGGAGGAGTTTCTTCTCCCAAAAGGAGCGGGAGAGGGAGGCGTTCCACACCCAGTCGGCGGTATTCATCGAAGGAGTGTCGTAACCGCTGCGGACGTAGAGGCCCAGGTCGGTGACGAACTGGATGTCGAGCGGCAACCGCCACTGACCGCTGAGCACGTACTGATGGTTGAGCGTGGAGCGAGTGGTGAAGCCAGGGCGTTCGCTGTCATAGCGTGTCCAGTTCCATGTACCAGTCAGCGTTATCAGGTTCTGGCTGCTGGGCTTGTATTTGAACTGCAAGGATGGATTGAACGTCTGCGAATTGACGGTGCTGCGCTCACCGCCAATGAGATCCACGCTGTGGCGATAGGTATATTTACTATTCATCTCGTAACCAAGAAACTTGCTGAGTGCATGGCGGTGCCGCCAACTGAAGTTGGCATCCCAGTTGCCATTGATGTTGGTAGGCTGGTAGGTATAGACACCTGTGGTGGGATTGTAGGTGTAGCCCGTGGCGATGGCATTCTGCTGCACGTTGAAGGTTGCACCCAGGCTTTCGTAGATGCCATCAGTACCCCACTTTCGGTATCGGTTGTATTCGAAGGAAGGTCTAAAACTATGGTTGTACGAGCGTTGCAGATGGGGATTACCCAGCGTGATGGCCTGCGGATTGTAGGCATCGCGCACAGGCAGCAGCATCTGCACTTCAGGTACTTCGCTGTCGAATTCGTACCATAGCCTGATTGTACGCTCGGTGTTGACCTCCGCTTCATTCTTTCTCTTCAATCGGTTCTCGAATATGGCTTGCAATCTGGGCTTTGCCAGCTTGCGGCTGAAGCAGGTGTCGAGTGCATCACGATGGTATTGCTCACGCTCATACCATACCGTCACGGACGGAGTCATCCTGAAGTCGTTGTGCACGTTGCCACGAGTGTGATTATAGTGCAGGGTGGTAAAGTAGCGGCTTGTTAGTTCGCCGTGATCCTCGACATACGAGTTTTGGCGGTCGAAGCCCTGCATCAGCAGCTGGCGTGTGGAGGGCAGCATGCCCAGAGCCTTGTCTGCTGTCCAGCTACTTTCGTCCCGTAGGCAAAAGTCTGTCTGTTCCAGGCGGTATCGCTCATGCTCCTTGTGCTCACGCTCCCAGATGAGATTGTTTCCGAAGCTGATTTGCAGTTCACTGTGGACGTTGTAATCGTAAAGCGTATTCAGATCGAAACGGTTGCTGTGGCTGGGCGACAGATTATAGCGATGGCGGTAGTCGTTCTGACCCTGTCCCTGGATGTAGTCCAACTGATAGCTGTTGTGCTCCGTTCCCTTCTGCTGGCTATGGATGAAGACCGGTTGGATTGTCAGTCGGTCGCCCGAGGCAAAGCCCTTGTTGTAGACGACATCCTGCCTAATACTCCAGTAGGTACCGTTCTGCAGACTCTCAGAGCGGGTCCTGCTGAGGGCAATGCTGGATATGCCGGATTGGAAGGGATTCTGCATCAGCGTGTCCATCACCGCCACCACATCGCCGTAGGACGAAGGATCGGCATTGAACTGCGCCGACCGACTGAGCCCGGTGCTCTCGCGATGGTTATAATTGAGTTCGGTCATGAGACGAAGTGCAAAGGGCTTCTTCAGGGTAAAGTGATTGCTGAAGCTACCTGCAAAATTGTTGTTCACTCCCGTCTGGTGCAGTCGTGACCATGTATCTCCATGTGTCAGATAGGTAAGTGATGACTGTCGGCTCTCCGAGTCCGAATGCGTCCATTTGCTGCTCAGGAAGATGTTGTCCTCGTAGCGTTCCTGACGGTCAATGACATTGTACATCAGCGACAGGTAGTTGTGACGCTGCAAGCCTGTGGGATGCATGTTGTCGTTCCAATATTCGCTGTGGTTCGAAGCATCGTTGTTGACATTGTTGGACATGGCAGAGACCATCAGGCGCGACTGCTCCGAGAAGCGTGTCACAAAGGCACGAGCCTGATAGCGGGCATCATCATGCTTGCCCGTGGGCACGCCGCCAGCCATCTCTATCTCGCCCAGCCATCCTATCTTGTACTGCTTCTTCAGCGTCACGTTCAGGGTGTACTCCTTCTCGGTGGAATGCACACCCACCAAACGTGCGTCCAGTTCATCCTGTTCGAAGATCTTTACCTGATCCACGGTATAGTGAGGCAGGTTCTTGAGCAGCATCTCGGTGCCACCGCTGAGCAGGTCCTTGCCGTCCAGTTGCAGCACATCCACCTTCCGGCCGTTCACCTTTATCTCACCATTTCTGTTGACCTCCACGCCCGGCATCGCTTTCAGCACGTCCTGCAGCATGGAGCCATCGGGCAGGGTGAAGGCATCGGCATTATAGACGATGGTGTCACCCCGGTAAAACATCTGCACCCGGGTGGCCTGCACCATGACCTCACGCATACGCTTGCCGTCCACGATGATGTCGCCATCGGGGTCTTCGACATACTGTTTCTCGGGCTTAGGCATCAGGCGTTTCAGTCGTACTTTTTCGTCTACCTGACTTCTTCGCCCCGTCCTGCCTACATGATAGGGCATCCGCATGGGTTCATAGCCTTCATAGCGAACTGTAAGCAGATAGTCGTCTGGGTGGGCCGGAACCGCAAAGCTATAGAACGTATTCGTCGAAGTGAAACTGTGGGACAGCATGGCCGATACGGGAAACGCCTTGGTCGTATCACTTTCGACAGCCAGCTGTATTTTCTCCAGCTTGTTGATAGGGATGTCCATGGCCGTGAACGAGTCGATGAACTGGAACGAAAGTGTGATGTTCCTGCCCGTCCAGGGTGGAGCCACCACGGTCGTTGTCTCCATTTGCGTGTTATGCTCCCTAAGCGTGATGGTGCCCAGGTCGCTCTGCGTGGGACGCACCCACAACGTGTCGTGCGCCACGTGGGTGAAGCGGATGAGCACATCGGCTTCAGTACAAGGCACAACGAAGACGCCCGCATTGCTGCATGCAGCCTCTTGCAGCAAGGTGCTGTCGGCTGGGTTATAGACAGTTACCTTGGCGTATGGCAGCGGTATGCTGTCCTGCCCCACCACCGTGCCGCAGTACTGATTGTCGTGCTTGCGGAGTGCCTCGACGTGGATGACGTGGTCCTGGATGACGCAACGTATGGGGTAGAAGGCCGTGATCTGCTCCAAGGCTTCGGGGACGGTCTTGTCCACGATGTCGGCCGTGATGATGAAGTTTTCCAGGTCGTCGTTGATGGCGCAAATCAAGTATTCATCCTGCATCTGGGTCAGTTGTTCCAACACTTCAGGCAGGCGCACATCCTTGAAGGATACGTTGATGAGTTGTGCCTTGGCCGTGAGACACAGCAATAAGGTCCAGAGGACGATGACAAGTCGTTTCATAGCCTTATTCCTTTATGGTGTTTTCAATGACCAGTTCGTCGGCCTCGAGACGTACCTTGATACGCTCGAAACCGTTCAATAGTTCCAACACCTCATCCACAGGATGCTCCTTGTTCCACTGCAAGAGCATACGGATTTCCTTTGCCGACTCGTCCGCAAAGCGAACCTTCAACTTGTAATGGCTGGCAATACATGTAACCACCGAGTCGAGTCGGGCGTTCTTGAAGAGGACAGCCCCCCTCCCGTCCTCCCCGAGGGGAGGAGTCTTATGGATAGTATGGGCTGTTGGCGCTGGGTCAGGAGCACTCTCCTTTTGGGGGTAGCTGGAGGAGGCTTCCCAGCTCTGCGTGAAGAATGAGGTGCGTACGGCGGCATAGCCGAGGCCTGTGAGCAGGAGGGCAGTCACCAGGATAGCGGCAATCTTGCGTAGGGAATAAACAGCTGGCCGCTTGCGACTTGACTTCACCCTTGCCAGCTCCTGCTCCACTTCGGGCAGTCCAATCTCTTGGTCGGATTTCCGGGAGGCGAAGGCTCTCATCACCTCCAGCTCCATATTGTCTTCTGGATGCTTCATTTTCATTTGTTTCTTTTGTAACGTGGATTAAAACGCTCCCTCAGCTTGCGCAGGGCTTGAGAGATATGCTTGTTTATAGCCTGCACGCTGACCCCGAGCTCTGAGGCTGCTTGCTGGTAGGTCTTCTTCTCGTCGAAGCACAGTTGCAACACCTTACGCGTCTGGGGTGTCAGCTCCGTCTGGATGAAGGCCATGATCTCTTCAAGTTGTTCGTCATCGGCCATGTCGGGCAACGAGTCTGTCCGGATGTCATGCAGCATGGCGGTGCGCACATCGTCCTCCACCCGTCGGTGTTTCAGTAGGTTCAGCGCCCGATTGTGTACCATGACCATGAGGTAACCCTCATTGATGTCGGCCTTCAGCCGATGCTTGTCCAGCAGGTCTGTGAAGACACCACTCACCACATCGCGACTGTCCTCCTGATCGTTCAGAATGGAGAAGGCCAGGCGGTACAGCCGAGGGTAGGACTGCCGGAAGAGCGTGTCAAACTCCTCGTCCCCCATCTGCCGTCTATGTCCGAATAGTGCTATCATTCCGTACTTGCTTTTACTCTATAAACAACTGAGCAAGCGTATTCATTACCTCACGTAGAAACATTTTCTCAAAAAAAACAAATATGACTCCGCTATAAAAAGTACAATAAAAATGCACATTTTCTGGATTTGCTTACAATCTGTAATTTGGTTGAACGCAAAGACGCAGAGACGCAAAGATTATTTCTTTATTTTGCCTCTTAACCTATTAAAAACTTTGCGTCTCTGCGTCTTTGCGTTATAAATTATAAGTATTCGACTTTTTGTAGCAGACTCAAATATACGAAAAAAACGCCCCTTATAGATGTGTGAGAGCGCTAATCTCGTTCCTTCCTTGCTGGCAAAGTTAAGTCAATTCCCCGAGCGGGCAAAAAATTGTAGGAAGAAATTTACATTTTTTATATCCATGTCTATTCATCTATGAATTTTATTTAGTACTTTTGCAAAAAGTTTGGCCAACAACCATAAAAGCGAAGAGATTATGAAAGACGTGATTGCCAGCCCTTTTCGTCAGGTACTGAACATTGATGAGGAGAAGTATGCAGGAGATGATGACATGATGTATATCATCCACCGTCTGCATTCTGCAGTGTCCGATGCAGAACTGCGACATGAGATGAATGTGGAGGACGAATATTTCACCGCGATAGAGAATCGTGACACTACCATCATGTTGCGCGAACAGAAAATCAAGGAACTTGATGCTCAACTCGCGGAGAAGGATAAAGCTTTGCTGGTGTCGGCCCAAGCATTGAAAAACGCAGGAATCCCAGAGGAGCAGATTGCCGTCATGACAACCCTTCCCTTGGAAACCATCCGCACTTTATAGCAGAAAGAGCTAATCGCTGCCGTAAATATTAACATCGACACAATACCACAACCGTCCACAGACCCAAGAGTTTGTGGACGGTTCTTTTCTATAGCAGACCGCCCGCTATCCTCTCGGACAGCAGGCGGGTAATATGTCAAAATCTATTGTTAATGAAGATATTAAGTTTTTTCTTTTTTTCAGTGTTTTGGGTGTTTTGTGCCTTTTGTCTTATGTTTATTTCGGATCCAATCTGTATTTGAACGTAAGACCGACATACTGGTTCATGAACTTTTTTCCACCCTCAGTGTGAGTTGTGGCAGTGATGGTGGAGAAGTTGTGCTTCTGCTGGTTCAGTAAGTCGTGAGCGTAAAGGACCAATTGTGCGCGATTTTTCATGAAGGAATAGTCAACTTGTGCGTTGAGCAGGAACTGGCCACCGTTCATACGACTTGATTCATAACCATGGTCAAAAACAAACTTTGGTGAGAGGCTAAACTTCCATTTGTTGTATTTGTACCGGGTACGCAGTTCGGTAGTGTAATTCAGGATATTACGTGTTATTTGTGCATCACTACTATAGGCGTAGCGGTTCCAAGAGAATATGTTGAACGAATAGACAGACCAGTTGCCAAGCTCATAGAGCAAATTAAGATTGTCCTTCAACAACGACTGGTTTTGACAGTTGTAGGTAAGTCCTGTGGCATCATCAACCATTGTCGTGATGCCGTATGTACAGTCGTAACCTCCTGATATTGTATTTTTGAATTGCAGATTATCTGTAAGGTCGCGTTCGTATGCCAGATTTACACTCAACAGATTGCCTCCTCTCACATTATGCTTCTGCACAATATAGCCACCCGTCTGTGAATTGTAGTGCATGACCACACCTATGGGGTCGTACGTCTTTTGATAGTTAAATGACAAGGAGATAGACTGGCTGTGCTTTGGTAGCATCAGAGTGTATAGAAGTCCAGCATTCAGCGAGTGAGATGTCTTAAGGTCGGGATTTCCCATGCGCACATAAAGGGGATTGGTGTCATCTACATAGCCAATACAATCGATGAGATCGGCAGTACTGTTGTTGTAGGCGAGTGTAGCTTTAATATTCATCTGCCTCTGCAGCCTATAACTCAACTCGAGAGAGGGACGCATTAGCAGTAGGTTACGTCGAGCCAGTGTGTCAAGCACAGCGCGTCGGTAGTCTGTCTGTTCATGCTGGTGCATAAGTTTCAATACAGGCTTCATGCTGAATGATCCAGACTTAAAGTTGGCATCGAACATAAGCAAATTGTTCCAATTATCATCTTGTCGGTACATGCTGTTTTCAAAATCGTACTTATCGTCACGCCAGCGGCTCTCGTCCTGATGACGGTAGTTGTAACTCGTTTCCCACAAGCCGTGAAGCGTGACATTCCGGCCAACGGCCTTGTTATACTCTAACAACCATGCGGTTGTGAAATTTTGATTGGGAGAATTGAATTGCTGTCGGTCTGTCCTTGATGTAGAATTCTGGAAGTACTGATATTCACCGATGGAACTTCCTTCTCGTTCCATGTTTTCGTAGTTTATACGGAGAAGAGAGGACAATGAACCATCGGAAAAATAATGAGTAAAACGAGTACTGCCATTTGCTTTTATTCCCTCTTTGGACTCCAATGACTTATAGCTTGATGCATTGACTTTTGTACCCAAGTCCTGGGATTGTGTCTCCTGCTTCGAGTTATCTTCTTTCCGTTCGCGGGTGTAGGATAGACTAGCATCAAAAGACAGTGTGTTCTTGGCACCAAGATTGAAATAGGAAGTGAAGTCGACAGGTACATTGAGGTTATGATCATAGGAGCGACTGGTGCTGCTATTTTGCATCGTTGCTGTTCCTGGAATGAAGGTTTGCTGATTGTTCCATCCTTCAGTACTCTCGTCCCAATGGTTGGCGCCAGCAGTAATGTCCCATTTGTTGTCTCTTTTCGTATCCACGTTCTGTTGTTTCCACAAATGTCTGTAAGCCATTGCTCCAACTTGCTGCCGAACAGGCACGGGGCTCAGTCCATACCCTCTTCCATCCATGGTCATATAATCATTCTTTTCTATGTCATCGGCAATCCTTCCATAAAGCATAAAGGGATTATTGTCGCTCAATTTTGTAGCATCCACGCTTGCTGCATATTCCTTGCCTGCGTAAGCCTTTGCCTCAATTGTTGCGTATACCTTATCCATGAATCCTGGCTTGATGGTCACATCCACCACATGTTGCTGATTACCGTCGGCAACGCCTGTTCGGTCTTGCAATTCACTTGTCTGATCGTAGGCCTTTATCTTGTCCACTGCCTCCACAGGCAATTGATTGAGCAGCATGTTCTCACTCAGCGCATCTTTGCCGTTCATCATGATTTTCAGAGGTTCGCCATTCCACAGTAGATGACCGTCCTTCACGCTTACTCCTGGCAGCTTCTCAACCAGAGCAATCAGTCGGTCTCCCTCTTCCAGATGGAATGCCTCGGGATTGAACACTACCGTATCGCCCTTCATGTAGAAGCGTTTCATTTTCGCATTGACATTAACCTCCTTCAGCAGTTCTTCACTAGGTTTGAGCTCTATCGTACCAACATCTACAGTGTCGTTGGTGTTGTACAACATGGTTGACAACTTTGACTGGTGATAGCCAAAGTAGTTTACCTTCAGGGTTACACGAACCTGCATTCCTGACATCTCCACGCCGAATCGACCAACGGAATCTGTCGATAAGTGCATCTGCTGCTTAATATCAAAATCCAGAATAGTCAGATCCAACGTGATGGATGCCTGCTCCAACGGCTCTTTTGTCACTGCATCAATCACTCGCCCTTTCAAGACATCAGCAGACACAAAGAGGGTTTGCAGGCAAAGAAATACAATAAGAAAAAGATTCTTTTTCATCGAAGTAATTTTATGCGTTAAATTTGCAAACACAAAATTACTACGATACGTAACAATAAGAAGCAAAAAGTAACAACAAAAATTACACAAGATTACACTTATTTGCTCCTAAGCCCTCTAGTTGCGTTGGGTATATGCTTGATATTCAATTGTATACAACACGAAAATAAAATAATACACAAAATTACACTCTTCCTGTTATTATGTAAAATGTGCGTTTTAAATGCCAGTATAGATGTCGTATTCCTGCTTGAGATTGTTGACCAAATTTTTGGCAGAATGGTCATTGAAAAGAGCTGCATTTATTTCCGACTTTAAGTTAGAAACACGCTGAATGTTCAACTCTAGGATATTTGCTACGTCGCTAGAACGAAGGTTCAACGCAAACAAAAGACATGCATGAATGCTTTGTTGGCTCATCTGTGGGTTTTGCTGTAAATCGTGCACCAGTTCTGGGTAATACTCAGAATAGACTTTAACGAGTTGCTCCCATTCACTGTTACTTAATGTACTTAAAGGTGATTGGGTAAGACGAAATACTTTCTGGATTATAGGTTGGGAGATGAAATCAGACTTTCTTATTACATTTACTGAAATTCCACCTTGTTTGCTGAGGTTATCAATTTTATTCTTCAGCCTATCAATTTCCTGTCTATGAACATCCATAAGCTCATTATACTGCCGGTTGATTTCAACCAGTTCCTTCTGGGATTCCTCATATAATATTTGACGATGGTCAGCCTCTGCCTTTGATGCTTCTAATTCCATCCTCACAACTTCGTTAACCTTTTGGTGTGTCTGTTCCAGCATACTTAGATGTTGGATTTCTTCTTCGTAAGCCTTCTCCGCCTCTTCCAGTTCAACGGTAAGGCGACAGACTTCTGCTTGCTTCTCCTTTCTGCGCCTTCTCAGATTAATAATCACCAAGGATAGGCCTAACAACAAGATAATGGATGATGACAAAAGCAGCACTAACTGATGTTTGCGTTCTGACGCAATCTTGGTCTGGATGCTGGCCTCTCTTTGATACCTACTATACTTGTATGTGGCAGCCATCTTCCCAACCAACTCTCTATCCTGGAGTGCGATGGAAGAGTCATTGGCTTCGCAATAGAGCTGTGCATATTTTGCTATGGAATCTGACACATTCTTTCTCTGATAGACCTTCAACAAACCTCGATACATTGGGTCTTTCTGCGTGTATGTCATATTGGGTATGCTTATCCATCTATAGCATATTTCGGCAGAATCAAGTTTGCCCACTTTTTCGTAATATCTTCCTTTGTAGAAATAAAATTGTCTTTGCCCTTCGGGGAGCAATTGCCCATCGCTTGCTTTACCAAAAGTGGCTTCGTACTCGTCGATCATCCGTTTGACTTCACTAAGGTTGTTCCCTTGTTTTAAATATAGATCTATGAGTACTTGAGAGAACAATATCCAATTTTCAGTATGCCCGGCTTTTATGTACAAATCCCTTCCTTTCTTAATGGTCACCTCCGCTTCGTCATTTTCATTCTGAAGACAATAGGCACCAGCCATTTTGCAATAGTCTAAAGCCATGTATAGGGTGTCGCATAGCTGTTCGGATAAACGAATGGATTTTTCACGAACTTCTATCTCTTCTGACAACAATAATTGCTTATGATATAAGTTAGCCATTTGGGAATAAATAGAACTTAAAAGCCTCTTCTCAGTTTCCGGATTCTTATCATTATCAAATTGCGTTGCGCTATTGTAAGCATCAATAGCAAGAGGAACCTCCCCCATATCGCGGTAAGCACACCCCAACACATAGTAAGCTTGCATTTTTTCAAATTCAGTTCCATCTTTCTCGTAGTACTCTACCACTTCCTTCACGATACTGTCTGTGTCAAAATTCACAAATGCCTTATTCTGAGCTTGTGCATACACCAGTTCGTATTGCATACGCTGCGACTTTGGCCACCTCACTTTTCCTTCCTTGATGGCATCAAGGATTGATAATGCAGAGTCGGGCTGCGCATCAAGAAGTTGTTTCGCTTCGGCAATAGCCTTCTCTGCTTGCTCGTCATGAGCACATCCTGTAAAAAGAATGGTAGAAATGAACAGGCTGATGAGGGATGATATGTAATGTTGAAATTTCACAGTAACACAAATTACAGTTACGGTTTTCTGTCAATGAAGGTTTTATGCAACTACAACAAGATTTGAGCCCAAGCTGGGATTTTGTCTACGTACTGCTTGAAGAGCTGGCCATCCTTCGTGCGATAGAGCAATTGGGACAATGTATCTTCTACCGAATTATCGTAGATGTAAGTACATTGGTGCCTGCTACAATACACAGTGTAGGACGTTGATCTTTCATGATGGCTTGCAGCATCTCGTCCGTTGGCTCCTCTGTGGATGTCAAGCGATATGATCTGAGTTCTTTTTCGGCCATGATGCAAATAGTCTCATTATACTTTTCGGCAAAGTTAAGACTATTCCTTGAACCTACAAAATACAATCTCAAATTTCTTCAGTATGTCGCTTGTTTTTGAGTTTTGTATGTTTGTGGACGGTTCTTTTCTATAGTAAACCGCCCGCTATCCTCTCGGACGGCGGGCGGGATGACATGTCGTTATATCAAACTTATTATTAATCTATTCACTATCGGTTCATTTCTTCTTCTCCTTTGGTGCTACATGGAACTTGTAGGTCAGCGTGGCCATGACGTAGCTGGGGATGGAGCGCACCCACGTCTCGGTGCGACCCTGGCTGTTGTAGTCCTGCGTGATGCTGTTGATCTGTTGCAGAATGTCGTAGCCGGCCAGGGTGAGCTGCAACTTGTCCTTCCAGAAGGAACGGCTGAGGGAGGCATTCCATACCCAGTCGGTGGTGTTCATGGAGGGGGTGTCGTAGCCCGAACGGAGGTACAGGGTGAGGTCGGTGCCCAGCTGCACCTTGCCTGGAAGCATGTACTGGGCATGGAGGTTGTACTCGTGGTTGAGCGTGGTGCGTGTGGTGAACCCGGCACGAGGGCTTTGGTAACGCGTCCAGTTCCACCTTCCGATGAGCCATACGCCCTGCCAACCATCCTTCATGTAGTTTAGCTTCAAGGTGGGAACGAGGGTGTGGGAGTTGACCTCGCTGCGCTCACCGCCTACCAGGTCTACGTTGTGGCGGAAGGTGTAGCTGGCCGATGCGCTGTAGCAGAAGTGCATGGACTTGTCGAGCGTCTGGACATGTCCTGCTTTGACCATCGCCTCCCAGTTGCCGTTGATGTTGGTGGGGCGGTAGGTATAGACACCCGTCAGCGGATCGAAGCTGTAGGCCGTGGCGATGGCGTTCTGCTGCCTTTTGTATTCCACCTCAACACCTTGGCGAATGATTGGCTCCCACGACATCGTGTACTTATTCCTTTCGAAGCGGGCAGAGAGCTTGTGGTTCTGCTGATGCTTCAACTGATTGCCTCCCAAGGTGATGCGCTGAGGGTCGTAGTCGTCGCGGATGTTCAGGAGCGACTGTAGGTCGGACTGACGGCTGCTGAGGTCGTAGGTCAGCTGGAACGACTTCTCTGACCGCCTCTCATTGGCCAAGTCCTTGTTACGCTTCCACTCGTAGTTGAGCCATGCCTCGGGCAGCACGGAATGGCGTACGTAGCTCGTATCGAGCAGGTTGCGCCGGTAATGCTCGTGCTCGTAGACGATGTTGACGGGCAGAACGAGCTTCACGTTGTTCTGATTGCCGTCACGCTCCTTGCCGTAGCCCAGGGTCAGCTTGGGGCGGTTGCTGATGGTGTAGCGGTCCTCGATGTAGGAGTTGCCACGGTCGAGCCCCTGCAACAGATGTTCACGTGTGGAGGGCAGCATGCCCAGTGCCTGGTCGGCCGTCCAGCTACTCACCTGTTCCAGTCGGTAGCGCTCCTGCTCCTTGTGCTTCTGCTCCCAGTTGAAGTCGTAGTTGAACTCCATGCTCAGGCCGCAGTTGAGGTTCATGGTGTATCCGTTGTAGAACGAAAGACTGTTCTCGTGACTGGGCGAGAGGTTGTAGCGGTTGCGGAAGTCGTTGGCACCCTTACCTTGCAGATAGTCAAGCTGGTAGATATTGAAGTCCTTGCCCGTCTGCTGGTTGTGCGAGTAGATAAGCTGCGTGCTGAGGTAGTCGCCCGAGTTGAGCTCCCGACTGAAGATGGCACTCTGGGTGAAGCTGAACTCGTTGCCACGTAGCAGGCTCTGCGTGCGGGTCCTGTCGAGCGTAATCTTGCCCACACGGGTCTGCTGGAAGGGGTTCTGCATCAGCGAGTCGAGCACGTTGGTCACGTCGCCGTATGCTGCCGGATCGGCATTGAACTGTGCCGCCTGGCTGAGTCCCTGGCTCTCGCGGTGGCTGTAGCCTGCCCAGGTCCAGAGGGTCAGCGAGAAAGGCTTGTTGAGGTAGAACATATTGTCGAGCTTTGCCTCAAAGTCGTTGGCCGTGGTGGTCTCGCGACGGTGTGCCCAGGTGTCGCCCGACTGGAGATAGGTCAGTGCCGACTGGCGATTCTCCGTCTCGTGGTGCGACCACTTGGCGTGCAGGTACACCTTCTCGTCGAAGCGTCCCTGACGGTCGTTGACGTTGTACATGAGCGACAGGTAGTTGTGGCGGTGCAAGCCCTCTTCCGTGGTATTGTCACTCCAGTTCTCGCTGCGGTTCGAGGCGTCGTTGTTGACATTGTTGGACATGGCCGAGAGCATCAGATGCGATTGCTCCGAGAAACGGGTGGCGAAGGCACGAGCCTGGTAGCGCGCATCATCATGCTTGCCGGTGGGCAAGCCGCCAGCCAGTTCGATGTTGCCCAGCCAACCTATCTTGTACTGCTTCTTCAGCACCACGTTCAGCGTGTATTCCTTGAGGATGGACTTGGCACCCACGCGCCGGGCCTGCTCCGTATCCTGCTCGTATACCTTCACCTTATCCACCGTGTAGTGGGGCAGGTTCTGCAGGAGCTGTTCGGTGTGACCGTTGAAGAAGTCGCTCCCGTCCAGCAGCAGCACGTCCACCTTGCGACCATTCACCTTAATCTCGCCACGGGCATTGAGCTCCACGCCCGGCATGGCCTTCAGCAGGTCATCCAACATCGAGCCGTCGGGCAACTGGAAGGCATCTGCATTATAGACGATGGTGTCGCCCTTATGGTACATCTTGACCCGGGTGGCCTGCACCATCACTTCGCGCATGCGCTTGCCCTCCACGATGACGTCGCCCTCGGGATCCTCGACATACTCTATCTCGGGTTTTGCCACCTCACGCCTTACGCGGATGGGTGGCACCCGTATCTCCAGGCGTCGGCCCACTCTCTCTATCTCGTAGGGCACCTGGGCCAGTTCGTAGCCCTTAGCCTTGAACCACACCGTGTAGTTGTCCTTGCGTGCAGGAATCTCAAACTGAAGGTAGCTGTGCTCGCTTGCACCTCTGGAAAAGCTTTGGACTGAAACCAGCGGACACTTCTTTGTGGTGTCGTTGGCGTGGCACAGGCCAAGGTCCTGTATGTCGTTTAGGTCGATGTCCAGCCCTGTGAAGGAATCCACAAAATTGAAGGACAGCTTGATTGTCCTGCCCGTCCAGGGTGGAGCCACCACCGACATGGAGTCAAGCTGGTTGTTGCGTTCCGTCAGCATCACCGTGCCCAGGTCGCTCTGCGTGGGACGCACCCACAGCGTGTCGTGCGCCACATGGGTGAAGCGGATGAGCACATCGGCTTCAGTACAAGGCACAACGAAGACGCCCGCATTGCTGCATGCAGCCTCTTGCAGCACTACTTTTGTCCCGTAGGCAAAAGTGCTGTCGGCTGGGTTATAGACAGTTACCTTGGCGTATGGCAGCGGGATGCTGTCCTGCCCCACTACGGTTCCACGGTACTGATTGTCGTGCTTGCGGAGTGCCTCGACGTGGATGACGTGGTCCTGGATGACGCAACGTATGGGGTAGAAGGCCGTGATCTGCTCCAAGGCCTCGGGGACGGTCTTGTCCACGATGTCGACGGTGATGACGAAGTTTTCCAGGTCGTTATTGATGGCGTATATCTCGTATTCGTCCTGCAACAGAGTCAGCTGCTCCAAGACTTCGGGAAGGCGTGTGTTCTGGAACGACACGCTGATGCGCTGAGCCTGCATGGCGAGGCATAGCAGCAGGGCCCAGAGGGCGGTAATGGTTCGTTTCATGGTCATCACTCCTTTGCTGCGTTCTGTTCCACTATTAGTCTGTCTTCCTCGCGACGCACCTTGAAGCGCTCGAAGCCGTTCATGCGCTCCAGCACCTCGTCCAGGCTTTGCTGTTTGTTCCACTTGAAGAGGAGGCGGATACTGCGTGATTCATCGTCTGCAAACTGACTCTCAACCTGATAGTACTCACCCATCTGCATCATGATGGAGTCAAGGCGGAAGTCTTTGAAGAGGAGTACAGTGTCACCCACCATTTTGATTTCGGGAGTGTAGACAATGTGTTCCGTCGGTTCAGCATCGGTAGTATTCACCTCTGCCACCTGAGCTTTGCCTTCATCCCAGCCCTGCGTGAAGAATGAGGTGCGCACAGCTGCATAGCCGAGGCCTGTGAGCAGGAGGGCGGTCACCAGGATAGCGGCTATCTTGCGGAGAGGCATCATAAACATGCCTGAACTCTTTGCAAAGTACGAGCGGTTCTCTTGCTCGAACTTCTTCCATTCGGCATCCACGTCGGGCATGCCTATCTTTCTGTCTATTTCTTCTCGTTTCATCTTTTCCGTTGTCGTTTAGGGGATTGGCCTACATTATTCTCATTTTATAATGTAAGTAACTGTGCAGAATGATTTTTATAATGGTATATTAAAATTATATTAAAAAAATATTAAACTCCATTTTGTGACACTTTCAAGGTTTAATCTTATTTTAATATTAGTTTAATTTACCACAATAATTATAAAAATAAAT
>JAZLFZ010000050.1:0-23925 GCA_045616065.1 Bacteroidaceae bacterium | reverse complement strand
CCTGCTGACGCAGGTTCTCAGCCAACACCTTGCGGGCAGAGGGAGAAGCGATGACAGCCTTGCCGGTGGGGATAAGATAGTTGCGGCCGTAGCCACTCTTCACGTTCACGATATCGTTCTTGTAGCCCAAGCCGATAACATAATCTTTCAGAATCAATTCCATATCTTGTCCTCCTTATTTATTATTTGATCAAATCGGTTACGAAGGGCAGCAGAGCCAGGTGGCGTGCACGCTTAACAGCCTGAGCAATACGACGCTGGAACTTCAGTGAAGTACCGGTGATGCGACGGGGCAGAATCTTACCCTGCTCGTTCAGGAACTTCTTCAGGAATTCGGGATCCTTGTAGTCAATGTACTTGATACCGCTCTTCTTGAAACGGCAGTACTTCTTCTTCTTTGTATCGATCGCGGGAGCGTTCAGATAACGGATTTCAGTTTGCTGTGCCATGTCTTATGCCTCCTTTTGCTTGTTACGACGCTTCTCAGCATACTGAGCAGCGTACTTCTCGTTCTTGATGGTGATGTAGCGGATAACGCGCTCGTCACGACGGTAATTAACTTCCAGAGTCTTGATAACGGTAGGCTCTGCCTTGAACTCAACGAGTACATAGAAACCCGTGCTCTTCTTCTGGATGGGGTAAGCCAGCTTCTTCAAGCCCCAGAGCTCCTCATTGATGATCTCAGCACCATTCTTGGTGAGGATGCCCTTGAACTTTTCAACCGCTTCCTTCATCTGATCATCAGACAAAACGGGAGTCAAAATGAAAACGGTTTCGTATTGATTCATAATACGTAAATTGATTAAAAAATTAATTATTTTTGCTTAAAGCGGTGCAAAGGTACTACATTTCGCCGAACTGACCAAGTGTTTTTCCAACTTTTTGCCTCATTCTGCCCCAGAATCGCACATTCGGGGCTCAAAACAAAGAAAAATCGTGCTATTTCTGCACTTTTTCGCTAAAAAGTTTCGTGGTGTGAAGAATATTTCGTTAATTTGTAACAGAAATAAAGTATATTCATCAAAACATAATATCACTATGACAAAGTATTTAGGCGTGGCACTGATTGTAATAGGTACAATCATGCTTGTGATCAGTTACCTCTCACAAACTCTGGTCGACATGAATTGGTATCAGCTTCTGGCCATCGTGGCCATCATCGCTGGTGTTGCCGTACACATCATTAACCTCAGAAAGGTTTGACGGCCCAACGCCGCAAAAATCAAAATGCGCCATTCAGCAACTGCCGGATGGCGCATTTTTTTATCATCACTATATTCAACTTTCGCAAGTTCTTCGAACTCTTGAAACTAGAGGAGTTAAGGAGTCAAGAAGTTATCGCTCCTTCGTCGCTGAGGAGTTAAGACGTTACTGATAAGCACGGGTGAAAACCTTCAATACATTCGTCTTAACTCCTTTAACTCCTTAACTCCTAATCAAGTTGAAGCACATTCGTCTTAACTCCTTAACTCCTTTAACTCCTTAACTCCTAATCAAATTGAAGCACATTCGTCTTAACTCCTTAACTCCTTTAACTCCTTAACTCCTAATCAAGTTGAGCTTGCGAGACTTGAATCATTATATACTCAGAGTGTCATTCCGAACGAATGTGACTTTTGCCAGCGGGAAAAATGTGAATCTCAGCCCAACGAGGACTTATAATAGCAGGGTTGGGCTGAGATCCCTCATTACATTCGGGATGACATGGCAGGGTGGGCCAATTGCTTTCGTTCCCTTTTTTATTCCGGAACGAGGCGTCTCCCCTTCCGGCCGGGCCAGCGGCGGCTATTCGTCGACCTCGTTCTCGTCCAGGCTTTCCTGGGGCACGATGAGTCGATAGCCCTTTCCGTGCACATTATTAATCTCGATGTTGGGATCGTCCTTGAGCAGCTTGCGCAGCTTGGTGATGTAGACATCCATGGAACGCGCATTGAAGTAGTTGTCGTCAATCCAGATGGTCTTCAGGGCCAGCTCGCGCTGCAGGACATCGTTGATATGCTTGCAGAGCAGGGTGAGCAACTCACACTCCTTGGTTGTCAGCTTTGTCTTCTCGTCGCCACGGATCAGTAGCGAACGCTTGACGTCGAAGGTGAACTGTCCCAGCTTGTAAACCGAACGTTCCTTCGTCTTCATACCACGCACGCGACGCAGCACAGCCTCCATGCGGAACACCAGCTCGTCCATGGAGAAAGGCTTGGTGATATAGTCGTCGGCACCGATTCGGAAGCCCTGAAACATATCCTCCTTCAAGTTCTTTGCCGTGAGGAAGATGATAGGCATCTCGGGGTTCAGAGCGTGAATCTCGGTGGCCAGCTGGAAGCCGTCCTTGCGTGGCATCATCACGTCGAGCACGCACATGTCGTAGCGGTTCTTGCAGAAAGCACGGTAGCCAGCCTCGCCATCAAGACACAAGTCGGCATCGTAGTTTTTGGCCTGCAGATATTCGCGGAGCAGCATGCCCAGACTCTCATCGTCTTCGCAGAGCAGGATTCTCTGCTTCTCTTCCATTGTTGTGTTCATAGCTTTTCTTATTTAGAGTTATCAAATTTATCAGTTTCGCAGATTCGAAGTTTCAAGCGCAAGATGCGTCAGCGTATCTACGCTTTCTTCAGCCCTCAATCCTCCGGTTTTCTGCTTTTGTCAATTCTCATCCGAGTCAACCATCCTTGTCCGGACGCCCGCCTTCCTCAGTCTTCTCCGTTCTTGACCGTAGGCAGGGTGATGATGAAGCGCGTGCCCTGTCCGTATTCGCTCTCCGCCCTTATCTTGCCATGATGAAGGGAGATGATGGTGTGCACGTAGGCCAGTCCGAGTCCGAAGCCTTTGACGTTATGCTGGTTGCCGGTATGCACGCGGTAGAAACGCTCGAAAATATGCGAGAGGTCCCCTTTCTGTATGCCCACTCCGTTGTCCTCGATGACGATTTGCAGGTTTTCGCCCACATTCTCGGTACGCACGCGGAGGTGCAGGTCCTCGTCCGGCTTGGCATATTTCACCGCATTGTCCATCAGGTTGAAGAAGACGTTGGTGAGGTGCATCTCGTCGCCATAGATGAAGGGATTGCCGGCATGAATCTCCGTGTCCACCTCTCCCCCATTCTGCTTGATGCGCAGGGAGAACGTGTTCAGCACCGACTCGAGCATATTGTTGGCATCCAGTTCCTCCGACTTGAGACGTATGTTATCGTGGTCGAAGAGCGACATCTGGAGCACCTTCTCCACCTGGAATCGCAGTCGACGCGTCTCGTTGTTGATGACGCCCGAGAGGTTCTCGTACATGCGTTCGGTCTTTGTCACCGACTTGTCGTTGAGCATCTGTGCCGCCAGCGATATGCTGGCCAGCGGTGTCTTGAACTCGTGCGTCATGTTATTGATGAAGTCGTTCTTCATCTCGCTCACCTTCTTCTGTCGGGCCAGCTGCCAGATGGTGTAGCAGAAGACGATGAGCAGCAGGAAGGTGAAGCCCATGATGGGCGTCATCGTCTTGGCCACACCCCAGATGTACTCGTCCATGGTGGGGAAGTGCACCTGCACGATGCCCATCTTGCTGGTTGGATCGTTGCGGAAGAGCGTCTGGGTGTAGGCATAGTCGGCACCCGTCGAGTCGTAGTCGGCACAGCGGAAGAGCTCCTCGCCATAGGCGTTGACCACGCGGAAGTGGAAGGGGATGCTGACACCGTTTCGCTTGAGTGCCTCGGTGAGGTAACCATCGAGCATGTTGACGTCCACTCGTTCCTGCAGGTCGCTCTCGCTGGCATTGTAGAGGATGGTGTAGATCACCTCGTCGAGCACATGCCTCTCATAGAGGTAGGCATTCTTGACCGATTCGAGGAACGACGGACTCATCTGGCTTGCCGAGGGACGTGAGCGCATGCTGAGGTTGGGCAGCTGCCCCTTGCCGTTGATCTGCTGCGGCTGGAAGACGATGCGGTTCTCCCCCTCCTCCTCATCGGCAGCAACTGGTTCGTACTGAGCAAGCGTATCGAGTTCGGCACCATGACTGCGAGCCACGGCCTGCAGATAGCGGAACGTCTCGTTGCGCTCCAGATCGTGCGATGCCTGGTCAAGGCTGCGCAACACGGATTCGTCGAACTGCTCCTTACGCATCCTCACCATCGTCTCGGCGTTGTGCCACTGCATATAGAGCAGTACCACGCTCAGCAGGCCGATGACGGCACCCAAAAGCCATATTGTTTTTCTTTTCATACTGCAAATTTAAAGGTTTGACGTCAAACGGGAGCATCATTCACAAAGAAACCTTGATTCCTTAACAATTATAAAGCAAAAAAGAAGCCTCCGCGCGCAATTCTGCACACGGAGGCTTGTTTTCTCTCAGTCAAAAGAGCTTTTTTTTAGGTAATGGTATACCTTTTCTTATTATTCCTCACCAGCCTTCGAAGCCTCGTAAGCCTTGATGAGGTTCTGCTGCACGTCGGCGGGCACGAGCTCGTAGCTTGCAAACTTCTGGATGAAGCTGGCACGACCACCGGTCAGGCTGCTCAGCGAGGTGCTGTAGCTTGCCATCTCCTTCTGGGGAACCTTGGCGCTGAGCTTCTCGTAGCCAGCCTCGCTGGTCATACCCATGATCATACCGCGACGTCCCTGCAGGTCGCTCATCACGTCGCCCATCTTGTCGCCGGGCACGAATACCTCCACGTCGTTGATGGGCTCCAGAATCTTGGGACCAGCCTCGCGGAAAGCTGCGGCGAATGCCTGACGGCCAGCCAGCATGAACGAAAGCTCGTTGCTATCTACGGGATGCATCTTACCGTCATATACGATGACGCGCACGTCGCGAGCGTAGCAACCCGTCAGCGGACCCTGCTCCATACGCTGCATGATACCCTTGAGGATGGCAGGCATGAAGCGTGCGTCGATGGCACCGCCCACAACCGAATTGATGAAGACGAGCTTGCCACCCCAATCCAGCTGAACGACCTCCTGACCCTTCACGTTGATGCGGTACTCCTGACCACCGAACTTGTAGACATCGGGATCGGGCATACCCTCGTAGTAGGGCTCTACAATCAGATGTACCTCACCGAACTGGCCGGCACCACCCGACTGCTTCTTGTGACGATAGTCGGCACGTGCAGCCTTCGTAATGGTCTCACGATAGGGAATCTTGGGCTCCTCGAAGACAATCTGAATCTTCTCGTTGTTCTCCATACGCCACTTCAGGGTGCGCAGGTGGAACTCGCCCTGACCGTGAACCAGAATCTGACGCAACTCCTTCGACTGCTCAATCTGCCATGTGGGGTCCTCCTCGCGCATCTTGTTCAGTGCGTTCATCATCTTCTCCGTCTCGCTCTCGTTGACGGCACGGATGGCACGGCTGTACTTGGCGTTGGGATACTTGATGAAGTTGAAGCGGTTCTCCGCATTCTTATCGTTCAGGGTATTGCCCGTCTTCACGTCCTTCAGCTTCACGGTGCAACCGATGTCACCGGCTGTCAGCTCGCTCACCTTCTCGCGGTTGGCACCAGCGCAGACAAAGATCTGAGCCAGACGCTCCTTCGAGCCACGGTCGGCATTGTTGAGGTCGTCGCCCTCGTGCACGGTACCGCTCATCACCTTGAAGTACTGCACCTCACCGATGTGGGGTTCCACAGCGGTCTTGAAGAAGTACAGGCTGGTGGGACCGTCGGGATTGGGCTTAACCACCTCACCACGGGTATTGTGCACGTCGGGCATCTCGTCCACGAAGGGAACCACGTTGCCCAGGAACTCCATCAAGCGACGCACACCCATGTCGCGCACAGCGTCCACGCAGAAGACGGGGAACATGCCACGGCTGGCCAGACCCTTGCGGATGCCTTCGCGCATCTCGTCCTCGGTGAGGCTCTCGCTCTCGAAGAACTTCTCCATCAGCGTCTCGTCGTGCTCGGCAGCAGCCTCCACCAGTGCCTTGTGCATCTCGGTGGCCTTCTCCATCTCCTCGGCGGGAATCTCCTCGATAGTGGGAGCACCACCCTCGGGAGCCCACGAGTACTTCTTCATCAGCAGCACGTCGATGAGCGAGTTGAATTCGGGACCCGTCTTGATGGGATACTGGATGGGCACCACCTTGGAGCCGTAGATACCCGTCAGCTGTTCGAGCAGGGCATCGTAGTCACAGTTCTCACTGTCCAGCTGGTTGACGAGGAAGATGACGGGCTTGCCAAGCTTCTCGGTATAGCGGAAATGGTTCTGCGTGCCCACCTCGACACCGTACTGACCGTTGAGCAGCAACAGCGCCGTGTCGGTAACGTTGAGCGCCGTGATGTAGGAGCCTGCAAAGTCGTCAGCTCCGGGGCAGTCGATGATGTTCAGCTTCTTGCCGTTCCACTCAGCATGGAAGACGGTGCTGAAAACGCTGTAGCCGTACTCCTGCTCCACGGGGAAGTAGTCCGAAACGGTGTTCTGCTGCGTGATGCGTCCACGACGCTTGATGACGCCTGCCTCGTAGAGCAGGCTCTCGGTGAGGGTTGTCTTACCAGAACCGTCATTACCCAAGAGGGCAATGTTTTTAATCTCGTTTGATTTGTAGGTTTTCATGTGTATTGGTATTTAATTCATGGATTATCTTAATTCCGGGATAAAGTTACACAAAATACTTGATTCCGCAAAATAAAATAACTATTTTTATTTCTTTCGGGCAAAAAGTATTACTTTTGCAGTCCCAAAAGCATCACTTATGGCCTCCATTTATCTTCACATACCGTTTTGCCAGAGTCGCTGCATCTACTGCGACTTCTACTCCACCACGAGCCTCTCCGTCAGAGAGCAATACACCGAATGCCTCGTTCACGAGATGAGGCAAAGGCAAAAGGAATGGCCTTTACGCGCGCAAACATTATCTATATATATAGGGGGCGGCACACCCTCCACTCTGTCCGCCGAACAGTTGCAGCGCATCCTGCGACAAGCCACCGGCCTCTTCCCTGTTGCCGCCGACGCCGAGATAACCATTGAGGCCAACCCCGACGACGTCACCGACGAGTGGGTGGAAGCTCTCAGAGAGACACCCGTCAACCGCATCAGCATGGGCGTACAGACCTTCCACGGCCCACTGCTTCACACGCTGCGGCGCCGCCACAATGCCGAGCAGGCCCGCAAGGCCGTAGACAAGCTCCAACGAGCAGGTTACCACAACCTGAGCATCGACCTCATCTATGGCCTGCCCGGACAGACACTCGCCCTATGGGAAGCCGACATCGAAGAAGCCCTGCGGCTGGACGTGCCCCACCTGAGCGCCTACAGCCTCATGTTCGAGGAGGGCACACCCCTGACCCGCATGCTGGAGGCCGGGCTCGTGGAGGAGATGGACGACGATCTGTCGTGGAGGTGCTATGAAATCCTTTGTCAGCGACTGGAAGCAGCGGGATATGAGCACTACGAGATATCCAACTTTGCCCGCCCCGGCATGCATTCGCGCCACAACAGTGCCTACTGGACGGGGGAGCCGTACCTGGGATTCGGAGCCGGTGCCCACTCCTATGACGGACAGCGGACCAGGCGTTGCAACCTGGACTCGCTCGACGACTACCTGTACTGCCTGTCGCCAGACAAGGAGCAGCAGCCAAGAGCCGGCGGACAACGAGCAACGGACAATGCCACCGGAGGCGACACGTACTTCGAGCTGGAAGAACTCAGCGACACCGACCTCTACAACGAGTTCGTCATGACCCGCCTGCGCACATCACGCGGGTTCAGCCTCCCCCATCTGGCAGCACGCTTCGGCCAGGAAGCCCTTGCACATTGCCTGGAGGGACTGCAACCGCACCTCCAGCAGGGGCACATCACGAAGGAGGGGGAGCAGATAAGGCTCACACGACAGGGCGTGTTTGTCTCCAACGACGTCATATCCGACCTCTTCCTGTAGCACACAGGGGCAGCTGCACAGTCCGCTTTGTAAAAAAGATTCTGCACAACACCCCCTCTGAGAATGGCGCAGAAATCAGCACGCCGAAAGTGGGGCGCATATACGCGAATCTAACAACTAACTGATGCTCAGATTGTTATATTTCCAAGCAGCACAAAAAGCAGAAAAAAGCCACAAAAAACGCGTTTTTCTGCAGCAGTTTTCGAGTTTTTCCGTAGCGAGAAAAAAAAGGCGACGCAGCGTCAACCGAAAGTTGACGCTGCGTCGCACTAATTATTACGCTGCATTAACCGGAATTTGTCCGGTTAATGCTAAAAAAAAAGCCGTTCGAGACCTCAAAAATCTCCGTCAAAAGCTAGATTGACGCGAAAAGCGAACAGGATTTTGAGGCTTTTTGTAAATATTCCCGCCTGCCACAGCCTTGATCCGACCAGCTGCCTTAACAGCCTGGCCGAGTCCCACGGCAATGCATCAGTCGCGCATCTCCTGGTACGTTATCTCGTAGAAACAGGGATAGACGTTGGACGTGGCATCATCATGTCCCTGGGTGTGGGGCACGATGAGACGCACCTTGGCAATGCCGCCATCGGGGGTGACCTGACGGCCGAGGCGAATGTAATACAAGGGCACGATCCAGGCGCTGGGCACCTTGATGCTGCGGTAGGCCTGGTACATGGCACCGCCTCCGTTGATGCTCGTGTCGAAGGAGGCGGTGATGCTGCCACTCACGTTGGACACGTCGAGTATCTCGGGATTGGTGGCCCAGTAGAGCACATTATCGGCCGTCTGGACGCTGTCGCCCAGGATGTTGTACTCGTAGTAGCGACAGAGGATGCGCTTCGTCTCACCCTCCTTGAGGGGCTCGCCCACGCCCTTGCGCACAATCTGCATATAGACGCCAGTGCCGGGGAAGAGGACGAACTCGTTCTCATCCACATTGGTCATGCTGTCCTGCGCACAGAACTGTGCCTCAGAGATCTCCTTAATCTTGGGCATGAAGAGCAGGGTGTCGCCATCGTGGTTGCGCAACAGTATCTCTTCGCGCCCCATGAAGGCCGAGATGGCCTTGCGTTCCTTCTCCTTCTGCTCTGCGTATGTCTCGGTATCCTTGCAGGCCGACAGGGCAACGATGCCCATCGTCAACCATGCCATCAAATATAATATCTTTTTCATCTTTTTCTTAGTCGTTTGGGAAATTAGTCGTTTGGGGGATTAGTCGTTTGGGGGATTAGTCGTTTGGGGGATTAGGAAAGTCACCTTGAACCTTGGTACTTGTGGATTTCGTGAGAGAAGTGATAATATAGTTGAACGCAAAGGCGCAGAGACGCAAAGATTACCTCTTTTTGCCTCTAAATCATTAAAAAACTTTGCGTCTCTGCGTCTTTGCGTTCATATATACAATCTTTTTCTTTTTCATCCAACTTTGAACTACCTCAGCTTGTCCGCATACTTGCGTACGGCATTCTTGACAATCTCTATGGCTTCGTCCATGGAGCACTCCAACCGTCCACCCGAGGCGTTACGATGGCCACCGCCATTGAAGAACTCGGCCGACATCTCGTTGCAGGGGAAGTCATCGACGCTACGCAAGGAGAGGCGGATGACCCCACGCTTCTCCGTGTCCTCACGCAGAAAGATGCTCAGCTTCATGCCGTCGATCATTAGGGGTTGGTTCACCATGCCGTCCGTCTCACCGTTCTTCAGTTGGAAGTGGCGACGCTCCTCGTTGGTGAAGCTCATGATGCTCGTGTGGTACTCGTGCAGCACCTCCATCTTGACGTAGAGCAGATAGCCCAGCAGACGATAGCGGTCGACGGACGCCGTATAGTAGACGTTACGGTAAAGGCGATCCTTGTCGATACCCTTCTCCAGCAGTCGGCTGATGATGAGGAACACCTCGGGACGCGACGAGTTGAAGGTGAAGCCCCCCGTATCGGTCATCATGCCCGTATAGATGCTCACGGCCTCGTCGTGCGTCATGTCCGCCATCCAACCCAGTTGGTCGAAAACACGGAACACCACTTCGCTGGCCGCGCACAGACTTGGACACGACAGGGTGAAGTCAGGTCCCTCCTCGGGTTCGGGATGGTGGTCGAGCACAATGCGAGGCTTGCCCAAGCGGCCTACCAACTTACCCAGCTCCGACATGCGGTCCAGGCGTCCGTGGTCCACCATCACAATCAGGTCGGCCCCGGCCATAGCCTCCTCCACCTGAGCCTCGTGCTTGGCATAGGTCATCACCTCATCCATCAGGGGCAGCCACTTGAGGTTGTCGGGCCACTTGTCCGGCGCCACACCCATCACGTCGTGACCGTGCCTTCTCAGCACACTCATCACGGCCGTCATCGAGCCCAGCGCATCGCCGTCCGGATTGGTATGACATGTCACCACTATCCTTTGCGCACCGTCTAATACAGCACGCAAGCATTCCAGTTCAGTATCAGAGAGGAGATATTCCATTACTTGCAGTTTTTCATTTCGCGTATCACAGCCGTCGGGTCTTCTGCACCGAAGATCACGCTACCCGACACCAGCACGTCAGCACCAGCCTCGGCCAGTTTGGCTGCATTGGCCAGGCTGACGCCTCCATCAATCTCTATCTTCGTCTGGCAGCCACGGCTGTCGATGAGGCTGCGTAGGCGACGGATCTTGTCGTAGGTATGCTCGATGAATTTCTGCCCGCCGAAGCCGGGATTGACACTCATCAGCAGCACCATGTCGACGTCCTCGATGATATCCTCCAGCACGCTGATAGGCGTGGCGGGATTGAGCGTGACGGCAGGGTGCATGCCCGCCTCACGAATCTGTGAGACGACGCGGTGCAGGTGCGTGCAAGCCTCCACATGGACATTCATGTAGTAGGCCCCGAGCGCCTTCACCTCGTTGATGAACTTCTCGGGCTGCACGATCATCAGGTGCACGTCCAGGGGTTTGTGGCACAGGCGCGCCACGTGCTTCAGTACGGGGAAGCCGAAACTGATGTTGGGCACGAAGACGCCGTCCATCACGTCCAGGTGCAGATAATCGCACTCCGAACGGTTCAGCCATTCCATATCTCCCTCGAGATTGGCAAAGTTGGCTGACAGCAGAGAAGGTGAGACTTGCATACGTTTCTTCTATTTTGGTATGCAAAGGTACGAATAAGCGCGCGAAAAAACAAATTTATTTTGCATTTTCCGAACGAAAGCCTCCCTTTCCCACACTAACAGGCCGCTACAGGGCGGAACTGGCGGGCAAACTGACGGATGAAGTCCAGTACGGCAGGACGGGGCTGAGGGGTCGGTTGGGGTACAAATTGCATCATAGGCAGGGACTGGGATTAATGAGGAGGATGGTGGATAAGGATTGAATCACGTTTGTTGCTTGCACGCCTTTCTCATGGCTTGCACTTATATAACGAATCAGAATCCTTTTTATTGTGCGCAAAGGAAGAAAAAAAAAGAGTAAGGTTGGTAGCAAATCGCCATTTATCAACATTTTTCAACACTTTATCCGCATTATTTCGCATTTTACACCACTTCTCCACACCTTTCTCATAACTTTTTCTTACCTTTGCAGTGTAACTACATCAAGAACAACAAGAAAATTGTAAAGCTCAACTTAGTTGAGAGTTAAGTGTTTAGAGTGTAGAGTTGTTGAATCAGTTGAGAGTTGAAAGTTATTCGCCGACATAAAACTATATAAACTCTACACTTAAAAACTACTCTAAACACTACACTCTAAACTCTAAACTAATAACTTGAGCGATATGCGAAAGTTGAATAAAGTAAAAATATATAGATGAACATGAGAACAACACTCTGCATCCTGGGCGTCGGACTATGCCTGACGGCCAGCGGTGCACCGAAGAAGACGAACAACGCACAGGGCTACCCCATCACCCCCGTGCCCTTCACTGCCGTCAAGGTGGTGCCAAACAGCTTCTGGGGACAGCGCCTCGAGGCCAGTCGTACCGTCACCATTCCACTGGCCTTCAGCAAGTGTGAGAGCGAGGGACGCTACAAGAACTTTGAACGGGCAGCCAAGCCCAGCGAGCAGTACGACGTGACGAAGCTCATGCCCTACTCGTTCGACGACACCGACCCCTACAAGACCATCGAGGGTGCAGCCTACATCCTGCAGACCTATCCCGACCGGAAGTTGCAGGCCTACGTGGACAGCGTGCTCGACATCATCGCCAAGGGACAGGAACCGGACGGCTACCTCTACACGGCCCGCACCATGAACCCCAAGCACCCCCACCAGTGGGCAGGGGCCGAGCGTTGGACCAAAGAGGAGGATCTGAGCCATGAGCTCTACAACCTGGGCCACATGGTAGAGGGCGCCGTGGCGCACTGGCAGGCCACGGGTTCGCGCAAGTTCCTCGACATCGCCATCCGCTATGCCGACTGTGTATGCCGTGAGGTGGGTGCCAATCCGGGGCAGGCTTGCGTGGTGCCCGGCCATCAGATTGCCGAGATGGCGCTCTGCCGCCTCTACCTGGCCACGGGCGACAGGAAGTACCTCGACGAGGCCAAGTTCCTGCTGGACTACCGTGGCAAGACCAGCATCAAGCAGGAGTACTCGCAGAGCCACAAGCCCGTGGTGGAGCAGGACGAGGCGGTAGGCCATGCCGTCCGGGCCTCGTACATGTATGCCGGCATGGCTGATGTGGCTGCCCTGACGGGCGACAAGGACTACATCGCGGCCATCGACCGCATCTGGCAGAACATCGTCACCCGCAAGCTCTACATCACCGGTGGCATCGGTGCCACGGCCAGTGGCGAGGCCTTCGGACGCAACTACGAGTTGCCCAACATGTCGGCCTATTGCGAGACGTGCGCGGCCATCGGCAACGTGTACGTCAACTACCGTCTCTTCCTCCTGCATGGCGAATCGAAGTACTATGACGTACTGGAGCGTTCGCTCTACAACGGACTCCTCTCGGGCGTCTCGCTCGACGGTGGCAGCTTCTTCTACCCCAACCCACTCGAGTCGATGGGCCAGCACCAGCGTCAGGCCTGGTTCGGCTGCGCCTGCTGCCCCTCCAACATCTGCCGCTTCATACCCAGTGTGCCGGGCTACATCTATGCCGTCAAGGACCGGAGCCTCTACGTCAACCTCTTCATGTCCAACACGTCGACCATGCAGGTGGGAGGCAAGAGCGTGACCCTCACCCAGACCACCGACTACCCCGCCAACGGCGACATCAAGGTCAGGGTGGACAAGAACGCAACCGGACAGTTTGCCATGAAGATTCGCATTCCCGGATGGGTGCAGGGCAAGCCCGTGGACAGCGACCTCTACAGCTACACCGACAACAAGCGACTGGGCTACAGCATCATGGTTAATGATGAAAGATTAGAGATGAAAGATGAAAGAAATTCTCAATCTTCAACTTTCAACCTTCAATCTACCAACGGCTACGTTGTTCTCGACCGCAAGTGGAAGGCGGGCGACGTGGTGACCATACACTTCGACATGGAGCCCCGCACCGTTCGCGCCAACAACCGTGTGGAGGCCGATCGTGGCCAGGTGGCCATCGAGCGCGGTCCGCTGGTCTATTGTGCCGAATGGCCCGACAACAAGTTCGACATCAAGAGCGTGCTGCTGAACCAGCATCCGCAGTTCGAACTCGGACAGCAGTCGCTCGATGCCTTCATCCCCGATGCCAGCAAGGCCCGACTCAGTGCCTACAAGGACGTGCAGCTCACCACCCTGACCACCGATGCCCAGACACTGGCCTTCGACGAGAAGGGTGCCCTCACGGCCCAGAACGTGCGCCTCAGACTCATCCCCTACTTTGCCTGGTGCCACCGTGGCAGCGGCGACATGAAGGTGTGGCTGCCTCAGGACATGCGTGCCACACGCCCCATGACACCCCCTACCCTGGCCTCGAAGAGCAAGATTGAGACGTCCATGCGCATCCCCTCGCTCAGCAGCATAGCCGACGGGTTGGTGCCCAAGGATGGCAACGACCGCAGCATCCCCTACACCCATTGGTGGCCCAAGAACGGGTCGACGGAATGGATCTCCTACACCTTCCCCGCCAAGACCAAGGTGCAGCAATGCACGGTCTACTGGTTCGATGACCAGCCCTGGGGCGGTTGCACCGTGCCCGACAGCTGGCAGATCTGCTACAAGGACGCGCAGGGAACGTGGCAGCCCGTCCAGGGAGCCGACGCCTATCCCACCCTCAAGGGCACGGCCTGCACGGTCAACTTCAGTCCCGTTGAGACCACGGCCCTGAAGCTCGAAGTCAAGATCAACGAGAAACTCTCGGCCGGTGTCTTCGAGTGGGAAGTGAAGTAAAGCACCTCGCTCTAAATCTCCTGAGGAGGCGCGCCTCCTGGTCAGCAAAAAAACGTTGGCATTTAAATCCCCGAATCCTTTTATCCCAATGAAGAATATAAACATACTATTGTTGGTCGCCTCGCTGACTGCCACGCTACCCATGACGGGCAAGCCCAAGGAACGCAACATCAAGCAAGTGAGCAACGTAAACATCGAAACGCTCGTCGGCCACGTACCCAGCCTGCCCTGGCAGGTCTGGGTGACGTACAGCGACGGCAGTCACGAGTGGCGGCAAGTGAAGTGGAGCAACAGCAACCCGACAGAGGAAAAACAACAGGCAGATGCACAGAAAACGCCCATCGGGAGCCACTACACGGTTCGAGGCTTCATCCTTGGCGACAACACGTCATCGCAAGGCTACCCCATCGATGCCAAGGTGACCGTTGTGGAACAACTGCAAAACCACAAAAAAGACCAACCACAAAACCGCATAAACGTCCAGGCAGAACCCCTGCCTCTGAGCCACGTGCGACTGACGGGACAGAACCGTCTGACAAGCAACCGCGACCTGGACGTTCGCATGCTTCTCAACCTCGACGTCACGCAGCAGCTCTACAACTATCGCGACACATACGGATTACCCACAGATGGCTACACCGTGAGCGATGGCTGGGACTCGCCGACCACAAAACTCAAGGGACACGGCACCGGACACTACCTCTCTGCTCTTGCCCACGCCTACGCTGGAGCTTCCGAGAGTGACAAGGTGCTCCTTGCGGACGGACGGATGGTGAACGTAAAGAGTGAACTCCGCAAACGCATCGAACGCATGGTGCGCGAGATGCGCGAATGCCAGGAACGCACCTTCGTCTACAGCGACTCACTGGGCCGCTACCTGGAGGCTCGCGACTATGCCCCCGAGGCTGAGTTGCAGCAGATGAAGGGTTCGTGGGCTGCCTTCAACGAATACAAGCAGGACTACAAGCACTATGGATACGGCTACCTGAACGCCATTCCGGCTGCCCATCCGGCCTTGATAGAGTGCTACCGTGCCTACAACAACGAGGACTGGGTGTGGGCACCCTACTACACCATCCACAAGCAACTAGCTGGCCTCATCGACATTGCCCTCGTAATGAAGGACACCGACAAGGCATTGTCCAACAAGGCATTGCGCATTGCCACAGACATGGGACTCTGGGTATGGAATCGCATGCACTATCGCACCTACTGCCAAACGGAAGGCACGCAGGCCGAGCGTCGTAGTCGTCCCGGCAACCGTTACGAGATGTGGAACATGTACATAGCCGGCGAAGTGGGCGGCATGGCCGAGTCGCTGTCACGCCTGGCCGAGATGACCTCCAATCGTCAAGATGCCGACCGACTCATCGAAGCTGCCAACTGCTTCGATGCACCCGCCTTCTTTGATCCCGTGGCCCACAATGTTGATGACATACGCACACGGCATGCCAACCAGCACATCCCGATGATCGTGGGTGCCTTGCGTTCCTATCGCACCAACCACAATCCTTATTACTATGACCTTGCCCTCAACTTCTGGAACCTCATCCAGGGACGCTATGCCTACGCCATGGGCGGTGTGGGCAATGGAGAAATGTGGCGGCAACCCTACACACAGGTGGCCAGCATGAACACCAACATGATGACGGACTACCGCGGTCAGCGGGCCAATAATCCCGACCTCAACGAAACATGCTGTGCCTACAACCTGGCAAAGTTGACCAAGGACCTCAACAGTTTCGCCCCCGACGATGCACGCTACATGGACTACTACGAACGTGTGCTGTACAACCAGCTCGTCGGTTCGGTTCATCCCACCGAGTACGGTGTTTGCTACCAGTATGCTGTGGGCCTTAATGCCTCCAAGCCATTTGGCAGCCCGACTCCCCAAGAGACTTGCTGCGGCGGAACAGGTGCTGAGAATCACGTCAAATACCAGGAGGCAGCCTACTTCGTAGCCCCTTCTCCCAAGGATAAGGACGGACTGGGTACGCTCTATGTGGGGCTGTATCTGCCCACCGAGGCACAGTGGGGTGACATCCGCATCAAGCAGGAATGCGAATGGCCTGCCGAGCAGTCGCGTCTGACCTTCACGGGAGGACGTTTTGCCCTGAAGCTGCGTGTGCCTTATTGGGCTACCAGCGGCTTCAATGTCAAGCTCAACGGCAAGTCCATTGCCAAGCAATACCAACCTTGCTCCTATGTGGAGATACCCGAACGCGTATGGTCTGTGGGCGATGTAGTGGAGGTGACGATGCCTTTTACCAAGCACATCTTCTATGGTCCCGACAAGATGGATCAGGCATTCATCAACGGACAGGCCACTCCGTTTGCCGCCCAGTGGGTAGGTACGCTGATGTACGGTCCGCTGGTGATGGCTTCGCCCGACATCCACACCTGGCAGGAGGCCAGCCTGTCGCTCTCTCCTTCGCTCAACGAAGTGACGGTCTGCAGCACAGCACCCTATACCCTGATGGCGGATGGCCATAAGTTCCTGCCCGACTACCACGTGACCAACGAGCGCACCACCCACTACCTGCGTCTGGACATCCCCTCCGGTTCCAGCAAGAAGTCGGCTACCGGCATCCTCGACCAGGCAGAGCTCATCCATAAGCTGGCTGAGGCTCGTGAGCGCAAGGATGCAGATTGGGCTCCCCATGGATTCAAGCGTCTTCAGGAGAAGATTGCCGAGGCCGAAGCACTCTTGCATACCACCAAGCCCACGGGTCTCACACAAAGTGACATCGACTATGCCACCTCCTCGCTCAACGTGGCCATCATCAGCATGCGTCCTGCCAACCTGGCCGAACCCGAGGACCTGACCGAGCTCTCTGCCCTCATCGAAGAAGTACGCAAGAAGGGTGCTCCATCTCCCCAAATGCGCGATGCACTCAACTATGCCCGCATGGTGGTTCGCTACGTCAACGACGGAAGTGGAACCCGCGACATGATTACCAAGGCAATTGAAGGATTGAGAAAATAAAACGCTACACGGCAAAATGACAAAACGAGTACTCCTCACTCTTCACTTTTCGCTTTTCACTTTCCTTCTGGCATTCGGACAGAAGGAGTGGAACGCGCCCGGTGCCGGTAACCCTTTCATACCGGGTTACTTTGCCGACCCAACCATTCGCAAGTTCGGAGATACTTATTATATATATGCCACTACCGATGGCACGGGCAACGGCTACGGACCGGCACAAGTATGGATGTCCAAGGACTTCCGGAACTGGCGCAACGTAGTGATGAACTGGCCCACCACTGAGGTGGTCTGGGCACCCGATGTCGTCCAGACGGCCGAGGGTAAGTACCGCTACTACTACTGCGAGCCTTGCATGGTACATGTGGGCGAGAGCGACTCGCCAGTGGGTCCGTGGCACAACATGCTGGGCAAGCCCGATGCCGTACTGATGCCCGACCGCTATTGCGACCCTATGGCCATCACGCTCGACCCCATGGTCTTCACCGACGACTTTTCGTCAACGGACAATAGTAACGGCAGCCAGTATCTCTTCGTGGGTACATGGGGCATCTACGACAAGTCGGGCTGCGGATGGGCGCAGCTGGCAAAGGATGGCAAGTCCTTCACCGACAAGGGACTGATTCCCAACACACAACTGAAAGACTTCTTCGAGGCCCCCTTCGTCTTCAAGAGGGATGGCAAGTACTACTTCACGTATTCATCGGGCAGCTGTCATGACGATACCTACCGTGTGCAGTATGCCGTGAGCACCACGGGGCCTACCGGTCCCTACGAGTATAAGGGTTGCATCCTCAAAACAAACAGCGACGGAACGGTTCACGGGCCAGGGCATCACTCCATTCTGGTGGACCAAGGCTGCGAGGGCAACAGCAAAGAGCAGTACTACATCGTCTACCATCGCCACAACAACCCGCACAGCGTCCATGGATTCAACCGTCAGCTTTGCATCGACATGATGGAGTTTGATGCCGACGGCAACATCCTACCCATCGTACCCACACACGACGGACTCCTGCCCGCTTCGCTCCAGAAGCAGGTACGGAAGAACGTGGCACGGAACCTGGCTTACCAGGCTCGGGTGACGGCCTCCTCCGTCCTCGGCGACGACTTCCGGGCCGAATATGCCGTGGACGACAACAATGCCACCCTTTGGCGTCCGGCCAACAATCAGGGCGAGTCATGGTTGCAGCTTGATTTGGGCAAGGTACAGCGGTTCAATCAAATGTGGTTGCAGTTCGAGTACCCCACATTCTTCTATCAATACCGGGTGGAGACGTCAGTTGACGGCTCTTCCTGGAACGTATTTACCGACAAGACCGACAATCGCAATGCTGGTTCGCCCATGATAGAAAAGGGGCAAGCCAAGGCACGCTACGTACGCATCACCATCACCGACACGCAGAAGAACGGCCACTTCGGGGCCCTATGGAACGTAAAGGTGTACAATGCAACCAAGAAGAACGACCCCGAAACCCTGCTGCCACGGGTGGAGGGCATGGACATGACGGCTGTGGAGGCTGGTTACCCCAACCTGCACAAGAAGGACGTGGAGGCAGAAAGTCGCATCGCCTACCCCAATGGTCTTGTCCTTGAGCTCAACGCAGACAACCCACAGAGCACGCAAGACTTTGAGTGTACACAAGACCTCATTCGTGAGGTGGTGAAGGGAAAATACGGTTATTACTTTGACGGCAAGCAGAGCATCCGTAGCAAGTTTGGCTGCCCACCCAATTTCAGCTACAATTCATCGTTCACCCTTTCTGCATGGGTACTCAACCCCTCGGTGGCTCCCTTGGAGTGCATAGCCAGCGTCTGTCCCGAAACGGGCGACCTCACCTCGCTCAAGATGGGCAATGGCCGCGACAATGCCACCGGACTCATGAACCATTCCGGTTCATTCGAAAGCATAGGTCTGCCAAAACTGATTACAGAGGGCGAAGGCCGGTGGCAGCACTGGACGGTGACCTACGATGGTTGGCACGAGCGCTGTTACCTCGACGGACGGCTCGTACTCGAGAAGAACAATTTTCTGATGCTTCGTCCACAGGGTCCCATCACCATTGGTGCCGACCAGCGCGAAGGCGATCCCTTCAGCGGCTACATCCATTCGCTTCGGCTCTACGATCGTGGCCTTTCGGCCGAGGAGGTGCAACGGGAGTATCTGGCCAAAAGTGATACCGACGACCGCCAATCGTTCGACCTCAACACATTGAGGCTGAAAGCCGAGTCCATCGGTCCCGAACTCGTCCAGATAACGCTGACTGACAGCAGCGGCAAGGCTGTACGCACAGGTCGCCTCGACTTCCAGTCGGGCATCTACAGCGTGAAGGCCAGCGACAAATCCTTCTCACTCACCGTCCGCGACGACGAGGGACACAGCCTGCAACTCGCGGCTCCCCTATCCTCCCTTCCCACCAACGATTACGAGTATTGCCTCCCCCTTCAAGAAACTGACGGCTCTCCTTCTATCCGCTTGGAGAGCCAGGACAAGAATCTCGACCGCAACCCCTCCCACAACGGCCCCATGCGGCTCTTTGACGTCCAGGGCGACTTCCTCATGCAGGTCCGCATAAGCGACATCATGGGACGCGAGCGTCGAAATACCCCTGCCTACAACGAAGGCGGCCTCATCATACTGAGTGAGGAGGAAGGCGGTAGGACGCAGAACCTGGTCCATCTGGGCGTATTCCCCAACTACAACTGTGGCAACATGCTCACCACCGTCACCCGTCAAGGACGGCCACAGTTCCCCAACCAACAAGGCTGGGACTACGACCCCTACCTGCAAATCCAGCGTAAGGGTGACGTCATCTATGCCCGCACCTCGTGCGACGGCATCTGCTGGACCGATATGCCCGGCAGTCCCGTCAATGCCACTCTGCTCCGTGGCGACAAGGTCAAGGTAGGACTCTACCAGACCACCTACAGCGCCAACCGGGCCTGGGTGGAGTTCTCCGACTTCAAGCTATGGAGAAAAAACTGAAGGGGGGAGTTCAGATAAAGAGTTAAAGGAGTTAAAGAAGTTAACTAACCAGCGAAAGTTTGCGTTCGTTGACCATTCTCCGGAGATTGATGATGGCATAGCGCACACGTCCGAGGGCTGTATTGATACTGACGCCCAGTATCTGTGCAATCTCCTTGAACGACAGGTCACGATAGAAGCGAAGGTAGATGATTTCGCGCTGGTTATCCACCAACTGGTCAACAAGGCTGCGCAAACTCTCCTTCGTCTCGTTCGAGAAGATTTCAGCCTCCACGGTAGGCTCACAGAGAGTGGCATCGTTGAGGAGATCGCCAGTAACGTCGCCATTCTCGTCCACCAACTCATGGGACACGGTGGTAAGCACCTGCATGTGACGATGGTGGTCGAGCACCAGATTGCGGCTGATGCAGAGGAGCCACGCACCGAAATTACCCGTTGGCTCGTAGGTATGGGAACGGATGGACATCACCACACGCACAAAAGTGTCCTGGAAGACATCATTGGCAAAGTCCTCGTTGCGAGTAAGGAAGTATATGTAACTAAAAAGCTTCTCCTGATGCCGACTTAACAAGACATCAAAAGCATTGTCATTACCTTCTTCGTACATACGTACCAACTCATCGTCGGTAAGGGTACTGCATATTTTCATTACTATCTTATGTATTGATTAGAAGTAACGATGTATCGATAGGCTTATGCTTTTGATTAATAAATAATGTTATCGGTTGCAAAGGACGCACTTTTTTGCGATATTTGCAAACTTTTCGGCAGTTTTTTGCATCATTCCGTGCTTTTTTGGCACGAAATGCAGGAATCGGACGCTTTTGCCCTGACTTTTCGTGCAGGCGTCACGCTATTCGAAGCGGCAGCCCTCTGCCAGACGGGCACCGCGAAGGAAGTCGGCCGTGGCCATACGCTTCTTGCCAGCCACTTGCAGCTCGTCGATAACGATACAGCCACCGGGCACGCAGACTTTCAGCCACTTTCCATCGGTCACGATGCTGCCCACGGACTCATCGGACGATGCGGCCACCGATTCCTTGTGCGTTGTGAAAACCTTGACGTCCTGACGTTTGCCATCAGGATGAACAAGAGTGGACCAAGCAGCGGGATAGGGACTGAGGCCACGCACGAAATTATAGACACGTTCGACGCCGATGGTCCAGTCAATCTGGCATGTCTCCTTGAAAATCTTGGGTGCATGGCGCAGAGGCTCGTCGGTGAGGAACTGCTCCTGCGGCACGCTCTCGGCCGTTCCTTCCTCGATAGCACACACCGTTTGGAGAACGAGTTCGCTGCCCATCATCATCAGACGGTCGTGAATATCCTCTACGTTGTCCGTCTCGTGAATGGGCGTGCGCGACTGCATGATGATGCGTCCCGTGTCGATGTCGTGGTCGAGGAAAAAGGTGGTGACGCCCGTCTCCGTGTCGCCATTGATGATGGCCCAGTTCATGGGTGCTGCACCACGGTACTGCGGCAGCAAGGCCGTATGGAGGTTGAAGGTTCCCTTGGGCGGCATGGCCCACACCACTTCGGGCAACATGCGGAAGGCTACGACAATCTGCAGGTCGGCCTCAAGGGCTCTCAATTCTTCCAGGAACAGTTCGTCCTTCAGCTTCTCGGGCTGCAGGAGTTTGATGCCTCTCTCGTCGAGCCTCTGCTCAAGATAGAACTTCTTGACAGGACTGGGTTGCAGTGTGTCGTGGTGACGTCCGATTGCCTTGTCGGGCATGGTAATGATGCCCACCACATTGTATCCGTTTTCTATAAGTTGTCGAAGGGGCTCAACGGCAAAGTCGGGCGTGCCCATGTAGACGATTTTCAATTCAGAACTCATAGTTCACAATTCATAATTTGGCTGGCGCGTTAAATCAAAGCTTTATTTACACTCACTGTCACATAATTTCGTCAAGACACACCGCGCAGCAACATTGTGAATTGTGAATTATGAATTGTGAATTAATCAATCATCCGTATAGTCCGCCATCATCTTGCGGTAGACGGCATGGACGCGGCTCTTGCGGATGAAGCCCAGGAAGACGCCATCGCGATCCACGACGGGCAACGTCCAGGCCTTGGTGCGGGCAAAGACCTTGAGGACCACGTCCATGGAGTCGTCGATGTCGATGCGAGCCACGTAGGGCTTCATGAGCTGACGGACATAGAGCGAGCCGAAGAGCTCGGAGCGCATGATGATATGGCGCACGTCATCGACGTAGAGCACAGCAATGAGCTTCTGCTGCTCGTCGATGACCGGGAACACATTATAACTGCTATACGCTATGTTGTGGGCAATCTTGCCGAGCGGCATGTCGACGGTCAGCATCACCTCCTTGTCATATCGCTCGATGACCGAGTCCATGCTCATCAGGGTGAGGATGGCCTGGTCCTTGTCGTGTGTCAGCAGTTCGCCACGCTGAGCGAGGCGCTGGCTGTAGACGCTATGGGGCTCGAAGATGATGATGGTCAGATAGGCACAGACACTGACCATCATCAGAGGCACGAAGAGTTGGTAGCCGCCCGTCAGCTCGGCAATGAGGAAAATGCCCGTCAGGGGAGCATGCATCACACCGCTCATCAGTCCGCACATGCCCAGGAGGGCAAAGTTGTTGAGGGGCAGGTTGAGTCCCAGGAAGCCGAGGTCGTTCCACACATGGCAGAAGAAGAAGCCCGACACGGAACCGAGGAAAAGGCTGGGCGCAAAGATACCTCCACATCCGCCACCGCTGTTCGTGGCCGTCGAGGCAAAGACCTTGAAGACGATCAGAAGACCCAGGTAGACGAGCAGCAGGTTGGCATGTCCGTAGAAGAGCGAGTTGTTGAACATCTCCAGGAAGTCGTCCCCCTTGCCGTTGAGCAGCAGATTGATGAGGTCGTAGCCCTCACCATAGAGCGAGGGGAAAAGGAAGATGAGCACACTGAGCAGCGATCCGCCCAGCATCCAGCGCACGTAGCGGTTCTTGAAACGTGAGAACTGATGCTCAAGCCACATCATGACGCGCGTGAAGTAGAGCGCCACGAGGCCACAGAATACACCTAATAATATATACGCGGGCGTGCGATCGATGACAAAGGCATCGCGCAGCTGGAACTGGAACATGGTGTCGACGCCCGACACGAAGTAGGTCAGTGCCGTGGCCGTGACGCTCGAGACGAGCAGAGGCAGGAGGCTGCTCATTGTCAAGTCAATCATCAGCACCTCGATAGTGAAGACCAGACCGGCAATGGGAGCCTTGAAGATGCCCGACACGGCACCGGCAGCACCGCAGCCTACCAGGAGGAGCAGCGTTCGGCTGGGCAGGCGGAACAGTTGTCCCAGGTTACTGCCTATCGCACTACCCGTCAGCACGATGGGCGCCTCGGCACCCACACTGCCACCGAAACCGATGGTGATGGCCGAGCTGAACACACTGCTCCACGTGTTATGGCCCGGCAGTCGGCTTTGCTTGCGCGACATGGCATAGAGTATCTTCGTGATGCCGTGCCCGATGTCTGCCCTGACCACATAGTGTACAAAAAGCATCGTGAGGTAGATGCCCACCACGGGATAGACAAGGTAGAGCCAGTTGGACTCCTGGACGTTGAACTGGTGGGTCAGCAGATGCTCAATCTGGGCAATGAGGAACTTGAGCAACAAGGCTGCACATGCCGTCAGCACGCCCACAAGGAGTGCCAGCACCAACGTGAATTGGCGCGGACTGAACATGCGGCGAAACAAGAGCATTCGCAGCAACAGTGTATGGCTTATGGAACGGACGGGACGCAACTTTAAGAGTTAAAAGTTAAAAGTTAAAAGTTA
>JAZLFZ010000049.1:0-79353 GCA_045616065.1 Bacteroidaceae bacterium | reverse complement strand
CCACCGTTTTGGCTAAGGCTGGTCTTTCTGAGGTTAAGAGCTTCGACCAGATTGACAACGCTCCCGAGGAGAAGGAGCGTGGTATCACCATCAACACCGCTCACGTTGAGTACGAGACCGCTACTCGTCACTATGCTCACGTTGACTGCCCTGGACACGCCGACTATGTAAAGAACATGGTAACTGGTGCTGCTCAGATGGACGGTGCTATCATCGTTTGTGCTGCTACCGACGGTCCTATGCCTCAGACTCGTGAGCACATCCTGCTCGCTCGTCAGGTAAACGTTCCCCGTCTGGTTGTATTCCTGAACAAGTGCGATATGGTTGACGACGCTGAGATGCTCGAGCTCGTTGAGATGGAGATGCAGGAGCTGCTCGCTCAGTATGAGTTCGAGGAGGATACTCCTATCATCCGCGGTTCTGCACTGGGTGCACTGAATGGTGTTGCTGAGTGGGAGAAGAGCGTAATGGATCTGATGGACGCTTGCGACACTTGGATTCAGGAGCCCGTTCGTGCTATCGATAAGCCCTTCTTGATGCCCGTTGAGGACGTATTCTCTATCACCGGTCGTGGTACCGTTGCTACTGGTCGTATCGAGACTGGTGTTGTCAAGGTTGGTGATGAGGTTCAGATCCTGGGTCTCGGTGAGGACAAGAAGTCAGTTATTACTGGCGTTGAGATGTTCCGCAAGATCCTCGACACCGGTGAGGCTGGTGATAACGTAGGTCTGTTGCTCCGTGGTATCGACAAGCAGGAGGTTAAGCGTGGTATGGTTATTACCCATCCCGGTGCTATCACTCCTCACTCTGGCTTCAAGGCTTCTATCTACGTCCTGAAGAAGGAAGAGGGTGGTCGTCATACTCCCTTCGGTAACAAGTATCGTCCCCAGTTCTACCTGCGTACTATGGACTGTACCGGTGAGATCTCTCTGCCCGAAGGCATTGAGATGGTAATGCCCGGTGACAACGTAGAGATCACTGTAAACCTGATTTACAAGGTGGCTCTGAACGTAGGTCTGCGTTTCGCTATCCGCGAGGGTGGTCGCACCGTAGGTTCTGGTCAGATTACCGAGGTATTCGACTAATCGTAAGTTCTCAAAACAGAACATTATAGGTGAGGAGCCAAAAGCTTCTCACCTCTTTACGGGAATAGCTCAGTTGGTAGAGCACTGGTCTCCAAAACCAGGTGTCGGGAGTTCGAGCCTCTCTTCCCGTGCCAAAAAAGAAATCAAGATGAATAAAATTATCAACTATTGTAAGGCTTCATACGAAGAACTTGTGCATAAGACCTCTTGGCCTTCACGCAAGGAGCTGATGAGCAGCGCGGTCGTCGTTTTAATTGCTTCCCTTTGCATCGCCGCTGTCGTCTTCGTTATTGATACCGTTTTTGATAACGGTATGGAGTTCATCTATGGCTTGGCCAAGTAATAAAAGGTAAGGAGAAATGGCTGAAACTGAAATGAAGTGGTACGTTATGCGTGCCATTAGTGGAAAGGAAGGCAAAGTAAAGGAGTATGTGGATGCTCTTCTTGCCCAACAGGGTGAGTTGAGTAGGCATGTGTCTCAGGTACTGATCCCTACTGAAAAAGTCGTTACCGTCAAGAACGGAAAGCGTACGGTCAAGGAAAAGAACTACCTCCCAGGCTATGTATTGGTTGAGACTGACATGACTGCTGAGACCCAGGGTGCGTTGCGTAACGTTCCTAATGTATTGGGTTTCCTATCTGACGTGAAAGCTGGTACCAAGCCTATGCCTCTCCGACCCAACGAAATCAACCGTCTTCTTGGAACTGTTGATCAGATTCAAGAAGTTGCAGAGGATGTTACGATCCCATTCGTTATCGGCGAAAGCATCAAGGTCACCGAAGGTCCCTTCAGTGGTTTCGATGCCATCATCGAGGAGGTTAATAGCGAAAAGAAAAAGCTCAAGGTTATGGTTAAGATATTCGGTAGGAAGACTCCTCTCGAATTGGGCTTTATGCAGGTTGAAAAGCAGTAAAAGCTTCTTTATTGAAGTATAACTGCTCTTTCTAAATTATCAAATATTAAAGAACAAAACAATGGCTAAAGAAGTTGCTGGATTAATCAAATTACAGATTAAAGGAGGCGCTGCAAATCCATCACCCCCAGTAGGTCCCGCTCTGGGTTCCAAGGGTATCAATATCATGGATTTCTGTAAGGCATTCAACGCCAGAACTCAGGACAAGGCCGGTAAGGTGCTCCCTGTAGTTATTACGTATTACACTGACAAGAGTTACGACTTCATCGTCAAGACTCCTCCCGTGGCGATACAGTTGTTGGAAGCTGCCAAGATCAAGAGCGGTTCTGCTGAGCCTAACCGTAAGAAGGTGGCCTCAATCACTTGGGACCAGGTTCGCACTATCGCAGAGGACAAGATGCCCGATTTGAACTGTTTTACTGTTGAAGCTGCAATGACTTTGGTTGCAGGTACAGCAAGAAGTATGGGTATCACTGTAAAGTGAGAATTCCCTGGTGCATAATTAAAAAACTTCAATTAAGATGGCAAAATTGACAAAAAACCAAAAGTTGGTGGCTGGCAAGATTGAAGCAGGGAAGGCTTACACTTTGAAGGAAGCATCTGCACTGGTAAAGGAAATTACCACTACCAAGTTTGACGCTTCTGTAGATATCGACGTACGTCTGGGTGTAGATCCCCGCAAGGCTAATCAGATGGTCCGTGGTGTAGTATCACTGCCCAACGGTACCGGTAAGGTTACCCGTGTTCTCTGCCTCTGTACTCCTGATCAGGAGACTGCAGCCAAAGAAGCTGGCGCTGACTATGTAGGTCTCGATGAGTATATCGAGAAGATTAAGGGTGGTTGGACTGACATCGACGTTATCATCACCATGCCCGCTATCATGGGTAAGATTGGTGCTCTGGGTCGTGTACTCGGTCCTCGTGGCTTGATGCCTAACCCCAAGAGTGGTACTGTTACTCCCGATGTTGCTAAGGCAATTCGTGAAGTTAAGCAGGGTAAGATCGACTTCAAGGTTGACAAGACTGGTATTGTTCATACTTCTATCGGTAAGGTAAGCTTTACCGCTGAGCAGATTGCTCAGAATGCAAAGGAGTTCATCTCTACCATCCTCAAGCTGAAGCCCGCTGCTGCCAAGGGTACCTATATGAAGAGTATTTATCTTTCCAGCACCATGAGCGCAGGTATCAAGATTGATACCAAGTCTTGTGAGGAAATCTAAAAATTAGAAGAAAATCATGAGAAAGGAAGATAAAGTTGCATTGATTGCATCACTTGGTGAAATGCTGAAGGAGTATCCTCACTTCTACCTCGTAGACGTTGAGGGTATGAATGCAGAGAAGACTGCAGACTTGCGTCGCCAGTGCTTCAAGAACGAGGTGAAGATGGTAGTTGTTAAGAATACCCTCTTCCAGAAGGCTCTTGAGGCTAGTGAACTGGAATGTGCTGATATGTATCCCACCTTGGTTGGTACTACAGCTGTAATGTTCACTAACGTGGCTAACAAGCCCGCTAAGATGATTAAGGAGTATGCTTCTAAGAAGGCTGACAAGCCTGCTTTGAAGGCTGCTTACGCAGAGGGCACCGTTTATGTTGGTGCTGACCAGCTGAATACTCTGGCTGCTCTGAAGAGCAAGAACGAACTTATTGCAGATGTTATCGCTGCTCTCGAGTCACCCATCATGAACGTTATCAGCGCTCTTGAGAACAAGGACGAGGCTAAGGCAGAAGAGGCTGCTGCAGAGTAATTAAAAACGATTTTATAACATTTAACAAATCAAAGAATATGGCTGATATTAAGGCTATTGCTGAGCAGCTCGTTGCGCTGACAGTACAGGAGGTTATCGACCTCAAGAACGAACTTAAAGAGACTTATGGTATTGAGCCCGCAGCTGCTGCTGTTGTTGTAGCTGCAGGTGCTGATGCAGGTGCTGCTGCTGAGGAGAAGACTGACTTCGACGTTATCCTCAAGAGCGCAGGTGCTGCTAAGCTCCAGGTTGTAAAGGCTGTTAAGGAGGCTTGTGGTCTCGGTCTGAAGGAGGCTAAGGAGGCTGTTGATGGTGCTCCCAGCGTTCTGAAGGAGGGTATGCCCAAGGCTGACGCTGAGGCTCTCAAGAAGCAGCTTGAGGAGGCAGGTGCAGAGATCGAGCTGAAGTAAGATCTTACCTGTCGATATAGACAAATATGGTAAAGGATCCTCTGGTAGAGGGTTCTTTACCTTTTTGCGTCTGTCCGCGTATGTGCGTGTGTATATAAGGTTAGTACGCATTGTTTTCTCTGACAAGACGCAGTATTCCTAATCCCACCACCAACATAAGAAACCCATCATTCCCCTAACGGCCGTTTGCCGAATCAATCTGGCCTGAAACTGAAGAGATAATATTTTTCAACCACAATATATGGCTTCTAATTTAATCAACAACAGAGTTAATTTCACCTCGGTGAAGAGCCCGATGCCTTATCCGGATTTCCTCGAGGTGCAGCTGAAGTCTTTCAAGGACTTCTTGCAGTTGGACACGCCACCAGAGCTGAGAAAGAACGATGGCCTGTACAGGGTGTTCTCTGAGAACTTTCCTATTCAGGACACTCGCAACAACTTCAACCTGGAGTTTCTCGACTATTACATCGATCCTCCCCGTTACAGCATTGAGGAGTGTCTGGAGCGCGGTCTGACTTACAGCGTGCCTTTGAAGGCTAAGTTGAAGTTGTACTGTACCGACCCTGACCATGAGGACTTTGATACTGTGATTCAGGATGTCTTTCTGGGCACCATCCCTTACATGACCGATAACGGTACGTTTATTATCAATGGTGCTGAGCGTGTGGTTGTGTCGCAGTTGCATCGTTCTCCTGGTGTGTTCTTTGGCAGCAGCATCCATGCCAATGGTACGCAGCTCTACAGTGCTCGTATCATTCCCTTCAAGGGCAGCTGGATTGAGTTTGCCAGTGACATCAATAACGTGATGTATGCTTACATCGATCGTAAGAAGAAGTTGCCTGTGACAACTCTGCTTCGTGCCATCGGATTTGAGAATGACCGTGATATTCTCGAAATCTTCAATCTAGCCGAGGATGTTGAGGTAAATGAGAAGAATCTTAAGAACTATGAGGGCGCCACGCTAGCTGCCCGTGTGCTGAAGACCTGGACCGAGGACTTCGTGGACGAGGATACCGGTGAGGTTGTCAGCATTGAGCGTAATGAGGTGGTACTGGATCGTGAGACGATTCTTACCTCGGATAACATCGAGATTATCCTGAGCAGTGGCGTTTCAAATATCCTTGTTCATAAGAGCAACGCTGGAGCTTCTGACTACAGTATCATCTTCAACACTTTGCAGAAGGATACCTCAAACTCTGAGGTTGAGGCTATCAACTATATCTATCGCCAGTTGCGTAATGCAGAGCCTGCTGATGAAGCCAGTGCACGTGAGGTTATCCTTAACCTGTTCTTCAGCGAGAAGCGTTACGACCTGGGTGAGGTTGGACGTTACCGTCTCAACCGTAAGTTGAACCTGACCACCGATCCCGACTGTCGTACTCTGACCAAGGAGGATATCATTGAGATTATCAAGTATCTCATTGAGCTGGTGAACAGTAAGGCTAATGTCGACGATATCGACCACTTGTCCAACCGTCGTGTACGTACCGTAGGCGAGCAGTTGGCCAACCAGTTTGCCATCGGCCTCGCACGTATGACGCGTACGATTCGTGAGCGCATGAATGTGCGCGATAATGAGGTGTTTACTCCCACCGAACTTATCAATGCCAAGACTATCTCAAGTGTGGTGAACGGTTTCTTCGGTACAAACGCACTGAGCCAGTTCATGGACCAAACCAACCCCTTGGCTGAGGTTACTCACAAGCGTCGTCTCAGTGCCTTGGGTCCTGGTGGTTTGTCTCGTGAGCGTGCTGGCTTTGAGGTTCGAGACGTACACTATACGCACTACGGTCGTCTGTGTCCTATCGAGTCGCCTGAAGGTCCTAACATTGGTTTGATCAGCTCACTCTGTGTGTATGCTAAGATCAACGGCCTCGGTTTCATCGAGACTCCTTACCGTATGGTTAATGACGGTGTGGTGGACCTCAGCGACAATGGTATCAAGTACCTTACTGCAGAGGAAGAGGAAGGCCAGATCATCGGTCAGGGTAATGCACCCTTGAATGACGATGGTACCTTTATTCGTACCAAGGTTAAGTGCCGCCAGGATGACGACTATCCCGTTGTTCCTCCCACGGACGTTAACCTGATGGACGTGGCTCCCCAGCAGATTGCCTCTATCGCAGCTTCGCTGATTCCCTTCCTGGAGCACGACGATGCCCACCGTGCGTTGATGGGTTCTAACATGATGCGCCAGGCTGTTCCTTTGATGCGCACCGAGGCTCCTATTGTAGGTACTGGCATTGAGAAGCAGGTTTGCGAGGACAGCCGTACTATGATTACTGCCGAGGGCGAGGGTGTTGTGGAATATGTTGATGCCACCACCATCCGTGTATTATATGATCGCACGGAAGAGGAGGAGTTCGTAAGCTTCGAACCTGCTCTGAAGGAATATCGCATTCCCAAGTTCCGTCGTACTAATCAGAATATGACCATCGACCTTCGTCCCATCTGCGAGAAGGGACAGCGTGTCAAGGCTGGAGACATTCTTACCGAGGGTTACTCAACCGATAATGGCGAGCTCTCATTGGGTAAGAACCTGTTGGTGGCCTACATGCCTTGGAAGGGTTACAACTATGAGGACGCTATCGTGCTTAACGAGCGCATCGTCCGTGAAGATATCCTGACCAGCGTTCACGTGGAGGAGTTCTCGCTTGAAGTGCGTGAGACCAAGCGTGGCGTAGAGGAGCTGACTGCCGACATCCCCAACGTCAGCGAAGAGGCTACCAAGGATCTGGACGAGAACGGTATCATCCGTGTAGGTGCCCGTGTAGAGCCTGGCGACATCATGATCGGTAAGACCACTCCCAAGGGTGAGAGCGATCCCAGTCCTGAAGAGAAGTTGCTGCGTGCTATCTTCGGTGACAAGGCTGGTGATGTGAAGGATGCTTCGCTGAAGGCTTCACCTTCGCTGAGCGGTGTTGTTATCGACAAGAAACTATTCTCGAAGGTTATCATGACTCGTGCAACGAAGATGCAGAACAAGCCTCGTCTTGCTGCTATCAACGAGGAGTTCGAGAGCAAGGTTGCCGACTTGAAGGAGATTCTCATCGACAAGCTTCTTGAATTGACAAAGGGCAAGAAGTCGGCTGGTGTCAAGGACTATCAGGACGTTGAGATTATTGCCCAGGGTGCCAAGTTCACTGCAAAGGATTTCGAGTCACTTGACTTCACGGCTGTTCAGTTGATTGGCTGGACTGAGGATGAGCATACCAATGATCTGATTGCAAAACTCATCATCAACTATGTCAAGAAGTACAAGTTGCTTGATGCAGAGCAGAAGCGTAAGACCTATGCGCTGAATGTCGGTGACGAGTTGCCCAATGGCATCATCCAGATGGCCAAGGTTTACATTGCCAAGAAGCGTAAGATTGGTGTCGGTGACAAGCTGGCTGGTCGCCATGGTAACAAGGGTATTGTCAGCAAGGTGGTACGTCAGGAGGATATGCCTTTCTTGGAGGACGGTACTCCCGTAGATATCGTGCTGAACCCTCTGGGTGTGCCTTCACGTATGAATATTGGTCAGATCTTTGAGGCTGTCCTTGGTGCTGCCGGACGCAAGTTGGGTATCAAGTTTGCCACACCTATCTTCGATGGTGCCAAGTTGGAAGACCTGAACGAGTGGACCGATAAGGCAGGCCTGCCTCGTTACTGTTCAACCCAGCTCTACGATGGTGCTACTGGTGAGCCCTTCGACCAGTTGGCAACCGTAGGTATCGCCTATATGCTTAAGCTTGGTCACATGGTAGAGGATAAGATGCATGCACGTAGCATTGGTCCGTACTCACTCATTACCCAGCAGCCCCTTGGTGGTAAGGCACAGTTTGGTGGTCAGCGTTTCGGAGAGATGGAGGTTTGGGCCATCGAGGCCTTCGGTGCAAGCCACGTCCTGCAGGAGATCCTTACTATCAAGTCGGATGACGTAACCGGTCGTAGCAAGGCCTACGAGGCAATCGTCAAGGGCGAGACCATGCCCACTCCCAACATCCCCGAGTCGCTCAACGTATTGCTGCACGAACTTCGCGGTTTGGGCTTGAGCATCACCTTGGATTAATAATTAGCTTTTTTATAAGATATGGCTTTTAAGAAAGAAACAAAGGTAAGAAATAACTTTACCAAAATTACTATAGGACTGGCCTCTCCCGAGGAGATCCTCGAGGGTTCGCACGGTGAGGTGTTGAAGCCTGAGACTATCAACTACCGTACCTATAAGCCCGAGCGTGACGGTTTGTTCTGCGAGCGCATCTTTGGTCCCACCAAGGACTATGAGTGTCATTGCGGAAAGTACAAGCGCATCCGTTACAAGGGTATTGTCTGTGACCGCTGCGGCGTTGAGGTCACTGAGAAGAAGGTACGTCGTGAGCGCAGTGGTCACATTGAACTCGTTGTGCCCGTTGCTCATATCTGGTACTTCCGTTCGCTCCCCAACAAGATCGGCTATCTGCTGGGTATTCCCACCAAGAAGCTCGATTCCATCATCTATTACGAGCGTTATGTGGTCATTCAGCCCGGTATTCTCGAGAATGAGCAATTCGAGTTCCAGGAGACTCCGCTGCAGCAGAACGACGTGTTGAGCGAGGATGAGTACATGATTGTAATGGATCGTCTGGCTGCCAAGTCGAAGGACAATCATCTTCTCGAGGACAGCGATCCTAACAAGTTTATCGCCAAGATGGGTGCTGAGGCCATTTACGACCTCCTGCTCCGCATCGACCTCGACAGTCTGAGCTACAGCCTGCGTGATGCTGCTAACAGTGATACCGCTCAGCAGCGTAAGAACGAAGCCCTGAAGCGTCTTCAGGTAGTGGAGAGCTTCCGTGCTAGTCGTGGCCGCAATAAGCCCGAGTGGATGATCATGAAGGTTCTTCCCGTCATTCCTCCCGAACTGCGTCCCCTCGTTCCCCTGGATGGTGGCCGCTTTGCCACCAGTGACCTCAACGACCTCTATCGTCGCGTTATCATTCGCAACAACCGTCTGAAGCGCCTGATGGAAATCAAGGCTCCCGAGGTGATTCTGCGTAACGAGAAGCGTATGTTGCAGGAGTCTGTTGACTCGCTCTTCGATAACTCTCGTAAGAGTAGTGCAGTGAAGACTGAGAGCAACCGTCCTCTGAAGTCACTCTCAGACTCACTGAAGGGTAAGCAGGGACGTTTCCGTCAGAACCTGCTCGGTAAGCGTGTCGACTATTCTGCACGTTCCGTTATTGTTGTAGGTCCTGAGCTGAAGATGGGTGAGTGCGGTCTTCCCAAGCTGATGGCTGCCGAACTCTATAAGCCGTTCATTATCCGTAAGCTCATCGAGCGTGGTATGGTAAAGACCGTGAAGAGTGCCAAGAAGATTGTTGATCGCAAGGATCCCATTATCTGGGATATTCTCGAGCACGTCATGAAGGGGCACCCCGTCATGCTCAACCGTGCACCAACCCTTCACCGTCTCGGTATCCAGGCTTTCCAGCCCAAGATGATCGAGGGTAAGGCAATCCAGTTGCATCCGTTGGCATGTACCGCCTTCAACGCCGACTTCGACGGTGACCAGATGGCCGTTCACCTGCCCCTGAGCAATGAGGCTGTTCTTGAGGCTCAGTTGCTGATGCTGCAGAGCCACAACATCCTGAACCCCGCCAATGGTGCTCCTATCACAGTGCCCTCTCAGGATATGGTGCTCGGATTGTACTATATTACCAAGCTTCGTCCTGGTGTCAAGGGTAGCGGTCTGACATTCTACGGCACCGAGGAGGCCATCATTGCCTACAACGAAAAGAAGGTGGACATCCACGCTCCGGTAAAGGTTGTCGTTGACGACAAACTGGAGGATGGCACCATTGGCCATCGCATGGTAGAGACCAGTGTGGGCCGTGTCATCGTCAATGAGATTGTCCCCACCGAGGTAGGCTATTTCAATGGTGTCATCTCTAAGAAGACGCTTCGTAACCTCATCACGGACGTTATCAAGGTGACCGGTGTGGCTCGTGCTTGCGACTTCCTCGATGGTATCAAGAACCTTGGTTACAAGATGGCCTACGAAGGCGGTCTGTCCTTCAACCTTGGTGATATCATTATCCCTGAGGAGAAGGAGGAACTCGTACGCAAGGGTAACGAGGAGGTTGAGCGCATCGCGGGTGACTACGCTATGGGTTTCATCACCAACAACGAGCGTCACAACCAGGTGGTCGATGTCTGGACTCACGTCAACAACGACCTTTCTGATGTGCTGATGAAGACCATGCGCGAGGCCGACCAGGGCTTCAATGCTGTATACATGATGCTTGATTCCGGTGCCCGTGGTAGTGCTGGTCAGATTAGCCAGTTGTCTGGTATGCGTGGTCTGATGGCCAAGCCCCAGAAGGCTGGTGCTGAGCCCGACACCATCGAGAACCCCATCCTTTCTAACTTTAAGGAGGGTATGAGCGTGCTGGAGTACTTTATCTCTACTCACGGTGCCCGTAAGGGTCTTGCCGATACCGCTTTGAAGACTGCCGATGCCGGTTACCTGACCCGTCGTCTTGTCGACGTAAGCCATGACGTCATCATCAACGAGGAGGACTGCGGTACCCTGCGTGGTCTCGTCTGCACCGCCTTGAAGAACGGTGATGAGGTGGTTAGCTCGCTGTCAGAGCGTATTCTCGGCCGTGTATCTGTTCACGATGTCATCCATCCCACCACGGGTAAGCTCATTGTTGCCTCTGGTGATGAGATTACCGAGGACAAGGCCATGGAGATTGAGAATAGCCCCATCGAGAGCGTCGAGATCCGTTCCGTACTGACCTGTGAGAGTCGCAAGGGCGTATGTATGAAGTGCTACGGTCGCAACCTGGCAACCAGCCGCATGGTACAGAAAGGCGAGGCTGTCGGCGTTATCGCTGCTCAGTCTATCGGTGAGCCCGGTACTCAGTTGACCCTCCGTACGTTCCACGCCGGTGGTGTGGCTGGTAACGCAGCCGCCAACGCCATGATCAAGGCTAAGTACAACGCCAAGCTCGAGTTCGATGAGCTCCGTACCGTAGACTGTATCGACGACGAAGGCCTCGTGTGTCAGACCGTTGTGGGTCGTTTGGCGGAGGTTCGCTTTGTCGACGTCAACACTGAAATTGTACTCTTCGCTCAGAATGTTCCTTATGGTTCACTTCTCTACAAGAAGCCCGGTGACATCGTCGAGAAGGGTGAGCTCGTAGCCAAGTGGGATCCTTTCAACGCCGTTATCGTAACGGAGTCTGCCGGTCGTGTAGTCTTCGAGAATGTCATCGAAGGTGTTACCTTCCGTGCCGATGTCGATGAGACCACAGGTTTGCGCGAACTTATCGTTATCGAGTCGCGTGACAGAACCAAGGCTCCTTCTGCCAGCATTCTTGACGAGAATGGCGAGGTTATCCGTACCTACAACTTCCCCATTGGCGGTCGTATCTCTGTAGAGGATCAGCAGCTTGTGAAGACTGGTGAAGTCCTCGTTAAGATACCTCGTGTTGTCGGTGGTGGTGGTGATATTACCGGTGGTCTGCCCCGTGTTACCGAGCTGTTTGAGGCTCGTAACCCCAGCAACCCTGCCATTGTGGCCGAGATTGATGGCGAGATCACCATGGGTAAGCTCAAGCGTGGTAACCGCGAAATCATCATTACCTCTAAGGTGGGCGACGTGCGCAAGTATCTCGTGCCCCTGTCCAAGCAGATTCTTGTACAGGAAGACGACTACGTACGCGCTGGTACACCTCTGTCCGACGGTGCTATCACTCCCGCTGACATCCTTGCTATCAAGGGTCCCACGGCTGTACAGGAATACATCGTCAACGAGGTGCAGGACGTATACCGTCTGCAGGGTGTGAAGATCAACGACAAGCACTTCGAGGTTATTGTGCGTCAGATGATGCGTAAGGTACAAATCAACGAGCCCGGTGATACCAACTTCCTCGAACAGCAGATTGTTGACAAACTCGATTTTGCAGAGGAGAACGATCGTATCTGGGGTAAGTAGTACGTTGTGGATGCCGGGGACAGCGAGAATATGCAGAAGGGACAGATCGTTACCGCACGTAAGCTGCGCGACGAGAACTCTATGCTGAAGCGTCGTGACCTTCGTCCCGTACAGGTTCGCGATGCCGTGCCTGCAACCTCAACTCAGATTCTTCAGGGTATCACACGTGCCGCTCTGCAGACGAGCAGCTTCATGTCAGCTGCTTCGTTCCAGGAGACTACCAAGGTGCTCAACGAGGCCGCTATCAACTGCAAGAGCGACCGTTTGGAGGGTATGAAGGAGAACGTTATCTGCGGTCACCTCATTCCCGCTGGTACCGGTTTGCGTGAGTTTGATAAGATTGTGGTAGGTAGCAAGGAAGACTACGATCGCCTGCTGGCCAACCGCAAGAGCATCCTCGAATATGCGGACGATGATTTGTAGTATATAATATAATAAGGTGTAAGGCTCCTCTCTTTGCTTTGAGGTTCCCCTTATCCTGATTGGCCCTTTATAAAAAGATGGAGCGAACAATGTTCTGCTCCATCTTTTTTTTTCGATGATATACATATTGGCACAAATGGCTGTCACCCCGACGAAGTTTTTTTGCCGACGGGCAAAATGCAGATCTCTACTTTGTGACATCTCGCGAAGCCCAACGAGGATCCATTATACATAGCGTTGGACTTTTGGAGACGTCCAAAAGTAGAGATCCCTCCTAACGTCGGGATGACATTGCTGCTCAATGCCAAATTGTATTTAGTTACCTTTTTTTTACATAAACCGTTGTGCAGCATCGTCTTTTCTGTTTTTCTTTCATGTTGCACTGTGTATGAGAATTTTTGCTTTCGCAAAGTGGCAAAGTGTAAGGGCTTGCCTTACATATTGTAAAAACTGTACGGTTTTCTCCCTATTTGTTCGTAATTTCTTTTTATCTGGTTATTTTGTGCAAAAAATGTGTAATATTAGTAAAAACTAAGAGATTTTGGCACAAAATACATTGTTTTGTGTATTTTTTTTAGCAAAATAGATACGCTGTATTAACATTTTTTTGTAACTTTGCATCCGATTTGGGAGGAATGCCTGTGAAGGCATGTGAATAGGTGTTGTTGAAGAATCTAGGTAAGAAGAGAGTTTACTAACATTATATTTATTATTTTAATTAAATCAAATCACAAATGAAAAAGCTTTTACGCGTCTTTTTCGCATTGATGTTGATGATGACAGTTGCTCCTTTGTATGCACAGGTGTCGGGTGAGGGTACCGAGGCTGCCCCCTATGCCTATACATGGTTCGACGATCTGACCATCAATGGCCCCAAGCAGGCTTTGAATCCCTCAGACTGGACTTTCCATGAGGTGACCTGCCGTGCTGAGGGTGTTATGGAGATTACCAACAACACCACTGCCGACCAGATTGTGTTGCTGAAGAATGGCAAGCAGATTATCAATTCTATTGCCAAGGGTGGTGCCACCACTTCGATCCTCGTTAAGATGAACGATGTGATCACCTTCAAGATGGTTAGCCAGGCTGACCAGTCGAACAAGACCATCCAGCTCCACTGGCGTGCCATCCAGTACGGTGTCGGTGAAGAGTGGAACGACGGCGTTGCAATGGTTGAGGGCGAGAACGAGATTCCCCAGATCCGCAACAACCAGGATTTGGCCAAGTGGTACACTATCACGGTGCCCGCTGGCAAGAAGGCAACCCTGAAGAGTGGCTACATCAGCGCAAAGGTGTTCACCGTTGACAATGCAGCCAGCGAGACTAACGGTCAGGCTCTCGAGAATGTTGAGGGTGGTTGCATGTACACCTACAGCAACACCAAGTCAAGCCCCGTTGTTATTTATGTTAAGGTAAGCGCAGCCAACAGCGCCACCACAGCAACCCTCTCGTTTGACAACGGTGAGGTTGAGGAAGGTAACGGTAGCGAGGAAACCCCTGTAATACTTAGCTGGGATACCGAGTCTTTCCGCGGTCCTGCTGCTGGCATTCAGAAGACCTACTATCAGCTGACCTCCAACTACGAGGGCGTGCTGATCATCAAGAGCAACCTGAAGGGTAGCGTTCTGAGCGACCTGACCCTGAATGGTGCTCGCATCGGTAATGTAGTTAGCCGTGAGGTTCTCGTAAAGCGCGGTGACGTCATTGTCTTTGCCGTTGCTTGCGAGGAGGACAATACCCAGAACACCATCGAGCTGAGCTACCGTGCCGCCAAGGCAGGTGAGGAGTGGAACAACCCCATCGCATTGGCTGAGGGCGAGAACGAGATGACAGCTGTCGAGAACAACATCGACCTGGCTAAGTGGTACAAGGTATCAGTTCCCGCTGGTATGAAGGCTACCATCGAGCTGCCCTACGGTGTTGCTATGGTCTACACCGCCGACAACGCCATGAGCGAGGCTCGCGGTGACGTCTTCGAGAACACCGAGAAGGGTATGACCTATACCTACAACAATGACGATGCCCGCATCGTTGACCTCTACGTCAAGGTTTCATCCATGAATACTGCCGGTACTGCCACCGTAACCTTCGCCGAGGGCGAGATCAACAAGGGCAACGGTTCAGAGGCCGCTCCCTACATCCTGGCTTGGGACACCGAGAGCTTCTTCGGTCCCGCTGCTGAGCAGAAGACCTACTACCAGCTGACCTCCAACTACGAGGGCGTGCTGACCATCAAGAGCAACCTGAAGGGCGAGCAGATCAACGAGATCTACGTCAATGGCGTACGTCAGGGTTCTGCCATCTCTCGCGACTTGCTCATCAATCGCAAGGATGTCGTACTCTTCGTACTGAACACCCGCGAGGACAACAGCGCCAACACCATCGAGCTGAGCTACCGTTCAGTGGCTGAGGGTGAGATCTGGAACATGCCCATCGCACTGGCTGAGGGCGAGAACGAGATCGCTGCTGTCGAGAACAATGTCGACCTGGCCAAGTGGTACAAGGTATCAGTACCCGCTGGCACGAAGGCTACCATCGAGCTGCCCTACGGTGTCGCAATGGTCTACACCGCTGACAACGCCATGAGCGAGGCTCGCGGTGACGTCTTCGAGAACACCGAGAAGGGTATGACCTATACCTACAACAATGACGATGCCCGCATCGTTGACCTCTACGTCAAGGTTTCATCCATGAACGAGGCCGGTACTGCCACCGTAACCTTCGCCGAGGGCGAGATCAACAAGGGCAACGGTTCAGAGGCTGCTCCCTACATCCTGGCTTGGGACACCGAGAGCTTCTTCGGTCCCGCTGCTGAGCAGAAGACCTACTACCAGCTGACCTCCAACTACGAGGGCGTGCTGACTATCAAGAGCAACCTGGAGGGCGAGCAGATCAACGAGATCTACGTCAATGGCGTACGTCAGGGTTCTGCCATCTCTCGCGACCTGCTCATCTTCCGCAAGGATGTCGTACTCTTCGTACTGAACACCCGCGAGGACAACAGCGCCAACACCATCGAACTGAGCTACCGTTCAGTGGCAGAGGGCGAGATCTGGAACATGCCCATCGCACTGGCTGAGGGCGAGAACGAAATCGCTGCTGTCGAGAACAATGTCGACCTGGCCAAGTGGTACAAGTTCTCCGTGCCTGGTGGCAAGAAGGCTACTCTGACCATGGGTTATGGCGTGGCAGAGGCATTCACTGCCGACAATGCAATGAGCCAGATGCGTGGCGCAGGCTTCGAGAACACCGAGAAGGGCATGACCTATACCTACACCAACGACGAGGTTCGCACCGTTGATATCTATGTCAAGGTAGCTTCCATGAACGAGGCTTGCACCGCTGAGCTCTCATTCGAGGACACCGAGATTACCAAGGGCAACGGTACCGAGTACGCTCCCTACATCCTGGCTTGGGACACCGAGGAGTTCAACGCTCCCGCAGCTGGTGCCAACAAGACCTACTACCAGCTGACCTCAAACTATGAGGGCGTAATGGTCATCGATGCCAGTGTTCTTCAGGGTAATGTAGACAGCGAGCTCACCATCAACGGTGTCAACATGGGTGAGGTTACCTCACGTGAGGTGCTGATTTACCGCAAGGACATCGTTACCTTCGCCATTGCTTGCGAGGAGGACAACGCTGCCAACCCCATCAAGCTGAGCTACCGTTCGGTTGAGGATGGCGAGATCTGGAACCAGCCCATCACACTCGTACAGGGTGAGAACACCGTGGGTATCGTTGAGAAGAATGTAGATCTGGCCAAGTGGTACAAGATCAGCATCCCTGCCAACGCCAAGATGAAGCTCTACATGCCCTTCGGCCATGCAAGAGTCTTCACCGCAGACAATGCAGCTGCCCAGACCAACGGCATCCGCTTCGAGAACAGCCACGTGTCAATGGAGTATGTATACAACAACACTCAGAACACCTTCGTTGACATCTACGTCAAGGTTTGCAGCCAGCCCGAGGTTGGCACCGCAGTGGTAGAGTTCTCTGCTGCTGAGCAGAACGTGGGCAACGGTACCGAGAACGATCCCTTCATCCTGGCTTGGGACGTTGAGGAGTTCAACGCACCTGCTGCCGGTACTACCAAGACCTACTACCAGTTCGAGTCGAACAACGAGGGTGTGATGATCATCGACGCCAGCGCTATCCAGGGTCAGACCATGACCGACCTCTTCATCAACGGTACCCGCGTTGGCAACCTTGTATCACGTGAGGTACTGGTTAACCGTCACGACATCGTAACGTTCGCCATCGCTTGCGAGCAGGACAACAGCCAGAACACCATCAAGATCGGCTACCGTGCTGCCAAGGAGGGTGAGATCTGGAATATGCCTCTCGCACTCGTAAACGGTGACAACACCATCGAGGAGGTTAAGCTGAACATCGACCTGTCTCAGTGGTACAAGGTAACCGTAGCCGCTGGCGAGAAGCTCGAGATCCAGTTCAATGGCTATGCTGCCGCTGAGGCTCTGACTGCCGAACAAGCTGCTGCCGGTGCTGCCGGCACCCAGTTCGAGGGCAACGACAAGGGCGTATTCTACAGCTATGACAACGCTGAGGGTACCTCTCCCGTTGACATCTACGTCAAGGTATCTGCCAACAACAGCAAGTGCACCGCTACCATCAAGGGTGCTGCCGACGCTGACGCTATCAGCAGCATCTTCGCTGCCGGTGCCGACAAGAAGGCCTTCGACCTCAACGGACGTGCTGTGAAGAACATGCAGAAGGGTAAGGTTTACATCGTAAATGGTGTAAAGGTTTTGGTAAAGTAATTGTATTACATAATCCATACTATGCGAAAGGGCTGGCCTGCGGGTCAGCCCTTTCTTTTTTTCTGTTCTGTCAGGCTACCGTGTTCTGTCACGCCGTTCCGGAAATGCCGCAACGCCGCTCCGGAAATGCCGCAACGCCGCTCCGGAAAGACCGCTATGCCGTTCCGGAAAGATCGCTACGTCGTTTTGGAAATGCCGCTACGTCTTTTTGTTTTTCTCGCAGCAAGAAAAATGTAGCGCCGCACAGCAGAATTTGTAACGCAGCGTTGCAGAATTTGTAACGCAGCGTCGCAGAAATTGTAACGCAGCGTCACAGAATCTGTAACGCAGCGTTGCAGATTTCGTCTTGCAGCAATGAAGTTAGGTGTGCGCTGCTTGTTGCGCTCTCTTTTTTTACTTTCAGCCTTCAGTTTGTTGTTATAAGTGGAAGTGAATTAATCTATTACGTGGCTGAAAGTGAAGCTGTTTTACTTTCAGTTACTTTCAGTCTCTTTCAGCTACCTTCAGTTTCTTTCAGTCGTTCCTTCAACGCTGGGTGGGATGCTCCTTTGTGTTGGAATGTCCCTTTGTGGTGTTGGAATGCCCCTTTGTGGTGGGATGCCCCTTTGTGGTGGTGCGGTGCCCGTTTCCCACTGTCCCCATCCTGGAAAGGGTAGGGCGACGTTTGAACGGCATTAGCCATGGGACGTGCTGACGTGTGTTGTGATTTCGTCTGTGCTTCTTGTCCAAAATCATCATTATCTTGCGCTTTTTAAGATTATACGTGCATTTTTGATTTTTTTAATACTTTTCCAGTCTTAAATGTGCTGATTTTTTACTAACTTTGCGCGCTAATATAGATATTGTAACTATTAAAGATTAATTTTAGCCTTATGACTAAGAAATTTTTGCTATTCGTTGCCTTGGTATTTTCTTGCCTTTTGGGAGCGGTAGCACAAGGTAGAAAGGTGACCGGTACGGTTATTCTGGCTACCGACAACGAACCCGCTATCGGTGCCAAGATTGAGGTGCTGGATAGCAAAATTGTGAGCGTGGCGAATGCGGACGGACAGTTCACGCTGGACGACGTGCCAGCCTCTGCCAAGATGATTCGTGTCTCGTACATGGGTATGGCCACGCAGGAAGTAAGCATCCGCGCCAACATGCGCATCGTCCTCGAGGAGGATGTGAAGGCCATGCAGGACGTGATGGTCGTTGCCTTCGGTACGGCCAAGAAGTCGGCCTTTACGGGTTCTGCTGCCGTCATTGATGCCGAGAAGATTGCCGGCGTGCAGACCAGTAACGTCACCAATGCGCTGGCCGGTCAGGTAGCTGGTGTACAGACCACTAAGTCGAGCGGACGTCCCGGTGAAGGCAGCAACGTCTACATCCGCGGTATCGGTTCATTCTCGGCCAGCAACTCGCCCCTCTACGTCGTGGATGGCGCCCCCTATTCGGGCGACATTTCCGCCATCAATCCTCAGGACATCGCCTCGATGACCGTGATGAAGGATGCCGCAGCCAATGCCCTTTATGGCGCGCGTGGTGCCAACGGTGTGATCATCATCACCACCAAGAAGGGTGAGCGTGGCGATGCCAAGGTGAGTGTGGATGCCAAGTGGGGTAACAACAGCCGTGGCATGAAGAACTACGAGGTGATGCGCAACCCCAATGCCTACATGGAGACACTCTATCAGGCCATGTACAACAACCGCTACGACCAGCTCTCGAAGACACTGGATGCGGGTACGGCCGCCCTGCAGGCCAACCAGTATGTCAACGACAATATATTCAAGAACGCGGGTATGGGCGTGGGATATCAGATGTACAGCATTCCGCAGGGTCAGTTCCTCATCGGTACGAACGGTCGCATCAACCCCGGTGCCACGATGGGCTACTCGGACGGTCGCTACCTCTATACCAATGACAACTGGGAGAACGAGTTGCTGGACAGCAACAACCTGCGTCAGGAGTACAATGCCAGCATCTCGGGTGGCAACGAGAAGAACGACTACTTCGTGTCCTTTGGCTACATCAACGACACCGGCATCATCCCCAAGTCGGGCTTCGAGCGCTATACGGCCCGTGTCAAGAACGACTACCGTGTGAAGAACTGGCTGCGCCTGGGCGAGAACGTCTCGTTCACCCACTACGTCTACTCCGACCCCGACGGCCAGTCGGGCGTGGGAAGCACCGGCAACGCCTTCTACGTGAGCAACACCATTGCTCCTATCTATTCGCTCTATGTGCGTGATGCTCAGGGCAACATCATGCGCGATGCGCAGGGACACGTGGTCTACGAATTCGGTGACCATACCACCTCGGACGTCTACCGTTCTTACGTGCCCGGTGCCAATCCGGGTGCCGACCTGGCTCTCAACAAGAGCTATGCACAGAGCAACATCTTCGACGGCAACGTCTATCTGGAGGCCGACATCGTGGCGGGCCTGAAGGCGCGCGTGTCCTATAACTATTTCTTCGACGACACACGCATCAACCAGACCACCAACAAGTACTACGGCCTGTATAGCTACATGGGCGGTAACGTCTCGGCCGCCCACACGCGCCAGACGAATACCAACTTCCAGCAACTGCTGACCTACCGCCATACCTTTGCCGACAAGCACAACCTGGACCTCCTGCTCGGCCATGAGCTCTACACCATGAGCGTCGCCCAGCTGAGCGGATCCAAGACCAACCTGTTCAGCAACGATGTGGCCGAGCTGGGCAATGCCATCAGCAATCCTCAGACCACCTCGAGCACCAACTATTATACTACCGAGGGTGTCTTCTTCCGTGGTCAGTATGACTATATGGAGAAGTATTTCGGCTCCGTCAGCTTCCGTCGCGACGGCAGCTCACGCTTTGCCAAGGAGCACCGTTGGGGCAACTTCTGGTCGGTAGGTGGCGGCTGGCTCATCAACCGCGAGAAGTTCCTGCAGTCGCAGAAGTGGATCGACCTGCTGAAGCTCAAGGCCAGCTATGGCGAGCAGGGTAACGATGCCATCGGCGGCTACTATCCCTGGGCCACGCAGTACAGCATTGTGGACATGAACGACCAGATCTCGCTGACCCGTGTCAACGAGGCTGCCAGAAACCTGACGTGGGAGGCCTCGCGCAACTTCAACTGCGGTGTCGACTTCTCGCTCTTCGGCTATCGTCTGAACGGTAGCGTCGAGTTCTTCAACCGTCAGACCGACGACATGCTCTACGCCCGTCCCATGGCCATCTCCAACGGTATCGGTTCGCTGCTTACCAACATCGGTTCGGTACGCAACCAGGGCGTGGAGGTTGACCTCAACGGCAAGGCCGTGGACAACTGGAACGGCCTCAGCGTGAACCTCAATGCCAACATCACCTTCCTCAAGAACAAAATCCTCTCGCTGGCTCCCGAACTGGGCGGACAGTACGTCTCCGGCAACTTCCTGCGCCGCGAGGGTGGTTCGATGTACAACCTCTACCTGCGCCGTTGGGCTGGGGTAGACCCTGAGACCGGCGAGGCCATGTGGCTGAAGGACGTGAAGGACGATGCCGGCAACGTTACCTCAACCGTCACCACCAAGGACTGGTCGGAGGCCAACGAGGTGGAGCTGGGCGACGTGATGCCCAAGGCCTACGGTGGCTTCGGCCTTCGTGCCGACTGGAAGGGTATTGACTTCGGCATCACCTTCTCTTACCAGTTCGGTGGCAAGATCTACGACAGCGGCTATGCCTCGCTGATGCACAACGGTGCCAGCGGTGCCGGCATGAACTGGCACAAGGACATCCTGAAGGCATGGACCCCCGAGAACCGCAACAGCGACGTGCCCCGTCTCAATACGTCGGCCTCCTCGTCCTACGACAATGCCACGTCCGACCGCTTCCTCATCAGCAGCAACTACCTGAGCCTGAACAACGTGACCGTGGGATACACCCTGCCCAGGAAGTGGACCTCCAAGGCCCGCCTGGACCGCGTGCGTCTCTATTTCGTGGCCGACAACGTGGCCCTCTGGTCGCGTCGCAACGGACTGGATCCCCGACAGTCGTTCATCTCGGGCAACAATTCGGAGTACTCCATCCTGCGCTCCATGTCGGGTGGCGTGAGTGTGGATTTTTAGTGCATAATTTCCTAAAACAGCAACACATGAAACTCAAATACATAATTACTCTTCTGGCCCTTTCGGCGGGCATCGCATCGTGCGACAAGCTGGACACGGCTCCTGAGGGCGGTACGGTCATCGAAGACCAGGTTACCGACGAGAACCTGAACGTGCAGGTGGTGGGTATGTACCAGGAACTGATGGGTGCGCTCAACACGTTCTCCTCTGACGACCATACCGACTATGGCGTGCCCTCCATGAACCTCCGCCTCGACAGCGATGGTCAGGACCTCGTGGCCGACTACACCGGCTACAACCACTACAACTCGTCGCTGACCTACACCGACCGCATCTACACCAGCTCCGGTACGCTCTTCATCTGGTACCGCAACTATAAGATTGTGCGTGCGGCCAACTACATCATTGGCAAGATAGATGCCAACACCACAGAGCCCCTGCTCAAGAGCTACGTGGCCGAGGCCAAGGCGCTCCGTGCCTATGCCTACCTCAACCTGGCCCAGTGCTACCAGTTTACATACGCCGGCAACGAGACAAAGCCCTGTGTGCCCCTGCTCACGGAGAATACTTCGCTCGACGACGGTAACAACAACCCCCGACAGAGCGTGGAGGCCGTCTACCGCCTCATCCTCAGCGACCTGGACGATGCCATCGGCAAGTTCGAGTCTACCGAGGGTCAGGTGCAGCGCCGCGACAAGATGACCATGAACGCCGACGTGGCCCACGGCCTGCGTGCCCGTGCCCGTCTGCTGATGCACGACTATGCGGGAGCCCGTGCGGATGCCGAGTCCGTGCTGCAGACGTATGCGCCCTACAGCCGTGCCGAGGCCGCTCAGCCCAACTTCATCAGTGCTGCCGACCACAATGTGGTGTGGGGCCTGATATACAACGAGAACAGTGCAGCCGTCAAGACCGGCATCATCAACTGGCCTTCGCACCTCTGTTCGCTCGTGTCGACCGGCTACACCACCGGCGGTTCCATCTATCGCTGCATCAACACCAACCTCTTCAACCGCATCAGCCCCACCGACGTGCGCTATGGCTGGTGGCTCGACGAGTCGGGTTATTCGCCCAACCTCGAGTCGTTCCCCGAGTACCGCGAGTTTGTGGAGGCCAAGAAGGTGGTGCCCTACGCCACGATGAAGTTTGCCCCTGCCGGCTACAGCGTCAGCACGGTGAACAACACGCAGGACTATCCCATGATGCGTGCCGAGGAGATGCAGCTCATCCGCATCGAGTGTCTGGCTCACGAGTCGCTCACGTCGGCCAAGCAGGCCCTGGTCGATTTTGTCAAGACCTATCGTGACGAGAGCTTTGAGTGCTACGCCCAGTCGCTCGACGACTTCATCGATGAGGTGTGGTTCCAGCGTCGTGTGGAACTGTGGGGCGAGGGCTTTGCCTTCTTCGACATCATGCGTCTGCACAAGGACATCGATCGTCGCAACTCCAACTTCGGTGCCGACTACCAGTGGTTCATCCCGGCCGGCAGCCCCATCCTGCTCTTCCGCATTCCGCAGGACGAGATACGTGCCAACCAGGGCATCAGTGACGATGACAACAACCCCGAGGCAGCGTTGCCAAAGGTTTGATAGCGTTATACTTAGTTTTAATAGCAAGTTATGAGACATTATATAAGCAAGATGATTTACTGTCTGGCTGCCGTTGCCGCTCTGGCATCCTGTGCCGACAGCGTGCCCAGCGATGAGCTTGGCCAAAGCCCTGCCTGCAATACCATGGGCGTGTACTTTATGCAGGAAGACCTCAGTTCCGTCAAGTTCGCTGACACTACCGATACGCTGACCATCGTGATGGGACGCATCAAGAGCGAGGAGGCTGCTGCCTGCGAGCTCAAGATTGACGTGACGGACGGAACCGACAGCCTCCCGCTCGTGGTGGATAAGGAGCAGATTTCCTTCAGCCAGGGCGAGACCGTGGACACCGTACGCTTTGTGGTGGGACCGTTGGCCTATGGTGTCAACTACACCGTCAAGCTCTCCCTGGACGACAGTCTGGCCAGTCCCTATGCCAAGAGTCAGATGTCCTTTACCGTCTATTGCGAGGATCCCGATGCGTGGGAGGCCTTCTCCGACTCGGCCATCTTTGTCAACAACTTCTGGAGCAGCATCCTTTCCAACTCCACCATCACGTATGGCAATGTGAAGATCAAGAAGTACCGTGGCAAGAATGTCTTCCGCATCTACGGCCTGCCCAGCGCCTTCCAGGCAGAGTGGCAGGAATACTATGGGATGGCTCCCAACTGTGTGACCACCAAGAGTGACGACGAGGGACTCGAGATCGACTGCGAGAAGTACTCCGATCCCACCAAGCCCATCAAGAAGCTCTATATGCCTTTCCAGAGCCTCGGCGTTTCGCTCGGTCTGCTGGAGGGCACCAACTACAACGTGGGCGAGGTATGGGCCGGTTCCGTGGCCTATAACTTGCAGAGCGCCTCGACGGGCGATTACATGACAGAGGGACAATATCCTTTGGGTACGTACGACGAGGCCAATGGCGTCTTCAAGTTCGGTAAGATTGCCGTCGACTATGGCGAGGCACTCAGCATACAGCTCTGCAACAGCGAGATAGCCATCTATCTGGACGAGAGCAAGCTGGAGGTCGACCTGCGCGACCTGCTCTATGAGAACGAGCGTCGTGCCGTCTTCAAGTCGAAGGCCTACCTCAACCAGGACGGATCGTACGTGGAGCAGGGCACCAAGATAGCACGCTGCATCAGCGAGAGCTACGAGGACCATGACAAGACCTTCCGCATCTCGGCTCCCTACACCTCCGGCAACGACCTTTTCTTCGTGCAGGAGGGTCGCAAGGTGACCTTTCCCTCCGGACAGCTTACGGGCAGCACGGCGCTGGGTGGCTATCCCATCCTCTGCGAGTCGAAGGGCTGCTCGTACGTCAAGAACGAGAGTGAGGAGTATTACAAGTTCCCCATGACCTTCTACTACGTCAACGAGAACGGCAAGCGCTACGACCTGGGCACCTTCGACGAGACGCTCGTGGTCGGCTCACGCATTACCTACCTCACCACCGACAGCTTGGTGCGCGGCAAGGCGCAGGCCGACTATCTGGGCAAGTGGCTGGGCGAGTTCACCTATGTCAGCGACAATAATATGACGGCGGAGGCAGAGGTCACCCTTACGGCCGACGATGACTATACACTGGTCATCCGTGGTCTGGCTCCCTACATGGAGGCGCAGTATGGCTACGACTCCTCGCTCTATCTCGACTGGAATGACGACTACGAACTGTACGAGTTCGTGCCTCAGTACGCCAACTCCTACATGGGTTACCAGATCAATGCCCTGCTGGCCAACCTGGACGATCCCAACAGTAACCTCTATGACAATGGACGCCTCTTCTTCGGTTTCACGCAGGACGGCCGTCTCGCCTTTGTCAACGATCCCGAAAACGAGGAGCGTGTGGGCAGCAACTTCAACTGCATTGTCTTCTTCACCACAGCCAATGGCGGTGCGCTCGTAGAGCCTTTCATCCCCTACAACTTTGTACTTAGCCGCGTGACTGACGAGGCCTCAACCGATGCCTCTTCTGCCTTTGTCCAGTCGCTCAAGGTGCAGACCATGTTGCCCTGGTCAAGCTTCGGCTCCCTGCAGCGTCTCGGCAGCCATACCGTCTACAAGACCAATTTCGCAGGGGCCGAGGAGGTCAAGTCGGGCGTGACGTTCATCAAGCCCGGCTTCCCCAAGTTCAGGAAGTAAAACCATATAACCGTACAACCATACAACCGTACAAACATATCATAAGAAATAATGAAGAAGATAATCCTTCTTTCCTCTTTGATGGCACTTTCCCACTCAGCCTTTGCTGCCCCACGCAGTGAGGAGGCTGCGCGGGAAATTGCGTATAATCACTTCGTCCAGAAAACGGGTGCTGGCCGTCGTTATGCAAAGGCCATGGACAATCTGACGCTGGCTGCTACGTCCCGCGAGGTGCTGGGAGCTGGCAACCGTGGCATGTTGCGGGCCAAGGGCATGATGGCCGAGGCTTTCTATATCTACAACCACGGCACGAACGGCTTCGTCATCGTGTCGGGCGACGACAGTGTGGAACCCATCCTGGCCTACGGCAACGAGGGGGGATTCGACGTGGCTTCGATGCCCGTACAGTTGCGCGAATGGCTGCAGACCTATGCCGACGAGATGAACTATGTGCTGAGCGCATCCGCCCGTCCGGGAAACGTTTTCTCCGCTCCTTCAGCGAGTGTCCTCTCCGGCCAGACGGTTGGGAACGAGGGTGTTGCCTTGTCGGACGAGGCACGTCGTGCGGACGTTCGTGGCGCTTCCTCGGCAGCTTATCCCGCTTCGGTGGCTCCCATCCTGCAGCACGAAGGTGTCAGCATACAGTGGGACCAGAATGCGCCCTTCAACGGCGAGTGTCCCAGCTATACGGGCTACGTATGTCCCACGGGCTGCGTGGCCACGGCCTTTGCGCAGATCATGTACTACCACCGCTGGCCCGAGAAGGGACAGGGCGGCACGAAGACGTACATCAGCGATCCCCACAACCTCACTCAGTCGTTTAACTTCAGCGCCGCGACGTTCGACTTCGACAAGATGCTGCCCCATTATTACTATGGCAAGTACAGCGAGGAGCAGGGCAAGGAGGTGGCCAAGCTGTGCCATGGCATCGGCGTGGCCGTCGACATGCAGTATTCTCCCAGCGGCTCGGGTGCCTATTCCGTGTATTGCGGCGATGCCCTTGTCAAGTACTTCAACTACGACAAGAATATCCACTACGCCTATCGTGACTACTTCACGCAGGACGAGTGGCTGGACATGATCAAGAAGGAGATATCCGAGGGACGTCCCATCTGCTATGCGGGTTCCTCCACCTCCATCGGTCATCAGTTTGTCTTCGACGGTTACGATGCCGGCAACCGTGTCCATGTCAACTGGGGATGGGCCGGTATGAGCGACGGCTACTTCTCGCTCTCCGTCCTGGCTCCCAGCAGCACGGGTACGGGCGGTGGCTCGGTCACGTCGGGCGGTTTCATCTACAACCAGGCCATGTGGATGGGCATGCAGCGTCCGAGTGATGCCACGAAGCCCGTTTCCTTCCTGGTACAGAATATCTACAGCGCCTACGACGGCTCCTACGACAGTTCCTCCCTCACGCTCGACAAGCACACGGCTATTCTGGGCGAGGAGATAACATTGTCCACCAAGGAGATAGCCAACCTCTCCGTAGCCTTCAACGGCATTTGTGGCATGATCATTGAGGACGCTGCGGGCCAGCAGACCGTGCTCAGCACCACGGCCAGCAAGTCCCTTCGCTGTGGCATCATCAGTCGTGACCCCGACATGCTGACCCATAAGGGTGTCATCCCTGCCGGCCTCGCGGATGGTTCCTATACGCTCTACCTGGCTTCCAAGGCCGATGGGGAGGCTCGCTGGAGCCGCATCCGTGCTGCCGAGGGCTACTGCGACTATTACGAGATGACAGTCTCCGGTGGCAGTGTGACCTTTGCCTACAATGGCGAGCCCGATGGGGATGGCACGCTCATGGCCGACCATCCCATCTATACCAAGTGTCGCAGCCAGTTCACGGCTCGTATCACCAACAAGAGCAAGCGCGAATACTTTGGCGTGGCACACGTGGGCATCTATAATACGGATGCTGAGGGGCAGGCCAAACTCGTGGCAATCTGTGGACGTGAGCAGATTATCCTGCCTGTGGGCGAGGAGACCGAGGTGGTCTTCCGCGGTTCCATAGAGGCAGCTGCCGGTACGGCCATCAGCACGGGCGACTACAAGGCCTGTGTCATTGTGGAGAATCAGGGTAAGTACTACCAGATGAGCGAGGCCATCGACATCACGGTCAAGCGTATTCCTTCGGGCATGGCATCGCTCAGTGGCGATGACTTCAGCCTCTCGCAGTCTTCCTATGGCCTTGACGAACCCATCATGGGCCACGTGAAGGTGACCAACAGCCGCAGTGTCTATTCCGACTTTATCGGCATCATCATCTTCAAGGAGCATGCCAATCAGGGCAGTCCCTATTGGGAAAAGGAAGTCTTCCTGGAGCAGAACGCGTCGGCCGAATATGATTTCAGCATTCCTGCCCAGTTCGAGCCGGGTGTCTACAAGGCCTCGCTGCGCTATACGGGTGGGGCAGAGTATAGCAACGAGATTGCCAGTCAGACGTTCGAGGTGCGCAATGAGTTCGTGGGCGTGCTGTCGCCAGAGGCTGCTCAAACTGTTCTTTCTGAGGAATACTATAACCTGTCCGGTCAGAAACTGGCAGGCAAGCCCATGCGTGGTTCCTACATTCGAAAGGCAAGTACCGAGCAGGGTGTTCGTGTAACTAAACATCTTCGCTGACAGAGACTTGGCATACGCTGCAAACTTACGACAATACTCTTTGCCGACAATGGCATACATACTAACGAATTATACTATGATGAAAGGATTAAGATTTATACTATCGGTTTTGATTTCTTGCTTTGCCCTGGCTGTCAGTGCCCAGGGAGGCAAGACCCCCGCAGAGGCAACGGTGCTCGGATTGGGTGACAATACGTGTTCCTTCCAGCCCGGTGAGAGTTATGATACGCCTCGCTACTATTCTTTTACGGCTACAGAGCGCGGCTTGCTGAAGGTGGAGGGAACCGGTACGGAAACCACTTTCTGGTCGGTGGACGCTGAGGGACGCGAGATGTCTTGTTTCAAGACCAGCGGCATGTGCCTCATTCCTGTGACGGAAGGGGCTTGCGTTTACGTGGCCGTGGCTCCCAACATGACGTTAGAGCAGGCCGCGACGGTTTACTTCTATGCTGGTTTTGAAGCCAATGACAATGCCGGTCGCGGTACGAGTACGGACGATCCCATTCGCATCCGGCTGGGCAAGACGGACGTGACCATTGACAACGTAGAGGGATTTGAGGAGTTCACCAACTACTTCACCTTTGCGGCCACCGAGACGGGCGCCCTTACCTTTTCGTTGTCCGGCTACGTCCTTTCGGGCAGGTACGGCACTGATTTCCAACACCTGGATGGCACCTTTACTGCCGAGTACAAGGATGGCGCGTATGTCGGTTCCATACCCGTCACGGCTGGCCTGACGGTGTGCATTGCCATCAGTGCCTATTCTACCATGACGGTCAGCACAAAGATGAGCTATCCGGAGAAGGGTACTTCTTACAGCTATTCCATCGACCTCGTGGAGGGAGCCAACAGCGTCAGTGCCGAATATGGTGAGTTCTGGTACAAGTACAACGGGGCAGACGAGGAAGGCTACGTCACCCTTACCTCTGAATATGAGATTCCGCGTGGCCATGTCAGTGTGTTTGGCATGCACGACCTCTATACCGCACTGGCCCAGTCCGAGACGGGGTATTACGACCTGCGTTTCAAGGTGGCGCCACGCACCCCTTATCTGGTGTATGTCTACAAGACCGAGGAGTCGGAAGACTGGCCCAACCCGGACGTTGTCAATGTGTCGTTCTCGCCCTTGCAGCAGGGGGAGAGTGCCAGCAAGCCACTTTCGTTGGAGGCAGGAAAGAGCACGGCTCTCCATGCCATGAATGGAACGTTCTACTACGCACTCACGCTGCCCGAGGGCACGGACAAGATGATAGAGGTCCAGGTGGATGGCGAGGCTGCTGACGCGTGCACCCTCTCTCTCTTCGATATGCAGGAGGGCTCGTACTATGCCGTGTCGGGCACGCGCTACGTCAAGAAGGAGGCGCAGGGCGGCCATGCCTACATGTTGCAGGTCAGCAAGACACGTGGCGGTGAGGCTCTGCTGACGGCCACGATGCGTGACATCGTGCCCGGCGAGTCGATACGTCTGCCCTTGCAGGCCCGCCTGGGCGACAACGCAGTAGCCAAGGCTGACGATGTCTATTACGCTTACACCGCTACGCTTACCGGTCGTATTGCTGTGCAGTTCAGCATACCGGGTGTCGGCATCGAATTTCCTGTGTCGACGGATGCCAGCGATGGCGTACGGATGAGTGTCCTTGATGGCGGAAAGACAAAGCTGGACGTGGAGAAGGGCAAAACCTACTACATGCATTTCAGCCATGTGTCACAGGATTGTACTTTCTCGTTCGACGAACGCGAATACGTGGCTGGCGAGACCAAGGAACTTGCCATCGACGTGGTTGGCGAAGAGGCTGTGCTGGCCGGTGGAGTGATGAACGTATGGTATCGTTACGTGGCTCAGCGCGATGGCAAGCTGGTGCTGTCGAGCAACATTCCCGGCGACGTGAATACCTCTGTCTACTATTGTGTGGGCGAGGAGGCCTACATGGCCTCTATCAACGGCAGCAACGAGGATGGCGACATTGTCTATGCCACGGCCTTCAGTGTCAAGGCAGGTGATGTGGTCTACGTGCACGTGGTTTCGAATGTGGATCGTGGTGGCTGCACTGTCAGCTTCAATCTGCAAGACTTCAAGCCCGGTGAGTCGTTGGCCACTCCTCTCGAACTCGTTCCTGGAGCTGCTGGCGTGGAGGTTCCCGTTGCCACCCGCACGCAGTGGCAGTGGATACATATTCCCACGCAGGGTGCATCGCGCATCACCATCACGACCAGCCGTTTCGTGGCAGGTGGCATCTATTACGATACGAATGTAAACCGTGACTACGACCTCACCTTCACGCCCGATGCTGACAACGAGGTCCACACGGCTGTCTACGAGAGCGCCTCGCCCGTCAGCGACTTGTACGTCTGTCTCACTCAGTCGCTCGGCAAGATCATCATGAAGGCCGAGATAACCGGTCCCATTGTAACGCCAGTGCAGGCTGTTGAGACCGTTGAAGGGAAGGCGGATGTCTACAACCTTGGTGGTTTGAAGCAGTCTGCCCTCAAGCGTGGTGTGAACCTTGTTCGCAAGCCCGACGGCCGTGTTGTCAAAGTAATAACCCTAAACGACTAAACGACAAGTCTCCCAAACGACCAAAGGTATAGTCCCTAAACGACTAAACGACAAGTCTCCCAAACGACTAAAAAACGACTAATATAATAATGAAATTCCGTTTCAGAAAAACAGTGGGTGCATGTGCTTTTGCGCTGATGACCTTGTGCTGTCAGTCAGCATTTGGCATCAAGGCCAATCCACGTGCCATTACCGTCCGCCAGTCGGATGGAACGACATTATTGGTGCGCATCCATGGCGATGAGAACCACCACTATCTGGCCACGCTCGATGGGTATCGTGTGGAGGCCGACAAGCAGGGCATCTACCGCTATGTGGAGTATGATGCCACGACCAATCGCATGAAGCTGAGCGACTTGCGTGTGCACAACGAGAACCGGCGTACGATTGCCGAGATGGGCCGCCTCAGCCAGATGCGCAAGGCGCGCGACATCGATGCCGAATGGCGCAAGCACAACGCTGTGCCTAACAAGTGCATTGAGCATACCCTCTCGCCTTCCGTCATTAATCCCCAGGGTGGGCTGACCCGTGCGGGTGGTGAGGTTAAGGAAAGTCAGTACCTTTGCATTCTGGTCAACTTTGCCGACAGGAAGATGAAGTTCAAGAACGATGACTTCGACCAGTTCCTCAACGCAAGGGGCTATGCCGGCTATGGTTCCGTAAAGGACTATTTCCGCGACAATTCGGGCGGCAAGTTCGTTCCCAACTTCCAGACAGTGGGACCCTACACGCTCCCCAATCCCCAGTCCAAGTATGCGGACAACGATATCGAAAGCGGTTCGGACGTTGACCCGCGATCCATGGTCGTACATGCGTTGCAGTTGACACGTGAGAAGAATCCCGACCTCGATTTCCGTCAGTTCGATAACGATGGCGACGGTTATATGGATAATGTGTACGTCATCTATGCCGGCTATTCGGAGGCTTCCACCGGCAATACGGCCGACATGTGGCCTCATTCCTGGACGCTGGGCAACGATACGCTCACCTACGACGGCATCATCATCAAGAGCTACTCTTGCTCGCAGGAGTTGGTCGGTTCGCCCGAAGCCAATCCCACTCCTGCCATGGATGGCATTGGTACCTTCACCCATGAGTTCGGCCATGTGCTGGGACTCCGTGACCTCTACGATACTGACAGTTACACCAACGGTCGTGGCATCGATCCCGGTGCGTACAGCCTCTATGCATCGGGTTCCTACAACAACGAATCCCGTACGCCCGCTGCGCTTTGGGCTTTTGAGCGTTTGCAGATGGGCTGGATTACCGACGGAGTGGAGATTAGGGAACTGAAGGCGGGTGAGGACGTCACGCAGCCCAATTCCAGTGAGTCCTTTACGGCCCGTTATATCAATTGCCAGCCGGGCTTGCCCAAGGAACAGGGTTACGAATGGTTTGTCCTTGAGAACCGTCAGTTTACGGGGTGGGATAAGTATATTCCGGGACACGGACTCCTCGTCTACCACTACGATTATACCAAGAACAAAGTGACTGACTACTGGAAAGTCAATGGCCCCAACAACAATGCTCGCCATCGCTGCCTCTACATTGTGCCGGCCGACAATATCGACGACGACAACACGCGCTCGGGCGACACCTATCCGGGCCTTTCTGCCAACACGTCCTTCACCGACTTCACTCGTCCCAATGCTCTCAACTGGGCTGGCATGGGCACGAACGTTCCCATCACCAACATTCAGGAGCGCAACGGTGTAATCTACTATCAGGCAGCGGGTGGAACCAGCACCTGGGACGTTATCCATACGCTCTGCCCCACCCAGGTTCGTGATACGCACGTCTCGGTGGCATGTGATGTCGTGAACCACAACAAGGAAATCAAGGAGGTCGGATTCTGCTGGGCAGAAGGTCTGACCGAACCCGATGTGACGGGCAGCCACCAGGCCGTAAGTCTTACCACCACGCCTTCCTGCACTATCTCCAACCTGAAGCCGGGCACCACCTATACGTACAAGGCCTACATGCAACTCTCCGATGGTCAGGTTGTATATGGGTCTCCCATGAATGTCCGTACCGAGTTTGCCACGGCCTATGCTCCCTTCAAGGAGGACTTCAACAGTTGGAGCAACAGCAGCATTGAGGGCTGGGAGATTATCGACAACAACACCGACGGCGTCACCTGGGTGTACGACAAGCAGGCCAAGGCCATCTGTTACCAGTTCGATTACTGGAACAATGCCGATGACTGGCTCATTGGCAAACGTCGTTACCACATTCCCGAGCATGGACATCTCTACATCCGTCGAGGCGTGAAGGACGAGATGTACACCGAAGGACTTGAAGTCTATGTCTCAACCACCAGTTCGCAACTCTCTGATTTCTATCTGCACAAGCAGTTCTCCATTGCCAATAACTTCGGTCGCGAGGTGTACGAGGAGGTTGACCTCAGCATGTATGCCGGTCAGGACATCTACATCGCGCTTCGCTGCAACTCTGAGCGCAGTCAGGGTTTGCTCCGCCTTTGGGACGTTCGGCTCGAACAGAAGCTCGACACGCCTCAGATTACCTTCTTTGGCAAGGGGGAGGACGACAACCAGCTGAAGATAGCCTGGAGTCCCGTCAAGGATGCCGCCCAGTATTACCTGTATCTTGGCAGAGTGACCGACGAGCCCTTCACCACAACCATCTTCACCCCGATAGATTTCTACGACAGTTTCAGCCAGAACGTGGAGTTTGGCACGGGCCACATCTTCTTCAGGGGCACGGGATACGTGGAACTGAAGACCATCGAAAGCCATTATGAAGACCTTAAGTTCATGCTCTATTCCACCGGTCCTGTCGGCACGAGTTACCTTGAGATTGAAGGTACCTGCGACGGTCGGAACTGGGAACCCGTCTGTCCTCGCCTGTCCATCTATAAGTATGATAGTGAGGGCACTGAGTGCAACTATGCCGATTATGTGAAGGGCAAGAAGTATATCCGACTCCGTTTCCGCTTTACGGACAATGGTCGCCTCTGCCACTTGCGCTACCTCACCGTGGGCTACAACGATGGTTACTATTGGGACCAGTTGGCAGCTGGCTCTGTTAAGGATACGCAGATGCTTGTCAATGCCAAGACTTCGGGCGAGTTCCTTACCGGACAATATGTCTGCTGGGTTGCATCCGGTACGTCCGATGCCCTCTTCTTCGACCAGTCGGCCGAGGCCTATTATCCCTCCACCGCCTTCACCCCCGAGGGTGGCACAACCTCGCTCGACAACGTCCCCGACAGCTCACCCTTCGACTGCGACCAGATCTATTCTCCTTCGGGCATTCGTCGTCCGACACTCGGTCGCGGTATCAACATAGTGCGAAAGGCCAATGGTAAGTCTCACGTAATCTTTAAATAACCGTACGTAATGAAACTGAAATATATTCTGCCGTTGCTTGCCCTTTGTTCGGGCGTAGCCTTGGCAACCACGCAGTTACTGAAGCCTCTCAAGTCTGTCCAGGCGGGCGATGACGAGAAGGTGAAACTCGCAGAATCCTACTATGCCGGTTTGCAGCAAACCGAGCAGCCCACCTACCCACAGATGGTGCTGGCCGGAGCGGCCGATGGCATACCTTACGGCCTTCGCTGCGATGGCGTCAATGACCAGACGGTGCGACTGAGCTGGAACACGCCCGAGGCCGTCGATGGCTATTTTGATGATTTCGAGGACCACGATGACTTTGCCATCAACTCAGCCGGCAAGGTGGGGTGGAGTTACATCGATGGTGACAACAAACTCACCTATTCCTGGTCGGCTACCAGTTTCAAGAACCAGGGTAAGAAGATGGCCTTCATCGTGATGAACCCCTCGCAGACGGCTCCCAGCGTGGAGGCCAACCCCAAGTTCCAGCCTGCTTCAGGCAAGAAGATGCTGATGACAATGTGTGCTATCGATGCCCCCAACAACGACTGGCTCATCTCTCCGCTGCTCAGCTTCACCGAGGACTTCAAGTTCTCCTTCCGAGCCAAGAGTTACCGCACCGACGGCATCTCGCCCGAGCGCATCCGCGTGGGTTATTCCACTACGGGCAAGACGCAGAGTTCCTTCAAGTTCCTTACCCAGGAACCTTACATGGAACTGCCCGATGTGTGGGACCTTTATGAGTACACCATTCCCAAGGAGGCCAAGTACGTCTGCATCAACTGCGTCAGCGACGATGCTTTTATGCTGCTTCTTGACGATATCATGATCGGCACCAACGAGGTGCGTCCCAATGTGATGCAAGACCCCTCTGCCCCCCATAGGGTCAAGGGCAAGCATCTCATGGGCTTCAACGTCTATCGTGACGGTCAGAAGGTGAACAGCCAGCTGGTCACCGAAGTGCGCTATACCGACACGGCTGACACCTACGCTCTGCACACCTATACCGTGACGGCTGTCTATTCCGATGGCTCAGAGTCGGCTGCCAGCCAACCCCTTGAGGTGGATGTCGTCGACCCGCGCCTGCTCCCCTTCGAGGACGACTTCGACGACTGGACCCTCCATGCCGACAAGTGGAGCACACCAGAGAATCCCGTGGGCGTGGAGACCAACTGGAGCATCGACTACTACACCTATGGCCTTGTCGATCCTGCCGCCACCTACGGCTACTCTTCGCTTCACAACTACGACCAGTCGCTCGTCTCACGCGAACTGCGCACCCTCGACCGCAATACTACCTATCTGCGCTTCGACCTGCGTCTGTGCAACTGGGGACAATACGAGGACGAAGTATCCTACCTGGCCCTTGAGATAACCTGCGACGGAGGTCGTACCTGGACAACCATTGACACGTATGACAACACGAAGGGTGAGTTCAACTGGACTGTCAAGCAATATGCCCTGAAGGACTACCTCAAGGGCGACTGCTTCCAGCTACGTTGGCGAGCCTATGGTGTGTATGCCCTGCATATCGACTATTGGTACGTGGATGACGTCAAGGTCTGGAATCCCGTTTGGGGAGCCCTGCGCATGAATGTGGCTTCTGCCGACGGGGCTGTGGCCGGTGCTTCGGTCCAGTTGACAGGTTCTAACGGAGGTGTGCAGACGCTCGTGACGGATGCCGGTGGTCAAGTTACGTTGGGGCAGATTGAGGCCGACCGCTATGCTGTGAATATTGTCAAGGACGGCTTCAATATCCTTACCGATACCATTGAGGTCAAGGAGGGCGAGACCGCGGCTCCCACGCTCCGCCTCACCCGTCCCGTCCTGCAGCTCTCCACTACCTCCATCCAGCCCGACATGGCTGTCGAGGAGACTCGCACTGAGAGTTTCGTGGTCAAGAATGCCGGTGACGGTCCCCTGACCTGGCGCCTCGACTATGCGCCGGCCAAGCAGAGTGGCCATGCCCTCGGCTTCGAGGTGGAGCGCACATGGCAGGCCTCGGGCGATGTGCAGACCAGCATTGCCTTCGATGGCGAGTATTACTACACTACGTCGTGGTACTACCTGGGAGAGTTCTGGAAGTACGACCGTGAGGGCAACCTCATCGAGCAGTTCCGCATCCCCGACATGTATTACAAACTCTACGACCTGGCCTACGACGGACGTTATTTCTATGGTTCCGACTACAGCAACCGCCTCTTCCAACTGGATTTTCAGCACAAACGTATCGTCAAGATTATCGAGATTACCAATGCCCCCGACCTGCAGATCACGCATGTGGCCTACAACCCCAACAACGACCGCTTCTATGTGGGCGGATGGAACACCCTGTGCGAGGTGCGTCGCAATGGTCGTGCCTCGTCGATGGCCGTAGCCTTCGACGAGAACCAGAGCCATTCCATCTACGGCTCTGCCTATGACAACGTCACTCCCGGTGGTCCCTACCTCTGGCTTTCTGCCCTTGAGGGCTACAACGAGTATATGCTCGACAAGGTGGTCATCTATCAGTACGACCTCAACAAGAAGAAGTTTACGGGCATCAAGAAGGCCGTTACCGACCTGCCTGGCTACAAGGTGGGTACTGCGCTGACGGGTGTCAACAATATATGCGGCCTTGAGGGAACCTACGACCTGCAGCGTGGCTGTTACAGCCTCGTGGGCGTCTTACAGCAGTCTCCCTCGCTCTTCTTCGAGTATAATGTGGCCGAGACGGATACATGGCTCGACTTCAGTCCTCGCAAGCGCACACTGGCTCCCGGTGAGAGTGCTACGGTAACGGTCAGCCTCGATGCACGCAACGGTGAAGTGGGGCAGACCTATGCCAGCAAGATTGCCGTGAATACCATTCCCGAGGTGCCGGTGCAGACCATCACCCTGGGCTACAAGGCTACCAAGGCCAGCGACACGCCTCGACCCCTCGCTCTGACGGCCACCAACAGCGTTCCCTCCGAGGTTCAACTGACCTGGACCAAGCCCGCAGCCTCTCCCACTGCTTATAATGTTTATTGCAATGGCGAGTGCGTGGCCACCGATGTCAAGACCACGGAATACACGCTCAAGGGCGTGGTGCGTGGCGCCAAGGTCTACGAGGTAACAGCCGTGTATGGTGACAGGGAGTCGGTCCGTTCCGATGCAGCCCAGCTCTTCGTCAAGCAGGGCGCACCTTATTTTGCACCCCTCGAACTAACCTCTTCCATCGAGCGCAATCAGACCGTCACCCTGGCCTGGAAGTCCCCCCTGACCTACAACTCGCAGCGCGCCACCCTTTGCTGGGGCAGTGGACAGCATGCCGACCAGGTGGGACTGGCCGATGGCGGCACCTTCTATGTGGGCAGCGTCTGGAAGCACGACGACATCGTCAACCATCGCGGTAAGAAGATAGTCTCGGCCTCCGTCCGCATCGTCAACCCCCTGACCTATCTCGGAGCCTGTGTTTTCAAGGATGGTCAGTTGGTGGCTCATCAGCCGTTGGAAGGTCAGGTGAGGTATGGCGAATGGAATACTGTCACCTTCAAGACTCCCATTACCATTGAGACTGGTTCCGATTATACCGTGGCCTTCCAGCTCGAACATGCGGCCGGCCTGCAGCCCGTGGCCCTCGATGGCACGAAGGAGGTGGATGGCAAGGGCAATATGCTCTCGGTCGATGGCGAGTACTGGTTCCCCGCCACCCAGATGGCCATAGAGGGTAACCTCTGTATCCGCTTCGACGTGCAGCCCTCCACCTATCAGGAGCAGGCTCCCTCGTCTTACCATGTCTATCGCAATGGCGTGCGTGTCAATGCCAGTCCCGTTACGGCCACTTCGTTCACTGAGAACGTTACCGAGGCCGGCATCTACGACTACACCGTCACCTCGGCTTATTCCGCTGGTGAGTCCTCTCCCAGTATGCCTTCGCGCATCAAGGTCATCGGCATTGGCGAGCGTATGGCTCCCCACGAGATGGCCTCGTCGGTGGAGTGCAACCGCGAGGTGTCCCTCTTCTGGGGCTTCCCCATCCAGGGTGAGAGTTCGTTCCCCATCGACATCAAGTCGCCCGTCACCACTACGGCTCCCGACTATCCCACCTACGTCAATGCCTTCATGGGACAGGGTGGCGAGATGGGCATTGCCTCCGACTGCCGCTTTATCTATACCTCTACCTATGGCGAGGACGGCCGCATCAACAAGTACGACCTTCACGGCAACTACCTCGAGCACTTCTATATCAAGGGTCTCGATGGCATCCGCAACATTACCTACGATGGTGAGCACTTCTGGGTTTCCACCGTAACCTCTTATATCTATAAGGTGGACATGCAGAGCCGCAAGGTGCTCGAGGAACGTCCCATCTCCGAGTTTGCCCGCCATCTCTCCTATGTTCCCGAACTGGACGGCGGCAAGGGAGGCTTCGAGGTGGGCGACTGGCAGACCAGCATCTTCGTCAACCGCATCGGCTCCAAGCTCTCCACGGGTCCTACGTTGCGTGGTGCCTGCGGTACGGCCTGCTACGAAGGCCGTCTCTATGCCTTTGAGCAGGGTGCGCAGAATGCCTATACCATTGGCGTGTACAACCTGGAGACCAACGAGCGCGAGGCTGAGATTAACTTGGGCAACTACCTTGGACTCAGTGCTATAGAGAGTGCCAGCGCAGGTGGTATGTCGCTCATTCATACGCCCGAGGGACTCCATATCCTGGCTCTCTGTATCCAGAATACGATGGCCAATACGCAGTTCCTCTTCCTCGACCTCGGCAGTGTCTCGGGTGTGCTGGGTTATAACGTCTATCGCAATGGCACCAAACTGAACCGCGAACCTCTGACGCAACGCTTCTATGAGGAGACTCTCTCGGCCGAGGGAACCTACAACTATCAGGTCGAGACGGCCTACATTGACGGTACGACCAGTGCCAAGTCGGCTGCGCAGACCGTCACCATCGTACCGGCTGGCACGGCAGATGCTCCCATCGAACTGAAGGCTGTGGCCAGTTCCTATGGCTACAACGTGGTGCTTTCCTTTGCGGATCCCGCCCTGCCAACCTCTGCTTCCGTGTTCGAGTCGTTCGAGACCCAGTCCCTTGATCAGCCTCTCAGCCTCACGGGCTGGAACAACCTGGCAGCGGGTTGGAAGGTCACCGCAGATGCTTACCACGGTCAGAAGGCCCTGTCGGCCGAGACCGATACCGATGCCATGCTCGTCCTTCCTGTGACCGATGCGGGCTGGGCTGGACTTTTTGCACGCAATGCTGACGACCACGCAGGCAGTGGTACCTTGCAGGTTCTGGCCTCTGAGGACGATGAGGTGCAGAACTTCATCCTTGTGGACGAGTTCACCCTTGACGAATTGTGGAGGGAGTGCAACGTCTGCTTGCCACAGGGCACGCGCTTCGTGATGCTGCGCAAGCCTGCTGGCGCTCCCTGCTGCTACGTGGATGGTGTACGTCTCAACCCTGTAGCTCCCGAGTCGCGTGTATGGGGCTACGACGTCTTCCGCGATGGCGTGCAGGTCAATGCGGCTCCTATCCGCTCTGTCTCCTACATGGATACCAACCTCAAGCCCGGTACGTATCAGTATCAGGTGCGTCAGAAGAGCGTGACGGCTGCCGTGTCGCCGCTTACCTCAGCCGTTTCGCTCGACCTCCGCTACGACAATGGCGGGCAGGCTCCCGAGAACTTCCGTGTGCTCGACTTCCATCCTGCTTGCACCCATCTGGCATGGGATGCCCCTGCTCTGGGCGAGGCCGTCTATCTCAAGTGGCACTCGGGCAACAGCTACGATGCTGCCGGCATGCCCAGTGGCGGTGCCTTCTATGCGGGTGTTCGCTGGTTGGCCAGTGACCTCAAGGGCTACGAGAGCCTCACCCTCTCCGAGGTGGAGGTCTATATCAATCAGGTTCCCAATGCGCTGTACCTCCTTGTCTACCAGGGCAACCAACTCGTGCATACGCAGTATGTCCGCGATCTCACCCAGTATGCCTTCAACCGCATTCAGCTCAGTCGCCACATACCAGTAGACAGTTCGTGCGACATGCGTGTCATTGTCTACATCGAGCACAATGAGATTACCGTACCTCTGGGCTACGACGAGGGACCTGCCATGACGGGTCGAGGCAATATCTATTCCACCGATGGCCACACATGGACTACGGCCGACGACGAGAACACCGGTCTCCCCGGCAACTGGAACATCTCCATCGGGCTCAAGCCTTACGCTACGTCGCCAGCTAAAGCTCGCCAACACGAAGTTGTACAGGTGGAGGATCGTACTGTGCCCATCCGTCAGTTTGCTGAGTTCGTTGACTTCGATGGCATTACCGCTCCTGCTGCCCGTCGTGTCAAGGCCGCGGCCTCACCTCTTGTCTCCGTACCTGCTGGCGTACGAAGGGCTTCCGAACTTAATACCTTCAATGGCTATAATGTCTATGCCAATGCCCACAAGGTGACAGAGAGTCCCATCCGCGAGACTAGTTACACCGATACGAACGACTACACCCAGTTCCCCTTTGTCCAGTTCAAGGTGTCGGCTGTCTATTCCCAGCTCGGGGAGGTGTTTGCGCCCGTTGTCACCATCAGCACAACCGGCATCGAAACGCCCTCCAACAGTGCCGTTCGCGTCGGATTCCGTCAAGGAACCTTGCGCATCGTCGGTGCCCGTGTCGGAGACAAGATTACCGTCACCGATGCCTCCGGACGGGTGGTGATGCAGGGCGTGGCACCTTCAGCCTCACTCTTCTCCCTCCCCGCCTCCCTCCCCTCTGGCGTCTATGTGGTGAGAGTGGGTGACTATGCGTGCAAGGGAACTATTCGTTAACAAAGTATCTTATATGCAATAGAATCCGTCAGTGTCATAAAAATACAAAGTGGCCGCCTTTTGGGTGGCCACTTTGTTCTAAAACTCATCTCTTTAAGTCTTTTAACGAACTTTTTTTTCGTATTCCGTCGGTTTTTTGTAATTTTGCACGCAGAAAAGACTAAAAGTGAAAAGATTATTCCTTATTTGTTTCCTGTTGTTGCTCTCCACGCTGAGGATTACTGCTCAGTTTGTGCAGGGTGTCATCACGGACTCGCAGACGGGCGAGAGTCTGCCTGGGGTGCATGTTTACTATCAAGATGACAAGAAGACGCTGGTGAATACCAACATCAACGGACGCTATAAGATTGCCTTTCGCAAGGGCAACCTTGTTGTGTCGATGATGGGATTCGATACGCAGGTTATCAGTGTGAAGTCTCCCCAGAAACTGAATATCAAGATGGTGGAGTCGAGCAGTTCGCTCAAAGAGGTAGAGATTACCACCAAGAAGAAGAAATACGTGCGCAAGGACAATCCTGCCGTGCTGTTGATGCAGAAGGTCATCGACAAGAAGAAGGCGAGCGACCTGCGTGAGCGTGACTACTTCAGCTACATGAAGTACGAGAAGATGACAACGGGGCTGAACGAGGTGACTCCCGATGTCTTCAAGGAGGATGAGTTCAAGCGTTTGCCCTTCCTGAAGGATCACGTGGAGACGTGCGAGGAGACAGGCAAACTGATTCTGCCTCTCATTGTGGAGGAGACTGTGAGTCGTGTGATTTACCGCAAGCAACCCAAGAGCGAGAAGACAATCGTGGTGGGGGCAAGGAGTGAGGGCATCAATGACCTTATCAATACGGGCGACATCGCCACGGCCATGCTGCAGGACTGCTTCACGGACGTGCACATCTACGACAACGAGGTGCGCCTGTTCCAATACCCCTTCATGAGTCCCATTTCCTCGTCCGGTGCCCTGCGGTTCTATCGTTACTACCTGGCCGACACGGTGATGGTGGACAGGGAACGATGCTACCAGGTGGACTTCACTCCGAACAATCCGCAGGACTTCGGCTTCGAGGGAACGCTGTGGGTGCTGGCCGACAGCACGTATCGTGTGAAGCGTGCCCGTCTGGGTGTGCCGTCGCGTTCGGACGTCAACTTTGTGGAGCACATGGACATCATCCAGGATTTCGAGCCGTTGCCTTCGGGCGAACAGGTGATGACGCGCAATAAGATGATCGTGCAGCTGATGCTGACGCAGAAGGCACAGAAGGCACAGGTGGAGCGGACGGTGCGGTACAGCAACTTCGACTTCACCCCCATCCCCGACCTTACGTTCAAGTTCTCTGGCAACAAGAAGATAGAGGCTTCGGCCAAGATGCGTGACGAGGAGTTCTGGGAGGAGCAGCGCCCCACACCGCTCACCAAGAGCGAAGGGCAGATGGACCTGTTCATTCAGCGTCTGCAGGCCATCAAAGGCTTCAAGGAGATACTGTGGGTAGCCAAGGCCTTCATCGAGAACTTTGTGGAGACAAGCATCGACCCGAAGAAACCCTCCAAGGTGGACTACGGTCCGGTGAATGCCACCTTCACGAACAACTTCGTCGAGGGATTCAAGCTGAGGGCCAGTGCGCAGACCACGGCCAACCTGAGCAAGCATTTCTTTGCCAAGGGATATGTGGGCTACGGATTCGGTGACAAGCGCTGGAAGGGACTTGCCGAACTGACGTACAGTTTCAATGCCAAGGACTACCTGCCCCGCGAGTTTCCCCGCAACAATATCATCGTGCAGTATTTCAACGATGTCATTGCTCCCAGTGATCGCTTCATACAGACGGACAAGGACAATGTGTTCACCTCGCTGAAGTGGACGCGACTGGATCACATGTCGTACATACAACGCTTCCAGGTGCAGTACGACAGGGAGTGGGAGAACGGCCTGCGTTTCATCGTGACGGGGCGTCGTGAGCGTGCTGAGGGTGCCGGGCAGCTCTTCTTCCAGCCTTTGCACCAAGGCGTGAACCTCAATATGCCCGAGGCCGACTTTCTGGGCAACCATCGCTACTTCACCACAGCGGATGTCAGCGTGGCCTTTGAGTACCAGCCGGGCGCAGCCTGGATAAACACGAAGCAGCGACGCATCAAGATAAACCACGACACGCCAGTGCTGGGATTCTCCCACACAGCGGGTTTCCGAGGCGTGCTGGGCGGTGAGTACAACTACAACCTGACGGAATTCAATATCTACAAGCGTTTCTGGTTGCGGTCGTGGGGTAAGATTGACGTGTACGCCAAGACGCAGTGCCAGTGGAACCAGGTGCCCTTCCCGCTGCTGTGCTTCCCGGTAACGAACCTGAGCTACATCATGGAGGACCAGACATTCAACCTCATCAACAACATGGAGTTCATTACCGACCGCAACGCCACGCTCATGATGACGTGGGACCTGAACGGTAAACTCTTCAACCGCATCCCCCTGCTGCGACGTTTGAAGTGGCGCGAGTATATTGGCTGCAACCTCTTCTGGGGGTACCTGACCGATAAGAACAATCCCTATCTGGAGCAGAACCGCAGCAACGACCGCCTCTTCTATTTCCCTGGCCACTATGCCGAGGATGGCACGTTCGCCTACACCTCACAACTGATGCGGGTCCGCGAACCGTACACGGAGCTCATCGTGGGTATACATAATATATTTAAACTGCTCTATGTGGAATATGTGCATCGCATCAACTATCTGCAGTCCGATACCCAGAAGTGGGGCATCCGCTTCATGTTCAGAGCTTCGTTTTAGGGGACTAGACAACTAAAAGACTAATGAAAATACATAAACAGACAACGTTGCACCACGGGAAGGCACCTTTCGGACCTGCCTTCATCGGAACGGGATTTGGTGCTGGATACTGGCCATGGGGACCCGGTACGGCCGGGGCACTCGTGGCCCTGCTTATTTGGTTTGGCCTGGCCCACGTAGTTTCGCCCTTGGCCTTGAAGGCGGTCGTCGTGCTGCTGTGCGTGGTGTTCTACCACGCTGGCGTGTGGGCTGCCGACCGACTGGAACCCTGCTGGGGTGAAGACCCCTCGCGCGTGGTTGTCGACGAAATGGTGGGTACCTGGATAGCCCTGCTTGCAGCCCCGGCGGGGCATGTGGTTTATGGTGTGGTGGCCTTCGTGCTGTTCCGCCTCTTTGATATGTTCAAGCCCTTTGGAGTGCGTCACATGGAAGGTATGGGTCACGGGAGGGGCGTCATGATGGACGATGTGCTGGCCGGCATGTATGCCTTCTTTGTGCTCTACCTCTTCCAGCAGGTTTTCTATCCCCTGCTGCTCCCCGTCTGGTGGGCCATGACTTGCAGCGGCAGTCCTTCGATATAACCTCCAAAAAACTCCGACCATGCGTTTCCTCAAAGCCCTCTGTACAGCTCAGTTTGCCAGCATCGTCGACTTCGTCGTTACGGTCCTGCTGTCCAGCGTCATGGGGGTGTACTACGTGGTGGCCACGGCATTGGGAGCCATCGTCGGGGGCGTGAGCAACTGCATCTTCAACTACCGTTGGGTGTTTCCCAGCAGCGGCAGCCGCAAGCGTTACATTGCCCTGAAGTATTTCATCGTGTGGGGCATCAGCATCCTGCTCAATACCTACGGGACGTACCTGCTTACCGAGACCATGCGTGAGAACTCCTGTGTCGTGGCGCTGCTTGGCTCGCATTCCGACCAGATATACATCGCCTCCAAGCTCATCGTGGCCGTGCTCGTGGCCGTATGCTGGAACTACCAGATGCAGCGACTCTTCGTGTACCGGAGGTTAGGGAGTTAAGAGGTTAAGGAGTATAGACGAATGCTTTGTTGCGTGCATTCAGACGTGTTTTGATTCAGTAACGGCTTCGTCTTAACTCTTCGGCGACGAGGGAGCGATAACTCCTTGAACCCTGAAATAAAGTAAGAATAAATATAACAGAATAATGCATTACAGAGATTTTCTACAAAAAGTCATTTACAATGTTATCAATCCCATAGTGAAGGGAATGATACGAGTGGGCATCACCCCCAATATGATTACCACCATTGGCTTGCTGGGCAATGTGGCGGCGGCCGGACTGCTGCTCTACGGGGGCATCGAGCATCCCGCTGACCTTAGCTACGTGGGGTGGGGTGGAGCCATCATCCTCTTCTCCGGCCTCTTCGACATGATGGACGGTCGTGTGGCACGCCTCAGTGGACAGTCGTCCGTCTTCGGTGCCCTCTACGACTCGGTGCTGGACCGCTACAGCGAACTCATCACGCTCTTCGGCGTCTCCTACTGGCTCATCCTTTCGGGTTATCTGTGGGGCAGCGTGATTACGTTCCTGGCCTTGATAGGCAGCTTGATGGTCAGCTATGTGCGAGCCCGTGCCGAGGGCCTCGATATCGAGTGTAAGGTGGGGCTCATGCAGCGGCCCGAGCGCGTGGTAGTGACGGCCCTTGCCTGCATCCTGGCTCCCCTGTTCAGTGGTGGTGAGTTCGACGCCACGCTCATCGTCATCTATGCCATGGCACTCATCGCCGTGCTGGCCAACCTGACAGCTTTCTGGCGCATCCTCCACTGTCGGAACCAACTCAAGAAGAAGTAGTAGGTTCTACGGTTTCAGTAAAGCGGTTATGCTGTTAAACGGTTAAAAGGTAAACAATGAAACTATCCCTCCCCTCCCGACGTGCCCTTTTGGTTTGCATGGCCATTTGGGTTGTCTATCTTATTTTCTGTCAGTTGATGATTGGCATTCGTGTCGAGCATATCTTCTTCGTGGCGCTCTTCATGGCATGTTTTGTGCCTACGGATCTTACGCGCAAGTTTGCCTTGTGCATGATTCCATTTGTCATCTTCGGTATTTCCTACGACGTCATGCGCCTCTATCCCAACTACTTGGTGGGCGAGGTGGACATACAGGGTATTCACGATACGGAACTCGCACTCTTCGGTGTGACCAGCGATGGAGTGCGCATGACGCTCAACGAGTACTTTGCGCTCCACAACAACAGCGTGGCCGACTTCTTTGCCGGCATTTTCTATCTGCTCTGGGTGCCTGCTCCGCTGGCCTTCTGTTTCTATTATTTCTTCAAGGGCGACCGCCGGGTCTTCCTGCACTTCACGTGGGCCTTCCTCTTCATTAACCTGCTGGGCTTTGTGGGCTACTACATCCATCCTGCTTCGCCTCCTTGGTTCTTTGCCCAGAACGGTGGCACGATCGATCCCTCCATGCTGGGCGAGCAGATGGGCAGCGAGGCTGGGCTGGCACGTTTCGATGCCTTGATCGGTTCGCCCATCTTCCATGGTATTTACAGTCGCAATGCCAATGTCTTTGCGGCCGTACCCTCCCTGCACAGCACCTACTGCCTGTGCACCTTCCTCTATGCCCTGAAAGGACGTGCCCACTGGGCCATCAGCACGCTGTTCGGCATCCTGTCGGCAGGCATCTGCTGGACGGCTGTCTACACCAGCCATCACTATCTCATCGACGTCTTGCTGGGTGTCACGCTCTGCCTTGGCTTCGTGCTGCTTTGGGAGAAGGTCTTGCTGCAATGGGGACCACTCAAAAGGCTTGAGGAACGGTATGTGGAGATGATTTTGAGGAGTTAAAGGCGTTAGTGCCTAAACGACGAAGAAGCGACAAGAATAATTATAATTATGGATAACTGAAAATATAAAACAAAATGAAAAAATCTATTACCTCGCGCACGTATCTCGTGCCTTTCGTCCTTGTCACGTGTCTGTTCTTCCTTTGGGGATTTGCACGTGCCATTCTCGATGTGCTGAACAAACACTTTCAACAGACATTGGACGTGGACATCACCCAGTCGGCCATGATACAGGTGGTTACCTATCTCGGCTACTTCCTGATGGCCATCCCAGCCGGTATGTTCATCAACCGCTTCGGCTATCGCAAGGGCGTGGTGTTCGGCCTCTCCCTCTTTGCTGCCGGTGCCTTCCTCTTTGTGCCTTGCGCTGGGGTGGGCACCCTCAATGCCTTCCTCGTCTGCCTCTTCATTATTGCGTGCGGACTGGCCTTCCTCGAGACTTCTGCCAATCCTTATTCTGCCCTGCTGGGTCCGGCTGAGACGGCCACGTCGCGCCTCAACCTGTCGCAGTCCTTCAACGGTATGGGCAGTTTCCTGGCTCCCCTCATCGTGGGCGGCTTCCTTTTCTCTGGCTCCGACAATGCCTCGGCCGACATCTCTCTTCCTTATCTCATCATGGGTTTTGTCGTGGTGGTCATTGCCGTCATTTTCTCCTTTGTCAAGTTGCCGGAAGTGAAGTCTGCTGGGCAGTTGGCCACAGAAGCAGAGGGAACTCCCGAAAAACCCGTCTCGAGTCTGCGCAGCCTCCGTGCCCTGTTTCGCAAGCCCATCTTTATGTTAGGCCTCACAGCCTTGCTCTGTTACGAGATAGGCGAGATTAGTATCAACAGCTACTTCGTCAACTTCACCACCGATATGGGTTGGATAAGCAGTGCCACGGCCAGCTACATTCTCTCGCTCGCGTTGGTGGTCTTCATGTGCGGTCGCTTTATCGGTTCGGCCTTGATGCTCGTCATGCGAGCCGAACACATGTTGCTGCTCTGTGCTTCGGGCAGTGTGCTGTGCTTGTCGGGTGTACTCTGTACAGGTATCTTTGCCCAGGATGGTGCGCCTGCCTGGGTCGGTACGCTCTCGCTGGTGTTCCTCATTGCCAACTATCTCTTTGAGAGCATCATGTTCCCCACCATCTTCTCCCTTGCCCTGTCGGGACTGGGGCACCATACAAAGACGGGGTCATCACTCCTCATGATGACCCCGGTAGGTGGTTGCGGATTCCTGTTGGTGGCATGGCTGGCCGATGTGTCGACTCCCGTCACGCCCTTCGTCATTCCGCTCTTGGCATTCCTTGTCGTATGGGTTTATGCTTGGCGTAAGGCCAGGGGAATTCGCTCCTGAGCCTCCTGCTCCGTGCCTTTGAACGGGCCGCTTGCCTCCAGTTTCAACGTTGAGACAGCAGCGGCAAAGTGGCCCGCCTCTCTCACGTTGGCACCTTGCGCACGCTTGTAGACGTAGCCCATCACGTAGGTGTCGCCACAACCCGTGGCGTCCACTACGTTGAGCGGTTCGTAGGCGGGTATGTCGTAGAACTGTCCCTCGGCATAGATTACGCTGCCGAACGAACCGAGCGTCAGCAGCACCTCCTTCACGCCCCATTCGGCCAGCTGCAGGCACCCCTCGTGCATGTCCTTCTTGCCCGTGAGTACCTCAATCTCGTATTCGTTGACCTTCAGTATGTCCACGTATTTCAGGGCTTCCATCTTGTTGGCCCAGTCAATGGCATACACTTTTTCGTCGCGTACCTCGCGCAGGTATCCCTGAGCGTCTACCACCAGTGTACCGCGCTCGGAGAGATACTTGATGACGTCGATGGAGAAGTCGTCTGCCAGGAGCGAACCCAGCACGATGTAGCGTGCCTTGACATCCTTCACGCTCTCGATCGTGAAGGGGTCGGCCTTGGCTCGCACGCGCTGATGGCGCTTGTTGGAGTCTGCCTCGTAGATGTTCTCGAAGTATACCGTCTTCTGGCTCGGTATCACTTCCACTTCGATGCCAGCCGTGCGCATGTCGTTCACTGCCTGCATATCCTCTTCGGCCAGTGAGGCGATGAGTCCGTACGTGATGTCCTTTCCGTCCAGCTGGTTGATGCCGTACGAAAAGTAGAACGTGGTGCCACCGGGCATGTAAACCTCCATTTGTGGCGTGACGATTTTGTCCTTGGTAATATGACCAATACAGATGATGTCTTTCTCCATAACGATTGCAAAGTTACTAATTTCTTTCCTTTTTGTCCCAAAAATACAAAGAAAAACTGCATTTATGAGTCTAATAGACTAAAAAAGACGTAACTTTGTACACCAAAAAGAAATGCTATATGATGAAAAAGACATTATTTACACCCCTTTCCGTCACCCTGCTGGCCTTCTTCGATATTTCCTGCATCCGTAGCCAGCACGAGAAGGTTGCACAGGAAGACTCCCTCCAGTTGCCACAGGAGGAACAGCTGCTTGATACCTTACAGGACTCCCTTTCTCTCAGCATCGATTCGCTGTTGGACGATTCGGTTCTGTTGTCATCCGATTCGCTTCCGTTGCCGGTATCGTCCAAGCTCTAAGGGGGAGGAAAGGCGACCCCTTTCAGCACGTCTATGCTGTGCCCAAGTAAGGTGGTTGTCCTCGTCTGTCATGCAGTAATGCCGAGCAACTTTCCTATCATCTACATCATTAACGGATCATCTATAGGTATATGTTCTATTATCTGTGGTAAAAATACAACCGAGGCATTCCCTTGCTCCGTATGAATGGCTGGGATGCCTCGGAATGAATAGTGGGATAAAAGGTTTTTCTCTGTTTGGTTATTCTATAGGAATAGATTGTAGCGGTAGTTGGATGAAACGCATATTCATTTTCGGTTTATCCAATTTTCTATCGTGATCCCACGAACGCGTGAAAGATGTTTAACATTCTCTGTTACCAATATGCAGTCGTTTACAAGTGCTGTGGTTCCGATGAAAAGATCATAATCTTCAATCATCCTGCCTTCTTTCCGCATTTGAACTTTTTGAGCACAAAACTCACGAATACAGGTCGACAAGGGATGTACTTTTATATAGCTGACGAAGTCTGCTACCTCTGCAATGTTCTTTTCTCTTTGTTGGCTAGATTCTGCTCCGTAAAACAGTTCAACCACAGTTATCTCTGAAATACAGCAGTTCTCCCATCCTACCTCTCTAATCTTTCTTGATACATCGGAATTCTGTCTTAGTAAATGTATGCAGATATTACTATCCAGTAGGTATTTTGTTTGCTCCATAGTTATTACATGGATAAGGGTTCACGTATGGTCCTACCAGCATCTATCCGCGATATAATTTCTTCTGTGGTTTCATTGCCATGCCAGCATCCTGAAAAACGTTCAAGCATTCTGTCGGTAATATCTATATCTGTATCAGTGTCTTTCTTTAAGATACTGGGATTGGAAATCAGGAGAGAAACATAAGCTTGTATATTTTGTTTCAAAGCCTCAACGTCGATGTGTTTTGAATCAGGAACTTCGAAACTAAGATTCACTGTGCACATGTTTATATCGTTTTTTTAGATTTTCAAATTTCATGTTGTCGATAAACTTTGTATGCAAGGTTATGAAGGTGATATGGCTAACCCTCGTAGTCCTCCGTTTCTCAGAGCTTCAACTCAATCTTCTTGCCTGTGTACTTTATCTCCTTGCCAGCGGCTTCGGGGTCGTAGCCTTGTGCCTTGTCGGTTGAGCAGGGAACGATGGTGAAGGTACGGTTGTTGAGCATGCCGGGGAACTCGCCTTCACGGTCACCGAGGGTGAGTGTCTTGGTAGCCTCGTTGTAACTGATGGGGATGTTGGCGAAGCGGCCTGCCTCGTAGCCGTAGTTGGTGCCTTCGTCCTCGTAGAGGTTGAACTTGCCGTCGGCACCCTGGTAGACGTAGAGGCGGATGTGGTCAGCCTTCTTCTGCTGGGTGTATTCCAGCGCTGGACCGAAGGGTATGATGCTACCGGCACGTACGTAGAGGGGGATGTGCTCGTAGGGAGCAGGCACCGTCTTAGTCTCACCGCCCTTTGAGGTGACGTCGCCCGTGAAGAAGTCGTACCAGAGACAATCCGTCAGCTTGCCGTTGTCCATTTGTCTGGGGAAATATACCTCGCGACTGCGTGCCTTGTACGTGTAGACAGGATTGACCATGATGCTGGGGCCGAACATGAACTGGTAGCCAATGTTGAGGACGTTCTGGTCCTGTCCGAAGTCCATCACGAGCGGACGCATGATGGTGTAGTCGTGGAAGTGAACGTCGGCAGCCAGTGAGTAGAGGTAGGGCATGAGGCGGTAGCGCAGTTCGAGGCAGGCCTTGATGACCTCATAGGCGGGGTGTCCCTCGGGGGCAATGTTCCAGGGCTCGCGGAAGGGGAACTGTCCGTGGCTGCGGTACATCGGTGCCCACATGCCGAACTGGTGCCAGCGTGCGTTGAGTTCGCGCCAGTCCTTCAGATCGGCATTCTCCTGGCCCGTGGCGTCGTAGATGCGCTGTGCCATCTCATAACGCTTCTCGACAGAGAATCCACCGATGTCCTGGCTCCAGAAGGGGATGCCCGAGATGGAGAAGTTGAGGCCGGCCGTGATCTGGGCCTTCATATCCTCCCAACGCGTGCCGATGTCGCCCGACCATGTGGCCGTGGAGTAGCGCTGTTCAGCGGCAAATCCGTTGCGGGTGAGCAGGAATACGCGATTGTTGTTGGGCGAGAACTCATTACCAAAGCCGCGGTCGTCCCACTTGGTGTTGTCCTGCAGCCACTTGCTGTCGGGAGTCTCGGACTTATCGTCATTCGCTTTTGACTTTTCTTTTTCGATGGCGGTCTCGTAGGCGCGCTGACCATCGTAGATGGCCTCAGCGTTCACGATGGAGTAGGCATTGAAGTATTCGTCGGACGAACCGTATGCCGTGGGACCACAGAGCAGCTTGCGATACTCCATGTCGGTGCAGTCGCGCACGTTGGGCTCTGAGGCGTCCATCCACCAGGCGTCCATGCCGATGGTGCCCAGCTTCTCGTAGAGCTGACGCCAGAAGATCTTGCGCGCTTCGGGCTCGTAGGCATCGTAGAAGGCGTACTTGTAGCCGAGCCAGTCGTAGATGGAGTCCTTGACGGACTGCATGTAGATGTAGTCCTTGTCAAGCAGTTCCTTGTAGTTGTCCACCGTAAGGTAGTACTTTGGCCAGCACGAGATCATAATCTTCGCATGCTGCTGATGAATCGTGTCAATCATGCCCTTGGGGTCGGAGAAACGGGTGGGGTCGAACTCGAAGGCTCCCCACGAGTCGGGTGTCCAGTAGTTCCAGTCCATCACGATGTTGTCGATGGGCAGGTGGCGTTCGCGGAATCCGGCCAGTGCGTCCAGTATCTCACTTTGCGTCTTGTAGCGTTCGCGCGACTGCCAGTATCCCAGCAGCCAGTCGGGCATGATCTGTGCCTTGCCCGTCAGGGTGCGGTAGCCCGAGATGACCTCGTCGGCATTCTCACCCGCCATGAAGTAGTAGTCCAGCTGCTGCGTCATCTCGCTCCAGAAGGAGAGCTTCTGCTGCTCCTCGTCTGATACGGGCGCGTAGGCTCGCAGGCCGCAGTAGGCCTCGCCGCCGTCGGGTGTCCATTCCAGTCGGAAGGCATACTTCCTGCCCTTCTCGAGTGGCAGGGCAAACTTGCGGGCGTTGGGGTTCCATGCCGTGCGCCAGATGGTCTGGTCCTGACTTCCCGTGCCGGCCACGTCCTCGTCGTAGACGTCCTTGCCGTCGATGAAGATGCGCTGATAGCCCGAGTAGTAGTGCGAGAAGCGATACTCGCCCGTCTCCATTGGCTCGATGGTTCCCTCATAGACGACCTTGGCATTGTTCAGGTTATACGTGGGCAGGTTCTTGGCCGACTTGAGGTTCTCGAAGTAGAGCGAGTCCTCACGTCGCACCAGTGTCTCCTGGCCGGGGGCGGCATACGTGCCTGTCAATGCCCCCTCGTTGCCGTCCTTGTCGGTCAGCTTGAATACCTTGTGCAGCTGGCTGTAGTCGTTGGGGTTGCCGAAGCGGCATAGCGAATAGCTGTCAAAGAGCAGGCCGTAGTTGTGGGAAGATACCACAAAGGGTATGCTCACCTTCGTGTTGTACTGGTAGAGTTCCTCGTTCTTGCCCTTGTAGTTCCATTCGTCGGCCTGGTGCTGTCCCAGTCCGTAGAAAGCCTCGTCCTCGGGGCTTTCGAAGACCTGTCGGATGGACCATCCCTTGTAGACCTCCTCCTTACCGTCTGGGTGCGTCTGGGTGCAGGTGTATGGCTTGAACTCCTTGCCGCCGCCGTTCTGTTCGTGTGCGATGAGGTTGCCGAGCGAGTCGCAGAACCACACTTCACCCGTCGAAGCCAGCACATGAGCTTGCAAGGCCTTGGTGGCCAAGGTGATGGTGTCGCCCTGCTGAGCTATCTCGTAGGGCGTCTTCTCCTTTCGGTCCACGACGATGAGGCTCTGCTTGTCGGCAAACGTGTTCTCGGCCGTGGCAGATACGTGGATGATCTTCTCGCCCATCACCTGCAGTCGTACAAGCTTGGGCACCTCAAAGCCCAGGCTGTCCGCCTTGGCGGTGTGCTGTACGTGTACGATGATGCCCTGCTCGGTCTTTTCGTACGTACTGTTGCCACAGGCTGCCAGTGCGCTGGCTGCCAGTAGCATGGCTATTGTTCTTGCTGTCTTCATTATGTTTTTCTGTTTTTGTTGTTTTCTTCGGTTGCGGAGTTGTTGGTTCTCTTGAGCGCAAAGATAATACTTTTTCCGTGAAACTCTCCAATATCACATTATAAAAATGAAGTTTGTGGAACATTTGCAGGTTTTCGAGTGCTGTGGCAAAAAAAATGGCAATGAAATAGCCATGCCGGCGGCTCATGGGACCGTCGGCAAGCTTCCCTTCCCCCTAGTGTGCCTGTGGTGTCGCCACGGATGTGAAATCTGTAACGCAGCGTCGCAGAAATTGTAACGCAGCGTCGCAGAAATTGTAACGCAGCGTCGCAGAATCTGTAACGCAGCGTCGCAGAATCTGTAACGCAGCGTCGCATTTTTGGGGGGATTATATAGCAATTGGCATTGAGCACTAATGTCATTCCGAACGATGGGCTTGTACCAAATGGTATGTCGTTACTTTCAGTTGTTCTGGTATCGCAGGTTCCGACCTCTTGCCGCTTCGCCACTTGCCTGCAACGGTGTAGCGTGCTTGCCCCTTCGTTGATGTGCCTTCCTTTTGCGGTTGTATGGCAGAAACAAAAACGGCACGCTCATCATGGTGATGGGCGTGCCGTTTTGCTTGTATGTGCTGTCTTGGGGCAGCGGGGTAGGGGTTAGATGCTCAGTGTGTCGAGCACATCGATGAGTTCCTTCTTGACGGGCTTGTCGCTCTTGATGGCATTGGAGAAGGGTACGTAGACCACCTCGTCGTTCTTGATGCCGATCATCACGTTGCGCTGCCCCTCGAGCAGGGCCTGGATGGCACCTACACCCAGACGGCTGGCCAGGACGCGGTCGCCGGCCGAGGGCGAGCCGCCGCGCTGTAGATGTCCGAGGATGGAGACACGCACGTCGTACTCGGGGTACTCCTTCTTGACACGCTCGGCATAGTACATGGCACCGCACTTGGGACTCTCGCTCACGATGACGATGCTCGACGACTTCGACTTGCGGATGCCACGTCCGATGAAGTGCTCCAGCTGGTCGGCTCCCGTTGAGTCCTCGGGGATGATGGCAGCCTCGGCACCGGCAGCGATGGCGCTGTTCTGGGCCAGGAAGCCGGCATCGCGTCCCATCACCTCGATGAAGAAGATACGCTCGTGCGAGGTCGCTGTGTCACGAATCTTGTCGACACACTCCATGATGGTGTTCAGTGTGGTGTCGTAACCGATGGTGAGGTCGGTGCCGTTGAGGTCGTTGTCGATGGTGCCGGGCAGACCGATGCAGGGTACGTCGAACTCCTGTGCAAAGATGCGTGCACCGGCCAGCGAACCGTTACCGCCGATGACCACGAGGGCGTCGATACCCTGTGCCATCATGTTGTCGTAGGCCTTCTGGCGACCTTCGGGGGTCATGAACTCCTTCGAACGGGCAGTCTTCAGTATGGTGCCGCCACGCTGGATGATGTTGCTCACGTTCTCGGTGGTGAACTCCTTGATTTCGTTGTTGATGAGGCCCTCGTAACCACGGTAGATGGCCTTGACGCGAAAATCGTTGGCGATGGCAGCACGCGTGATGCTGCGGATGGCGGCATTCATGCCAGGGGCATCACCTCCACTGGTCAGTAAGCCGATACAGTTAATCTTTCTCATGTGTTCTCTCTTTTTACCTTATTTATAATATATGACCCATTGTCACCCGTATTTCTGTGGCAAAGATACGAATTTAAGTTCAAAATAGCAAGATTCTTGCAATAATTATTTGTTTTTCTTTTGTTTGTTGCCAAAAGAATGTCTGTCTTTGCACCGATGATGCCGAAAAAAGTAGCGATGGTGTCTTGTTTCGTGTGTGTGTGGTGTGCATGGCCACTCATTCCCCGGCCGTCTCGTAGTATGTCGTTTCGCAGTATTCGGTACCGATGAAGTAGGGGGACTGCTGCTGTGTCTTGCGCGCTATCCAGTTGCCGTGCTCGTCGGTGGCACGCTGCCGGAACTTGGTGTTGTGGTGGTCGTCCAGTCGGAGCGAGGCGACCGTGGTGGAGTCGATGCGTCCCTCGCTGTTGCGGTGCACCACAGCGCGGTTGCCGTCGTGGGTCATGCCGGTGATGCGGCCTTGTCGGTCGAAGCTTGCCTTGATGAGGTGCAAGCCCTTGATGACGATGCTCTTGACAGGTCCTTTCAACTGGAAGTACCACAGGTCAGAGTCGGACTGCTCCTGTGCCATGCCCCACATTGTGCTCAAGGCCAGGACGGAAACCAGCAGACCTCGCCTCATGGCGTTGCCGTGGGAGGAGGACGTGCGGCTGGGGCGCTTGGGCCTCGTGCTTGTCGCTGAGCTATGGGTATTCCTGTTCATTGATGCAAAGATATACATTATTATATTATATAGTGTACGAATAGGCATAGTAACGATAAAAATGAGTCAAAAAACGAAAATAATTACCGAAATATGACTGTTAATTGTGAAAAATGTTGTACCTTTGCAGCCGGAATTTTATATCAATATAAAGTCTAACCGTATTAATTTCTTAAAAATCAAATTATTAACATGGCAGATTACAAGAATGTCGCACCTTTGGCAGACTTCGACTGGGAAGGCTACGCCAATGGCAGTGCAAACACTGAGGTGAGCCACGAGGCTCAGGAGGCCGCTTATGATGGTACTCTGAACAAGGTAAACGACTACGAGGTAGTAGACGGTACCGTAATTTCTATCAACAAGCGTGAGGTTGTTGTAAACATCGGCTTCAAGAGCGATGGTATTATCCCCGTTAGCGAGTTCCGCTACAATCCCGAACTGGCAGTTGGTGACACCGTTGAGGTATACATCGAGAACCAGGAGGACAAGAAGGGTCAGCTCGTACTTTCTCACAAGAAGGCTCGTGCTAGCCGCTCATGGGATCGCGTTAACGCCGCTATGGAGAACGAGGAGATCATCAAGGGTTACATCAAGTGCCGCACCAAGGGTGGTATGATCGTTGACGTATTCGGTATCGAGGCCTTCCTGCCCGGTAGCCAGATCGACGTTAAGCCCATCCGCGACTATGATATATTCGTTGGCAAGACCATGGAGTTCAAGGTTGTCAAGATCAACCAGGAGTTCAAGAACGTGGTTGTCAGCCACAAGGCTCTCATCGAGGCAGAGCTCGAGCAGCAGAAGAAGGAGATCATCTCTCGCCTTGAGAAGGGTCAGGTACTCGAGGGTACCGTTAAGAACATCACCTCTTACGGTGTATTCATCGACCTGGGTGGCGTAGACGGTCTGATCCACATCACCGACCTGAGCTGGGGCCGCGTAAGCGATCCCAAGGAGGTTGTTGAGCTCGACCAGAAGATCAACGTTGTTATCCTCGACTTCGATAACGAGAAGAAGCGTATCGCCCTCGGTCTCAAGCAGCTCACTCCTCATCCCTGGGATGCTCTGGATGGCGAGCTGAAGGTTGGCGACCACGTGAAGGGTAAGGTAGTCGTTATGGCTGACTACGGTGCATTCATCGAGATTGCTCCCGGCGTAGAGGGTCTGATCCACGTTTCAGAGATGAGCTGGAGCCAGCACCTGCACAGCGCTCAGGACTTCATGAAGGTAGGTGACGAGGTAGAGGCAGTTATCCTGACTCTGGATCGCGAGGAGCGCAAGATGTCTCTGGGTATCAAGCAGCTCAAGGAGGATCCCTGGGAGGCTATCGAGGAGAAGTATCCCGTTGGCAGCAAGCACACCGCTAAGGTTCGCAACTTCACCAACTTCGGTGTATTCGTTGAGATCGAGGAGGGTGTTGATGGTCTTATCCACATCTCTGACCTCTCTTGGACCAAGAAGGTTAAGCACCCCAGCGAGTTCACTCAGATCGGTGCTCAGATCGAGGTTGTTGTACTGGAGATCGACAAGCAGAACCGTCGTCTGAGCCTCGGTCACAAGCAGCTCGAGGAGAATCCTTGGGATGTATTCGAGACCGTATTCACCCAGGGCAGCATCCACGAGGGTACCATCATCGACATGATGGACAAGGGCGCAGTTGTTCAGCTCCAGTATGGTGTTGAGGGCTTCGCTACTCCCAAGCACCTCGTTAAGGAGGATGGCACTCAGGCTCAGCTGAACGAGAAGCTCGACTTCAAGGTAATCGAGTTCAACAAGGACAGCAAGCGCATCATCCTCTCTCACAGCCGCATCTTCGAGGATGTTCAGCGTGCTGAGGCTCGTGAGCAGCGCAAGGCTAATGCCGCTCCCCGTCGTAAGGAGCAGAAGGAGGCTACTCCCACCGTTAACAACGTGGCAGCAAGCACTACCCTCGGCGACATCGACGCTCTGGCAGCTCTGAAGGCAAAGATGGAGAAGGGTGAGTAATCTCCCATCTTCAATCTAATATAAACAAGGAGAGGCGGCTTGATACAGGCCGCCTCTCTACTTTGATAAGACTATAATGTTACCTGTCAAATTACATATCCTTGGATGCGGTTCGGCCAAGCCGTCGAATGGGCACCTGCCCAGCTGTCAGGTGCTGGACATGCGCAACAAGCTGTTCATGATCGACTGTGGGGAGGGCGCTCAGATGCAATGGAGCAAGGTCGGACTGGGTATGACGCGCTTGGGACACGTATTCATCACACACAGCCATGGCGATCATTGCTTCGGACTTCCAGGCCTTATCTCCACGATGGGATTGCTGGGACGCACGGCCGACCTGCACATCCATGCACCGGCCGACCTGAAACCCTTTATGGACTGTGTGCTGCAACATTTCTGTCAGGACATGGATTATCAGGTTTACTTCCATGAGGTCGATACCAAGGTGCATCAGCTGGTCTACGAGGATCGTAGTGTGGAGGTGTGGAGTCTTCCGCTCGCTCACCGCGTGCCCTGCTGCGGATATCTCTTCAAGGAGAAGCCATTGCTGCCCCACATCCGTCCGGAAATGCTGGAGTGCTACGGCATTCCGGTAAGCCAGGCCAACAATATCAAGGCGGGCATGGATTGGACAACTGAAGACGGTGAGGTCATTCCCAACTGCCGACTGGTTCGTCCGGCTGATCCTGCCCGCAGCTTTGCCTACTGTTCCGACACGCTCTTCCAACCGCGTCTTGCTGAGTGGATAAAGGGTGTCAACCTGCTTTATCATGAGGCCACGTTCGGTAACGACCTGGCACTGCGTGCGCAGCAGACCTGTCATTCTACGGCTCAGCAGGCCGCGCAGATGGCTCAGCTTGCCGGTGTCGGTCGTTTGCTTATAGGGCATTACAGTGGTCGTATCAAGGATGAAGGCGCTCATTTGCGCGAGGCTAAGGAGGTCTTTGCTAACACTTTGCTGAGCAGGGAAGGGCTTACCGTGGAGATAGTGTGAAAGATGTTGTTGAGTCGTAAAAACAGCTGATTTTGTACCAAGTTTTATTTTTTAATCATCACTAAACAGGGGTGTATTGTGTGAAAATGCAAAAAAAAATAAAAAAAGTGCATTTTTGCACAATAAAATTTGGCACACTACGAAGAAAAACGTAACTTTGTGATTGAAAACTATCAGCGTATTACATAGCGTATGAAGAAGTCATTGCATATCAAACTACTTGGAGCACTCCTGATTGGAAGTCCTTTGTCGCTCATGGCAGAGGAGATGTATGAGGCTCCCGAGCTGGAGATTGCCACCGTCACCCTGACGATGGATGGCAGCAACGTGAGGGTGTGTGGTGCCAACGGACAGACGCTCAATGTGTACAATCTTGCTGGTGTCAAGGTCGGCAGTTTCCGAATTGACAGTAACGACAAGACCATAGAACTCAATCTTGGTAAGGGGTGCTACATCCTGAAGGTAGGCAATGTAGCGCGTAAGGTTTCCGTCCGCTGATGGCTGTGGCCAGCATCGCTCCTACATACAAACACCTTCCTGCTATGAAAATGCGCAGTTTTCTTCACGCATTGTTTTTCTCGTGTATCTTTGTGTTTTCCTCGTGCAGCCTGCTTGGCGAACCGGAGGAACTTTACTTTCCTTTTAACGAACAGGCTATCCGTCATGTGATGGACAGCGTGGCACAGGCCGATGGCGGCAAGATGTATGCCGACGATTATCTTGAACAACTTTACAGTCTCCACAATGGCGACTCTACCGGTCTTGCGGACACACTCTATTGGGTGAGTAAGTACGGCATGGATGAGCGTGCAGAAACCCTGCTCGCTTGGCTGGGTAATGTGGAGGAGCAGGGACTGAAGCGTGAGACGTTCCGACTGGACGAGATGGCGGCCGACCTGGCCGACTTCCGCAAGCTCAGACCCGACAGCTGCACCCAGGCAGAGGTGTGCGAACTGATGGGGCGTCTGGAGTATCGTCTCTCTCGTGCCTACCTGCGGTTCCTGTACGGTCAGCGTTTCGGCTATGTCCGTCCCTCTGATGTCTTCAACCGTCTGCTGGGTACCCGTGGTTCGAAGGCCTATCGCAATCTGTACGATATTCCGGCAGAGGTGGCTACTGACTCGCTGTTCTACCTGGCCATTTCCAAGTTGCCGGTGCTGGACGAGATGGCGCTTCTCCTTAGCGATGTCCAGCCTGTCGACTCGCTTTTCCACCGTTTCTGTCGCGAGTATAACAGGCTGCGCGAGGTAGGGGAGGAGCGTTTGGCCGACCTGGCTCGTGTGAACCTTGAACGTACGCGTTGGCGCTACGAACGTCCGGCCGACACGGGCAAGTATGTTATGGTCAACATTCCGTCCTTCGAACTGGAGGCTGTTGATAATGACGGAGGCCGACGCCTCAACATGAAGGTCTGCTGTGGCAGCAAGGACCACCAGACACCCCTGCTGCTGAGCCGCATCGGACGGCTGGAGCTCAATCCTTACTGGACCGTGCCTACCAGCATCATCAAGAACGAAATCGTGCCCCGTCATACTGGCGATGCAGGATATTTTGGACGCAATCGTATGTTTGCCGTAGAGCGTTCTTCGGGTCAACGACTGAGTGCTGCATCCCTCTCTGCCAGTCAATGGCTTAGCGGCAAGTACGCCCTGCGCCAGGAACGGGGAGCTGGCAACTCGCTCGGACGTATGATATTCCGTTTCCCCAACAGTCATTCCGTCTATCTGCACGATACCAATTCGCCCGGAGCCTTCTCGCGTGAGGTGCGTGCCGTCAGCCATGGCTGCGTGCGTGTGCAGCGTCCGCTCGATCTGGCCGTATTCCTGCTGACGGACCCCGACGACTTGTACGTCGACAAAATCCGCGTAGCCGTCGATAAGGCTCCCCTGACGGAAGAGGGACGCCAGTATGCCGAGAATACCGATACGGATCATCACCTCAATTCCTGCTCCTTCAAGCCCAGCATCCCGGTCTATATCGACTATTTTACGTTGTACCCCGACAGTACCGGTACGTTCCGGCAGTACGATGACGTCTATGGCTATGACAAGCCGCTGAAGGACGCACTGGCAGAGTTTTAAACCATTTGACTTTACACTTGTCCTATATAATGTTATGACAAACGACGAGAAGCAACTCATCGAGGCCTTACACAACGAAGCCACCCGCAGGGAGGCCTTCGAACGTATGGTACGCAAGTACCAGGAGCCTCTCTATCGCGTCATCCGTCGTATTGTCCTGGTGCATGAGGATGCCGACGACGTGCTGCAGAATACCTTCATCAAGGCATGGCAGGGTATGGCCAACTTCCGTGGCGACTCGAGCCTCTCCACCTGGCTCTACCGCATAGCCTCCAACGAGTCGCTTGACTTTGTGTCGCGTCAGAAGCACAAGGGACTCAGTCTCGACGACGACGAGAAGAAGGTAGCACAGGCCGTGGCAAGCCGCCTTGAGAGCGACCCTTACTTTGATGGTGACGAGACGGAGATGCAGCTGCAGCAGGCCATCGCCCTGTTGCCCAAGAAGCAGAGGCAGGTCTTCACGATGAAGTACTACGAGGAGATGAAATACGAGGAGATGTCGAGCGTGCTGGGGACGAGCGTAGGTGCCCTGAAGGCTTCTTATCACCATGCTGTACAGAAAATTTCAACATTTTTCGGCTTGCTCGATTAAACCATATTATATATATATAGTCCTATAGATAAAGAAAAATAGTATGACGGAAGAAAGACTGAAACAGTACATCGAGGGAAAGCGCCCCACAGGAGCGACCGATCCCTTTAAGGTTCCGGAAGGTTACTTCGATACCTTTTGTGACCGTGTGATGGGTCAGTTGCCCGAACCACAGCAAACGATTCGTCGCACCCTGATCCCTCGCTTATGGCGCTATGCCGCTGCCGCATTGGTAGTTGGTGCCGTGGTGTGTGCAGGCGTTCTTGCTCCAGGCTTCCGGAAGTCAGATGATGTGCAGCTTGCCAGCAATCTGATGGAGGAAGAGAGGGAACGCATGTCGCTTGACGAGGAGTATTTCAATGACGTGCTGGACTACTCGATGGTCAGCAACAACGACATTGCCTACTATCTGACTGAGAACTGACAACAAGTTTTAGAACCCCATGTAAATGTCCGACAAAGATGAAAAAGATTCTTAGCTTTCTGATACTTGTCTTGTTGGCTGCCACCACTGCTGTGGCGCAACCAAACAATAACAAGGGGGAAAAACCACAGTTCAACCCCGAGGAGTTCAAGACAATGATGCGCAACTATGTGCGCGACAAGGCTTGTCTTACGCAGGCAGAGGCCGACAAGCTGTTTCCCATCTATTTCGAGATGAAGACCAAGCAGATGGAGATGAACGGCAAGATGATGAAGCTCAAGCGCCAGAAGCCTGACTGCAACGCCACCACCAAGGAGTACAGCGACCTCATCTCGCAGATTACCGAACTGAACGTGGCGCTGGCCAAGCTGGAGCAGACCTACTATGCCAAGATGTGCAAGGTGGTGGATGCCAAGAAGGTCTACAACGTGATGTGTGCCGAGGAAGAGTTTCACCGTGAAATGCTCTTGCGTGCCAATTCCATGGGGCGCGGCAGCTGGAACGGCAACGGCAGAAACGGCAACAACGGCAGGAATGCCTGGAACAATGGCCACCATCAGCGTTCCAAGGACGCTCAGGGACAGCCGCGCGGTTGGGGCGTGCCCCACGAAGGTACCAAATGATAGTGACGATTTGTTGATAGATAAGTTTGATTTAGGTTAAAAAGAATCATCCTCCATGCAAAAATGACTGCATGGAGGATGTTTTTTTAGCCATGATATACCATTTGGCATACGGTTGCCATTCCGGACGATTGTGACATTTGCCAGCGGGAAAAATGTAAATCCCTACTTTCGTCGCGATGACATTACTGCTCTATGACAAATGCCTTTCGTTGCCTTTTTTGTTGTGTCAGAATACCCGGTCTTCTTCGGGGATGTCGGGACTCGTGCCTTCGGGTACATCGCCTTCCGGGTCGAAGGCGCTGGCGTCGGGTGAGATGTACTCGTCGTATTCCTTCACGTTGTCCTCCTCTGCATCCATTGAGTGGCGGTAGATGTGCTTGGCGTAGCCCGTGATGACCTTCAGCTCTTTCTGAGTCAGGCTCTGGATGTACAGGGTGTCCTCTGGCATGTCGTTGTCCACCATGCCGTTCAGCGAGTTCACCAGCAACAGCTTGCCGTTGTACAGACGCCAGCTTACGTAGCGGTTTGCGCGACTGTTGATGCTGCTGGCCGCACCGCCGTCCTGCAGTTCGATGCCTTGCATCATGCCCTCGTCGACGGCATCCGGTTCCACCCATCGTCCCAGCAGCTGTGTGATGTCTATCATGTTGCTCAGTTCCTTTGTGCTTCCGTCCCGGAAGACCACAGCCACTCGGTCACCCTTTTCGGGTTCACCGAAGACCTGGGCGTACGAGGTGATTAGCCAGGCCGTGTCACCCTCTTCGGTAATCCATTGGATGGAGTCTTTCCCGCCCCTTACGTACAATCCGTACTTCGTGCTGTCTTTTTCCGTTTCCACCAGCATGAAGTTGTCCTCGCTCTTTACGCTCGTGCCTTTGTCGTGGCAGGCTGCCAGTGCCAGCATGCCCACGAAGCCTGCAGCGCAGCGCATTGTGTACCTTGTCCAGTAGTTTCTTCTCATAGTCTTTCTTGTTGGGGCTTAGTGACTGCCCCCATTCGTTAGTGCTGCATTTTCTTGGCCTCGTTCCATAGGTCGTCCATTTCGGCCAGCGTCATGTCCTTCAGCTGCTTGCCCATCTCCTTGGCCTTCTGTTCCACGTAGTTGAAGCGGAAGATGAACTTCTTGTTCGTGCGCTCCAGGGCGTTGTCGGGATTGATGTGGTAGAGGCGGGCCGTATTGATGAGGCTGAAGAGGAAGTCTCCGAACTCGTCCGTGCTCTTCTCCTTGTCCTCGCGGTCCAGTTCGGCACGCAGTTCGCCCAGCTCCTCCTGCACCTTGTCCCAGACGTCCTCTCGCTTCTCCCAGTCGAAGCCCACGTTGCGGGCCTTGTCCTGTATGCGGTAAGCCTTGATGAGCGAGGGTAGGGCCTCGGGCACGCCCGAGAGCACCGTCTTGTTGCCGTCCTTCTCCATCTGCTTTATCTTCTCCCAGTTGAGCGAGACGTCACCGGCGCTCTGCACCGTCTTCAGGCCGCCGTGCTTCAGCGCCTCTTCTTCCCCGTACACATGTGGGTGGCGGAAGATGAGCTTGTCGCACAGCTTGTTGCACACGTCGGCTATGTCGAACTCACCCTTCTCGCTGCCTATCTTGGCATAGAAGACCACGTGCAGCAGCACGTCGCCCAGCTCCTTGCAGATCTCCTTGTTGTCCTCCTTCATCAGTGCGTCGCACAGCTCGAAACACTCCTCGATAGTGTTGGGGCGCAATGACTCGTTGGTCTGCTTGGCATCCCACGGGCACTTCTCGCGCAGGGTGTCCATCACGTCCAGCAGGCGGCCGAATGCCTGCATCTTTTCCTCTCTTGTACTCATTTCTTTTATTATTTGTCATCGCAAAGTTACGCTTTTTTTCTCTATTGGCAAATTTTTCCGTCGAATTCTTTTATTCTCAACCTCGAAGTGTATGCTGTCAATCCTAAATTTATGGTTCGATTTTTCTGCTTTTCCGAAACTTTTGCGTATCTTTGCAGCAAATTCCAAAGTTCTATATCCAAATGAGATATCTACGTTTCGTATATGCTTTTGCCGCTGTTCTTGCCGCTTCGTTCTGTACAAGGGTCTTCGCGCAGTCACGTCTGCTGGACGAGGGCATCTCGTGGGAACTGGCCGAGCAACGCAAGCAGACAATCCGTAACTTGCGTTATGCTCTTGCGTTCTCTGTCCCGGAGAACAAGGACGAGGCTGTGGAGGGAAAGGAGACGGTGTTCTTCGATGCAAGTGAACCGATGGATGTGATTCTTGACTTCAATGAGAGCGAGGACAAGGTGCATCGCGTGAGCTACCGAAGGAATCCGTGCCGCGACGACAAGGTGAAGGCATGCAAGTGGACGTTCGTCAATGGGCATATCGTCATTCCGAAGAAGTATATTCGTGCTGGGGAGAATGCCATTGAGATTGACTTTACCGCTGGCAATCAAGGCCTTAATCGTCGCGATGGCTATGTCTATACACTCTTCGTGCCGGATAGGGCGCACACCGTGTTCCCCTGTTTTGACCAACCCAATATGAAGGCAGTGTTCAACTTGACGCTTGAGGTGCCAGCGTCGTGGAGCGTGGCGCAGAATGGCAATGAGATGACTGCTGCGAATGATGGCAAACGGAAGAACGCTGAGCACCAACCTGCCGGAAGAAAGGGATATAAGAAGCGGTATTTTGAGATCGACACACCAATCCCCACCTACCTCTTTGCCTTTGCTGCGGGTGAATTCAAGTATCAGAAGTATGAGGAGGATGGCTACGAGATAGGGGCCTACTATCGTGAGACGGATTCCCTGCGCATCGCCCAGTTGCCCGACATTATGCATCAGGTTATCTTCTCGCTGCAGTGGCAGGAGGCGTTCACCGGACAGAAATACCCCTTCCCCAAGTACGACCTTGTCATCCTGCCCGGTTTTCAGTTTGGTGGCATGGAACACGTGGGAGCCACGTTCTACAACGACAACACACTCTTCCTGCCTCCCAATCCCACGCCCGACGAGGAACTGCGCCGCACCGAACTCATCTCGCACGAGACGAGCCACATGTGGTTTGGCGATGCCGTCACCATGAACTGGTTCGACGACGTGTGGACCAAGGAGGTCTTTGCCAACTACTTCGCGGCTGAGATCACTGAACCCCTCTTCCCCGACATCGACCACGAACTCAACTGGTTGCGCACCTATCAGGGTGCCGCCATCAGCCAGGACCGCACCGAGGGGCGTACCAGCATCCGCCAGCCGCTCGGCAACATGCGCTATGCGGGACTTATCTACAACAGCATCATCTACAACAAGGCGCCCGTCATGATGCGCAAGATGGTCAGGCTGATGGGTAAGGATGCCTTCCAGCGGGGCATCCGGAAGTACGTGGCCAAATACAAGTACGACAATGCCACGTGGGACGACCTCATCGCCATCCTGGATGCCGAGACGCCGGTCGATCTGCGCGCGTTCAGTCGCCAGTGGGTGGATACGCCGATGTGGCCACAGCGCCGGGCTACCTGCTATGCCGATGCCTACGACACTGATTACTACGGATATACAGCGCTCACAACCGCGCAGACCGATTCGCTCCTTGCCCATTTCCCAACGAACGGAGCCCGGTCGATGGCCGCCATGATGACGCTCTACGAGAACTACCTGAACCGCACCATTGCCGCCAAGCCCTTTATCTCCATGATGCTGCGTATGGCCGAGTCGAGCGATCCGCTGATGGGTTCCACGGCCATCAGCTATCTGGGCGAACCGTTGCGCGAATTGCAACTGACAGGCACTGCCGACGAGGTAGCGTCTGCCGAATCCACCGTCTACGAGCTCACCACCTCGCATCCGCTTCCATCGGCCCGCACCCAGGCGCTGCGTCTGCTCATCTCGCGTGCCGTCAGTCCTGCGGTGGTCGGGTCGCTCTTCACCCTTTGGCAGCAGCACGCTTCGCCACTGCTCTCCATCAACGACTACATGACGCTTGCCTACGAACTCTCCCTCCGCATGCCCGGGCGTGCCGACTCCATCCTCTCCGCCCAGCGCCAGCGCATCACCAACCCTGACCGTCTGGCACAGTTCGACTTCGTCTCGCGTGCCGTCAGTCCCTCTGCCTCCAGGCGCGACAGTCTCTTCGAGTCGCTCCGCCAGGCCGACAACCGCCGCATCGAACCCTGGACGCTCTCCGTCCTCTACTACCTCAACCACCCCCTGCGCGACCAGGAGAGTGTGAAGTACATCCGTCCCGCCCTCGAACTCCTGCCCGAGATACAGCGCACGGGCGACATATTCTTCCCTGGCGACTGGGCCTCCAATCTCCTTGCCGGCCACCGTTGTCCCGATGCTTGCCGAGCCGTGCAGGAATACCTCATTGCGCACCCCGACATGCTTCCGTTGCTCCGAAACAAGGTGCTCCAGGCTACCTATCTTCTCAAAAGGTGCAATTAACATGCTGTAAACTTGGTAAAGTGGGAAAAAGTTTGTAATTTTGCGTGCAAAATTGTAAATAAGTAATATTATAAGCTATGGAATTAGCAACCAAGTATTCTCCCTCCGAAGTCGAGGGAAGATGGTACCAGTATTGGCTGGACAATAAACTCTTCAGTAGCAAACCCGACGGCCGCGAGCCCTACACCATCGTCATTCCTCCCCCAAATGTGACGGGTGTGCTCCACATGGGCCACATGCTCAACAATACCATCCAGGACATCCTCGTTCGCAAGGCACGTCTGGACGGCAAGAATGCCTGCTGGGTGCCCGGCACCGACCATGCCTCCATCGCCACCGAGGCTAAGGTGGTGAACCGCCTGGCTGAGCAGGGCATCAAGAAGCTTGACCTCACGCGTGAGGAGTTCCTCAAGCATGCCTGGGACTGGACCCACGAGCACGGCGGCATCATCCTCAAGCAGTTGCGCCGACTGGGTGCCAGCTGCGACTGGGACCGCACCGCCTTCACCATGGACGAGACCCGCAGCGAGAGTGTGCTCCGCGTCTTCTGCGACCTCTACGACAAGGGCCTCATCTATCGTGGCCTGCGCATGGTCAACTGGGACCCCAAGGCGCAGACGGCCCTCTCCAACATCGAGGTTATCTACCGCGAAGAGAAGAGTCATCTCTACAACCTGCGCTACTACGTGGCCGACGCCGACACCAATCCCGTCGTTCCCACCGGTGAGGAGGGCGAGGTGCTGCACCAGGACGAGCAGGGCCGCTACTACGCCGTGGTAGCTACCACGCGTCCCGAGACCATCATGGGCGATACCGCCATGTGTATCAATCCCAAGGACCCCAAGAACCAGTGGCTGAAGGGTCACAAGGTCATCGTGCCCCTCGTGGGTCGTGTCATCCCTGTCATCGAGGACCGCTACGTCGAGATTGAGTTCGGTACCGGCTGTCTGAAGGTGACTCCCGCCCACGACGTCAACGACTACAACCTGGGCAAGACCCACAACCTCGAGACCATCGATATCTTCAATCCCGACGGCACCATCAGCGAGGCTGCCGGCCTGTACGTCGGCATGGACCGCATGGACGTGCGCAAGCAGATCAGCAAGGACCTGCAGGAGGCTGGTCTTATGGAGAAGGTGGAGGACTACGACAACAAGGTGGGCTACTCGGAGCGCAACCCCGACACCGCCGTCGAGCCCCGCCTCTGCATGCAGTGGTACCTGTCCATGCAGCACTTTGCCGACATCGCCCTGCCTCCCGTGCTCGAGGGCAAGATCAAGTTCTATCCCCAGAAGTACGTGACCACCTATAAGAACTGGCTCGAGAATATCGACGACTGGTGCATCAGCCGCCAGCTGTGGTGGGGGCACCGCATCCCCGCCTACTACGTACGTGGCAACGAGGAGCAGTTCGTGGTGGCCATGAACGAGGAGGAGGCGCTGAAGAAGGCACAGGAGAAGTTCGGTGCCGACATCACCGCTGCCGACCTGCGTCACGATGAGGACGCCCTCGATACCTGGTTCTCCAGCTGGCTCTGGCCCGTCAGTCTCTTCGACGGCATCAACAATCCCGGCAACGAGGAGATTAACTATTACTATCCCACGGCCGACCTCGTCACCGGTCCCGACATCATCTTCTTCTGGGTGGCTCGTATGATTATGGCCGGCGAGGAGTACCTCAAGGACGTTCCCTTCCGCAACGTCTACTTCACCGGTATCGTGCGCGACAACCTGGGTCGCAAGATGTCCAAGCAGTTGGGTAACTCACCCGACCCCATCGGTCTCATCGAGAAGTACGGTGCCGACGGTGTCCGCATGGGTATGCTGCTGGCCGCACCTGCCGGCAACGACATCCTTTTCGATGAGTCGCTCTGCCAGCAGGGTTCTGCCTTCTGCAACAAGATATGGAATGCCTTCCGCCTCGTCAAGGGCTGGGAGGTGGCCGACAGTGCACAGCCCCAGCAGAATGCCAAGGCCATCGAGTGGATGAACGCCCAGCTGCGCACCTACGTGGCCGAGATCAACGACCTCTACTCGAAGTACCGCCTCAACGAGGCACTGATGGCTGTCTTCAAGCTCTTCACCGACGAGTTCTCTGGCTGGTATCTCGAGATGATCAAGCCCGACTACGACCGCGAGGCTGGCAAGGCAATGCCCATCGACGCTGCCACCATGGCTGCCACCCTCAACATCTTCGAGCAGCTCATGCAGGTCATCCATCCCTTCATGCCCTTCATCACCGAGGAACTCTACCAGCACATCGCCGAGCGCAAGGAGGGTGAGAGCATCATGGTCAGCGAACTCAAGCTCGAGGCTCCCTCGGCCGAGGATGCTGCCCTCATCGCTCTCTTCGAGGAGGCCAAGCAGATCATCTCGGGCGTGCGTGCCGTGCGTCAGAGCAAGAACATCTCACCCCGCGAACCCCTCGTACTCGAGGCTCCCGTGGCGGGTACCGCTGCTCACGACGCCGACGTGGCCGTCATCATCAAGCGCCTGGCCGGCCTGACTGACATCCAGTCGGTAGCACAGAAGGGCGAAGGCTCACAGGCGTTCCTCGTAGGCACCCACGAGTTTGCCGTACCTCTGGGCAACCTCATCGATGCCGAGGCCGAGATTGCCAAGGCCGAGGCCGAGATCAAGCGTCTCGAAGGCTTCCTCCAGGGCATCCTGAAGAAGCTCTCGAACGAGCGTTTCGTAGCCAAAGCGCCCGCCCAGGTCGTTGAACTGGAGCGCAAGAAGCAAGCCGATGCCGAGAGCAAGATTGCTGCCCTCAAGGAGACCGTCAGCAAGCTGAAGTAAATAATCTTATCACGTATTTTCGGATTCTCGAGGGATCGAATTCTCGATTCCTCGAGTCTTCGAAATTTCGATTCTTCGATTCTTCGATTGATTCTTCGATCCTTCGATTCTTCGATCCTTCGATCCTTCGATTCCTTAATCCCTAAACATCCCTTTCCCATGAAGAAAATCCTCCCCGCCCTCCTTCTCTGCGCCTCTTCCCTTTCCTATGCGCAGAACTATCAGATTCCCGTTCTCGAGACCGACGAGCCGATGGCTACCGGTAAGTTCTCACCCGACTGGGCCTCGCTGCGCCAGTACGAGGTGCCCGAGTGGTTCCGCGACGCCAAGTTCGGTATCTGGGCTCACTGGGGACCGCAGTGCGTAGAAGGCAGCGGTGACTGGATGGCGCGCTATCTGTACATGGAGAATACCAGTAATTACAAGTACCACCGCGAGCACTATGGGCATCCCTCCGAGTTCGGTTTCAAGGACGTGCTACCCCTCTTCAAGGCCGAGAACTGGTCGCCCGACGAACTGGTGCAGTTCTATAAGGAGTGCGGTGCACAGTATTTCTTTGCCCTGGGCAATCACCACGACAACTTCGACCTCTGGGACTCCAAGTACCAGGAGTGGAACTCGCAGGCCATCGGTCCCAAGAAGGACATCCTGGCCGGGTGGTCCAAGGCTGCCAAGAAGGCGGGCCTGCCCTTCGGTATCTCCTTCCATGCCGACCACGCCTGGACGTGGTACGAGCCCAGCCGTCGCTTCGACACCAAGGGTCCCCTGCGTGGCAAGCTGTACGACGGGTGGCTTACCAAGGAGGACGGCTACAAGCTGAATCCCGACGGCACCGAGAAGTGGTGGAAGGGACTCGACCCGCAGAAGCTCTATCAGCAGGACCACGACTTCAGCGAGGGCTTCTTCAACGACGGTAAGATACACGACCAGTGGGGCTGGGGCGATGGTGCCAACCTGCCCAGCCAGGAGTTCATCACCAACTTCTACAACCGCACGCTCGATGCCATCAACCGCTACGAGCCTTCGCTCATCTACTTCGACGTCACCGTCCTGCCTTTCTATCCCATCAGCGATGCGGGCATGAAGATCACCACCCACATGTACAACAGCCGTCCCCAGAGCGTCGTCTTCGGCAAGATTCTCAGTGAGGAGCAGAAGGATGCCCTCGTATGGGACGTGGAACGCGGTGCGCCCAACAAAATTATGGAACGCCCCTGGCAGTGCTGCAACTGTCTGGGCAACTGGCACTACAACACCAGCTACTACGAGCGCGACCGTTACAAGTCGGCTGCCACCGTGGCCAAGCTGCTGGTCGACGTGGTTTCCAAGAACGGCAACATGCTACTGTCTGTACCCCTGCGTGCCGACGGTACGCCCGACGAGAAGGAGATGGCCATCCTGAAGGAGTTCTCCGCCTGGATGAAGATCAACAAGGAGGGCATCCTGGCCACCCGTCCCTGGAAGAAGTTCGGTGAGGGTCCCATTGCCGAGGCCGACATCAAGATCAACGACCAGGGTTTCAACGATGGCAACTACGTCAAGGCTGGCAGCGAGGAGCTCCGCTTCACCCAGAGCAAGGACGGTAAGACGCTTTACGTGGCCCAGCTGGCATGGCCTGCCGACAGTCAGGTGCGCATCAAGAGCCTGGCCGAAGGCAGCGACCTCTATCCCGCCAAGATCAAGAGCATTGAACTCCTGGGCTACGGCAAACTGAAGTACACCCGTACCGCCGATGCCCTCGTCGTTACGCTCCCCAAAGCGCTCAACAATATCATGCCCGTCCTCAAGATTCGCTGAGAAATCCTGTCCCCATTGAAACGCCTCCTTCCGCTACTCTTCCTCCCGCTCTCTGCTCATGCGGCGCTTTCCGTGGAGGGCGCACCTGCGCTCTCCGACACCTTTGCGCCAGCGTCTGCCGACAGCCTCGCGCCAGCATCTGCCGACACCTTTGCGCCAGCATCTGCTGACAGCCTCGTGCCAGCATCTGCCGACATCCTCGTGCCAGCGTCTGCCGACAGCCTCGTGCACTCGTCGGCAGACGCTGCCTACCTGCAGTCGCAGATGAAGCAGGAACGCGGCTACTCCATGGAGGGCATTACCGATGCCATCGGGGCCGTCATCGACCAGTTCTGCCTCAACAAGGACTTCATGCGTCATCCCTCCCTCGTGTCGCACCGCACGGGCAACCTGCCCGACTATGCCGTGGCGGCTTCCCCACTGGCTGCCACGTGGATCATGAAGGCTGCCGGCGTGAAGAGCCGCAGTTCCACGCGTCGTCTCCTCCTCTCCAATGCTCTCGCACTGGGATTTGCCGGTGGTTTCACCGAACTGCTCAAACACACCACGTCGCAGCCGCGTCCCGACTTCAGCGACAACCACACCTTTCCTTCCGGCCACACCGCCCTGGCCTTCGTCGGAGCCTCCGTGCTGCACCGTGAGTACGGCTACCTCTCGCCCTGGATCTCCCTGAGCGGCTATGCCGTGGCCTCGCTCACCGAGGCACTGCGCGTGCGCCACTATGCCCACTGGACGTCCGACCTCTCCATGGGCTCTGCCGTCGGCCTTATGAGTGCCAACCTGGCGTACTTCATCACCGACCGCATCCTCTCCGAGAAGGACGTCAATACCGTAGGTTGGAATGAGCGCAACCGCCAGCTCCGCCTGCACATCAACGACCGTCCCTCAGGCCTTACCCTGACGGACTTTACCGAGAGCGGTGTGCGCGACATCGCCTCCGAACAACTAACCACTTTTTCTCCCGGCCTCGACTATCACCTGCGATGCTCCGATGCCGTCTCTACAGGTCTCGACCTGTCTTACTTCCTCACCGACAACTTTGCCGTCGAGGGACTCTTCCGCTATACGCAATCACTCGTCAAGGTCTGTGCTGACGATTCCTCCCTCGGCTTCACCGGTGGACACCTCAACGGCTATCACTATGACCTGGCCTTCCGTGGCCAGGCTCCCCTCTGGTTGCCCTCGTTTCTGGGGTTCCTCTACCGCATCTTGCCCCCCACGCTCATGTCGGCCCGCGTCCTCTGCGGTGGCCGCACGCTCTCTGGTATCCAGCTCAGTCAGGTGGCGGCTGACGGCAGCGTCACGCCCTTCTGTCAACTTCCCTCCCAGACCTCCCTCGAGGTCGGTGGCGGCATAGGCTTCGACTTCATTGCCGGTCCCCATTTCACCACCGGCATCTTCGTTGACTACTACCACGCCTTCTCCCACGTCCTCACCGACCGCTACGCCATCGGTAGCACCTGGAAGGTCGTCTTTTAGCGGAGCTTCTCTTCTATAGTCTCTATAGCCCCTATAGTCCCTATAGCTTCTATAGTCTCTATAGTTTCTATAGTTTCTATAGCTCCTATAGCCTCTATATCCTCTATTCTCCCAGCACCGCCTCCACGAGCTTCGTGACGTCCTCGATGCTCAGTTTGTCGTCGCCGTTCATGTCTCCCTTCAGCGAGCCCTGCTGCATGGTGAAGCGCTGGCTTACCTTGTCCGACGGACGGAAGCCCTCGGCCGTGGCATACACCGTGACGTCAATCTGCGACGCCATCGCCACGCCTCCCAGCGTCTCGCCTTCCATGTCGGTGACGCCGGGTCCCACCGTGCGCACGGTGTAGTGGTAGCGTGCCCCCTCCGTGTCCGAGCTGAAGCGCAGGTTGCCAGCCTCGTAGCGTATGGTGGGCGTTGCGCATTGCTCCATGGCCTTGGCCAGCGTGCCGCATGCTCGCCAGTAGCTGTTCGTGCGGTATCTGTCCATCATCTCGGCCGGCACGTAGAGCGTGCCATGCCCCACGTTCGTGTCGTTGAGCAGGTTGATGCCCGTGTAGGGAAACTGGCCACAGTAGCAGTACACGTCCGTCAGGCTTGTGCTGTGGGCAAAGGCCCAGTCGCCGATGGCCGTCACCGACTTGGGAATCGTGACCTCCGTCAGCGAGGTGCAGTATTCGAAGGCACCGTTGCTGATGGTCGTCAACGTGCCGGGCAGTTCCACGTCGGCCATGGCCTTGCAGCCATAGAAGGCGTTGCTGCCAATGGTCGTCAGTCCCTCGTGCAGCGTCACCGTCTGCAGGGCGCTGCATTCAAAGAACGCCCATCCGCTTATCGTCGCCACCGCCTTCGGCACCTCGATGGAGGTCAGCGCCGTACAGTAGGCAAAGGCGTGGTCGCCCATCCGCTCCACCGTGACCGGCAGTGCGACGTCGCTCAGCACGGGGCAGTGGGCAAAGGCATAGCTGCCCACCAGTGTCAGTCCCTCGGGCAGCACCACCTTCCTTACCGACGCACGGTGACTGTACCAGGGCGCCTTTCCCTCGCTGTAGTTCGTCATGGCGCCCGTACCAGCGATGGTCAGCGTCTCCGTTTCCGTGTCGAGGCTGAATGTCAGCGTCTCGCCACACTTGCCTGTGATGATCCAGCCCAGTGAAGGCAGTGTGCTCAGCACCATGCTTGCCAGCAACAGTATTTTCTTGTTCATGTTCGTTGTTGTTTATCTGTGATTCTTGTCTTTTCTTCCCTTCCTTCTCTCCTCTCGTCCGGTCGTCCTTTCTTTCGTCCTTTTGTCCAGCTTTTGCGGGGCGTCTTGTCTTGTCCTTATGGTTTCATTTCTCCTCGCAGATGGCCAGTGTCATGTCGTTCAGTGCCACGCACTCCTGCCGGGAGATGCGTGCCTTGCGTTCTATGCGGGGCCGTCCGCTGTCGGCCAGGAGGAGCACCTGTCCCTGTAGACAATACTCGTAGAGATTGCCGGGGCATTGGGCAAAGTCCGAGAAACCGTTGTCGCAGAGGATGACGACACTATGACCCTCTTTTAGGGCCACGTCCTGCACGGCCTTCTCCCATTCGCTGATGAAGGGCGACACAAGGGCGTAGCCATGGCGTGCTTGCAGGATACAATGGTTCATGTAGTCGCGGCGTTCCTGGGGTGTCCAGCGTGATCGTACATGCACCTGCTGTCGGGGTAGGGCAAGGAGGTTGACGTTGCCGATGGCATCGAAGTCGTGTCCGGCGATTGAGATGTGTCGCATGGGGACGAGGAGGTCGCGGTGGTGCATCTTTTGCCAGCGGTGGGAGGGGTTGTTGTGCACGTAGCGGATCATGGTGTCCAGCTGGCCGCGGCGTCGCAGGCGTGTTTCGTCGAAGTCCTCCTCGAAGAGCGCGTGCAGGGTGCCAATGCGCTCGTTGTGCCTTGCCAATACGCTCAGCTGCCTTAGAAAGGCCGCATTCCCCAACAGCATCTCATTCGGAAAGGCATCGTGGCAGCTTTCTTTTCTGCTGTTGGGCATAGCGGGCTTTTCAAGCCCAGCGTCCTGCCCAGCTTCTTGCCCTGCTTCAAGCCCAGCGCCCTGCCCAGCTTCCTGCCCAGCGCCCTGCCGGGCTTCCTGCTCGCGGGCGGCTTCCAGCCATTTGCGCAAGGCTTTGTTGCATCCCTGCTTGAAGCCCCTCATGATGAGCTGCATCTTGATGTCGAGGCGCTCCTTGACGTACAGCACGAAGTGCACATGCTCCGGCATCACCACCTTGGCCAGTATCTGTACGTGGCGTCCCTTGGTGGCGCAGTGTGTGGGAATGGCCTGTATCTCGCGGCTTATGTCGAAGCCCAGGGGCGAGAGCACACAACGAGCATCGCTGGCACATGTGCCTGCGATGCGTCCCAGTATCTGCGCCCTGCCGCTGCACACCACGGTGACGTGGTATATGCACGCCTCCCTGTAGTCGTGCAGGGGGTGGTGCATGCGGTGTGTGGGCTTCTTGCTTTGCATGTTTATTGTACCATCACCTTCTTGCCACCCACGATGTAGAGTCCGCGTTTCAGTCCCTTGCTGCGGGCCTTGTCGGCCACCTTGCGTCCGCTCAGGTCGTAGACAGCGGTGGGCACTGCGTTGTCGTTCACCACGAAGTCAATGGCCGTCTCCTCACCGAAGCCGATGTGGAATACCTTGGCAGCGCTGCTGTCTTCGGATGTCGTGGTCAGGTAGCAGCGGTTCTGGGTGCAGGCAAACGGATGTTCTTTCGCAACGATATAGAAGGCCTGAACCTCGTTTTGCGTCTGCAGCACATAGTCGCCCACAGGAACGTCATCGCCAGCAATGAGCACGCCTGCCAGAGATCCGTCTACCACCTTTGCCTTTGTCAGGGTGACATTGTCACGGGAGTAGGTCTCGTTAATCGTTGCCTCTGTACTGTTCTTCAGGATGACGGGTTTGTAAGCCTCCAGCGTTTCACCGGCATCTGCGATTTGGGTCAGCTTCACCAGTGACTCCTCTTGCTCTGCCGAGTATGCCGTGATGCCATCGGGCAAAGTCACGTCGAAAGGAGCCACGAACGTACCATACTTGCCGGACTTGACTGAGAGCGTGGCGGTGTAAGGCTTGCCCAGATAGGTGATGGACTTGCTCTGTGCCACATACCACTGACCGCCCGCCTTGCGGTTGGCGATACCGTAGGCTATCTGGCCATTCTCGTCAGCAACAGCTCTGAGGGTGCGCAGATAGTTGGTGGGCGTACAGCCATCCTGATAGATGACATCAATATCCTGCTCTGTGCTGTTGGCAAAGAGATAGGCAATGCCACTGCCCGAATACAGACCTGCATCAAGGTTACGTGCTACATTAGCTACAGCATAGAACTGTATCTCGTACTCACCACCAGGGATGAGGTCTTCAACAACCTGATAGAGAATGCGACCGGCAGGGTAGGGGGTGTCCCAGTTGTATCGCTCGGCAGCATCACCATAGTTACCCGTCTGACCAATCCATGAACCAGACAGCACGGGTTCTGCATCCGTCATGGCCTGCGCACGCTTGATGGCAGCTGCATAGTCGTTGATAGCCTTCTCGTAGGCAGTTGCATCTGCCTCGCAGTAATGTGCAGCCTTGCGGGCAGCCAACAACTCGGTATGATCCGTGTTGCGTACAAGCTCCTTGTCTGCCAACTCATCGAGCTTAGCAATGGCGTCCGTATAGTGGCTGAGAGCCGTATTCTCGGGAGTGCTTACGCGAGTGAGTGTGAAGTTGTCGGCGGTTACCCACTGGTTATCACCTGTGTAGTTGTTGGTGGCCTTGATACCGATGCGTAGAGAACCATCGGTCACGAGGATGCTCTGCACGCTTGTCTCTGCTTCGTTGCCATCGCCTACAGGCATCGTGGTGCTTGTCTCCAGCAGCTCGTAGGTCTCTGCATAGAGTGCGGCATCGCCGTTGGCACGCTGGTGGGTGACAGCGGTGAGGGTATAGAGACCGTTGGGCACGATGACGTCCTGGTAATAGTCAATGTTCAGCCCATTTGCGTTCGTTGACCAGTTCCATGCCTCCAGACGGGTGTCGCCTGTGCCTTCTGTCCAGTGACCGTTACCCGTCACGTTAGTCGTGGCACCCTTCCAACCGGTAGGCGCATCGGTGGTCGTGCCGTTCTGGATGATGGTGGGGTTGACGATGAGGGCGGTGAAGTCTTCGGGACCACTAACAGGATTGTTGTCAAGATATGTCTGACATTCCTCTGCGATATTGTCCAACTGAGAAATGTAGTTGTCAATATCTGTGTCCTTATTGATGGTTCCATCGCATGCGTCAAGTGTGCTCTCCAAACGTGTTTTAAGGTCGTCTGAGATATTTTGTGAGAGATAACCTGCTGCTGCATTGAAGGCTGCTGTATATGTAGACATCTTGCCGTACTTAGTCATCTGCGTGGGAGAGATGAAAAGCCATGTACCATTCGTACTATTATAGTCTGATGTCGTTTTAGAAACACTGCAGGTATTGCCTACATCATTACCGACTAAGCCGCGTGTTACCGTGCTCCACCCTTCACGTGCGGAAGTCTTTAATTGGTATCCTGTATTATAGGAACTAATTGTCCAAGTAAGAGCAGTTGTGCTTTCTGATACAGTTCCTGCAGAATGGTAAAGGTAATAGTCTTTTCCGTCCGAATACTTGAATGAAGATGAATTAGCATTTGTTGTAGTGAACAATGTAGCAGATGCAGTGTTGGTATTGATGTAGGGTTTGTGGTCTGATTGCATTGAAAGGAAATTGGCCTTGCCTACATTATACAAATACCAACTACCTGCAGCCGAGGTTTCACCTTTCCACTGCCACTTTCCAGCAGTATAATCAGAGGTATTCTCTGAACCAGGCACGATGATGGTGATGGTCTCGCTGGCCTCCGAGCGGTTGCCGCTGTAGTCCACTGCCTGCACCTTGTAGCGGTAACCCTTTCCGGCCTCCACCTTGGCATCGGTGAACGATGTCTCTGACTGGCAGCGTGCGATGGTGTTCCAGCCGTTGGCATCCTGACGGAGGACATTGTAGGTAACGGCCTTCGACTCGCCGGTTACTGCCGACCAAGAGATGCTGGCGCTGCTTGCTGTAACAGCACCCTCTGCAAGCCCTGCAGGCGTTGCAGGAGCAGTCTGCTCAGCCGTGGCATCTGTGGGCATCAAGCGCCAGAGGTACTTCTTCAGTTCGTTGTCGCCCGTCTTGCTGGTGGGAGCTGCTTGAAGAGAAATACTTTCACCATTGCTGTACATGTAACCATTCGAGCGACGAGAGATGATGTAGAAATAACCATCCTTGGCATATCGCAGATACCATTGTTCAAAAGCATCGTGGTTTGCGTTGTATGTCATGACCTTAGCACCGGGCGTGAGGACACCATTGCGAAGGTTGAAATGCTGGGTTGAAACGCCCACATTATCTATGAACCAATATGAGATGTCGCCAGAATTGCGAACATTGTCTGCATAGATGTGCCATTGTTGCGTATTATTGTTAGCTTGTGTTTTACATGCTATATCAGAATTCTCGCCCATGTAAGTGGCAAGCATGCCATTGCTGGCATTCATCAATTGGTAGTTGCCATCATTTATAGGAGCCGACTGTACGTCCTCGCCGTATGTGATGTCGAAGAGGTATTCGTAGTTAATCTGACCATTCTGATAACTGTTTGCGGCACCACCCACGGTTGTCACGCTCCACTCCTTCTGCGGACCGTAGCCATTGAAGTACACCTCGCGGTCCTGGCACTGGAAGTTGTAGGTCGATACGTTGGCCTGTCGTTCGCTCGAACCGATGAAGCCATGAATCTGGTTGTCCTTGTCGTTGCGATAGACGGAAGCAGCCGTCCAGTGTGTGCGATCCTCTGCATAAGCAAGACGCACGCCTTCGTTGGAGTCGTGCATGAACTGGCCACGTGCTTTCGAGTCGAACATCCACCAAATGCCGTTTTGCATACCATACTGTACACCTACCATGGCTTCCATTACGTTGTGAAGCTCATCGGCAGTAGCAACCTTATTATCTTTTCTTACTTGTTCGAAGAAACCTGCATACGTATCAAATTCACCAGCCAACTGATGGGTGTTACCCTCGTCAAGATAGTCTTTGCAAGAGTTGTACCAAGGCAGTGCACGGTCACAGTTCAGCGTGTTACCACCGCTCACGCGCACATCCTTACCCGCACCTGTCTTAAAGAACTCATCCTCTTTGATAGCTTTGGCAATAGCAAGGAAGTCACGCATACCATATCTACTCTGGTTTGTTTCTGAGGTGTTTGATGCTCCTGCATTATAGTACTGCCATGTACCATTATCAGGCTCGTTAAATGGAGCAACGGTCAGTACGGTCAGTCCTTTTGACTGCACGTATTTCACGGTTGCCTTGATCAAATTTTTCCATCGAGTTGCCGTATTGGCAGACGAACTTCCCGACATATAATTGTTTCTGCCAGTGAAGTCCTCTGTGCCATTGCAGAAACCATCTTCGCCGACTTGCACGCTAAGCACCTCGTTGTCGCAGTTGATGGTAACGCTTGTTGTACCTGTTTCCTTTATCCTCGCAATACGGTGATCCAAACGTGCTACCTGACGAGCAGAAAGGCCAAAGTTCTTTGATGCATTATCAATATCATCCTCACTCACGATATCCACGGGTTGGAAGCTGATGCGGCCAGTAGTAAAGATTTTGCCATAATGGGCTACACCTCGTAGCACATTGTTATCCCATTCACCAGCCGTATCCATACCCCAGTTGATGGGCATGCTCTTGCCGGCGGCTTGGGTGGAGAAGGGTACGTTGACCGTCTGTGCTGCCATGGGGGCGGTGTTGAGGCAGAGGGCGGCGAGGGTTAGTAGAATAGTATTTTTCATTGAGGTTGTTTATTTTTTGTTGTTGGTTATTCTTTCTGTTGCGACGCTGCGTGTGGAGATTTTCAACGCTGCGTGAATTTTTATTTCTTGCTGCGGAAAAACTTTTTAGGTATAGGCGCTTAGTGCGCACTATTGATTTAACTGATTATAAACGAGTTGGTTGATATTTGACCATTCTACGAAGGAGCACATCGAAGATTGTGTCCATCTGTTTACGCCTATTATACCTGAAATGGTACTCGTC
>JAZLFZ010000048.1:0-91852 GCA_045616065.1 Bacteroidaceae bacterium | reverse complement strand
AACTGTTTCGCTACTTTCGTCCCGTAGGCGAATACTTTCGTCCCGTAGGCGAATACTTTCGTCCCGTAGGCGAAAGTCACGATGCCCGCATCGCTCTTTTGTCACATTTCCAAAATATCTCAGCAATCCAACACAAAATCGTACCAACTTATTATTTAATCATCACTAAAATATTTTTTTATTAACAAATATTTGTTAACTTTGCAGACAATTAACCAAATTAATTAATCATCCAAACATTAACCAAACAGATTCGCGATGAAAACTGAAAAAAGTTTTAGTCTAAAGCTCGCACTTCTGGCAGTGCTGATGTTCCTCTCGACAGGCGTCATGGCACAGGTGACCATCAACGGTACCGTGCTCGACGACATCGGTGAGGGCGCAGCAGGAGCCACCGTGCGTGAAAAGGGTACGCAGAACGGTACGTTGACCGGCATGGATGGCAAGTTTACCATCTCAGTCTCAAAACCTAATGCTATACTCACAGTATCTTACGTCAGCTTCAAGACACAGGAAGTGGCGCTGAACGGCCGCAAGAACATCACCGTCCGACTCGAGTCCGACTCGAAGACGCTGAGCGAGACCGTTGTGGTGGGCTACGGTACCATGAAGAAGAGTGACCTCTCGGGTTCATCCTCCACCATCAGCGAGGAGATGCTCAAGGGTTCCGTAATCACCAACATCGACCAGTCGCTGCAAGGACGTGCCACCGGTGTGACTGCCGTCACCACCTCGGGTGCTCCCGGTTCCGCCTCCTCCATCCGTGTGCGTGGTATCGGCTCCATCAACGCCAACCAGGAGCCCCTCTACGTAGTGGACGGAGTCATCTTCCAGGCTTCCGGACAGTCCGGTCAGGACCTCGGTCTGGGCGACCGTCTGGGCAATGGTAAGGTATCTACCGTATCGCCCCTTTCTACCATCAACCCCTCCGACATCGTCAGCATGGAGATCCTCAAGGACGCTTCGGCCACGGCCATCTACGGTGCCCAGGGTGCCAATGGTGTCATCCTTATCACCACCAAGCGCGGTAAGGCTGGTGAGGCCAAGTTCAACTATGACGGCATGCTGGCCGTGAACCGTCAGATGAAGCGCCTCGACATGATGAACCTGCGCGAGTATGCCAACTACTACCAGGACTTCGTGGACAATGGCTGGATTCTGCCACAGCAGGCTAGCAAGCGCTACTCCGATCCCTCACTACTCGGTGTGGGTACCAACTGGCAGGACGCTGTCTTCCAGACCGCCATACAGCACCAGCATCAGGTATCGGCACAGGGTGGCTCGGACAAGGTGCAATACTACGTGTCGGGTAACTTCATGAACCAGCAGGGTACCATCATCGGCTCGGAGTTCCACCGCTATTCAGTGCGCGCCAACCTGGACGCACAGCTCAAGTCGTGGCTGAAGCTGGGTCTGTCGGCTACCTACTCTGACACCTTCGATGACCTGAAGAAAGCTGACGGTACCGAGGGTATCATCGGATACTCACTGACAACCATTCCCGACATACCCATCTACGACGTATATGGCAACTACTACTCCGAGGCGCGCGAGGGATACACCAATCCCAACCCCATCGCCATGGCCATGATGAACAGCTACACGCTGAACCGCCGCAAGCTGACGGGTAACATCTTCGGTGAGGTGAGCTTCCTGAAGAACCTCGTTTGGCACACGGAACTGGGTTACGACATCTCGGGCAGCAACGCAGAGACCTTCGAGCCTACCGTGAAGCTGGGTGGATGGGTCAAACCCGCCAATTCAGACCACTGGCAGAGCAACAACAACGGCTTCTGGCAGCTGAAGAACTACCTGACCTACACGGGCAAGATCAAGAAGCACAACTTCACCGCCATGATCGGTCAGGAGTGCTGGGAGTCCACCTGGAAGTACCAGGGCATCACCGGCACCAACCTGCCCAAGGACGACGTGCACAACCCCAGTCTGACCGAGAGGATCAACAAGGACTTCACCTCTGGATTCGGAAGCGCCGCCATGGCATCTTTCTTCACACGTGAGACCTACAACTACGACGATCGTTACTATGCCACCTATACCTATCGTTATGATGGCTCTTCTAACTTCGGTCCCAAGAACCGCTGGGCCGGCTTCCACTCCGTGGCTGCCTCATGGCGCTTCAGCAACGAGGCTTTCCTCAAGAACGCCAAGTGGCTCTCGAACGGTAAGCTGCGTGCTGGATGGGGGCAGACGGGTAACTCGAACATCGGTGCCTACAAGTGGGGCGTTGCCCTCAACACCATGCCCTCGGCACTGGGACAGTCATACAAACCCACAGGGCTACCCAACGAGGCTATCAAATGGGAGACGCAGGAACAGATTGACCTCGGTCTCGACCTGGGCTTCCTGAACAACCGACTGAACCTGACCATCGACTGGTATCGCAAGGAGTCGAAGGACATGCTCATGAGAATGCAGCTACCCTCTTACCTCGGCACGCAGGGTAACGAGTCTTCTGCACTTACGGCTCCCTACGGAAACTATGGAGACATGGTCAATACGGGTTGGGAGATTGAGCTCAAAACTCGTCCCGTACAGACCAAGGACTTCTCGTGGGACAGCGACCTGCAGTTCTCATTCAACCAGAACAAGCTCGTATCGCTGCAAGGTACCACCTCGGCCGCCATCATCGGTTACGGACAGTGGTCGGACGTAGTCTCCATGTCATCTATCGGACGTCCCATGTACGACTTCTACGGCTATCAGGTGGAGGGTGTATACAAGGACTTCGACGACATCCTCAGCTCACCCGTCAACACACTTTACGCTGGTTCCAGCATCAAGCACGACGACGGCAGCTACACGCACCAGACAGACCCCACCAAGTACAACAAGAGCAACACGGTATGGCCCGGTGACCTGAAGTTCAAGGACGTGAACGGTGACGGCATCATCGACGAGAATGACAAGACGCAGATCGGTTCGCCCCTGCCCAAGTGCACCTTCGGATGGACCAACACGTTCAAGTACAAGAACTTCGACCTATCAATCTTCATCAACGGTTCCATCGGCAACAAGGTGATGAACTACACCTCAATCGCCCTCACCTCGATGAGCTCGACCTGGAACAACCAAATCCAGAGCTCCATCGCAGACCGTGCACAGCTGGCTCCCATCGATGCCAACAAGGCTTACGAGGCCGGCAACCACTGGTACAACGACGTGACCAACGTATACGTGACCAACGCCGACACCAAGACTCCACGCGTGGCCATCGGCAATACGTACAACCAGAACATCTCCGACCGCTATGTGGAGGATGGTTCGTACGTACGACTGAAGAACATCTCACTGGGCTACACCTTCCCCAAGAGCATGCTCAGCAAGATCTACCTGACCAACCTGCGCATCTACGCCAACGTGCAGAACCTCGTGACACTGACCAAGTACAAGGGATACGATCCCGAGGTGGGTGCTTCCACAACCGATGCCAACGGTTATGTATTCGGCATGGACAATGGTCGCTATCCTTCGCCCACGACCTTCACTTTCGGTCTTAATGTATCATTCTAAGAATCAAATCAAAAGATATGAAACTCAAATCAATAAAATATATCGCAGCCGCTGCCGTGCTCGGACTTGGAATGACTTCGTGCGAGGACTTCCTGGACCGTCCCACAGAGGACAGCTACGTGGCCAGTGGCTACTATAAGACAGATGCTGATTGTATCGCTGCTGTGGACTATCTGTACAACTCACCCTGGTACGACTTCCAGCGTGGATTCTTCAAGGTCGGTGAGGTGCTTTCCGGCAATTACTACTGGGGCAACTCTCCCTACCTCAACTTCTCGCTCAACTCCAATGATGATGACCTGCGAAACATGTCATACTCGCTTTGGGCTGTCAATGGACACGCCAACATCGTACGCAAGTACATCGAGGGTGGAGATGCATCCATGTCCGTCAAGGAACAGACCATCGGAGAGTGTCTGGTATGGAAGGCTATGGCCTACTTCTACCTCGTTCGTACGTTCGGAGACGTGCCCATCGTGCACGACAACACTGAAATGATCGAGGCGGGTAACTACAACGACCAGTACAAGGTGCAGAAGGCTGACGTTTACGAGTACATCTGCATGACACTGGAGGAGGCTATCAGACGGCTCCCCGAAGAATGTACTGAGGGACGTCTCGATCAGGACTGCGCACGTGGTCTGCTGGCAAAGGTATATCTGCAGAAGGCTGGTGTCAGCGGGACACTCAACAAGGAGGACCTCAAGCAGGCTGTAAGATACGCAAAGATGCTGACGGATGGCATCATCACGAACGAGAATGGCGAAGAGATATACAGAGAAACTCCACGTCGTCAGCTGGAGAAGAACTATGCAGACATCTTCAAGCTGGAGGGCAACAAGTCAAAAGAGAACATGATCGCTTGGCGATGGGTTGTCAGCTCACAGTGGACCTCGCAGAACTCACTGCAGTCTGACCTCGGCATGACGGGTATCGACGAGTTCGGTGACGTATGGGGCGAATGGGGAGGTCCTTCGGTTGACCTGCAGGATGCCTTCAACTTCAACATGCTCGAGAACCCTTCCACACGCATCTCAGCCGACACAAGACGTATCGCAACCTTCATGACCGTGGGAGACGTAGTGCCCTACCTGTGGCGAAACAAGGGAGGCTTCGACTACATGCGATTCGAGTATGACCAGAAATACAACGAGGCTGCATGGGGACAGCACCGCAGTCCCACCGGCTGCAACGTGGTGAAGCACTTGTATGGCAACAATGCAGACCATGTAGCTGCACTCGGCACATCGGCCGACCGTATGGCAAGCTCACTCTGCACGCCCATCCTCCGACTGGCTGACGTATACCTCGTACTAGCAGAGGCCCAGGTGCTGCTGGATGGAGGTCAGACGGACAACAAAGAGGCACTGGTGGCCTTCAACAAGGTTCACAAGCGTGCATTGCCCATGGCTGCTGACAAGTCTGTCATCACATTCGACGACGTTTGGAAGGAGCGCAGACTCGAGCTCGCTTGTGAGGGAGATCGCTGGTACGACTTCGTACGCCTGGCCTACTACAACCCCGAAAAGGCTATCGCAGAGCTCACGGCACAGCGACGCAACGTGTACTGGAACCTCAACGGTATGTTCAAGACCTACTTCGAGACCGGACAGTGGCAGCTCATCAACAAGGATGACAACGGTAACGAGGAAATGGCCATGTACGACGACCAGACCGAGGCACCTAACGTGACCGAGGCCAGCTTCACCATCCCCTTCCCTATGGAGGACCTCACCTTCAATCCACACCTGAAGGAGGACCCCATCCACGTGGACGTGCGTGCAACCTATCACTATTAATCCAGCAAATAAACAGAAACAATGAAAAAAGCATATAACATTCTCATCCTGTTTGCAGCCCTCATCGCTACGATCGGTTACTCATCGTGCGCAGACGAGCCACACAAGTATGAGGTTGCGGACGGTACGCCTACCATCCGCTACATACGTCCCGTCGACGTAGCAAGTGCAGACTCACTGCTCACGGGCGCCTATATGGACAATGAGATCTGCATCGTGGGCGAGAACCTACGAAGCATCGTGGAGATGTACTTCAACGACCGCAAGGCACAGCTCATCCCCTCGCTCATCACGGACAACACCATGATTGTCACCGTGCCCGGAACCATACCCGGTGAGGTGTTCAACAAGATCTTCATGCACAACAACAAGGGTGTCGTCACAGAGTACGACTTCAAGGTGCTCGTCCCCGGTCCCAAGATCCTCTCCATGGACAACGAGTGGGCCAAGTGCGGTGATGTCCAGTGCATCTATGGCAGCTACTTCATCGACGACCCCAACGTGCCACTCACAGTGACTATTTCGGGCAAGAAGGCTGATATCATCAGCTTCACGGACCATAGCCGCATCACTTTCGTGGTGCCCGAAGGAATCGAGGAAGGTCCCATCGAGGTGACCACCGTCTACGGTACGCAGAAGGCTGCCTTCCGCTACAGGGACTCACGTGGTATGATTACCAACTTCGACAACCCTGACGGCTTCGATGCCAACTCGGGCACAAAGGGCATCGTGCCACAGGGCTGGAACATGGCCGTGACCTACTCGGACGAGCGCGGTGTGGACGGCTACTACGCTCAGGTGGGCGACGGAACGCTCAAGATGCCTGCCGACGGTGGATGGACCGAGGGATTCAAGATATCTTGGTGGTGCGGCAACTGGGGTGGCGCGCCCCTGAGCATCAAGGAGGGTGCCGGTGTGCCTCTGCGCAACATCTTCCCTGCGGGCTACTTTGCCGAGCCCGAGAAGCTGGCTGTGAAGTTCGAGATGTACATCCCCTCTTCCAACCCCTGGAAGGCTGGTGCGTTGCAGGTTGTCTTTGCCAACCAGAACCTGTGTGCCAACGAGTCATGGCAGAACAACAAGTATATCCAGCCTGAGATGGGTCTCTGCCGTGGCTTATACGCTCCCTGGAACGGTACCGGTTCGTTCGACACACAGGACGAGTGGATCACCGTGACCATGCCTATCGAGAACTTCACCTACAACATGGATGGTACGGCCGGTACCAAACCCATCGACGCGGAGAGCTTCGACAGCTTCACCATCTGGCCCGTTTCGGGTGGTATAGAGGGCAAGGAGTGTACTCCTATCATCCGCTACGACAACATCCGTATCGTTCCTATTAAATAACAAGTTGACATAGAGACTATAGACATGAAAAAGATATTCAATTACATAACACTGTTTGCGGTGGCCCTCTCGGGCCTCGCGCTGACAGCGTGTAGCGACGAAGGTCTTGACACCAACCCTTACAACAAGGATGGTGTGAACGTGCTGGCCTTCGGTCCCATGCCCATCACACGTGGCGAGACCATGCGACTCACGGGTACCAACCTCGATAAGGTCAAGGGGGTGCTCTTCCCCGAGGGTAACCAGAAGCTGGTGGAGTCGAAGACCTACATTCAGGGCGAGTTCAGCCGCACCAGTCCGGAGGAGATGACCATCACCATACCCGACCTCTGTGTACCCGGCAAGCTCCGCCTCGTAACCGCTTCGAACGACACCATCGTCTCGAAGTCAAACATCACCTTCGTGGAGGAAGTCAAGGCTACCGGCATCACGCCTCTCCACGTCCGTGCCGGCGACATTGTGACCATCACGGGTGAGTACGTATGGAACATTGCCGAGGTTACCTTTGCGGCTGGCGTGAAGGTGCTTGCCGAGGACTTTGTGAAGAATACCCGTAAGGAGATTCAGGTTCGCGTACCTCTGGCAGCTGTTTCGGGTGCCGTTTCTTTCAACGATGGCAGTGAGGGTGCCATGGAGACCGTTCTCACGACCAACATGGTTGTGGACGTCGCATCTGCCACAGGAATCTCTGACGCAACGCCCGAGTACGGTGACGAGATTACCATTTTCGGTGAGAATCTCAACCTTATAGAGAAGGTCAGCTTCCCCTCGTTTGGTGAGGTTCAAGAGTTTACCGTAGCAGAGGACGGCAAGTCTGTCAAGGTTGTTGTGCCCGGTACGGCAACCAGCGGTGCCATCGTGCTTACATCTTACTCTGGACTTACCACATCCATCGACGTGGCCGTTCCCCTCATCTCTTACGAGGCCGGTTCTATCACACCCAACAAGAACCTTGCTGCAGGCCAGACCGTAACCCTCAAGGGTGACAAGCTCGACCGCGTACAGGTGGTTCATCTGCCCGGCGACATCATGCTGCAAAAGGGTGAGTTCGCACAGAGCCCCAACGAAATCTCATTCGTAGTACCCGGGAACATGGGTGACGGAACTGTCAAGCTCGTGCAGCACGACAACTGGAGCGTGGAGACCGACCGAATCAAGATGTACGCTCCCGAAGGTCCCGTCAAGGTGCTCTGGAAGGGCAACAAGGCACTCGGATGGAGCGGCGACGGACAGGTTTACCTCGGCTCGGACGGTGCGCCCGAACTCGTAGAGGCTGGCGCTAAGGCTGGCGACAAGCTGCGCATCCAGTTCGAGATTACAGGCGATGGCTGGGCTGCCCAGATCTTCGAAGGCCACTGGGCCGACTGTGGTGTTCCCCAGATCGATGAAATCAATGGTGGCAACTACGACCTCAAAGGTGAGCTTGGCTACTACTACATCACACTCACTGACGACCTTCTCGCAGCCCTCACCAAGAAGCAGGGCTGGGGTGGTATTCTCGTGGTTCAGGGCCAGGACTTGAACGTGGTAGAGCTCGCCCTGGTTCAGCAGTCAGACGAGATCAACATCACCGAGGACTGCACCAAGATGGATGATGCCGGTACACAGGCCAACTTCCCCATCGCACTCTCTTGGAGCGACGATGCAGGTAAGTTCCGCATTATGCGCAATGGTCCTCACAACCTGAAGGCCATGAGCCTCACGGCAGGCAAGTCGAAGATCAAATTCTACAAGCAGCCCGGTAAGGGTCAGTGCCAAGTGAACGAGCCCAACTGGGGTTGGAGCGAGACGGCTGCAGAGTGGGAAAACGCGGACGCTGAATGCATTGAACTCGTACTCAGCCAACAACTCCTCGACTGCATCACCGGTGTCATCTCTGACGACTGGAGCGAAACTGCACTCTGCTGCCAGGGTGAGGGCCTGACAATCACGAAAGTAACATTGATCCCATAAGCGGAATCTGATCTATACACAGAAAGGAGCCTGCTCACAAAAGCGCTGGGCAGGCTTCTTCCCTCATTTTTACATATTATATATAATGTATACACACGTAAGGCAGCACACAGCATAAAAATCAAAAAAACGCCAACCCAACAGCCACACAACCACCCCAATCGCATAACCAAACAAACTAATAGACATAACAATGAATCTCCTTAAGAAAATTTACCTTTGTCTCAGTGCGTGTCTGCTTGCTGTAGGCTTTGCAGCATGTAGTAGCGAAAACAACGACGAACCCACTCCACAACCCGGATCCGATGCCGTGCAGCAGAAGACCGTTACGCTCGACAAGTCGGACGAAACAACAGTGGAACTGACGTTCAATGCCAACGAGACATGGAAAGCCACAAGTGATGCCGAATGGTGCACCCTCAACCTGACACAGGGTACGGCTGGCAGCAAGAAGGTTACCATCAAGGTGGAAGCCAACACCACAAAGGATGCACGCACAGCTCATGTGAGCGTAAAGACCATCAGCGACGGGAGACTCATTGCCAACCTGACGCTGACACAAGCCGCAATGGAGGACAAACCTACCGTGGACACGGACGGCAACGCCCCTGACGGCATGGACCTGACAGCGCAGGGACTGGTGAACAAGATAAGAGTGGGATGGAACCTGGGCAACACCTGCGAGGCAGGCATCTGGGACGGATGGAACGACGATGACCTCAACATCGAGACCAACTGGATCAGTCCCAAGGTGAAGACCTCGAAAGCCATGTTCACAGCCCTCAAGGACGCTGGATTCAATGCCATCCGAATCCCCGTTCGCTGGTACCTGCATGCCGATGCCAACCTGAACATCAACAACCGTTGGATGGCTCGTATCAAGGAAATCGTTGACTATGCCGTTTCGCAAGACATGTACGTCATACTCAACTCGCACCACGACAACTGGTACGATCGACTGCCCGTTGGCTACAACGAGGCTGACATTCAGGCCAAGTTCAAGACGATGTGGACTCAGATTGCAACCTGCTTCAAGGACTACGACCAGCACCTCATCCTGGCTGGTGCCAATGAAATCATCAAACTCAATGGTGACGGTTCGGAGAACTGGGGCAATCCCAACGACCAGAATATGAAGTTCGTCAACGACCTCATGCAGCTCTTCGTAAACACCGTTCGTGCCACGGGTGGCAACAACGCTTGGCGTTGCCTCATGGTGCAACCCTGGGCCTGCAATCCCGCCAATGCGCTCAGCAACAAATTTGTCATGCCCACGGACACGAAAGAGAACCGACTCATCCTGGAGTATCACTGCTACGATCCCTACAACTATGCCACGCCCAAGACGCAGCATACGGTATCGCAGACCGACTACAACAACATTGCCAACAATTTCTCCAAGATTAATGCCAAGTTCGTGGCACAGGGCATTCCCTGCGTCATGGCCGAGTTCGGTTCTACACAGGACAACAGCTACTCAGGAGGCAAGGACGCTGCCGACAGAATACGTGCCGAATACCACACCTTCGTAGTCAAGGAGGCCAAGAAGTACGGCATCCCCGGTTTCTACTGGGACAACTACTGCTTCGAGACAAATGGTGAGAACTTCGGACTCCTCGACCGCAAGAACTGCAACTTCCCTGCCCGAGCACAAGTGGCTCTCAATGGCATCATGGAGGGATTGAATTAGTGTTGAGATCGGAGCGTATTTTGGAATAACAGTAGAAGACATGAGAAAGACGACAATACTCCTGGCCCTCTTGCTGCTGCAGGCTGCGTGCATCCCTGTACTTGCCAAGAAGGAGGGAGCGGCACAGCAGCTCATCGAGCGACTGACCAAAATTCAGCAGAAGGGCTACATGTACGGCCACCAGGACGACCCATTCTATGGTCTGACCTGGGAATGGGAACGGGGACGTTCCGACACGTACGACCTGGTGGGTGACTATCCAGGAGTGATGGGCTTCGACCTGGGCGGCATCGAAGTGGGCGACCAGAAGAACCTCGACTCGGTGCCCTTCAGTCGCATTCGTGAGGAGATCATCGCGCATCACAAGCGTGGTGGCATCGTCACCCTCTCGTGGCATCCTCGCAACCCTTTGCTCGGTACAACGGCATGGATAGAGAACGACATCAAGGCATACGAGGCAGCCAAGGAAGCATTGGACAAGGTAAGGCAGAGCGCCATAGCACATCATCTTGCCGACCCTCGCACCACGGTGGAAAGCATCCTGCCCGGTGGCAGCAAATACGAGAAGTTCCAGCTGTGGCTCTACCGCATCTGTGACTTCATGCAGAGCCTGAAGGACGAGAAGGGCAACCCCGTTCCCTTCATCTTCCGCCCCTATCATGAGAACAACGGCAACTGGTTCTGGTGGGGACAGAAGCTTTGCACGGACGAGCAGTTCCACACGCTTTGGAACATGACGCAAGACTTCCTCAACGAACGCCTCTACGACAACGTGGTGTGGGCCTACTCGCCCAACCTGCAAGGCAACTGGACCGAGGCCGAATGGATGAAGCGCTACCCTGGTGACGACCGCGTCGACCTCATCGGCGAGGACGCTTACCAGTGGGGCACCGAGAAGGACTTCGTCCAGGGCGTGACGGCAGATCTCAAGCTTATCACGAAGATAGCATCTGACCACAACAAGCTCATCGCCATGACCGAGTGCGGCTACCAGAACTCGCCCGACGCCACATGGTGGACACGCGTCTTCATGCCCCTCATCGAGCAAGCCCCCATCTGTTACTTCCTGCCTTGGCGCAACTACAAAAAGGAGCATTTTGGAGCTTCGAAGGATGCCAAGACGGCCAGCGACTTCAAACAATGGGCGCAGAAGAAGAATTTTCTGTTCGTAAAGGATATACAGAAGATAAAGTAAAACATCACCGAAACCTCGCGACACCGAGAACACCGAGCAATCGGGAACACCGAGCAATCGAACCATCTGAAACCTGAGCAATCGAAGAAGCGAATCATCGAAAAAAAGAAGACCAAATATGAATTTCCAAGAGAAAATAGCCGCCCTCCGCGCCCATCACGAGGAGCTACTCACCCGTCAGAACGTGAAAAAGGAATGGGGCAACGGCATCTATGACAAATACGAGTTCCCCATCCTGACGGCCGAGCACACCCCATTGGAGTGGCGCTACGACTTCAACGAACAGGACAATCCCTACCTGATGCAGCGCATCATGATGAATGCCACCTTCAACTCGGGTGCCATCAAGCTTGACGGACGCTATCTGCTCGTCGTACGTGTGGAAGGGGCCGACCGTAAGTCGTTCTTTGCCGTGGCCGAGTCGCCCAATGGCATCGACAACTTCCGTTTCTGGGACGAACCCATCACCATGCCCGAAGCTCCCTTATTCTCGACCGAGGGGGAGGTTGTCGGAACGGACGATGCCACCAACATCTACGACATGCGACTGACCCAGCATGAGGACGGATGGATATACGGACTCTTCTGTGCCGAGCGTCACGACGACACCATGCCTGCTGACCTCTCGGCCGCCACAGCAACCTGTGGCATTGCACGTACTAGGAATCTGAAGAATTGGGAGCGTCTGCCCGACCTCAAGGCCAAGTGTCAGCAACGCAATGTCTGCCTGCATCCCGAGTTCGTCAATGGCAAGTATGCGCTCTATACACGTCCGCAGGACGGCTTCATCGACGCAGGCAGCGGTGGTGGTATCGGCTGGGCCTTGGTGGACGACATGACTCATGCCGAGATTCAGGAGGAGCAGATCATCAATGCCCGCCAGTACCACACCATCACGGAGGTGAAGAACGGCGAAGGCCCCCACCCCATCAAGACCGAGAAAGGCTGGCTGCATCTGGCTCATGGCGTTCGTGGCTGTGCCTCGGGTCTGCGCTACGTGCTCTACATGTACATGACCTCGCTCGAAGATCCCACCCAGGTTATCACACAGCCCGGTGGCTACTTCCTCGTACCCGAAGGCTACGAGTACATCGGTGACGTGATGAACGTAGCCTTCGCCAACGGTTGGATTGTCGATGGCGAACCCACCGACGGCCTCCACAAGGACGACGAGCGAGTGCTCATCTATTATGCCTCAAGCGACACCCGCATGCACGTGGCCGAATCCACCATTGGCAAGCTCATCGACTACTGCATGAACACGCCCGCCGACGGCTACCGTACCGGCAAGTCGGTGGAGACCATCAAGGCCCTCATCGCCAAGAACAAAAAGAGATAATCCCAACAACCGAGACTTCGAGCAACCGAAACTTCGAAACATCGAACAACCGAAACATCGAATATCAAAAGAATCGATTCAACCTTATAACCCAACAACTAACAATGGCAAGTATTAAAGAGAAAATCGGCTACGCCCTGGGCGACGCAGCAGCCGGAGGTATCACCTGGAAGATTATGTCCATCGCCTTCCCCTTCTTCTTCACCAACGTATTCGGCCTCTCGCTCGTCGACACCGCAATGCTGATGCTTATTGCGCGTATGTTCGACGTGGTGACCGACCCCATCATGGGCAGTCTGGCCGACCGCACCCAGTCACGCTGGGGCACCTATCGTCCCTGGCTCATCTATGGGTCCATCCCCTTCGGCCTGATTTTCGCAGGCCTGCTCTTCACCCCCGAATTCGGTCCCGTGGGCAAGCGCATCTATGCCTATGCCCTCTACCTCATGATGATGGCCGTCTATACAGCCGTCAACGTGCCCTACGGCTCGCTGCTGGGCGTGATGACCGAGGATGACAACGAGAAGAACCAGTTCTCCGCCTACCGTATGGTGGGTGCCTACGCCATGGGCTTCATCACGCTCTATTCCTTCCCCTACCTGCTGAATATGGTAGAAGGCACCGACCAGCACAAGTACGCCGTGCTGGGCACCGGGTTCGGCATCCTGGCAGCCTTGATGACATTGGCATGCGGATTGCTCACGAAGGAGCGCATCAAGCCCCAGCGTGCCGAGAAATTCTCGTTCAAGCAGTTCGCTGACCTGTTCCGCAACAAGCCTTGGGTCTATCTGACGCTCATGGGTCTCTGCACCAACTTCTTCAACGGCTTCCGCTACGCTGCTGCCAGCTACATGTTCCTCTACTGCCTGGGCGGCGACATCACGGTCGGCAGCCTCATCATCAGCTACACCTCCTTCATGGCCTTTGGAGAGGTCACCTGCATGATCTTCGGTGGCGTCTCTCCCAAGTTCACCGAATGGATCGGCAGCAAGCGCATGGCATTCTTCTGGGCAGCCGTCATCTGCCTGGCCACGTCCGTCCTCTTCTTCTTCATCCCCATGAGTCCCGACTGCATCTGGATGATGGTGGCTGTCGTCATCCTGACCTCCATCGGCGTGGGACTCTACTCCCCCCTCCTCTGGTCCATGTATGCCGACGTGGCCGACTACGCCACCGAGAAGAACGGCTCCTCATCCACCGGCCTCATCTTCTCCAGCGGAACAATGTCGCAGAAGCTGGGCGGCGCCATTTCGGGTGCACTCATCACCCTACTCCTTGGCTGGGCCGGTGCCACGATGATTGCCGACGAGATGGGCAACGAGACCATCAATCCCGCCTCTATCACAGACTCTGTCCGCACCATGATATGGGCGCTCTTCAGCCTCTTCCCCGCCTTCTTTGCCTGTGTGATGGGCTTCCTGGCTTACAAGTTCCCCCTGAAAAAGTAATCCATTTTTAGATGGTTATTGGTTATAGATATTTTACCGATAACAAACAGCTAACTGATAGCCTGCAAATGTATAATATCTATAACCAATAGCCTATAACCAATAACCCAAAATTTATGCCCCCTGCTGAACTCAAGAAAGAGGCCGAAGCCTGCCTCCACGACAACATCCTCTCCTTCTGGCTCAAGCTGCAGGACGAGGAGAACGGAGGCTTCTACGGCCAGATGCGGGGCGACGGAACGCTCGTTCCCGAGGCCAACAAAGGGTGCATCCTCAATGCCCGCATCCTCTGGGCCTTCTCCGCAGCCTATCGCGTGACGGGGCGCTCCGAATACCTCGCTGCCGCCACCCGTGCCAAGGACTACATCCTCGAGCACTTCATCGACAAGGAATTTGGCGGAGCCTACTGGGAACTGGACTACTTGGGCCGTCCCGTCGACACCAAGAAGCAGTTCTATGCCATCGGCTTCTGCATCTACGGCCTCTCGGAGTATGCGCGGGCAGTGGCTGGTCGTTCAGGGGATTCGTCGACTGGTCGTTTAGGGGATGATGCACTCAACGCGGCCATCTCGCTCTTCCTGAGCATCGAAGAACATAGCCTCGACACCGTCCACAACGGCTACATCGAAGCCTGCACCCGCGAGTGGGGCAAGATAGCCGACATGCGTCTCTCCGAACTGGATGCCAACTATCCCAAGTCGCAGAACACGCATCTGCACATCATCGAGCCGTATGCCAACCTCTATCGCGTCTGGAAGGACAAGAGGCTGGAGCGTGCGCTGCGCAACCTCCTCGACATCTTCTGCAACAAGATACTCAACCCCGAGACCCACCACCTCGACCTCTTCTTCGAGAACGACTGGACGCGCGGGGCCGGGGCGCTGGAGTCGTACGGTCACGACATCGAGTGCTCGTGGCTGATGCACGAGGCCGCCCTCGTGCTGGGCGACCCGGATGTGCTGGCCAGGGTGGAACCTATCGTACAGCTCGTGGCCCGTGCCTCGGAGAAAGGACTTAACGCCGACGGATCCATGGTGCACGAGGCCAACCTCGACACGGGCTACGTCGACACGGACCGCCACTGGTGGGTGCAGGCCGAGACCGTGGTGGGCTTCTACAACATCTCCCAGCACTTCGGCGACACAACGGCCCTCGACAAGGCCATTCGCTGCTGGACGTACATCAAGGACAACCTCATCGACACAGAGGGTGGCGAATGGTTCTGGAGCCGCGACCCCGAGCGTCGCATCAACCGCAAGGACGACAAGGCCGGATTCTGGAAGTGCCCTTACCATAATTCCCGCATGTGCCTGGAACTGATGGAGAGAATCAAAACAAAATAATCATAACGAATCATGAAGAAACATCTGAAAACAATCATTGCAACCCTCTGTCTGGCACTGCCCTTCGCATCGTGTACCGATAAGAAGCAGGCTGACGCCACGGAGGAAGAACTCTCAGCCATTGAGTTTGCCCAGACACTGGGCATGGGATGGAACCTTGGTAACAACCTGGATGCCTGGGACGGCAGCACGGGCGTAGCCGTGGAGACCGTATGGAAGAACGGTGAAGCCACACAGGCAGCCTTCGACGCCGTGGCCAAGGCCGGCTTCAAGAGCGTGCGCATCCCCGTCACCTGGCTCGGACACTTTGGCGAGGCACCCGACTATACCATCAGCAAGGAGCGCATGGACCGCGTGGCCGAGGTCATCGGATACGCCCACAAGGCAGGCCTTAAGGTCATCGTCAACATCCACCACGACGGACATGCGGACGGTGGACATGCCGACTCGCACACCTGGCTCAAGGTGCAGGAGGCAGCCAAGAACGACAGTCTGAACAGCGCCATCAAGGCTCAGCTCGCTGCCCTCTGGACACAGATTGCCAACCGCTTCAAGGAGGAGGGCAGCTGGCTCATCTTCGAGACGATGAACGAGATTCACGATGGCAACTGGGGCAACAAGGCCGTGATGGAGAATCCCGACGACCAGTTCCGCGTGCTCAACGAGTGGAACCAGACGGCACTCGATGCCATCCGCGCCACCGGTGGCAACAACGCCACGCGCTACGTCGGAATCCCCGGCTACGTCTGCCAGCCCTGGCTCACCACCGAGACCCTCAAGCTACCCACCGACAAGGCAGAGGGCAAGCTCATGGTGGCCGTCCACTCCTACGATCCCTGGGACTATGCCGGCTCGGGCAAGTACACCGAGTGGGGCCACACCAGCACCGCTACCAACGAGGAGGGCGCTATCATGTACCAAGAAGGCGAGAAGGAGTACGTGGCCATGCTCGACAACCTCTATGAAACGTACATCAAGAAGGGCATCCCCGTCTACTTCGGCGAGTTTGCCTGCGTCCACCGCTCCACCGAGCGTGCCGAAGCCTTCCGCAAGTACTACCTCGAGTATGTCGTGAAGGCCATGCGTGACCGTCAGATCATAGGTTTCTTCTGGGACAACGGCTACGAGCACAACCGCGATAACCCAGACACCGACGACGATGTCTTCGGCCTCATCAACCACGCCACGGGCGAGTACATACTGGATGGTGAGGAGATCTGCCGCATCATGATCAACGCCAGGGAGAACAACGACTCTACCTACACCCTCGAGAGCGTGTACGAGAAGGCACCAAGATAATAAGAAACAAAATAACCATAAAACGAATGAAACTACGATTTTTAGCGTGTGCCGCCCTGTGCCTGTCACTATGCTGCGGTACAATCTCTGCTCAGAACCATAAGCCTTGCATCCCACGCGATGAGAAGGTGGAGGCGCAGGTGGAGGCCCTACTCCAGAAGATGACACTTCAGGACAAGGTAGGACAGATGTGTGAACTGGCCATCGACAAGGTGGCTCAGCGCAGCGGCGACAACAACGTGGCCAGCAACAAGTCAATGAAGTCACTGGCCGGCGGACTGCTCTCGGCCGATGCCGTCAACGAGACGTTCGGAACCTACAAAGTGGGCTCCATCCTCAACGTGCCCGAGGGACTGGCCAAGACGCCCGAGGTGTGGGCCGACGTCATCCGTACGCTCAACTCGGCCTCTGCCTTCCAGTGCAACGGCGTGCCGCAGCTCTACGGCGTGGACCAGATTCACGGTGCCAGCTACACCTGGGGAGCCACCCTCTTCCCACAGGAAGTAGGCCAAGGGGCCTCCTTCAACCGCAACATCCCCAAGCGCATCGGTGAGATAACAGCCTACGAGAGCCGTGCCGGCCTCATCCCCTGGGTCTATGGTCCCGTGATGGACCTGGCACGCTCACCGCTGTGGTCGCGCATGTGGGAAAGCTTCGGTGAGGACGTACTCGTCAATGCCACGATGGCCTCTCAGCTCACTCTCGGTCTGCAGGGCGAGGATCCCAACCACCTGGGCATGTACAACGTGGCAGCCTGCCTCAAGCACTATCTGGCCTACGGTGCGGCTGTCAGCGGCAAGGACCGTACGCCTTCGAGCGTCACCTACCGCGACATGATGGAGAAGTACTTCCAGCCCTTCAAGGCCTGCTGCGAGGCGGGTGCGCTGAGCATCATGGTCAACTCGAGCAACAACAACGGTGTGCCCTTCCACGCCAACCGCCGACTGCTGACCGAGTGGCTCAAGGAAGGCCTGAACTGGGACGGTATGATCGTGACAGACTGGGCCGACATCGACAACATCTGGAAGCGCGACCACGTGGCCGCCAACAAGAAGGAGGCCATCGCCATGGCCATCAATGCCGGTATCGACATGACGATGGACCCCTACAGCACCGACTTCTGCACCCTGCTCACCGAACTGGTCAACGAAGGCAAGGTGCCCATGTCGCGCATCGACGATGCCGTGCGCCGCATCCTGCGTCTCAAGATTCGTGTAGGCCTGATGGACGAGAGCACCTGGAACATCCCCTACGATATCACCAAGACCGGTGCCAAGGTCAAGAAGAACAACCGCATGCAGCCCCGCGACCTCAAATCGATGTACCGCGACTTTGCCAGCGAAGGCTTTGCCAAGGAGGCCACCGCCATGGCAGAGGAGTGCATCGTGCTGCTCAAGAACAACGAGGTGAAGAAGGGCGCCGGCCAGTCGCTGCTGCCCCTTGCCAAGGGCACCAAGCTCTTTGTCTGCGGTCCCAATGCCAACAACTTCCGACCCATGAACGGCGGTTGGTCATACACCTGGCAGGGCGACCGTACCGACGAGGTGTGCCGCAAGATTGGCAAGTACCACACCTTCTACGAGGCCCTGGCCCAGAAGTTCGGCAAGGAGAACGTCGAGTTCAGCGAGATGGTGCAGTACGACAACCGCGACTTCCGCCTGGACCATCAGGTGCCCGAGACGCTCATCAACGACGGCAACCGTACGGGCGACAAGATCAACCGTGCCGACGTCATCGTGTGCTGCATCGGTGAGAACTCGTACTGCGAGACACCCGGCAACATCGACGACCTCACCCTCTCGCGCAACCAGATCGAGATGGTGCAGACGCTGGCCAAGACGGGCAAGCCCATCCTGCTCGTGCTCAACGAGGGACGTCCCCGCCTCATCAACGACATCGAACCTCTGGCAACGGCCATCGTGCACACCTTCCTGCCCAGCAACTACGGTGGCGATGCCCTGGCCAACCTGCTCAGCGGCGAGGCCAACTTCTCGGCCCGCATGCCCTACACATATCCCAAGCACCACGGCTCGTTCATCACCTACGACTGCAAGCCCTGCGAGTACGTCGAGACCATGGACGGTGCCTACAACTACAGCGCCAACACGCCCATCCAGTGGCCCTTCGGCTACGGTCTGTCATACAGTAAGGTCAGCTACAGCAACCTGCGCATGGAGAAGGCTGGCGAGGAACTCCGCTTCACCGTCGACCTCAAGAACGAGAGCAACCGTGCCGTCAAGGAGCCCGTGCTGCTCTTCATCTCCGACCTCGTAGCCAGCCTCACGCCCGACGTCAAGCGCCTCCGTGCCTTCGACAAGGTCAGTCTGGCAGCCAACGAGACGAAGAGCGTCACTCTCACCGTCCGTGCCGCCGACCTCGCCTTTGTCAACGAGGACCTGAAGTGGGTACTCGAGCCCGGTCAGTTCCGTGCCACCATCGCCAACCAAACGATGGAGTTTGAGATCAAATAACAGAAGGACACATAGAAGTCCACTCTACAAAAAGGCCAAACCAGTTCAACACGCTGGTTTGGCCTTTTTTTTTACTCTCTACACGAACGCCCGCTGCATCCAGCGTTTGCTGTGCCAGCGCCACACAAAGATGGAGCCTCGTATGCCCTCGTCGAGGAAGAGCGCCCACCACATGCCAACGAGTCCCCATCCCAGTGCCAGTCCGAAGAGCCACCCGAAGAATACGCCCACGATCCACATCACCGTGATGCCCACGTAGAAGGGGAAATTCACGTCGCCCACACTGCGCAGCACGTTGGTATAATAGATATTGGTGGCCTTGCCAATCTCCACCACGATGTCGATGAAGAGGATTGTGCTGCCCAGTGCCACAATCTCCGGATTATCTGTGATAAGACTGAATATCTGCTCGCCCAGGCAGGCAAAGATGATGCTCAGCGTCACCGTGATGCCCACGGCGAGCTTCAAGGCATACCAGCCCAACTTATAACAAGCCCGGTAGCGGTGGTCGCCCACCAGATGACCAATTACGATACCTGCTCCCTGCGCTATGCAGATGCAGAAGATGTAGGCAAACATCACCGCATTGACCACATACATGCGCGTGGTCAGTGCCTCGTTGCCCAGCTGATTGATAAAGTAGGTTATGACGACCTGCTGCGCATTGTACGACATGTTCTCGCCCGCCGAAGGCAGACCGATGCGCAGCAGGTTGTACGTCTCGTGGCGCAGTTCCCGGACAGGAGCCTTGAAAGCCTCCCAGAGTCGGTGCACCGGTATGTGGCGCGAGAAGAGGATGCCAAACAGGGTGAAGGCAGCCACGCCACGACTGATGTTGGTGGCAATGGCAGCCCCCTCCACGCCCAGTGCCGGCAGTCCGAAGTGACCGAATATCAGACCGTAGTTACCGATAATGTTCACCACATTGACCAGCATCACCACCAGCATCGGATAGATGGCCTTGTGGTCGGCACGCAACGAGGCCGACACCGTGAGATGCAAGGCCTGGAAGAAGGCAAACGCACCCGCTATCTGCATGTAGGGCAGACCATACTGCATCAGGTCCTCCTTCAATCCCATCCACCCCAGCAACAGCGGGGCGCCGGCCGACAGGATGACGCTGATGAGGGCTCCGCTGACGATATTGAGCAGCAGGGCCATGGCCGTCACCTGCTCCATCTTCTGACGGTTACCCGCCCCCAGATACTGCGAGCACAGCACCGTCGTGCCCAGGTTGATAATCTGGAACACCAAGAAGGCAAACGTGATGAGCTGGTTGGCCACGCCCACGGCAGCCACGGCCTCGTCGGCGTACTGCGAGAGCATGAACGTGTCGGTAGCGCCCATCAGCGTCACCAGCAGCATTTCGATGAATATGGGGAGTGTGAGTTGTCGCAGGTCGCGACGCAGATTTACAGTTAAGGCATTCCTCATTTTTCTACCACTATCTTCTGTCTTCGTTACTAATACCTATTGAAAATTCGCTGCAAAGTTACACAAATAAATTGAGATTCAAGAATAGTTGCCCCCTAAAACAGCACATTTGCAACCATATACCACCCACTTCGGGGTTTCCCTACCAAGTAATAGGGGTTTTAGTTTGACAATTGGAAAATTATTGCGTAACTTTGCAATGTAAAAAAAAGGAAATTACCAAAACATCAACGATATGAAAAACAAGGTACGCAACATGATGCTGGCAGCTACAATGCTACTGTCCCTCACAACCACCATGGCACAGAAATACCAGTCAACCTACACCGTGCGCGGCAACAGAGCACTCTACGACGGACGCGAGATGCCGCAGGCCGACGTGCCCACCTTCCAGATACTGGGATACGGATACGCCAAGGATCGCTTCAACGTATACCTCGACGGACAAGTGCTGCGATACGTTGACCCCCAGACCTTCCGCCTCTTCAATCCGAACAATCAGCCCGGGTATAGCAACCAGCATGGTCAGGCAGAACAATACCAAGGCTACATTCAGCCCGGACGGGGACACGACCACGAGCAGTCAGAGCGGGGGCACGGCGATGCCTACCACCCCAACGATTCCTACCACAACGGCTATGCCCACCCCATAGGCTACCTCGTCAACCGCAACGAAGTATTCTTCGACGGACGCCTCATCAAGGACGCCTCTGGCAGTTCCTTCAAAGATCTCGGTCAGGGCTACGGCAAGGATGCCTTCCGCGTCTACTACTATGGCGAACGCATCAGCGATGCCTCCAGCAGTTCGTTCAAGGTGCTCAGCGACGGCTACTGCCGCGATGCCTTCCGCGCCTACTACCGCGGAATCCTCATCGAGGGCGCAAGCGGCAGTTCCTTCAAGGTGCTTAGCGACGGCTACAGCCGCGATGCCTTCTACATCTACTACCTGGGGCGCAAGGTGCAGGGTGCTCGTGTCAGCAGCTTCAAGGTGGACAGTAACGGCTATGCACACGATGCCTTCGACACCTACTACAACGGGCGTAAGGTAGAACGCTAATCCAGGATGAAACGTTGAAGATTGGAGATGGAAAACGTTCATCGAGCGACTATTTTCAACAAAATAACGTTATTTGCAACAATTTTCAATTATCAATTTCCAATTTTCATTTTTTCTTCGTACCTTTGCATCCGCAAGGCTGCCTTGATGGTGGAATTGGTAGACACGAGGGACTTAAAATCCCTTGGCCATACCGGCCGTACGGGTTCGAGTCCCGTTCGAGGCACCCATGGAATAATGGACATCGTAAATATCTGCGAAGCAGACGTTTGCAATGTCCATTTATTTTTTTGCACAAACGGGAATCGCCAGCGTGGCACAAACGGGTGCGCACAGCACAGACACAAAAAACGGCCCGGAAATTTGGAGATTCCGGGAACATTTGCTACCTTTGCATACCGGACACAAGATAAGCAAAAAATACAAACAAACAACACAGCACGTAAACCTGTGTCTTAACACATCAAATCACAACACAAACAATGACGTACTTAGATTATTGGATGCAACACACACGCATCAACCCCGCGCTACCGAAAGGCGCACGCATCAACGCACTGCTGAAGCAGCTCGACGAGCACGTAATGAACGAGACAGCAAACACGCAGCTACGCAACAGCCTGTGGTCCTTCATGGATCAGCACGGCATACCACTCTCCTTGCGACACTGGCGCAGCCTGGACAAGGCCTACTACCGGTGGAGAAAGTACAGAACGTCCACCAAGACCCGACGCACGGATACAGAAACAGCCCGACCCTGCTTGTAGCAAGACCAGGCTGTAATGAGGCATACGGCTTATGGGGAGGGATGTCCCCTCCCCCCAAGCCAACTTACTTCAGGTGAATACAGATGCTGCCATGCTGGCCGCCAAGGTCGAGTTCGATGCCCGTCTGCATGAGGAACCGACCGGTGAACTGCTTGCCCTCCCAGTGGGCACGGCCACCAGCCTGGCGGTTGAGTTCGGTGAGGGTATAGGTGCGGTCGGGCTGCAGTCCGGCAAAGCGGAAGCGGGGCTTGAACATGTTGACGTAGTTGTCGAACTTATAGGCGAAGAAGACGCCCTCGGTCTTCTGCTCGTTCATGTACATGAGACTGGCATAGCCCGTCTTGTCGTAGGGCGAGAGGATGCGGTACTGGTCGCCCAGCTGCACGAGGGGACGGATGACGTCCTTGTATGTCTGGATGCACTTCTTGGCATACTCGAACTCCTGGGACGTGAAGTCCTTGGGCTGCATCTCCATACCGAGGCGGCCGGTCATGGCCACGTCGAAGCGGAACTTCAGGGGCACCTGACGGTGGGTCTGGTGGTTGGGCGATGCGCTGACGTGCTGTGCCATGGCATTGACGGGATAGAAATGGCTGGTGCTCCACTGCAGGAAGAGGCGCTGCTCGGCGTCGGTATTGTCGCTCACCCAGAACTCATCGAAGTAGGGCATCACGCCGTAGCTGACACGTCCGCCACCCGAGGCACAGGCCTGGATGACGAGGTTGGGATAAGCCTTGCGGACACGTTCCAGCACGCTCTTGAGACCCAGCTGGTAGTCAACGTAGAGGTGGCTCTGCTTGTCGGCCGTGAGATAGTGCGAGCCGAAGTTGTTGATGTCCATGTTGCAGTCCCACTTCATGTAGTAGAGGTCGGGATTCTCCTTCATCAGTCGGTCCACGATATTGAAGACATGGTCCTGCACCTTGGGGTTGCTGAGGTCGAGGGTGAGCTGCGTGCCGCCACGTCCGGTCTGCACCTCGCGCTTGGGGTGGCAGATGACCCAGTCGGGATGCTGCTCGTAGAGCTCACTCTTGGTGTTGGTCATCTCGGGCTCAATCCAGATACCGAACTCCAGACCGCGCTGCTTGGCGGCACTGACGAGGGCGGGCACGCCCTTGGGCAGCTTGACGGTGTCGGTAACCCAGTCGCCCAGTGCACAGTCATCCACGTTGCGACGGTACTTGTTGCCGAACCATCCGTCGTCCATGACGAAGAGCTCACCGCCGAGCTGGCTAATGCCGTCCATCATGTCCTCCATGCCCTGCTGGTTGACGTTGAGATAGACACCCTCCCACGAGTTGAGCAGCATCTTGCGCAGGGCGTTGCCGTTGTGCAGACGGTTGTTGAGGCGAGCCCAGCGGTGGTAGGCGCGTGATACGCCGCCTTTGCCCTCCTGGCTGAAGGCGAAGGCCACAACGGGCGTGGTGAAGGACTGTCCCTTGTCAAGGTGATACTCAGAGTGCTCCTCGTCGATGCCCACGACGAGACGGTGTACATTCTCACTGCGCGTATCGACGCGGAACTTGTAGTTGCCGCTCCACATGATGACGGCACCCACGCAGCGACCACTGTTCTCCTGGGGGCGACCGTCGAGCGAGAACATCATCTCACCGCGGTTGTTGATGGCGTTGCGCGTGCCGTTGAGGGCCTGCACCACGAGTTGTCCCTCGTGGAGCGGTTCTTCTGTCATCTCAGCCTCGCTGCCCCAGTTGCCGTGGAAGTGGGTGGCCCAGACATCGCCGCGGCGCAGGGGCATGAAGCCGCTGGCGTACTGCTGCAGGGTGATGGGTTTCTTGTCCTTGTTGGTGATGACCTGCCAGGTCTCGATGACGTCGGTGTTCTGCCAGGCACGGTACATTACGTCCACGTAGAGCGGGTACACCTTGTCCTTCATGTGGACGGTGTAGACGGTGCTCTGTCCCTCGGTCTTCTGCTCGTGGCCGGTCACCTCGAGTTCGGTGGACATGTTGCCGTCGCTGTGCTTTACGCTGAGGCAGGTGATGTCCATGCAGCCGCGTCCGAAGGCGGGATAAGCCTCCTCCCAGAGGGAATAGGCGTCGTAGACCTGGTTGACGTTGCTGACCTTCTCGCCATAGTAGCTGACGTGCAGGGGCTGTCCGTTGTCGGCCTTGAGGAGGAGGGACGAATTGGGAGTGGTGACATTGATGTCGTCGGCCATCATCGGCAGGGTGAGTGCCATGACCAGGGATAGGATTGGGGTTCTGAGTTTCATTGTCGTTTAGTCGTTTGGGAGATTAGTCGTTTGGGAGATTAGGGAGGGGGAGATTGGGCGAGGATTCGAGAAATCGAGCCTTCGAGCCTTCGAGGCATCGAGCTTTCGATGCCTCGAAGGCTCGTTTGTTCAAGACGCCTCACCTCTTTCGCTTAAAAAAATCCTTCATCAGCTGGGTGCATTCGGCCTCCATGACGCCCGAGACAACCTCGCAGCGGGGATGGAGAGCCTGGGGCGCAAAGCGCTGGTAGCCACGCTTTTCGTCGCGTGACCCGAAGACGAGGCGTTCCAACTGGGCCCAGCCCAGGGCGCCGGCGCACATGATGCAGGGCTCTACGGTGACGTAGAGGGTACACTCGTTGAGGTACTTGCCACCCAGATACTCGGCAGCGGCCGTAACGGCCTGCATCTCGGCATGGGCGGTGACGTCGTTGAGGCGTTCCGTCATGTTGTGGGCACGGGCTATGATGGTGTCGCGACACACCACCACGGCTCCTACCGGAATCTCGTCCTCGTCGAAGGCACGCTGCGCCTCCTTGAGGGCCTCACGCATATATAATTCATAATTCATAATTCACAATGCATAATTAGGCTAGCGCGGTCAGAGTACGCAGTTCACAATGCACAGTTCATGGTTCATAATTCACAATGCACAGTCCATAATACATAGTTCATAATATCCCTTGTTCGAAAGGATACGCTCAGAGAGCGTTCCAATTATGAATTATGAATTATTTCACCACGTGTGTGTCGAGTGCAAAGACCTTCTCCATGTGGCCGGCACCGGTGATGGCATCGGTCTTGGCCGAGAGGTTGTCGAGGTAGTTGACGATGACGGCCTCCTGCATGCAGGGCACCACGGGGCTTCCGTAGTCGCGCTGACCGTGATGGGCCAGGACGCAATGCACGATGCGGCTGATCTCGGCATCGTCCTCGCGGCTCACCTTACCGTCGGCGTCGGCGTAGACCTTCTTGAGTTCGTCGTGCAGCTTGTAGGCCGAGATGTAGATGTGGCCGAGCAGGTACATGGCCTCCTGCGTCTCACCCTCAGCGTTGTACTCGTAGACCTTGCCGTAGTCGTGGAAGAGGATGGCCAGGATGCAACGCTCAGGTTTGACGTTGTCGTAGGGCAGCACGGGATAGAGCCCTTCGAGCATGTGGAGCATCTGCCACGTGTGGTTGAGCAGGCCGCCGGGGAAGGCGTGGTGCACACTGGTAGCGGCAGGGTACTTGCTGTAGGGACTGAAGAGGAGGTCGGCAAAGCGGCGGATGAGCCCGATGAGTCTGTCCTCGGTGCAGTAGCTGACGAGCTTGTCGATAGTGGCGTTCCACTTCTCGCGCTCGACGGGTCGTGGCAGCAGGTTGTAGAGGGGATGCTCGGCAGTGGGCATCTCCTTGACCATCATATCGTTGAAGCCAGCCGACTTCTTGCCGGCATTGTCGCGTATGTTGAGGAAGCTAACCAGTTGTCCAACCTTGGGGCCGAGCGTCTTGGGCACGTCCCATACGGCCACGTTGACGGTCTCGTCCAGGTTGGCAAGCTTGAGGGTCACGAAGGGTGACCCCTTGGATGTGATGCCGTCGGTACGGCTGAGGGTGATGTATTCCATATTACTTAATAACCAGCGCGCGGCTGATGAGGTCGTTGAGATACTGATAGTGAGCAATGGACGAAGCACCCGTCTTGCTCTTCAGGCTCTTGAGCTGAGCCAGCACGGCGGGCTTGGCCTCCTCAAGGGGAGAGGCGGAGCGCACGCTGGAAGCACCCGTGGGAGACTGGGCAGGCTTGAAGAGGGCGATGAGGGCGTCTACGTACGACGACTGCAGGGCTGCCGTGTAGCGGCTGGGCTTGCTGGCCGTATTGGTGAAGAGCATGTTGGTGATGTCGCGCAGATACTCCTCGGCCGTGTACTTTTCATTCAGTCCAGAGAGACGCCCCACAAGACGGCTGACGACGCTCTGGCCCACCTTGATGGTGATGCTCTCGGGGTCGGAGGTGAAACGCTTGGCGTAGCTGACCTCGCGCAACCACTTGGGCTCCTGAACAACGTGACGCTTCACGAAGTCGAGGGCTGCCAGCTGCTTGGCACGAGGCTGGGGCGTGTACACGTCGCCCTCCACGTCGCTGGGCTTGAAGTCGATGAGCTGACCGCCGATGTTGCCGATGACATGACCGCAATAGCGCAGGAACTGGTTGACGAACTGGCCGTGCATCGACTCTGAGTTCTCGTCATAGATATCCTTCTTGTCGTAGGTCCACTTGGCCAGCTCCACGATTTCGCGCTTCAGGTTCTTGATGCCATACTCGCTGGCCTTCACGGCATCGTCGCCCAAGTCCTCGGTCTGGCGACGGGGGTCGTTGCGGTAGCCTTCGCCATCACCCCACCAGAGGCGGCGGTTCTGCTGGGCCGTGCGGGTCTTGGCCTCGAGCATCTCGTGGTCGTCGTCGGCATTGGTGGCAAAGGTGGGACGGTAACCCCACTCGATGGCCCACTTGTCATAGTCGTTGATGCGGGGGAAGAGCAGTTCCTGCGTCATGCCGTCCTCGGGCTGAGCCACGTAGTTGAAGCGGGCATAGTCCATGATGCTGGGCGTGTGGCCGTTCTTGCGGACGAACTCCTTGGAACGCAAAGAGTCCACGGGCACGGTGCTTGAGGAACCGAAGTTGTGGCGCAGACCCAGGGTGTGGCCCACCTCATGGCTGCTGACGAAACGGATGAGCTGACCCATCAGTTCGTCGCTGAACTTCATCTTGCGGGCAGCCTCATCGACGCTGCTGGCCTGCACCATGTACCAGTCGTGCACGAGCGACATCACGTTGTGGTACCAGCCGATGTGGCTCTCCAGAATCTCACCCGTACGGGGGTCGCTGACGTGGGGGCCGTAGGCGTTGGCAATGTCGCTGGCCAGGTAGCGGATGACGCAGAAGCGGGCATCCTCCATGCTCATGGTCGAGTCCTCGGGCCATTCCTCAGCGTGGATGGCGTTCTTCCAACCAGCCTTCTCGAAGGCAACCTGCCAGTCGTTGACACCCATGATGAGGTACTTGCGCCACTGCTTGGGCGTAGCGGGGTCGATGTAGTACACGATGGGCTTCTTGGGTTCGATGAGCTCGCCCTTGCGCATCTTCTCGGCGTCCTCCTCGTTCTTGGGCTCCAAGCGGTAGCGCGAGATGTAGATCTGTCGGTCCACACGCTGCTGGTCGTCACCAAAGGTGTTGTAGCCATGGGTGAAGTAGCCCACGCGGGGATCGAACTTGCGGGGCACCATGGGATCGGCGGGCAGCAGGACGAACGAGATGTTCAGGCCCAGCGTCACCTTGCCCGTGGCACGGGCAGCGGGGATGGAGGTGCTGCTGCTGCCGAAGGTCTTGACGAGCTTGACCTCGGTGTTCATGGGGAAGGACTTTATGTCCTCGATGTAGCCACCCATCTGGCCGGCCAGCTTGTATTCCGTCTTGGCCGACTGAGGCACGCCCAGGGCGGCATTGTCCTCCATGAAGAACTGCTGCACCTTGATGCGGCTGGCCTTGTCCAGTCGCTTCTCTATCTTGAAGGTACCGATGATGGGGTTGGTGTTGCTGATGGTGACGGCACGGCTAATCATGTCGGCCGTGTCGCAGTGGTTGACAAGCAGACGGGCACGCATGACGATCATGCTGTCGGGAATCTGCTCGAAGTAGACGGTCTGCTGGTTCAGCTGCTCGCCGGCATACTTGCCCGTACCGGTAGGAACGGCGGTGAAGCGGGTGGTGGTCAGGAAGTCGCGACCCATCAGCGAGTCGGCGATATCGAAGAACCAGCCGTCCTTCATCTTGGTGACGTGGAAGAGTCCCTCACGGTCCACCTGCGGCTTCGGAGCGGGCTTCGGAGCGGGTGCCGTGGGCTGGGGTTTCTTTTTCTTCTTGAACAGTCCTGCCTGGGCAGGCATACCGATTGTCATGCCGAACGCAAGTGTCAGCATGAGCATCCCTTTACGGGAAAAGAATGACGTTGCAAACATGGTTTCTTTATGTTTTTTTGTTTTATTATACACAATAGCTTTGCAAAATTACGAAATGTTTTTCAAGATAACCCGACAAGGAACGCAAAAAAAACAGAAAAAAAGAAAAAAAGCCATCGTACGCTTGTGTGCGCAAAATAAATAATGTATCTTTGCAAGCACGTGAACTGTGCCATGACGTCAGCAAAGACGTTTTTGCGCAGCCGGCAAACGAATTTCTGATAATATTAAAACCATACAGATTATGACAGCTTTGATTATTGTAATTGCCCTGGCAGTGCTCATCGGCCTTTGGCTGGTAGGAGTGTATAACGGCCTGGTGCGTTGCCGCAACAACCGCGAGAATGCCTTTGCCAACATCGACGTGCAGCTGAAGCAGCGCTACGACCTGATTCCCCAGCTCGTGGCTACCGTGAAGGGTTATGCCGACCACGAGAAGGAGACCTTGCAGAACGTCATCAACGCCCGCAACGCCGCTATGGGTGCCACCACCATCAACGACAAGATTCAGGCCGACAACGCCGTGACCAGTGCCCTGGCCGGACTGAAGGTGACCCTCGAGGCTTACCCCGACCTGAAGGCCAACCAGAACTTCCTCCAGCTGCAGAACGAGGTGAGCGACATCGAGAACAAGCTGGCTGCCAGCCGTCGTTTCTTCAACAGCGCCACCAAGGAGCTCAACAATGCCGTGCAGACCTTCCCTGCCGTCCTCTTTGCCGCTTCCTTCGGCTTCCACACCGAGCCCATGTTCGAGATTGCTCCCGAACAGCGTGCCACTCTGGACAAGGCTCCCGAGATTAAGTTCTAAATGAAATACGTAGGACTATACACCCAGCAACGGAAGAATAATGCGAAGAGCGTGCTATTGCTGCTGCTCTTCCCTACGATTATTCTGGTGCTGGTGTTTGCGTTCTTTGCCCTCGCCTTTGGCAAGAACAGCGACTACAGGTATGACGAGTACACGCAGTCGTTCGTCAGCTGTGCCTATACCGAGAGCATCGGGTTTGAGTCGGCCGTGGAGATGACGCTCGATGTATTGCCGTGGGTGGTGGGCATTGTGAGTATATGGTTTGTCATAGCCTACTTCAGCAACACGAGCATGATACGTCATGCCGTGGGCGCTCATTCGTTGGCTCGCATGGAGGATCCGCGTGTGTACAACATCGTGGAGAACCTCTGCATCGCGTGCGGCATGAACATGCCCAAGATCAACGTGATCGACACGCCCGAACTGAATGCCTTTGCCAGCGGAATCGACGAGAAGAGCTACACGGTGACCGTCACGACGGGCATCTGCCAGAAGCTCAACGACGACGAGCTGGCCGGCGTCATCGGTCACGAACTGACCCACATCCGCAACAACGACACGCGTCTGCTCATCGTCAGCATCATCTTCGTGGGCATCATGAGTACCATCATGAGCCTGGCCTTTCGCATGGCATACCACGCCATGGTATGGGGTGGCGAACGTCGCAGCAACAAGAAGAACAGCGGCGGTGGAGCCATCCTTCTGTTGCTGCTGGTGGCTGTGCTGGCTGGCCTGGGTTACATCTTCACGCTGCTCACCCGTTTTGCCATCAGCCGCAAGCGCGAATACATGGCCGATGCGGGTGGAGCCGAGCTCTGCGGCAACCCGCTTGCCCTGGCCTCGGCCCTGCGCAAAATATCCAGCGAACCCGCCGAGGCGCCGGAGGGGCGTGACGACATTGCCCAGCTCTTCATCATCCATCCGCACGCCTTTGCCGGCGGCATCAACGGTTGGTTCCGCAACCTCTTCAGCACGCATCCCAGCACGCAGAGCCGCATTGCCTATCTGGAGCAGTTCTGACGGCCCTGACGATGTTATAACAGTAAGAATTAAGAATTAGCAAAATGGCGGCAATCCTTGCATTGCTCAATAAACGAAACCGTCCATGTCTACAAAAGAAACGATAGCCAACAGGCTGCCAGCCTGCCAGTCCCCTTCCCACGTGTGGAAGGGTAGGGCGCTAAGCTTGCTCATAAGTCTGATCCTCCTCCCTCTCTGTGCCTCGGCTCAGCAGCTTGGCGACCACGCCGCGCGGCTGGAGAAGTTTGGCAAGGCCGTGCCGCAAGAGGAGGTGTTCCTGCACATGGACAACACGTGCTACTTCCTGGGCGACACAATCTTCTACAAGGCCTACGTCACGCGTGGTGACAACCACTTGCCCACCCAGGTCAGCCGCGTGCTCTATGTCGAGTTGCTCAACAACGACGGCTACCTCGTGGAGCGTCAGATACTGCGCCTCAAGGACGGGCAGGCACACGGTTCCTTCTGCCTGGCCGACACGCTCTATGCCGGATACCACGAACTGCGAGCCTACACGCGCTGGCAGCTCAACTGGGGCCAGCACGAGCACCCGCACAGCACGTACGCCAAGCAGTGGTTCCTGACGCCCGACCTGGCCGAGGAGTACTTCCGCGACTACGACAAGCTCTACAGCCGCGTCTTCCCCGTCTACGACAAGCCCATGGCGCCAGGCGAGTACCTGCGCGACATGTCGCTCCGCCCCCTGCGACGCACCTACACCGAGAAGGAAGCCAAGCAGAAGGCCATCGTGACCTTCTATCCCGAAGGAGGCAACTGGGTGAAGGGCATCGGACAGCAACTGGCCTTCGAGGCCAACGATGCCGACGGCGAGCACCTGGACGGCACGCTCGTGGTGTACGACAGCCAGAAGAACAAGGTGGCCGAGGCGCGGACCGAGCACCGCGGCCGAGGCGTCATCAGCCTGACCCAGACCGAGGGCAAGGCACTGAGAGCGGAGTTCCAATGGGGCGACGCGCTGAGCAGCAAGGTGGACTTGCCCAAGGCTGTTGAGGCTGGTGCCGTCATGCAGGTGTCGGCACAGACGACGAAGGGGGAAGCCCTGAAAGTCCGCATCGCCACCAGCGGGCTGACGGCCGACTCGCTGGGCCTATGCGTCAGCTGCAAGGGCGTGCTGAAACACTACGAGGCCTTCGTGCCCTCAGCCGCCACCGAACTGACCATCCCCACCGACCAGCTGCCCACAGGCATTGCACAGCTGACGCTCTTCGACCGTGAAGGCCACCTGCTGGCCGACCGCCTCACCTTCGTCCAGAACAGCGACATCACGTCGCACGCCCTCACCTTCACCGGCATGCCGGAGGAGTGCCCCCCCTACCAGAAAGTGTCGTTCACGGTCAGCGGTCAGCAGAAGGGCACCATCTCGCTCGCCGTGCGCGACCAGACCTACTCCGATTATCTCTACGACGACGCCACCTTCCTGACCGAGCAACTGCTGTGCAGCCAGATAAAGGGTTTCGTGGAGCACCCCAACTACTACTTCGAAGCCGACGATGCCCTGCATCGCCACCACCTGGACCTCCTGCTCATGGTGCAGGGATGGCGACGCTACAGCTGGACGGACATGACCAGCAAGTTCACCCTGCGCCAGCCCTACGAGCAGCACCGCATCCTCAACGGTGAGGTGTACAAGTACGAGTCGCTGGACCAGGAGGACTACTTCAGCACGACCCACCAACAGATCATCGAGAAAGTGCGCGGCGGCTCTGCTGGCCCCGTCCTGGAGGAAGCACTTCGCTTCACGACTCCCATACAGAAAGACGAGGTGACGGCTGGCAACAAGGGCACGTTGGGAAGCATCGCCCCACCCGTGAGCGGAGGCAGCGATGCCGATGCCGGAGGCAGTGAGGACGATGAGGGCAGCACACCCTCAGATTCGGACAACGTGTCGGAAGGCGTCTATCAAGGTCGTTACCTCATGATGCGCGAAATGGCACTGTGCGGACCGAACACCATCTACTATTACAACAAGAAGAACGATCCCAGCGAGAACCAGTACGCCAAGCTCGTCAAGGACAACGTGCTGCTACACGCCGAGTTCACGCAGCCCAATCAGGAAGGCGTGGTGGGCGACATGACGGTGCAGGACGGCAAGTTCAACATCACGGCTCCCGACTTCGACAGCTACTGCTTCTTCTTCCTCACGGCTGCTAAGGAGCGCAAGAAGGAGAAGAAGGACTGGATAAGCATGGCACCCGAAGACCTGCCCGAATACTACGTGCGCCTGAGCCAGTTCTACCCCCGCTTTGTCAAGCCCTACAGCCACTATCACACTCAGTTGGCGCCCGTGCCCGAGTCGGCATCCAAGGCCATGCAGCAGTCGCGCAGGGTGGCCAGCTTCGAGACCGACATGCGCGAGCTCAGCGTACGCTCCAAGCACCGTGGTCTGCGTGGTTTCAACGTCAGCAAACCAGCCTACGTGACCGATGCCTACGAGGCCGTCAACTCGCTCTACGACGCGGGACTGATGCCCGGCTGCTACATGGGATTCCTCTCCTTCTCGCTGCAATATGCCCGTCTGCTCGTGGGCGACATGGGCATCTCCCGCAGCTACGACCTGGAGCGCCGCTGGAACGACAAGGACATCACGCACAACCTGGCTTACGGCACACAGACGCTCTACAACCATCTCGAGAACCTCGACAGCGTGAAGGTGTACACCGACTATGCACCGCGCCGGGAGGGCGACCCACGCTTCGAGGGCAGCAACCAGCCCCTCGTCACCATCGACATGGTGCGCTATGCCGACAACACCGTGCGTCCCGTCTGGCGCGACCGTCAGTACATCCTGCCCGGCTACAACGTCTGCGAGGAGTTCTATCACCCCAACTACAGCAAGCGTCCCCTACCCTCCACCAAGGACTATCGACGCACGCTCTACTGGACCCCCAACCTCCAGCTCGACGACCAGGGACAGGCCGAGGTGACGTTCTACAACAACAGCCGCACCACCTTCCCCACCGTCAGTGCCGAAGGCTTGACAGACAAGGGAGAAGTGCTGAGCACGAGAAAATTGAAGATTGAAGATTGAAAGTTGAAAAGGTAACTTCAATAATCCCTAAACGACTAATATCCCAAACGACCAAACGACTAATATCCCAAACGACTAAACGACAAATCTCCTAAACGACTAAATAGCATGCAAAACATCGTATCCCAATTTGCCATCCGTGGCACCGTCAGCGAGATTAAGCCCTTGGGCGAGGGTCTCATCAACGACACCTACAAGGTAACTACCGTGGAGCCCGACGCTCCCGACTACGTCTTGCAGCGCATCAACACCAACGTCTTTCCCGACGCCGACATGGTGATGCGCAACATCAAGGCAGTAACCTCCCACATACGTCAGAAACTCGAAGCCAAGGGCGAGGACGACATCGACCGCAAGGTACTCACCTTCATCCCCTCCAAGGCCAATCCCGACCAGCTCTACGTCACCGTTCCCTCCTCGCCCGAGGAGGGCGGAGGCCTTGGCTTGGCCTTCTGGCGCCTCATGATCTTCATCCCCAATGCCATCACCAAGCAAGCTGTCAACCCCGAGTCGAGCCGTGCTGCCGGCAAGGCGTTCGGACAGTTCCAGGCCATGCTGGCCGACATCCCCGTCGAGCTGGGCGAGACCATCAAGGACTTCCACAACATGGAGTTCCGCCTCCAGCAGCTCCGTGAGGTCATCGCCAAGGACCCCGCCGGCCGTGTCAGCGAGCCCGAGGTGCAGGCCATGCTCAAGGAGATTGAGAAGCGTGCCGACGAGATGTGCAAGGCCGAGCGCATGGGGCGCGAAGGCACCCTGCCCAAGCGCGTGTGCCACTGCGACACGAAGGTCAACAACATGATGTTCGACCAGCAGGACAACGTGCTCTGCGTCATCGACCTCGACACCGTCATGCCCAACTTCATCTTCTCCGACTATGGCGACTTCCTCCGCACCGGTGCCAACCGCGTGGCCGAGGACCATCCCAACATGCAGGAGGTGCAGTTCGACATCGACATCTTCAAGGCCTTCACCGAGGGCTACCTCTCGAGCGCCAAGTCGTTCCTCCTGCCCGTCGAGGTGGAGAACCTCCCCTACGCCACTGCCCTCTTCCCCTACATGCAGTGCGTCCGCTTCCTCTGGGACTACCTCAGCGGCGACAAGTACTGGAAGGTGAAATATCCCAACCACAACTTCGTACGTGCCAACAACCAGCTCCACCTGCTGCTCTCCATCGAGCAGCACTGGGACGAGATGAAGCAGTTCATCCAGAGCAAGCTCTAATCTCTTGTAAAGGAATATACTAATTTTAGCCCCTTCTCCGCGCCTTATTTTCCAAGCGCAGAGAAGGGGCTTCTTTTTGCGCCAACGAGTAGTATATTGATTATCAAAGTCTTACAAAATAAACAGGCATCACACCCCAGCAACCTGCCGGAAAAACCTGGATTTTGCGCTGCATTACTCATCAAATCACGCTGCGTCACTTGAAAAAACACGTAGCATGATTTCCAAAAACACGTAGCGTGATTCGGAAAATCATGCTGCGTCATCCCCGAAAGGACGTATTTTGCCCCGAAAACCACCGCTACATCCCTTCTGTTTTTCCAGATGGAGACGAAAACAGAACAGAAAAGTGTAGCGTTTTTTCTCATTAAGCCAACTCATCAGTTTCTTGTACATCCTGGCCTTCTTGATCCCCTTCCCAACGTCTTACCCACGGCCTTCACCAACACCATGCGCAACTTCATCTACCAGCAGGATGATGATGACGATGAGGAGAAGGAAGACGCAGAGGATGATATGGACGATGAGGAGTAGGAAGGTGCTCTCCTCTTTATTTCCATTAACTTATCTTCTGAACAAATCATCGAACTTAACATCATTCTGAACTATGTGGCTGTATGCATTCTGAGCTACTCCGTAAGTTGTGATGAACTATCGCGATTTCTTATCCTTTTCTATGTAAAATCATATAGAAAAGGATACGCTATCGGCAAGTATCAAAGCAAGCTTGCATCATTGAATACGACCATAAAGGGTTCAAGTAATGCCTTTGCTGTGGGTGGGGCAATGGTATCTGCTCCTATGAGCCTCAATGAATCTACACCATCACATCTTCAGCTACCATACAGGGATAGGCAACTTCCACGTCGTAGATAAGGTTGATACCGAGAGCATCCTCAAGTTTTGAGAGGGTGTCGAGTGACATATTTTCCTTTCCCTTCAATATTTTGGAAACGTACTGTTGGGTACAGTTCATGCGCTCAGCAAGTGCTTTCTGTGTCAGTCCCTTTTGTTTCATCTGGAGTAACACTTTCGCAGCAATCATCTGTGAGTGACGAAGCCACGACCAGTTGTCACGTCTCCATTCTGCCTCCTCGCGCCATGTTGATGGCGTTTCACTCTGGTGAGCCTCAAGGAACTCCAATGTTTTCTGTTTCATAAATGTACCTCCTTCCCGTTATTGTATTTCAGATAAGAAATCGACAAATCCGTCAGCATCAATAGCACCTCCATCCAAAAGAAACTGACGGACAGCCTCCATCTTTTTCAATTCCTCAAGAGTATGCTCACGTTCTTGCATTGTGCGTGTCAGCTTTATGGCACCACCCGTTATGATGTAGCACCCTGGTTCCAGTTTGATGGCATAGATTCTTAACCATGATGCGTGTTCGGGACGATTCTTGATTTTTGCTTTCTCCTTACCCAATAGCATCTCGCTTGTTCGGCTATTTTCCAAAGGGCGGAACAACTGGTCAAGGTCTGCATCCGGCGAAATGTCCAGAATCAGGCATTGCATTCTTTGGCTGTCATCAATGGTATCATAGATTGCCTGATTGATGTCAGTAATCTTGAAATACGAAGACAAGTCAGACATATTTGCCAAGAAGAAATCTACCAACCACTCTGGATCACTCCACTGTTCGAAGAGCACCTGCAGAGCATTGCCCTTCGCCTCATCATAACGAACCGCCCAAAGAGTGTTATTTTCAAGAATCTTATCAAATCTCATTGAATACGTACTTTTTACTTGCTGCAAAGGTATAACATTTCTTCGGTAAAACAACAGCCAGTTGTAATAAATGGCTCGGATTTAACATTTTTTCCACAAAACCTTCCCTTTTAGCCCTTCTTTTTTGCGTACGGAGCTAATAATTTTGTAAATAAGCTCTAAATTTTTGAGTGTTAATTTGCATTACAAAGAAAGAGAATTCGAGGCATCTCAATGCTATAATGAATAGTTGGAATACCTCGAATGAAACAATGGGCGGATAGAGGAACTGCACCTATTATCCTTTTTACAAATTAAAGTTCATACGCCAAACGTTATATGCTCTCGCTTTATTGGCTCGTGATGAAATGAAATAAATACTCTTACCATCTTTACCCCAAACAGGACTGAAATCTTGCTCTGGATGATATGTTAATTGAGTAAGTTGTGTACCATCGGTACGAACTGCAAATATATCGAGGTTTTGTTTCTTTGAAATTGATGATTGAGCATTTCCTACAACTAGAAGCCATTGACCATCAGGAGAAACTACGGGATTGGTGAAGCTATGATTAAAATCTGACAATATTATACTTTCAACACCCTTTACATAATTTATCAACCAAATCTCGCTTTTTCCATCAGATGTATTGCGGACACAATAGAATGAATCATTTTTTCCTGGCACAGGACAGGCATTATAGCCTCTTGCACACGAAGAAAGCGTTCCGTCTTTCTTATTCAAAGACCAAACTGATGGACCATATGCTGGTTGCCATCTAGTAAAATACAATATATTGCCATCACTAGATAAGGTTGGAAATGAATCATCAACATTTCCATTTGTATGTTGATTCATTACGCTTCCTTGCGTGGCATTAACAGAACTGATATAATAGTTCGGTGCATTATTATCTCCAAAATATAGCAGATTGTCAACACCCCAATTTATTCCTCCTTGAACATTTCTAAAAGTTCTTTGAGTTGACATTCCTTGAGAAGTTGTATTTTTCACCATAATATTTGCTTGGTCATTAATTATAGAAACAAATGCAATTTTTGATCCATCAGGAGATATAGATAGATTAGTGAAATATTTCCATGCAAGATTAGCATTCTTTGAAAATCCTTGAGGAAGATTCGTATAGTTCAGATTGCTATTTAGTTTATCAATTGTTGCACCAACAACATTACCATTAGTCTCATCTGTAATTTTAACAAGATTCAAGCCACTTTCCTCTGGACTAAACAAATCCAAATAAATAGATTCTTGAACTTCTTTCGTTCCTATATAAAATTTTCGTTGTTTTGGAATACTAACTGAGTTAGTAGCTAGATCAACAGTCCATCCAATAGGTGCACCAAAAAGAAAAGCAAAGTTTCCAAAAGCCCATCCATTTACTTTTTTTCTAAGAACGATATCAGGATACTCTGTTGTCCTTGATTGTATTTTTATTCTCTGACCTTCTATGCCATGTCTCTTTATTTTAACTTTTGTTGGTAAGAGGACATCATGGTATACCTTCTTCTCTGTTACGATTGTAAGAGGTTCTTTGGTGTCTCCATCAATTTGAACTTTGTATTTACTTCCTGACACAATCGATGCACAAGACATTAAACACATTATAGAAACCAACAGGCAAATGCCTGCATAACATCTTTTCATTATTTCTATTTATAAAAGAAGGAGCGCGAACTTCCCGACGCTTATCCTCCTCTTAGGTTACGGCCAAGCAACCTTCACAACAGATAAGTACGGAGAAGTCCACGCTCCATTCGGAACGTGAACCCACCGCTGCTTATTCTCGTTGTTGAAAATTGGCCGTATTCAAGAGGAGAAAACAAGAGCAGTTTGCTCAAGTATATGATAAAGTGTCGAACGGTAGACGCATCACCTCCGTAGTTAATAATTTATTTCGATTAATACGTTCGGTGAAGTGGCTGCACACATGGTGCACCGTTCTTCTATTTGTTTTCTGCTTGTCTGTTTCGTATCGTCAAAATCCGGAGACTAAGACTGTTTGTTCCTTTCTTTGTTAAAGAGTTTTATACTTATGTTATTATGTATATCTACGCAGCTGTACCGTGTAAGTACAGATAATCGGGTGCAAAATCGACTCCATTGTACCATTCGAGTGTCCAATGGTTCAAGCCGAATTGGATAAAGTTGCTAAGATCCTTCAGTGGTTCATGCAACTTATTCTTCAGCAATGGCAGAAAGTCAACAATTCTACTCTCGCCATTGTCAAATGTCAACTTCATAGTGTAGTTTTCGATGTACTCTACATCTACAACTCTGATAAAATCTAAATCTACCATATTATCATTTTTTAGTTGCTTTTATTTTATAAGCCTCTTCACCATCCTGTAGACGATTCCAGTTATCCATCAAATCCTCCTGATGATCTTCCATCCACTTGAAAATTCGTTTCAACTCCTTTGCTGGCATATTTCCTTTAACTATATAGTCTTTCAATGTTATAGTTACCTCATAATCACCATATCTTACGTGCAAGTGTGGTGGATTATGATCATCTGCAAACATTGCAATGATAATGCCAAGGAATCTACATAATTCTGCCATTGTTTTTATCTATTATAGTATTCAACGTAAAAGAGACTTCAACAAGAACTGAAAGAAGTCTTAAGTTTGTACTTCGTGCGCAAAGGTACAACAAAGGAATGAAATAACCAAATAATGTGCTGTTTTTGTATAAATTTGCCATTGAGAGCACAAAAAAAACACGTGTTTCGCAATGATTATCTGCATGTATAGTGTGATGTGGTGTGCCTTCTGCTAAGAACATGGAAAAAGGAGTGCTCACAACGCCTAAAGGGGAGTGCCCCACTCCTATCCACCCCTTGGCGACGCCTTCCCCCGAGTGTTTTTCATAGTATTTTGCTTCGCCTTGATACTAAGAGCTACTCACGGTACCACTGCTCCGAAACGAGGCGTTCGGGAATGACAAATCAGGCGGTACCATACGAGCGAAATCACCGTTGATGAAAAATGACAAAGAACGCTTCGGTACCGAGCGGTACCATCAGAGTGAAATGAAAAATCCGACAACGCTAACCAGTGGTACCGTAACACCGAAACGGACGGTACCCGGAGAGCGAAATTTGCAATATAACAATGCGAAGAATTTGGATGCAAATATAACAAATTAAAAGGAAATAGAAATGTAAAAGCATGCGATTCTTCATCCTTTTCTATGCAAAATCGTATAGAAAAGGATGAACTATCGGCATATATCAGAAGTACACCTATATCATGATATTTGACAAAAACAGCTCATGGGATGCTTCTGTTAGGCTTAATCGTTGCCAGCTATGCTCCTTGCTCAAATGTATAAGTTTGACATATTCAATTAAGACAAAATGATGAATTCACACAAAACAATTTACAAATAGTTTTGTTTTTTACAATAAAACTGTTAATTTTGCACTATAATTTTCCATAAAAATGCCTATTGGGGCAAAAATCTGTAATGCAATATGCAGTTCAATAGACAAAAATACATAGATAAACTACTGTCCCACAGACATAACGGACAAATAAAGATCCTAACAGGAATAAGGCGTTCTGGTAAGTCTTACACTCTCTTTACGCTTTTCTATGAACACCTGAAAAGCGAGGGAATTGACGATGAACATATCATCATGGTTGATCTGGAAGACCGACGCAACAAATCTCTTCGTAACCCAGATGCGCTGATAGAATACATTGATGGCAGGATGCAGGATGACAAAATGTATTATATCCTTTTGGACGAGATTCAAAAAGTAGATGAGTTTGAGGATGTACTCAACAGCTACCTGAAGATAAAGAATGCCGATGTTTACGTAACAGGATCAAACTCAAAATGTTTGTCATCTGATATCATCACTGAGTTTCGCGGAAGAGGCGATGAAATACACATATATCCCCTTTCGTTGGCAGAGATTATGGAAACAATGCCTGGTGCCGATTGGGATATGCAGCTCAGCCTCTACATGACCTACGGAGGCTTACCCCTTTGTGTACTGACCGAAGACGAGACGGAGAAAGCATCCTACCTGAAGAAACTCTTCAAAAAGACCTACCTAACAGATATCAAGGAGCGTCATAACATCCAGAACGACATGGAGATGGAGCGACTGCTGGACATCATCTCATCTTCCATTGGTTCGTTGACAAACCCACAGAAGTTGGAGAACACATTCCTATCAGCAGGGAAGATGCGTCTAACAGCAAAGACCATAAAGCAATATCTTGATTATCTGGAAGAAGCATTTCTGGTGCAGAAATCTGAACGGTATGATATAAAAGGGAAGAAATATATCTCCACACCCTTCAAATACTATTTTGCAGATATGGGTCTTCGCAACGCGCGTTTAAATTTTCGACAGATAGAGGAAACCCACCTTATGGAAAATATCATTTACAACGAACTGCTTCGCCGTGACTACAGCGTGGATGTCGGTGTGGTGGAGATTCGAGAAAAGGACGACAACGGAAATTCGGTACGCAAACAGATAGAAGTGGATTTTGTGGTGAATCAAGGTAGCCAACGTTATTATATCCAATCCGCCTTTGCCCTCCCAACTCCCGACAAGGTGAAACAGGAAGAACGACCACTGAAGGCTATCCCCGACTCCTTCAAGAAGATAGTCATTGTCAAAGACAACATCTTGCTCCGCAGAAGCGAGGATGGCATAGTTACCATGGGACTCAAACAATTCCTATTGGATGAAAATAGCCTTGATCTATAGTCCGATTCTGCTTAACCATTGTTGTTAATGGAGGATTGATGCAATCGAGGCATCCCAGCTGGGATGCCTCGAAAGGGATAATTAGCGAATGGCGGAAACGATTCAACTTTCAGTAGTGTTTGGATTACAGGTACCTGCCCCCATTGGCCCCCCTTCCAATTCAAAGACCACTAAATACATGATACAGAGAAAAACTCAAATAAAAGTTTGGCGGTTCAACAAGAAAGAATTATCTTTGCGCATGAAATAGGTGTAATAATGAATAAACAGCTGATAGACATATTAAGCGAATACTTCAAGAACAAGCCAGTTGATAAGGTTTGGATATTTGGCAGTTTTTCTCGTGGAGAAGAACGGCCTGATAGTGACATTGATATCATCGTTGCAATTACACCCAATTCAAAATTCTCCATTCTTGACCATTCCGGCATGATTTGTGACTTGGAAGATTTACTGCAACGTCCTGTAGATTTAGTAAAAGACGGCACCCTACTTCCATTTGCTGCAGAAAGTGCCAACCGTGATAAAATCTTGATTTATGAGAGAGCCGCTTAGTTCATGATTACTATCAGATAGACATCGATGAGTTGTGGGATGTCATCAAAGAAGATATTGCTAAAGCCACAGATTGAAGATTATATAAGAGAATTAGATTAGGCGTGCATTTGCACGCCTAATTCAATTCTACGCAAGCGGACAGGGGAACAGTCCTTGATATCCATTTAGTAGATTTATCGAATGGTTCATCAGACCTGTCCCCTGGCCCTTCTTAATATAACTTTCCTGTGCCATTGCATCTTGAGCATTTTCCCGGATGGTATTTCATACATGAAGTGCAAGAAGAAAATCCACTTGTATATAGGTTTGATACTGTTCCTGAACCATTACACATAGAACACCTTCCTGTTCCAGAGCACGAAGAACACCAACTTTTTAACTCCCTTAATTTTTGTTGAGTATGTCTCTCGATTTCTCTTATTTGATCTCGGTATTCTTGGTTAGTCTCTTTTATCGCATTAAGAAATTGTAGATTCTGTTGTATCATAAACTGATTGTTTTGCAAATAAATTTCCCTTTCTCTAGGTGTCATTTTCTTCAGATCTTGTAGAATCTTTAACATAGAAGCCTTACCTGCACAATACCCACAAGCTAGTTTGGGGTTACCAAAACAAAAATAACATGGTGAACTAAAATAACCAGTCAAATAATTTCCTGATAAAATAGTTCCTGCTCCATTACAAATATTGCAAACGATATAACCTTTTCCTCCACATGGGTCGTTAGGATCTTTTCTTGAACTATTCTGTGCATTTGCTATGGATGCGTAACAAATTGCAAGTATAATAGCAACTGTATTCTTTATAAAACTTTTCATGATTAAAACATCAAAGAACAAAAGAAGGAGCGCGAACTTCCCGACGCTTATCCTCCATCTAGGTACGACCAAGTAACCTTCGCAATAGATAAGATACGGAGAAGCTCACGCCCCATAAGAGACGTGAACCCACCGCTGCTTATTCTCATTGCTTGAATTTGGTCGTTTCAGATGAAGAGAACAAGAGCAGTTTGCTCAAGTATATGTATCGAAATTGGTTGTCGCTTCCTTCGGGTTAATAATCGTGCCCTTTAGTCAAAAGGTGACAGAGCTGAGCATTTAACTCGTTTACGGGAAGTGGGCTGAGATGTTCAGCTTGCGCCTGAAGCTTCTGCCGAAGAATCTCACCAATAAATTTGTTTACTGTCTGTTTCGTGTCGTCAAAGCCCGGAGACTAAGACTTGTTTATTCCTTTCTTTGTTAGATGGTTTATACTTTTTTTATTGTTGATTCATTGTTGCAATATATTCCGATGCATTCATTACTGGTATTCTAGCATAGTTGAAATGCTTTGGATCACGTGTAATGATGCAATCTGCACCTACAGCTTCTGCCGAAAAATACTGTATAGAATCTTCCAAATCGGGATTCTCCGTGAGGAATGCTTTATTAACCTCGTTTTCTGTAACTGGTGAAATCTTAACGAACCTACACAACAGTTGGAGTTTCTGCTTCATCGTGTCCTTCGGCAGATCCTTACGCAGAATGTAGGTGATATTCGCCACTGTCAATGGTGTCATGAAAAGAACCAACTTGTTTTCAATCGCCATCTGCATCAGGTTGGCAGCTGGTAGAAATTCTGAACGCTGTGCCAGAAAGTCAATGACGATGTTTGTGTCAAGAAACAATCTTTTCATCACATGTCCTCCAATATAATCTTACGTGCATTATCACCGTTGAGGTCATTTTCATCTACATGACAAATGCCGCACAATTCCTGGATTGTAGGGTCCAACTGAGTTAACGACTTCAGCCTTGTTGTTTCCGACACAGAATGCTGTTCAGCAAAACGAACAAAGATTTCCTCAAGCTGTTTTTGGGCATAAGCCATTATTGCCTGTTGTGAAGGAAATGACGGACGGATTTTATCCATCAATGTATCATTTAATGTTATATTTAATGTGCACATAATAATTCCTTTTTGGGGACTTTATATTATTTCTTTCTAATTTTTGCAAAAGTATAAATAAATTTGCAATTACCGATAAGAAATTCTATTGAGTTAATTGAAAATGGGCATTATTTAACACAAATCTATGCAGCTGTACCATTCAAATACAGATAATCGGGTGCAAAATCGACTCCATTGTACCATTCGAGCGTCCATTCGGTAAGAGCAAATTGTATGAAGTTCTTGTGCTCACGAAGTGGCTCGTGTATTTTCTTCGTCAGGAGAGGAAGGGAATCCACGATACGGCGATGACCATTGCTGAACGTCAGCAGCATGGTGTAGTCATGGAGATACTCTACGTCTTTCACCGTGATAAGGTCAAGATCCTCGTTCATAATGTTTCTAATTTGCCTGGACTGAAAAAGTCTTAAGTTGCACTTCGTTCGCAAAGTTACACATTATTTTAATATAAGGCACCAAAAACTATGGGGAATTTGGTGTCTGTGACGTGTATTTTGCACATTTCATGAAATAATAACAGACGGAAGTTCGGAATATCGAGATTTTTCACTAACTTTGCATGCATGTGTACGAGTGACATTCATTCTTAAATTTCGATATATGGCAAACGTAGATTTCAAGTACGCTCCCATGTTTCAGCTGGGAGAAGACAAGACCGAGTATCGCCTGCTGACGAAGGAGGGCGTGACGGTAAGTGAGTTTGAGGGCAAGGAGATCGTCAAGGTGTCGAAGGAGGCGCTGACGATGCTGGCCCAGGAGTGCTTCCACGAGGTGGAGTTCAAGCTGCGCCGCGAGCACAACCTGCAGGTGGCCAAGATACTGAGCGACCCCGAGGCTACCGAGAACGACAAGTACGTAGCCCTGCAGTTCCTGCGCAACGCCGAGACCGCTGCCAAGGGCATCCTGCCTTTCTGCCAGGACACCGGTACAGCCATCATCCACGGCGAGAAGGGCCAGCAGGTATGGACCGGCTTTGAGGACGAGGAGGCACTGAGCCGCGGTGTGTACAACACCTTCACGCAGGACAACCTGCGCTACTCGCAGAACGCTCCCCTGAACATGTACGACGAGGTGAACACCAAGTGCAACCTGCCTGCACAAATCGACATCGAGGCCACCGAGGGCGCCGAGTACAAGTTCGTATGCGTAGCCAAGGGTGGTGGTTCGGCCAACAAGACTTACTTCTACCCCATGACCAAGGCGCTGATCCAGAACGAGGGCACCCTGCTGCCCTGGCTCGTAGAGGAAATCAAGCACTTCGGTACGGCAGCCTGTCCTCCCTACCACATCTGCGTGGTCATCGGTGGAACGAGTGCTGAGAAGAACCTCCTGACCGTGAAGCTGGGCTCTATCAAGTACTACGACTCGCTGCCCACAACCGGCGACGAGACCGGCCGTGCCTTCCGCGACCTCGACCTCGAGGAGAAGCTCTTGAAGGAGGTCTACAAGATTGGCCTTGGTGCACAGTTCGGTGGCAAGTATCTGGCACACGACATCCGCGTCATCCGTCTGCCCCGTCACGGTGCTTCATTGCCCGTCGGCATGGGTGTAAGCTGCTCGGCCGACCGCAACATCAAGGCCAAGATCAACAAGGACGGTATCTGGATTGAGAAGATGGACGAGAATCCCGCAGAGCTGATTCCCGCAGAATATGCCAAGGCTGGCGAGGGTGCCAACACCATCGAGATCGACCTGAACCAGGGCATCGACGCCGTTCGCAAGGAGCTGAGCAAGTATCCCGTGAGCACCCGCGTCAACCTGAAGGGTACCATCATCGTGGCTCGCGACATCGCTCACGCCAAGATCAAGGCTCGTCTGGACGCTGGCGAGGGCATGCCCCAGTACTTCAAGGACTATCCCGTACTGTACGCCGGTCCTGCCAAGACGCCCGAAGGCTATCCCTGCGGTTCGATGGGCCCCACCACGGCTGGTCGTATGGATCCATACGTTGATGAGTTCCAGGCCAATGGCGGCAGCCTCGTGATGATTGCCAAGGGCAACCGTGCACAGTGCGTCACCGATGCCTGCCAGAAGCATGGTGGCTTCTACCTGGGTACCATCGGCGGTGTAGCTGCCGTACTGAGCCAGAGCAGCATCAAGAGCATCGAGTGCGTAGAGTATCCCGAGCTGGGCATGGAGGCCGTTTGGAAGATCGACGTAGAGAACTTCCCCGCCTTCATCCTCGTGGACGACAAGGGCAACGACTTCTTCAAGCAGCTCAAGCCCTGCGCCGGTTGCACGATACTCTGATCTGACTTTACGCGGTTATGCGGTTTTATGGTCGGCCTAAAAGACCTTTTCGGTTTTACGGATTATACAAGAGTTCAAATGGATAATTGTAATTTCCGATTAACCGTACAACCGCACAACCATATAACCGAATAACTGAAAAAAAAATCCCATCCTCTGCACTGGCGGAGGATGGGATTTTTGTATAAGTCTGTGGTTTACTCGAACATCAAGGTGATGGACCATCCCGTATCGTTCTTGTAGGAGCAGTCGTGGTATATGAAGCGACTGTCGTCGGGGCCGAAATAGTCGGGCATGCCAACTCGGTACTTGAAGTTGGAGATATAGTTGCTTATAGGCTTAGTCTCTTCATAGAAACGAGTCTTGCCACCATAAGTGTAGCCGGGAATATTCTGAGCGGTAAATGAGCTCTGAAGATCCCTCGTCAGCTCACCCGTATCATAGTCGTACTCCTTGAGCTTATAGCTAACGTTGCAGGTCTGCACTTTGTAGTGGGAAATGTCAGACGCGTTGGTGCCGGTCAGCTTGAGTGTGATGCTCACATCCCATAATTCGTCATGCTTGCCGTAATAGTCACTGGTGCTATTAGACCCATTCGACTTGAAGAGGGCTCTACCGCCACCCAAGTCGCTCACAGTACCTTCTACGAAGCCGTTGCCGAATATCGAGCTGCTATATGGAACCTCGACGCTGGCACCCATACCGAGTTCAGGGTCAGCTGCACTGGTTACCCTTGTGACGCTCAGGTATATGCTGGCCTTCTTGATGTTAAGGTCGGACGGCGTGCCCTGATTGCCCGGTTCGGGAGTTTCCGGCTTGTCGCTTTCCAGATGGTAGCCGCGCTCCGGCTCTCCGTCGTAATAATAGCCGTAGCCATTGTCCTTCCACTTCACCTGGTTGGTAGCCGGGTCGAGTTCGTACTCATAGCGCTGGTCGTAGAGCAAGACGTGATCCTGCTTCTCACGTACCTGATCGAAAATGGGCGGAACCTTATCTGAGAAACTATAGTTATTGCTCACAGTAAGGCGAAGCAACGAGGGCAAGTCAACGGGATTAAATGCCGTATAACCCACATTGGCTGCATAAATCTCATTCAGGACATGGCAACTTGATACAGTTAACAATTTGCAGGAACTCTCTGGAATTTTGATTTCAAGCAATCTGTTGCACCCAGATACTGCAATCTGATAGATATCCGAATTCCCGTACGAATAAAGATATTCTAACGACTGATTACCGGACACATACAGCATATAGCATTTACTCCCTGAGAAAATAACGGTATTGAAATTCTGGCTGAGATACAGCTTGTCCAGTGTGCAATTCTCAACAAGCAACTTTGCGAGGGGTGTACCGGCACCCGGAGCGTCCAGCACGCCATTGGGTATGGTATGGTTGGTGATGGTTATGGCTTCAAGACTGTCGCAACCCACCACGGAGTAGGGCACCAGTGCAGCCTTCGAGTTGCTCTGGAAGGCAATTCCCTTCAGATGTCTACAGTTGTCCAGGTTAATACTTGTAGGCATCAACTTGCTGGCCTCGCTGAAGGCAATTCCGGCAATGCCACTGCCACTGAGGTCGAGGGACTTCACGGCCTGGGGAATCTGTGATATGTCTCGCCAGAGCTCGCTGTGCATGGCAAAGTCGGTGATGCGGTTGTTGACAACGAGCGAGGTGCAATGTTCATCCTTGATGTCTACGGCCGTGATGTTGCTGTCCTCGAACACCAGTTCCCATCCGCCAAAGTCGGACATGCCGTACGAATAGTTCCCAACGGTAAGCTTGGTACCAGCCGCGGCCCTCCACGTACTGGGAATCAACACCTTGAAGTACTTCTTGCCGTCGCGCTCGTGGACGGTGACAGCCTTCATCTGGGCAAAGCTGATTTCGGGTACGTCCCAGTTGCAGCCGTCCCACGTGCCGGAGGCGCACTTCATGATGTCGAAGAGGATCATGCGCATGGCAGCGTAAGCTTCATCGTCGTTCTGGCGCTCCATCTCGTCGATGTCGCCCATGTGGAAGTTGGCCATGCCCTCGACCGTCATGTTGACATTGCAGGCATAGTAGTTCACATCTTCCAGGTCGCCAACCACTGCCGTCAGCAGCACCGAATCCTGGCTCAGGAGCATGTCGGCCTTCTCGTTGCTGTAGTCGAACTGGATGCGGATGCCATCCTTGTCCGGTTCGTCGAGGCTACGCTTCAGCACACCCCAGATGTTGCACTCCAACAAATGAGGATTCTTGATGTAGGCATTGACGGTGATGGTTCCTGCACGCTCATCGCGCACCATGCTTCCGCTACAGAACTCAGGTGTCATCTTGTAGGTATGGATGGGCCAGCTGAGTTCGGCTGCGTCGGTTCCCTCTATCTCATTAGCGAGTATCGCACAGTAGGCATGGAGGGATGTGTTGAAGGAGTTCGATAACTCAGTGTCACCCCACGTGCAATTGTTATAGGTACCGGATGTTCCCGTTTCCTTGTACTCCACGAGGTTGAACTTCTTGCTCAGCGTCTCCTTGTAGAGGAGATCCAGCGAGCAGCCCACGGTAAGGGCCTTGCCATAAAGATTGAGGCCAATGCCCAGTCCACCACCAAAGCCAAGGTTGCCTTCCAGCTTGGGACCGAAGTTGTAGGAGAACTTACCAGGTTGTTCACTCTCAAGTTTGGAAGAGAAGCCATTGCGGTAGTCGTAGATGACTTTTGCCTTCACGTTCTTCTCATATTTCACGGAAGCCTCCAGGCTCAGCTTGCCGTCAGCCTTGGCAATAAAGAACACGTCTATTGAGGGCGAGATGAGCAAGGGACCAACAGGAATGGCACCAAAGATGAAGGTTAAGACAGGCTTGCGATAGTCAATCAACGCCGCCTCAAGCAGGTCGACAGAAAGGTCGGCACCGAGCGAGCAGTCCACGTCTGCCACCGATCCGAAATACTTGATTTCCTCGTCCAGCAGGGTCATCACGAACTTCAGATTGGTCTTGAACTGGAAATGAGGTGTCAGAGAGAGGCCAAAGACGGACCACGAGTGGTCAGGGAACGTGATGTCGTACGTCTTGTCGCCTGTAATAACACCATCATCGGCACGAGTCACACCATTGAAGCAAGGCTGCAGCGTGCCATCCTCGGCACGCGTCATGGTACGGAAGCCCGGTATCTCACGTCCGTCAGCATCCAGCACCTTCACGAGATAGCTTTCCAGATCCAGCGACTGCTGCGGTATCTCGAGCTTTTCGAAGACATCCGTCAGGCCGCACTCCGTATAGGCTACGTCCCATCCGTCACCGCTCGGCTGCACGTTGTCGATCTTTGCCAGCAGACCCGTTGGCAGGACCGCCGTGGGCGTATTAACGATAATCTTGCTGCCCACGGTGGGCACGTCCGTACTCGACACACCGCCTCTGATGTGGAACACGTGACCGATGGTATCAATACGCGATATTGCCGTGGCTACTCTGGCATCGACGATGCTGGTGTTCCACTGCAAGTCGTAGCTCATTACCGTCGGGCCCACAGGTTCGTCGGGCTTGGAGGGAGCATCGAGTTCGGGGTCGCTCAAACACCCTGTCAGCAGCATCATCGTGGCTGCCAGAACTGAATACAATAGTTTTTTCATACGATACATATTTCAATTTTTTACTAATTTGTTGCAAAGTTAATATTTTGCGCCGAATAATGTTATCAATAATGAAACAACGGACTAACAAAGTGTACAAATGCACTTTCATATCGTACAAAACACTATGTAACAGCCAGAAAATACAACAAAGGCCAAACCGGATTCGCATCCGATTTGGCCTTTGTCTGTTTCTACGTATCGCTCCTGATTACTTCTGGATGCGAATACCGGCAGCGTTGTACATCACGCCATTGTTCACGATAACCAACTTGCCGTTCTGGATGAACGTGCCATTCTTGCGGGTAGCAGCAGCCACACCGGCAATGGCATCGACACCGGGAATATAGAACTCCCAAACGGTAGGCTCAGCGGTGCAGTTGCCAAGACCAGCATAGCCCTTGTTGGCAACACACTGCAGCGTGTAACCACCCTCAGCCTCTGCGATGATCCATGAAGAACCACCCTTGATGTCCTGATCCTTGTTCATCTTGAACAGTACGCCACCCACGCTGGGCTGGCTGTTCAGGTAGCAGGGGGTGGCACCCCAAGCGGTCACGTCAGCACCCTCGGCCGTCACGGCACGGAACAGGCCCGAGCCATCCTCGTTCTGAGTCAGCACGTACATGGTTGAATTGGCGCAGGCAGCCACTTCGTCCCAGCTGGCCATGGCTAAGGCCTGCTGCTCGCCACCGATGAGATACTGGTCGCCAGTCTTCAAATAGAACTGGGTGCCGTTGTCGATGAGCGACTGTACGGATGCAGGCATCTCGAAGGTCTCGGGCTCCTTGCCGTCCTCTACCTCCTTGAGTGAGCAGAATGCCCAGTAGGTAACCTCGGTGCTGTTGGCAGGACCGTTGCTGTAGGGCTGGTACATGCCCGTACCTACGTTCTTGATGGTCCAACCCTCAGCGGTGTACTCCAGCTCGTAGAGCGCACCATTGGGGATGTCCTGACCCTTCTGGTTGTTGGTGCCCAGGATGAAGCTGCAGGCCCATCCCTGAGGTTCACCCTGTGAGTTGAGCACGCCGCCCATGCCCCAGCAGTTGTAGTCGGCGCCAGCGGGGGTGACGAGCTGCAGATAATAGGCATTAGCCTCTGCGTCGAGCACAGCCTTCCACAGGTAACCCGAGTTAGTAGACTGGAAAGCCGTAGCGTACACGTCGTAGCCCAGGTTCTGAGCGTTCGAGCCGAACAGTGCCTTGCCCTCAGCTTTGTTGACGATGGCAAACGTCTTGCCTTCGAGGTCGCCCAGCGAGGTGTACTCAGTCTCGGGCTCATACGTAATGCCTGCAAATGCGCTTACGGCAGTAAGGCACAAGAGGCTGATCATTGAGAAGAATTTCTTCATACTGATTGAGTTTTTTTGTTAGTAAATTAAATATATGAACATAAGAAATCTGCAATCACTGAACAGGTATATTTACGACACAGTATTCCTACCAGCGCCATTTCGAGGTGCAAAGGTACAAAAAATATATCGAACAGACGTATTTTCCGATACATTATTTATATATATATGGGGAAAGTGCAGAAAAAAAGGACCTACCTATTGTTTACGGTAAGCGTATTGTTGCCGTAAAAGACACGGTAACGGTAGAGGTTGATGCCAGCATCGCCACTGGCTATCTGCCCGATGTTGTTGAGGTCGTAGGTACGCCGGCACGACGTACAATGGGCACGGCCACCAGCCTGGAGGGTGAGGGGCTTAGTAATGTAGCGGTCGTGGTAGCAGTTGCTGCAGGCCAGGTCGTAACAGGTGACGACGGACATTGTGGAACCCAGTTCGGGAATGGTGGGTAGCCCGACAACAAGTCCGCTGAGCCCAAGGTAGAAGCTGGAATAGTTCTGCAGCGCGAGCCGGTTGACAGGCGTGCTGCCGGTGAGGTTGGCAAAGATATACTGGCTGTTGCGGGCCGTGATGGTGGTCCACTCCCCCATCGAGTTGCAGGCAGTGTAGAGCTGCGACACGGCCGAGACGGGCGAATAGGAGAAGTAGGCCGGCAACTGCGAGAAGCGGTTGGAGACAATGGCATCGTTGGAACACGCTGCCAACGACGCCATTGTCATCAGTCCTATCAGTCTGCGGAGGGTTCGCATCGCCTTGCTTTGGATTAGAGTAGCCCCTTGGTTAGTGGCAGTTCAGCCTTAGCTCCCTCCCGCTTAACTGAGGAGCGCCTTTTCAGCGTCCTCCACCTTCTGGAAGTTGAAGCCCTGCCAGATGTCCTGCATGAGCGCCTGAATCTGGTCGTTGCAGAGGTTGCCGATGCTGCCCTCGTGGGTGTGGTGCACCTCCTTGACGGGCTTGAACTGGCCAGCCTCGATGTCGAGTCCCACCTTCTTGTAAGCGTCGCGGAAGGGCATACCTTCGGTGGCCAGGCGGTTGACCTCCTCGACGGAGAACATCAGGTCGTAGCGAGGATCGTCGAGTATATGCTCGTTCACCTTGATCTTGTTGATGATGTAGGCCGTCATCTGCAGGCAGTCGCGCAGTTCCTGGAAGGCGGGCAGGAACACCTCCTTGATAATCTGCAAGTCGCGGAAGTAGCCGCAGGGCAGATTGTTCATGATGAGGGTGACCTGCTGTGGCAATGCCTGCAGCTTGTTGCACTTGGCACGCGTCAGTTCGAAGACGTCGGGGTTCTTCTTATGGGGCATGATGCTCGAGCCCGTGGTGCACTCGTTGGGGAGCTTCACGAAGGCGAAGTTCTGCGAGTTGAACATGCAGGCGTCGAAGGCCAGCTTGGCGATGGTACCGGCGATGCTGGCCATGGCGAAGGACACGTTGCGCTCCATCTTGCCACGCCCCATCTGGGCGTAGACCACATTGTAGTCCATCGAGTCGAAGCCGAGCAGCTCGGTCGTCATCGTGCGGTTGAGGGGGAACGACGAACCGTAACCTGCTGCCGAGCCGAGTGGGTTGCGGTTGGTCATCTTGTAGGCAGCCTGGAGGAAGAGCATATCGTCGGTCAGACTCTCGGCATAGGCACCGAACCACAGACCGAAGCTACTGGGCATGGCCACCTGCAGGTGGGTGTAGCCGGGCATGAGTATGTGCTTGTAGTTCTCGCTCTGCTTGATGAGTTCGTCGAAGAGCGTCTTGACATCCTCGGCCAGCAGCTGCAACTGACGGCGCGTAAAGAGCTTGAGGTCGACGAGCACCTGGTCGTTGCGCGAGCGGCCCGAGTGTATCTTCTTTCCTACGTCGCCCAGGCGGCGTGTCAGCATCAGTTCCACCTGCGAGTGGACATCCTCGATGCCCTCCTCGATGACAAACTCGCCACGCTTGACCATGGCATGGATATCCTTCAGTTCGGCCAGCAGTGCCTTCAGCTCGTCGGCAGTCAGCAGGCCGATGCTCTCGAGCATGGTGATGTGGGCCATCGAACCCATCACGTCGGCCTCGGCCAGGTAGAGGTCGAGTTCACGGTCACGACCGACTGTGAAGCGCTCAATCTCCTCGTTTATCTGAAAATTCTTTTCCCAAAGCTTCATAAATAAATGGATTTATTTAATTGATAATTAATAATTGATAAGGGAACGATATACGATTAGGCACAGAATGTTTTTTTGAAACGCACTTTAGGCCGTCGCCAAAAGTGCGTTCGATTATCAGTTCGTGCCAAATAGTATATCATCGCCATTGATAATTGATAATTGGCATAATGGTATAGTAAAATCACATTATGTCATGGTAGGGACGCATGGGCAAGGAGAATGGCGAGGTACGCATTCAGCCCAATTATCAATTGTCAATTATCCATTATCAATTGTTCAGTATGGCAGCATGGCCAGCATGTCGGCCATCTTCTCTACGCCGTCCTTGAGCTTCCCCTCTATCATCTTACGCATGAAGAAGTTGAGGTCGACGCCTACGGTCAGCTTCATCTTCGTACCGCCGTCCGTAGCGGGCAGCATCTGTACCCAGATGGTGGCGGGCACGGGTGAGTTGTCGAGCACCATCTTCACCAGCTTGGGCTGGTCGCGCTCCACGATGCGCAGCGTCATGTCCACCCCGAGCTGGTCCACGTGTCCCGACACGCTGTCGGGCGTGAACTGCAGGCTTTCGATACGCTCCTTGATCTGCTCTATCTGCTCGTCGTTGACCTTATCTCCTGCCTGCGCCTTGATCATGCCGACGAAGTTAGGGTCGCTGATACGCTCCTTGAGTGCCTGCAGGTTGCTAAGGTCGGACAACTTGGCATAGACACGGTCATTGGACGCGTAGCTATGCTTTATTGTGCTTTCGTATTTTGTCATAATCGTTGAGTTAACTCATAATGCATAATTCATAATTAGGCTCTGCACCGCGAAATCCGCACACGCACAAACTTAATTATGCATTGTGAATATATGCATTATGAATTATTTGTCACTCTTTGTTCCAGTTCGCAGGATCCTTACGCCACTCGTTCAGCATGGGCACCTGCTCCTCGCTGATGTAGCCGATGCGTACGGCCTCGCTGACCACGGCCTCGTAGTTGGTGAGGGTATAGAGCTGCACGTTGGCCTCCTGGAATGCCTTCTCGGCCACGGGGAAGCCGTAGGTGTAGCTGGCCACCATGCCCACCACCTCGCAACCGTTGTTGCGGATGGCCTCGACAGCCTTGAGGCTGCTGCCGCCGGTAGAGATGAGGTCCTCGATGACAACGACCTTCATGCCGGGCTTCAGCTCACCCTCGATGAGGTTCTCCAGGCCGTGGTCCTTGGGCTTGCTGCGCACGTAGACGAAGGGAAGGTTCAGCGCGTCGGCCACCAATGCACCCTGAGGAATGGCACCCGTTGCCACACCAGCGATGGCGTCCACCTCGGAGAACTGTTCGCTGACGATGCGTGCAATCTCGATCTTGACGAAGGTGCGGAGGTCGGGATAAGAGAGCGTCTTGCGATTGTCGCAATAGAAGGGTGACTTCCAACCAGATGCCCAGGTGAAGGGGTTGGTGGGTTGCAACTTGATAGCCTTTACTTTCAGCAGTTTGCCTGCAAAAATGGTTTCCAGAGTTTTCATTGTCGAATATTTTATTTCAGTTAGTTTACCACAATACTATAGAACACGGGCGCAATGCGTGCGCACGCATTTGTTGGGCACAAAGGTACGGATAAAAACTGAAAAAAGAAAGAGAAACAGCATAATTTTGACGAAAAAGGACGTTTGGGCACCGTCAATTCCTCGTCAGGGCCACACTTGCCACGCTAAACAGGGCGTGCGGGAAGGCTTCGGAGAGTGTCTGGATGGCCGAGTTGAGGGTGGCACCGGTGGTGACGACATCGTCCACCACAAGGATGTGCAGTCCGTCGGGCACGGAGTCGTCCGAGGCGAGACAAGCCTTTTCGTTCACCCTGAAGATGCCCTTGACATTCTCCTTGCGATCGGCCACCGACTTATGGGTCTGTGTCTCGTTGTCGACGTGGCGTACGAGCAAGTCCCGCAAAACGGGCACTCTGGCAATCTGACTGATTCCAAGAGCGATGTAGTCGGACTGGTTGTAGCCGCGCCATTGCTTTCGCTCGACGGAAAGCGGCACGGGAACGATAAGGTCAAGGGACTGGAAGAAGTCCGTATCGAGGAACGTCTCGGCCAGCATCTGCCCCATGTATCGGCAAAGGTCGGTGCGTCCCTTATACTTCATGTCCTGCAAGAGCAGGTGCGAGTCGCTGCTTCGCTGATAATAGAAGAGCGTGATGGCCGTACAGATAGGTTGCTCGGCCCAGACTCTGCGCAGCACCTCGTTGTCGGAGATGTCGGCCATGCAGGGATGCTGCAGGGCCAGCAGGCACTGGGAGCAGACACACACCTCGCCCACCTTGAGACTGCTGCCACACACGGCACAGTGGCACGGCATGAGTGCACTGTGAGCACGTTCATTCGCCTTCATAGTGCAGGAGTTCGCAGATGAGCGACATTTCGAACCCACGTCCCAGGGCAAAGCGAATGAGCTTGCCGTTGCGCTCATAGTCGTTGTCGGCCTTGACACTGCGGGCCTTGCCAGCCAGGACGCCTCGCAGAATCTCCCGATACTCATCCTCGGGCAGAGCGTCCAGCGCCTGTCGGCGTGCCTCGCCTCCGATGTGCAGCAGACGGAGCCCCTGGTCTATCTTTTGACGTCCCCATTGGTTGTAACGCATCTTGTCACGAGCATACGCATTGGCAAAACGGTTTTCGTCAAGATAATTCTCATCGTAGAGGTAATTGATAATCTTCTCGATATCGGACGAGGGAAGTTCCCATCGCTGGAGCTTCTCGCGCATCTTCTGTTCGCATTGTTCGCTACCCACACAGAGGGCTGTGAGGCGGGAAAGGGCGTCTGTGTAATTCATAGTCTGTTATTACGGAAAGCCCCCTTGCCGTTCCTCCAAGAGGAAGAACCCAACAATGCAACAGGAGCAAATCACTCACTTTTAACTTTTAACTCTTAACTTTTAACTCTTAACTTTTAACTCTTGTCCCTCTCGCCATGCGGTCGTTACCAAACTGATCCTGACGAACTTCCACGTCACAGAAGCCCTGCTGACGGAGTATCTCGGCAGTTTCGGGACCATAGGCACGGTTGATCTCGAAGAACAACTGTCCGCCAGGAACGAGAGCCGTACGGGCAAAGCGGGCAATGGTGCGGTAGAAGAGCAGCGGATCGTCGTCGGGCACGAAGAGGGCAAGCGAGGGTTCGTGGTCGAGCACGTTGCGCTCCATGTCGAGAGCTTCGCGCTGGCAGACGTAAGGCGGGTTGCTCACAATGAGGTCGTAACGGGATTCAACGGCCCCGATTTGTAAAATATCTTTCCGTTCGAAAAGCACATCAAGTCCGAGTCGTTCAGCGTTGCCTCGGGCTATGGTGAGCGCCTCCTCGCTGACATCCCAGGCCTCGACACGAAAGCCACGGCTGGCCAGTGCCAACGCAATGCAGCCACTGCCCGTCCCGATGTCGAGGACGCGCGGAGGAGGGAGGGAAGAGCAACGAAGGGCAGAGCCTGAGGACTCGGGCAGCAGCCCGGCATACTGGGCAGCAACCCACTCCACCAGTTCCGCGGTCTCGGGACGCGGAATGAGGACGCCGGGGCCGACGCCAATGGTGAGTCCGCAGAAGACGGTTTGGCCCAAAACATATTGTATGGGTTCGTTTTTGAGCAGCCGGACCACGATATTGTGCAGTTCCGTGCGGTCGTTTGCCGATAAATTACTATCTTTGCCCAGCAAAAGATCCGTCTGGGACATTCCGAACCGCTCCTCGAAGACCATGCGGGCCAGCGCCGCCGCCTCGCCTTGCGGATAGAGCGAAGCCAGCGCATGGAGCGTATCGCGATAGGGAGTCATGGAGCGTGATGTCTTGTGGTTTACGATATGAAAAAGTACAAAAAAAATGGCAACTTACGATACTTCTACCGCAAAAAATGACGAAAAATACATGCGCAGAGCCATACAGCTGGCCCTGAACGGACAGAGTGGCGCTGCTCCCAACCCGATGGTGGGCGCCGTGGTGGTGCACAACGGCAAGATCATCGGCGAGGGCTACCACCGCAAGTGTGGCGGTCCGCATGCCGAGGTGAACGCCATCCGTTCGGTGCGCCGTCCCGAACTGCTCTGCGAGAGTACCATCTACGTCAGTCTGGAACCCTGTGCCCATTACGGCAAGACGCCCCCCTGTGCCGACCTCATCATCGAGAAGCGCATCCCACGCGTGGTCATCGGTTGCCGCGACCCCTTTGCCAAGGTGGACGGACTGGGCATCAAGAAGTTGCAGGATGCCGGCTGCGAGGTGGTAGTAGGCGTGCTCGAGGCCGAGTGTCTGGCACTGAACCGTCGCTTCATCACCTTCCACACATCCCACCGGCCCTTCATCACGCTCAAGTGGGCACAGACACGCGACGGCTTCATGGGAGCATGCAACACCCCCCATGCGCAGCATGCAGGGGGCGTGCCCATCTCCACTCCGCTGACCCGCACGTTGGTCCACCGACTCCGTGCTCACTGCGACGCCATACTGGTGGGCGGTGGCACTGCACGTACCGACAACCCTTCGCTGACCGTGCGTCACTGGACAGGCCCGAATCCCTTGCGGGTGGTCATCGACACGCACGGCGACTTGCCCGCCCAACTGCACCTCTTCAGCCGTGAGGCCGAGACGATGGTGTGGCCCGACTGGAACCTGGACGGCCTCATGGCGGCACTCTACGAGCGAGGCGTGCAGACGTTGCTGGTGGAGGGCGGATTGCACGTCCTGCAACGTTTCCTCGAAGCTGGCCTCTGGGACGAGATTCGCGTCGAGACGGCTTCCTTCCTGCTTGGCGAGGGAGTTCCAGCTCCTGCCCTGCCGTCTTCCTGCACGTTGTCGTCGGTTGTCCAGTATGGACCGAACGAGGTGCGCCAATTCGTTCGGTGAGCACATTATTTTTCACGCTGCAAGAAAAGTTTTTTCATGCAGCAAGAAAAGTTTTTTCACGCAGCGTGAAAAAACTGTTGACGCAGCGTCGCAATGTCCCTGACGCAGCGACGAGTTTTTTGTTACGCAGCGTCGCCCAGTCAAGCCCGCGGCAGGAAGTCTGGCACAAGCCGTCGTTCCGAACCTGCGCGCCGGCAGGAACGAGTACGAATCACGACCGGCATCCCCTTCCCTTTTTCCCTAAAAAGTGTAAAAAAAGGCCACAATACACACTTTTTATTACTAATTTATCCCAAAAAGCGTGCAAAAGTAGCCAATATGTTTCGGTATGCAAAAAAATAAACGTAATTTTGCACCTTGAAATTATATGCGCGCGCATAAGAAAGCGAATGCCAGACCAGCAATCATGGCAGCAGCTGAGCAGCCGGGAGAGCAGAACGGGCAAACAGAAATTCGCGCTTTGCGACGCCGCATGAGACCGAAACAGAAAAAAAGAAATAAGAAAATGAAGATAAAGTCAATCCTGCAGACACTCGTGATGGCCCTGACAGTATGCCTGATGGCCACCTCATGCTTCGGCGACGAGGAAGAGACCGTCACCGACGAGTACTGCTACATTTCGAACGTCACGCTGGGCTCGATGAAGCGTGCCATACACGTCACCACATCCGCTGGCAAGGACAGCACATACTACACGACGTTCAGCGGAGCCAACTTCGCCATGAGCATCGACCAGCATAAACTGTTCATACAGAACCTCGACTCGCTGCCATACGGATCGCGCGTGGACGCACTGCCCATCAGCATGGGCTACCAGGGAATCGTGGTCTACAAGCAGGCCGACGACGAGGACTGGCACACCTTCTCGGACAAGGACTCCATCAACTTCACCAAGCCCGTGGAGTTCAAGGTATTCTCGTCCAGCTCACTGAGCGAGCGCAAGTACACCATGAAGGTCAACGTGCACCAGGTGAACGGTGACGAATTCCAGTGGAACCAGCTCAAGAGCAGCGAGACGCTGAACGGACTGACCGACCGACGAGTCGTGGCCCTGACGGACAAACTGGTGATGATGGCACGCAAGGCCGACGGCACGCTGGCCTGCGCCATGCGCCCCATACTCGCTGAGGGCGAATGGACCGTGACGGCCACCACGGGCACGGAGAAGGCCGATCCGCAGACGCTGCAGGCCATCCAGGGCAGCAACCTGCTGATGAGCACCGCGGAAGGAGCCATCCTGCAGAGCCAGAACGGACTGGACTGGACCGAACTGGCACCGGCCCAGGAGGGGCGATGCCTCGTGGGCGCCAGCCTCAACCACATCTACGCCCTGACACAGGGCACACTGCAGTGCTCGGGCGACGGAGGACGCACCTGGACGGACAACGCACTGGACGAAGAGGCCTCGCGACTGCCCCAGAGCTGCCTCTCGCTGACTTTCTTCCACCAGAACAACGGCTACGACAGACTGGTGCTGATGGGCAACTCTACAGCCGAGCATGACCAGAAGGCGGCCGTATGGACCAAGGCCTGGCGCTCCCACGTCGAAGAGCCCACGGCGCAGTGGATGTACTACCCCCACTCGGCCGACAACAACGTGCTCTGCCCACAGATGGAACCCCTCTACACCTTCGCCTACGACGGCGGCATGATAGCACTCGGCGGCAAGAGCCGCAACGGCAGCCACAAGGCGTTGCAGACCATTCTGCAGAGCCCCGACTACGGACTGACATGGCGTGCAGCCACCGGATTCAGCACGCCCACCGAACTGCAGGGCACCACCGAGTCCTTCAGCGTCACCGTCGACCGCGACAGCTACATCTGGATCGTCTGCGGCCAGCAAACCTGGCGCGGCCGTCTGAACAAGCTGGGGTTTGAGAAATAAGAAGCAAGAAGAATAAAAGGCGATAAGAGATGGCATTCCTGAACGCTCTCCTGCAAGCAAGCCGAAAGGCTACGGCCCGGACAAAGGCGGGGAGAGGAGCATGGCTCCTCGTCCTGCTGCTCTGTCCCCTGGCCCTCCATGCCCAGGAGTTGGAATACCAGATGGAGATAGGCGGCATGCTGGGCCCCGTGTCCTACCTGGGCGACATCAGCAGCTCGCCCTTCACACACGTCAATCCCATGGGAGGCGTTATGCTGCGACGCAACCTGAACCAGCGAATGGTGCTCAAGGGCAACCTGCTCGTCGGACGACTCTCGGGCGACTCAAAAGGCACCTTCCTGCCCACCGATGCCAACAGCCTGACACCCGAGGGCGGCGAACCCACCCACGTTAAGTTTGCACGCAGCATCGTGGACCTCGGCGTACAGTACGAGCAGAACTTCTGGGGCTACGGACGAGGTGCAGCCTACAAGGAACTGAGTCCCATAACGCCCTACGCCACACTCGGCCTGGGCCTGACACTGGCCATGGGCGGAGGCCCCGTCAACGGTGCTCTCAACATCCCCGTGGGCCTGGGCGTCAAGTACAAGATGATGCCGCGACTCAACGTCGGAGCCGAAATCTCCGTACGCTTCACCACCAGCGACAAGCTCGACGTGACGCGCACCTCCCAGCAGCTCGACTCGCCCTACGGCATCAAGAGCGGATTCCTGAAGAACGCCGACTGCTACGCCAGTCTGCTCTTCTTCGTAAGCTACGACATAAGTCCAAAATACAGAAAATGTAATAATTAAGATATGAGTTTCAAGGAACAAATAGACTTAGAGCGCATACCGCGCCACATTGCCATCATCATGGACGGCAACGGACGATGGGCACAGGCCAAGGGACTGCCACGCACGGCAGGCCACCAGGAGGGTGTCTCGACTGTAACACGCATCACCGAGGAATGCACCCGACTGGGCGTCAAGTATCTGACCCTCTACACCTTCTCCACCGAGAACTGGACCCGCCCCACCTTCGAGGTGCAGGCACTCATGCAGCTCATCCTGGACCGTCTGATGGAAGACGTCTTCATGAAGAACAGCGTGCGCCTGCGCGTCATCGGTGACATGAACCGCCTTCCCGAGGCCGTGCGCAAGCACCTCGAAGGCATCATCGAGCATACCAAGGACAACGTCAACATGACACTCGTGCTGGCCATCAGCTACTCATCGCGCTGGGAGCTGACCGACACCATGCAGCGCATGGCACAACAGGTGGCCGAAGGCAAGCTGAAGCCCGAGGACATCACCGAGCAGACCGTGGCGGACAACCTGCAGACCCACTTCATGCCCGACCCCGACCTGCTCATCCGCACCGGAGGCGAGTACCGCATCAGCAACTACCTCCTGTGGCAGTGCGCCTACAGCGAGTTCTACTACACGCCCAAGTTCTGGCCCGACTTCCTGGAAGAGGAACTCTACAAGGCCATCGTGGACTTCCAGCAGCGCGAGCGCCGCTTCGGCAAGACCAGCGCACAGGTACAGGAAGAGTTGAAGAGCTGAGAAAGTTGAAGAATTGGTAATGACCAACTTTCCCAAACGACTAAACGCCCAGTCTCCCAAACGACTAAACGAATAGTCTCCCAAACGACTAACAAGATAATGAAACGAATTTATACACTGATAATAGCCATGCTGGGACTGCTGCTTCCCGTGCAGATGATTGCACAGGAGGTACAGGTGAAGCCCACCATCGACTACACACGCACACCACGCCCCTACACCATTGCCAACATCACGGTCAGCGGCATACAGAACTACGACGAGTACCTGCTCATCGGACTCTCCGGACTCAGTGTGGGGCAGCGCATCACCATACCCGGCGACGAAATAACAAGAGCCGTGAAGCGATACTGGCGCAACGGACTCTTCTCCAACGTCAGCATCAGCGTCGACAGCCTCGTGCTCGATTCAGCCTACCTGCACATCGAGCTGGCGCAACTGCCCAAGATCAGCGAGATCAACTACAAGGGCGTGAAGAAGGGTGAGCGCGACGACCTGGAGATGAAGCTCGGCCTCGTCAAGGAGAGCCAGCTGACGCCCAACTCCATCGGACGCGCCAAGACACTGGCCAAGCGATACTTCGACGAAAAGGGATTCAAGAACGCACAGATCGAAATCACCCGACGCGACGACGTGGCCCACCCCGGTCGCGTCATCGTCGACGTGGACATACAGAAGAATGGCAAGGTAAAGGTGAACACCATCACCATTCGAGGCAACCAGGCCCTCAGCGAGAAGAAGATAAAGGGTAACATCATCAAGAGCGGCGCACTCAAGGGCATCAACGAGAGGGGCAAGCTCTACACCATCTTCCGCTCACACAAGTTCATCGACAAGAAATACAAGGAGGCCAAGGAGAGTCTCATCGAGAAATACGCCGAACTGGGTTACCGCGACGCACTCATCGTCAGCGACTCCGTCGTGCCGCGCGACGACAGTTCCGTCGACGTGTACATCGACGTGGAGGAAGGACAGCGCTACTACATCCGCGACATCACCTGGGTGGGCAACACGCTCTACGCCACGCCTTTCCTGCAGGAACTGCTGGGCATGAAGAAGGGCGACGTGTACAACCAGAAGGTGCTGAACGACCGACTCATGTCCGACCCCGATGCCATCGGTAACCTCTACTACAACAACGGCTACGTCTTCTACCGCCTCGAACCCATCGAGCAGAAGATCGAGGGCGACAGCATCGACCTCGAGATGCGCATCACCGAGGGCACGCAGGCCCACCTCAGCCACGTACGCATCTCGGGCAACGACCGCGTCTACGAGAACGTCATCAGACGCGAGCTGCGCAACAAGCCCGGCGACCTCTTCAACAGGGACGCATTGGAGCGTTCCTACCGAGAACTGGCTGCCATGGGCCACTTCGACGCCGAGAGCATCACCTACGACATTCAGCCCAATCCCGAGGACGGCACCGTCGACCTCAACTGGGGCCTCACCTCCAAGTCGAACGACCAGGTGGAGTTCTCGCTGGGTTACGGACAGACGGGTGTCATCGGAAAGATCGGTCTGAAGTTCAGCAACTTCTCCATGGCCAACCTCTTCAACAAGAACGGACTGCGACGCGGCGTACTGCCACAGGGTAACGGAGAGACGTTCAGCATCAGCGGACAGACCAACGGACGCTACTACCAGGCATACAGCCTCCAGTACGTCAATCCATGGTTCGGAGGCAAGCGTCCCAACCAGTTCTCCGTCAGCGCCTTCTACTCGCGCCAGACCGACGTGAGCGACAACTACTACAACTCGGCCTGGATGAACAGCATGTACAACAACTACATGTACGGTGGTTACGGATACGGCGGCTATGGCTATGGCTACGGCAACAACTACTACGAGAACTTCTACGACCCCGACAAGTACGTACAGATTCTCGGTGCCTCTATCGGATGGGGTAAGCGTCTGCGCTGGCCCGACGACTGGTTCATGCTGAGCGCCGAACTCTCCTACACGCGCTACATGCTGAAGGACTGGCAGTACTTCCTCATCTCGAGCGGAGCCTGCAACAACATCAACCTCAGCTTCACCCTCTCGCGAAGCTCTACGGCCAACCCCATCTATCCCCGCAGCGGCTCCGAGTTCCTCTTCCAGGTGTCACTCACGCCTCCCTTCTCGCTCTGGGACGGTGTGGACTACAAGAACCTGGCCAACAATCCCAACCACGTGAACTACAAGAACGAGCTTCAGGACAAGTACAAATGGATTGAGTACCACAAGTGGAAGTTCAAGGGACGCCTCTTCACGCCCCTCACCTCGGGCAGCAAGCCCCTCGTCCTGATGACACGTGTCGAGTTCGGTCTGCTGGGCCACTACAACCAGTACAAGAAGTCGCCCTTCGAGACCTACTACATGGGTGGCGATGGCATGTCGGGCTACAGCACGAGCTACGGTACCGAGACCATCGGTCTGCGCGGTTACGAGAACGGTTCGCTCACGCCTGGCGGACGCTACGGCTATGCCTACGACCGCTTCACGCTCGAGCTCCGCTATCCGCTCATGCTGGGTGCCAGCACCAACATCTACGCGCTTACCTTCCTCGAAGGCGGTAACGCCTGGACCGACATCAAGAAGTTCAACCCCTTCGACATGAAGCGCTCGGCTGGTGCAGGTGTGCGCATCTTCCTTCCCATGGTCGGTCTGCTCGGTATCGACTGGGCATACGGCTTCGACTCCGTCTACGGCAGCAAGTCGCCCGGTGGAAGCCAGTTCCACTTCATCCTCGGACAGGAGTTCTAAACATCGAACAACCGAGACAACGAGACAACGAACAACCGAAACAACAAACATCGTAACAATAACACAATTATGAAGAAACTTATCATGAGTCTTCTGATGCTGGTCGGCATGGCCGCATCAATGAGTGCACAGAAGTTTGTCCTCGTCGACATGGAGTATATATTAAAGAATGTACCCGCGTATGAGCGCGCGAACGAACAGCTGAACCAGGTGAGCCGCAAGTGGCAAGCCGAAGTGGATGCCCTCAGCAGCGAGGCACAGACGCTCTACAAGAACTACCAGAGCGAGGCCGTCTTCCTCAGCCAGGAGGAGAAGACCCGCCGCGAAGATGCCATCGTGGCCAAGGAAAAGGAAGCCAGCGAACTGAAGCGCAAGTATTTCGGCACCGAGGGCGAGCTCTTCAAGAAGCGCGAGAGCCTCATGACACCCATACAGGACGAGATCTACAACGCCGTAAAGGACATCTGCGACCAGAAGGGCTACTCGCTCGTGCTCGACCGTGCCAGCGATGCCGGTATCATCTTCGCTTCGCCCAAGATCGACATCAGCAACGAGGTGCTCCAGAAGCTGGGATACGCGAATTAATTCATAATTCCCCTTCCTAAACGACTAAACAACAAGTCCCCTAAACGACTAAAAAAATTAATAATCAATAAAACAAACAAACAAATGAAAAAGATTCTTTTTGCCATCCTCTTGATGGCCCCCCTGAGCCTCTTCGCTCAGAAGTTCGCCCACTTCAACTCTGCCGACATCATCCCCAACATGAAGGAGTACACCAAGGCTATGGATGAGCTCAAGGTGCTCGGTGAGCAGCTCGAGAGCGACATCAAGATGATGCAGGACGAGTTCAAGACCAAGTACGAGGCATACCAGAAGGAAGCCAGCAAGCTGCTGGACAACGTACGTGCACGTCGCGAGCAGGATCTGGCCGACCTCAACCAGCGTCTGGAGCAGAGCGTAGCCGACAACCAGCAGACCTTCCAGAAGGCACAGGCCGAGAAGATGCAGGCCATCCAGGAGCTCGTCATGGCAGCCCTCAAGAAGGTGGGCGAGGCCGGTGGCTACGTCTACGTCGTTGACACCTCGAACGGCGTCATCCCCTACGTAAGCACCACCCTGAGCACCGACATCACCGCCGACATCAAGAAGGCACTCGGCATGTAAGCCATACCCCGATAACCATACACTTTGGGCCGCACGAAGCACACGCCCGAAGCGTATGGTTATTTTTGTTTTAAGGTTATCACGTTTTACCAAGCCCCCAAAAAACAAATGAAGACAAACATCCTGAGAAAACTCTCACTGCTGCTCGTCCTGCTTCCCCTCTGCGCATCGGCACAGATGCGATTCGGATACGTCAAGTACGCCGAGGTATGCCGCCAGATGCCACAGTACGAGCAGGCCAAGCAACAGCTTGCCGACCTGCAGGCCAAGTACGAGCAGGAGGCACAGCGCAGCGAGACGGAGTTTCAGCGTAAGTTCTCCGAGTTCCTGCAGGGCCAGAAGGACTTTCCCGCCAACATCATGCAGAAGCGACAGGCCGAACTGCAGGACGTCATGGAACGAGGCATCGCCTTCCGCAAGGAAGCGCAGCAACTGCTCTCCAAGGCAGAGAAGGACCTCATGCAAGACGTCTATAACCAGCTCAACGCAGCCATCACCAACGTGGGCATGGAGCAGGGTTACGCCTTCATTCTCAACGTAGACGACAACAGCGCACCCTACATCAACCCGCAGATGGGCGACGACGTCACCGACCACGTGCGCGTCAAGCTGGGCATCCTGCAATCGCTCCCCGAGGCCGTCAGCGTGGCTCCCGTCGAAACCATCACAATCGCACCCGTAGAGTCCACCACAGTTGCACCCGTAGAGTCTGACACTCCTGCCGAGACGACAGTACATTAAAAAAGCACATTGGGCCGATTTGCTTACAATCTGTAATTTGGTTGAACGCACGCTGACTTTTTACAGTGGACTCAATTATCAATTGTCAATTATCAATTATCAATTACCCCAAGTGTCTCCTATTGGTATTTTCGATTCCGGTTACGGTGGTCTGACTATCCTTCGCCAGATCAAGGCCATGCTGCCCCAGTACGACTACCTCTACCTGGGCGACAACGCGCGTGCACCCTACGGCACACGCAGTTTCGAGGTGGTCTATGAGTTCACGCTTCAGGCCGTACGCCACCTCTTCGAACAAGGCTGCCAGCTGGTCATCCTCGGCTGCAACACCGCCTCGGCCAAGGCACTGCGCACCATCCAGCAGATCGACCTCCCCAAGCTCGACCCCGAGCGCCGCGTACTCGGCATCATACGTCCCACGGCCGAGAGCATCGGCTCCATCACACAGTCGCGCCACGTGGGCGTGGTGGCCACTCCAGGCACCATCCGCAGCCACACCTACGAACTGGAGATCCAGAAGCTCCACCCCGACGTACAGGTAACGGGCGAGGCCTGCCCCATGTGGGTGCCCCTTGTCGAGAACTTCGAGTTCGACTCGCCCGGCGCCGACTATTTCGTGGAGAAGCGCATCGGCAACCTGCTGCGCCACGATCCCGCCATCGACACCATCATCCTCGGGTGCACCCACTACCCCCTACTTCTTAACAAGATACTGAAGTACACACCACGCGAGGTGCGCGTGGTCTCGCAAGGCGAATATGTGGCCGAAAGCCTGCGCGACTACCTACAGAACCATCCCGAGATGGAGCAACGCCTCTCGCAAGGTTCCACCACCCGCTTCCTCACCACCGAAGAACCCGCCACCTTCAACCAGTCAGCCTCCATCTTCATGGGCGACGCCACCATACAGGCCGAACGCATCGCACTGGGCTGAGGCCACGGCAAGGGCACCATGACGTACGCCAACGGCAACGTCTTGTCTTCACCAGCGACTGGAAGGACGACAGACTCAACCGGAGAAACTGAATCCTAAAGAAAAACAAACATCTATCCACATGAAACGACTACTACTCACGGCTTTCATCCTGATGGGAATCGGCCTGGCAAAGGCACAGGACACAGACCCCGTCTACCACGTTACTGAAGCTCAGTTCAAGGCTACACTGGCCGTTACCGATGAATTTACACACACCGTTTACACGCTGCTGCAGACACCCTCGGTGAGACAGGAGGTGGACGCCGCCTACAAGGAAGAAGCAACGACCGAACGCAAGTTCAAGGAACTCTACGCTCGCGACATCTGCCGCTGCATGCGTGAGATGGGCATCGACACCGACTTTTTGAACAATCCCGAGGGCAACGTACTCATCGTGCAGTTCTTCCACGATGATTGCGGAAAGCCACACGAGATACGTCTCACCCACGCTGACCTGACACGCACCCGAACCTACCTCAAGAAGGAGACCGAATGGATCGGCACGCTCAACTCACGCATCGACGTGCTCAACCCCGACAAGAGCCTCTGCGTGGCCAACCTCCTCGACAATGCCGAGCGTGGCGACCTCTGCAAGCCATATTACCTGGCCTTGCACAAGTTCTGCAGCCACGTGGCCAACCAGGACAAGAAGGTCACCGCCCAGGAGACAGCATGGCTCAACAAACTCAAGACTTTGGCTGAGCGCCCCGCCAACAAGCCCACCGCATCCAAGGGCAAAGCAACGAACGCTAAGAACAGCAAGAGCAACACGACTGCCGCCAAGAATGCGGAGGACGATCCCTTCGTACGCCTGGACAACCTCATCGGTCTGGACGAGGTGAAGGAGAAGGTGCGCACGCTCGCCAACACCGTGAAAATACAGAAGATGAAGGAGGCACGCGGACTGAAGACGCAGCCCATGTCCTACCACTGCGTCTTCCTGGGCAACCCCGGTACGGGTAAGACCACTGTGGCTCGCATCCTGGCCGACATATATCGCGACCTCGGTGTAGTAAAGAAGGGCCATCTGGTGGAGACTGACCGCTCAGGCCTCATCGCCAGCTACGTGGGACAGACAGCTCCCAAGGTAAACCACATGTGCGACTCGGCCCTCAACGGCATTCTCTTCATCGACGAGGCATACGCCATCACCCAGGGCGGACAAAGCGACTACGGCAACGAGGCCGTGGCTACCCTGCTGAAGCGTATGGAGGACGACCGCGACAAGCTGGTAGTCATCCTGGCTGGTTACTCAAAGGAGATGAACGACTTCCTGGAGGCCAACTCGGGTATCAAGTCACGTATCAACAACTACATCAACTTCCCCGACTACACGTCCAGCGAACTCTTCCAGATCTTTGTGCAGAACGCCAAGAAGAACGACTGCGCACTGACCAAGAACGCAGAGAGCGTCGTCAAAGACTACATCACCAATGCCGTGGCGCACAAGGATGCTTACTTCGGCAACGCACGCTTCGTCCGCAACTTCGTGGAGAAGGTGCTCGAGGAACAAGCCAACCGCCTGTCCACCTTCAGCGGCAACATCACCGACAAGATGTTGCGCACACTCGAGAAGGAGGATGTGGAGAACGCCATCGTGGCAATGAAGAACAACAAATAAGCCATCGGCAAGAGAAGGCCGACGAACCGCAGCACACCGGCCACACACATAGGAACACACGGAAAGTGTCAAAAAAAAAGTCGTTCGCAACGTTAACCACACGCTGCGAACGACTTTTTTTATCCCCCAGGCACCTCCACCCGACTCCACCTATCCCGACGAAGGTCAGGCTGAAAGCAAACTGAGGGCAAACTGAAAGCAACTGAAAGTAACTGAAAGTAAACCAACTTCACCTTCAGCCATATAACACACAGAGTCACAACACGATAAACAGGCAGACTGAAGGCTGAAAGTACTTTTTTGAAGCACGCTTTTCACGTTGACGCAAAAACGCCTCGACCCGCTCCGCACGCGAAGCTGGCTGCAACGTTGCGTTACAAAATCTGCAACGCTGCGTTACAAAATCTGCGACGCTGCGTTACAAATCCTGTAATGCAGCGTCGCAGATTCATTCATGCAGCACCCAAAAAACGCTGCCGAGAGGTCTCATATATTGTAAAGAAACTTCATTCCGGAAGTCAGCGCACGACGCCGTCAAGCGTCTGCTATGTGCTGGTCGGAAAGAGTGCGGCTCACCACACATCCTCCATAACACTCACCTTGTAGGTACCCTCCGCATCGAGTTCGAGGTCGTTGATGAGGACGTTGTTGTCACTGCTGGTCACGTGATTGTCACCCGAGCCCATGAGCAATGCCTCCGACTCGATTGATGCCACACGATTGCTGGGTATTACGTAGTTTCGTTTCATCTGGACAAGTATTTTTTACCGTTACTGATGATGATGCCCTTATACGTGCCGTCCACACGCTGTCCCTGCAGGTTGTAGGAGGCACGGTGCTGCGCGGGCTGTCCGCTCAACACCCGTATGGCGTCCGTCTCGTTGTCGGGACTGACATGCAGGAAGTGGTGCCAGAGCTCACCGGGAACCTCGATGACATCCTCGAGTCCGTCCGGCCCGGCATCGTTACCCTCCGAGAAGACTATACCGTATCCCCTGACGGCGTGTTGGCTGTCGGGCAACTGCAGATAGGCCTTACCCTGCGGCACTGTCAGGTTAGCCGCATTCTGGTAGAAGCCCACCTTGTCGTTCTGCTTGGAAAGGACGTAGGCCATGCCCTCGGTATCGAGGGTGACCGCACCAGATGCCGTGCCGACGAGGTAGTTCGAGCTGGCAGCCGTGCCCTGAGGACGTATGGGCACCTCGAACGTTCCCGTACCGGTAAGCAGGAGTCCCGTGCCTGCCTCAACCGTGGATTCCATGCGCTCGAAGTAGACAGTTCCGTCCTCGGCCTTGCTGGCCACATAGGCCTTGGGAGCCGTGGAAGCACCAAAGTCCAGCGCATGGGTCGACGAGAAGGTGGCAATGCCGTTGGCCGACAGACTGACAGTCTCGTTGAGCTGATAGTTGGCCGCATCGGGCTTTTCGTTCTCGATGAGCATGAGGCCACGCAGGGCATCCAGCTTGCCGAGGCCTGCCTGCACGAGGCTGTGACTGGGAATGTTGGCGGGCTCGGTGGTCCACTTGTCATTGAGGCAAGCCTGACGGGCCAGCTCACGGATACGTTCGACCGTAAGCGTAGGATCGGCCTGCAACCACAAGGCCACGATGCCCGTTGTCACAGGACAGGACATCGACGTACCCGACATCACGCCATACACGTTGGGGCGCGAATAGCCGTTAGGCATCTCCACACTGGGCAGCCAGTGAGATACAGGGATCTCATTTTGGCTGTTGATACTACTAGCATCGGCAGCATAACTCGTATCGTAGAGACTGAAGGCTGACATCATCCATGCACCGGGCGTGAGGACATCAGGACGCGGCGTGCCGTTGTCATCCACACCATAGCTGGAATAGAAGGCTATAGCACCCTGCTGGGTTATGTTTTTTTGGTGATAACTTTTTCCATTCACGCTTTGGAAAGAGGGCCTGTGTACGTACGATCCCACGCTGATTGCGCTGTCATTACAGGCCAGCGAATTGATGCTCATGTCACCGTTACCCTCTGCGAAGTCCTTGAGGACCGGATAAGTTTCCTCGCCCTGGAGCCACTGTCCCTGTTCGGCATAGCGGCTCATAACCGTCACGCGCTTGCCTTCCTTCCCCTTCACCATCACGCCCAGCAACAGATTGGGGTCTTTGAAATAGAAAGCTCTGAAACAAGAGATCTTACGGCATCGTCCGGTATTATTCAATGTTATCCAACTCAGATTAAATAATTGACCATCATCTCCATAAAGTGGCTTCTCGCCCTCCTCGCTACCAAGCTTATAGCAAGCTCCCGTTGTGATATCCACCGCACAAAGCATGACATCTTCCAAGTCGTCATCCTGAGCGGCATAGACCATGATACCGAGATTGTTATAGGCATTATCTTTATTTGTTGTCACGGCATTGGTCATCACGACGGTCTTCACTGGTAGTCATCTTCAGCAGGGGCACCAAGCGTCTTGACGATACTCAGCTTAAAATCGGCCTCGTTACCGGCAGAGATACATACTATACGCCCTGGGGCCGTAAGGTTAGCCCACCCTACATCTGCACCGTCGTGCAAGCTGTAGTTACGCCCAAAACTCATATTGACTACGGCAGGCTTACCCACCGATTCAGCATAGCGGAAGATTTCCTGGGTAGCCTGTAATACCCTAACATCGGAAAGTGACGAACCCAGATCGCAAAGCACAAGGTCGGCCTTGGGAGCAATACCCTGCACGTTGACGGCACCGTCCTCAGCCGCATCGCAACGCACGCTGGTCTTGTCCTCGGCACGCTTGACATACACGGGGCTGCCGGCAGCTGTGGCGCTGACATGCGTGCCATGGCTCGTCTTGCTGTTCTTGGCTGTCAGTTTACCGATTTTAACAGCATCAGTGACCACCGTCATCGAATCCAGGTACGAGGATTCAAAATAGACAGCCTCTTTGACGCGCGTGACACCCGTCTCGGGGTCGAGGAAGGAGATATGGTTGAAGTCGATACCCTGATCGATGACACCTACCACCACGCCGGTGCCGTCGTAATGGGACGTCAGGGGAGCGTAGCTCTGCTCGCCGGTGACGTAGGCCGAAGAGACCAGCTGGCGGGTGAGGTCATTGTACAGACGATTCTCATACGACGCATTCAGACGTCTGAACTCGGGCAACTCGCCCAGGGCGTCGAGCATGCGGGCAGGCACGTCGAGGATGGCAGTGCGGGCCACCAGCGCGTCGTAGCGTATGCCCATGGCAGCCAGACGCGCCTCGGGTACGACAGCTCCTTCGGCCAGCTCGGCCAGAACGACGACGCTGCGCACCGTGCCGTCATCGTTGAAACGCAGCGAAAGCTGCTGCTTGAGCTCCATCGTGTCGACACCGTTCACCACGTGGCGTTCGTCGCGGACAATACGGTCGCCCGTCAATCTGCTGTAGAGAACCATCGGTTTTCTGGCCGGTGCAGCGCCCTTGGCACGGCGCATCTTCTCAGCCTTGACGGTCTGTTCGCTCTGCTGGATGACGTGCATCAGCATCGGGTCGATCTTTTGTGCCAGGGATACTGCCGTAATGAGTAGTCCCAGGAGAGTGAGTGAAGATCTGCTCATTGTGATAACCATTATTAGTTAACGTTTTCTTAAAGCCGCCGAAGGCGGTCGCAATACTGGAAGAGGCTACACGATGCTCGCGGCAAACATGCGATCCAGTTCCGACTGTGGGAAGGGACAGGCCTCTCCCCTGGCCTTGGCCAACCGGAACTGCTGGCAGGCCCTCACCACGGAGGGCTCCTCGAAGCATCGGAAGAGCATGTCCTTCAGTCCGTCGAGCCGCGTCACGTCAGCCTCGGCAAACTTGCCGCAAGCCCGATAGCTTACACCGGGCTGTGGCATGACGTCGTGATAGTAGTATGACCATACGAGGAAACGCATGCATACTTCTGGGGTCATTACGAGTTCACAGTTCATAGTTCATAGTTCATAGTTCATAGTACATAATTCATAGTACATAGTCTGTACCAATCCCGGAACAGACCGTGCATGCACGGATTCTATCAGTCAAAAAACATGGCGATGATATACTATTTGGCACGAACTGATAATCGAACGCACTTTTGGCGACGGCCTAAAGTGCGTTTCAAAAAAACATTCTGTGCCTAATCGTATATCGTTCCCAAAACATATTCCTCGCCCCTCCGAGGAGATACCCGAGGGGAGAGAGGGGGCTGGTCCTTACAAGAAGATGATCTGCACGATGATGTAGACAGGCAGGCAGACGATGAGCGAGAACTTGATCATATAGCCGAAGAAGGAGGGCATGCGGTAGCCCTGCTGCTCGGCAATACTCTTGACCATGAAGTTGGGACCGTTGCCGATGTAGGTCATGGCACCGAAGAAGACGGCACCCATGCAGATGGCACGCAGGAAGACCTCGCTGGCCAGGCCGGCAATGTCGCCCGCGGGAGCCATGGAATTGAAGACCATGGCGGTGGGGGCATTGTCGAGGAAGGCGGAAAGGCCACCCGTGCAATAGACGTACTGCCAGGGTTCGGAGAGGACACTCTGGATGTCTGCCTTCATCTCCTCGAGGAACATGAGGGCGGGGGTCATCGTGGCAAAGATGCCGCAGAAGACGCAGGCCACCTCGAGGATGGGCGTCCAGGAGAAGTCGTTGTCGAGACGGACCTGACGCTTGGTAGTCTTGATAGAAGCAATGATGATGGCTATGAAGACCCATTCGCGCAAGAGCTTCAGATAGAAGGGAGCGTGCTCCTCACCCATGGCGGGAATGTAGGTCTTGTTGATGAACATGGTGGCGGCAATGACGCAGAGCACCCACAGGAAGTTGATGCGACCGGTCATCGTAACCTTCTCCTGCTCGGCGTGGTCGGCCAGGAGATTCTCCTTGGGTTCACGACGGTAGTTGTAGGTGTCGAGCACATAGTAGATGGTCAGCAGCAGGCCGCCGGTGACGAGCCACTCCGGCGCCAGCCCCATGAACCAGCCGAAGGGAGCACCCTTCTGGAAGAGCAGGAAGAGTGGTGGGTCGCCAAGGGGAGTGAGGATGCCACCGCAGTTGGCCACGATGGCAATGAAGAAGAGCACCGTGTGGGTGGTGTACTTACGCTGCTTGTTGGTGCTCAGGAGCAGGCGGATGAGCAGCATGGCCGCACCCGTAGTGCCGATGAAGGAGGCCAGCAGGAAGCCCACGAAGAGAATGATGGTGTTGACGAGGGGCGTTGCCTTGAGGTCGCCCTTGATGCAGATGCCACCCGTGGTGACGAAGAGCGCCATGAGGAGCAGGATGAAGGGCACGTAGTCGTAGATCATCTGGTGCATAAGCTCGTGCGACATGCCGTTGACGCACAGCCAGGCTCCCACGGGTACGCCCAGGATGAGTGACACGATGAGCTTGTGCAGATTGTTCTCCCACCAGTGCTCAAGCTTGGTGAGGGGCAGCACTGCAATGCAGAGCAGTTGCAGCGCAAAGGGGATTAGCATCCAAGTTGGTATCATTTCTTATCAGTATTTATTATATTTCATTTGCAAAGTTACAAAGAATTTCTCACTTTTCAAGAAATAAGCATTAAGAATTAGGTGGGAACAGGGCAAAAGAGAACGCATTTGCCACAAAATGGAAGAAAAAAGACAAGCTGCAAACATTTAGGCCGAAATGCTTGGCAGGCTGCACAAGATGTAGTAACTTTGCAGAACAACCGGAAAACGACAAGACGGCTGCAAAACAAGAAACTAACGAGATATGAGAAACAGACAACAGGAAATAGTACGCACGGGCTACCTGGGCATCGGCACCAACATGGTGGTGGCCGCTGGCAAGGCGACCGTTGGCGCACTGTCGGGCTCAATGGCCATCGTACTGGATGCCATAAACAACCTGGCCGATGCGCTCTCGTCGGTCATCACCATCATCGGAGGGAAGCGGCGCTGCAGCAGAGGAGGCAAAGGTGCGCCACAACGTCTGTTCGCTGTCCAACGTGCTGGGCATGCACGGATTCTACGTGAGCCATGCCGACCGCATGCTGTCGTTCGACATTGTATATTCCTTTAAAGAAAAACAGCCCGTCACACTCCGTCAGCACATCCTTGAATGGCTGCAGACGGACTATGCGGGCTATGACATCAGCATCGGACTGGACCGCAACTACAGCAAATAGCCACAGTACCAGTCCGAAGCCAGTAACTTTCCAGGTTACGTATAAATAAAACAGGTTAACTCTTGCGGCTGTTCCGCATCATCTCCTCGTTGCGCTGGCGGTTGCGCTGACGTGGGTCTTTCTTCTTGTCGGCCTTCTGCTTGGTGATGGCAGGTGCCTTCTGCTCGGCACGCGGGATGCCACGCACGTTCCAGTCCTGATGGCACTCGGAGATGGTATTGCGGACGGGCAACGGCTGCGGGAAGTAGTAGACGTCCTCGGGCTGCAGCTGCTGGTCATAGTTACCGGTGTCCCAGATGCCGTTGTCGTTGCGATCCACGAAAAGACGTACGTAGTAATCACCGAACTTCAGGTAGTAGAAGCTGGCGGTGTTGCCCTCCACGGGTGCCTTGGCCACAGCCTTGTCGCTCTTGTCAAGCAGCTCGACGTAAGCCTTCTCGCCCGTGCGCAGTCCCAGATTGGTGACCTTGAGGAATATCTTTCCAAACTCCTCCTCGGAACGCACCTTGAAGCTGTTCTTCAGCGGCTTGGACGTGGTACCCATTACGCCCACGAAGGCAGCCGAATCGACTGTCAGCTCATAGGAACTTTTGGGTTCCCACTCGGCCACAAGGGTGTACAGGCGCGGATTGTCCTCGTCCTGGAAGAAATAGTATGGCACGTCGTGGTAGACGCTGTCCACCTTCTGCCTGAAGTGCACCGCCGCCGTGTCAAGTTGCACGATGGGCTCTGAGAATGTGATAGTTACCACTTGATTCGGGTCGACCGTACCATTTGGCTTCACATTGGCCTCCAGGAACTTCAGTAGCGGACTTTCGCTGTCGGAAGGCGGCGTGACCCCCTTCTTGAGCATCTTCTGGCGTTCCTTCTCCCACTTCTCCATCACCTCCTTGTTCTCCTTTTCGATGCGGGCATGAGTCTTCTCGGGAACCAGTTCCATCAGCGAATCGGTACGGGGCACGAGGCGGTCCAGCGAATCGGTATCGAGATACGTGAGGTTGAAGCGCAGCGTGTCCTGGTAGGCCACGGTGGTGTCGGTTATCCAGTAGTTGATGGTATCCTTGTGGAGGGACGACTCCACATAGAGCGACTTGGGATCGAAATTGAGGGCCTCGATGATGGGGAGGGAGTCGCAACGCCCCTCGAAGAAGAGGGTGAAGAGCTCGGGCGTCTTGCGCTGCGCCTTGCGGAAATGGCGGGGTTGGTTGGATTCAAGGAAGGCCAGCAGGACGAGGTCGTCGGGATAATAGTGGATGTAGGGCACCATATTATATTTCTGCACGCGCGTACTGTCCACCTGGTATTTGTTGATCTGCACGTAGGTGGTGTCCACGCGCCAGTCGGGCTTGCTCGTGGTGACGAACTTGGTGGTGTCGAAGGCCAGCATCTCGGACTTCTGCGAGAACTTGTAGTCGCCGTCCATATCCTTCAGTGCGTATGCACAATAGGAACCGTTGGCAAGTCCCTTGATTGTGAATTTACCACTGCCGTTGGTGCGCCCCACACGGAGAAGGGGCTTGGTGCGGAAAGTGGTGTCGGCAATGCTGTCGGAGGGGTACAAACCCACCAGTATACCCTTCACGGGTTCCAGGTTGGAGGCATCGAGCACCGTGCCGCTAACCTCCATCGAGTCGATAGTCTCGCCCGTGCTGAAGGAATAGGTGAAGAGTCCCATCGGATTGCCTTCGTTGTTGTCCTGTATCGCATCGCTGAAGTCAATGGTATAGGTGGTGTTGGGCAGGAGTTCGTCGTAGAGATCCACACGCACGCGCTTTCCCTCAGCACGGATGTTGGGCATCTCGGTCTGGGGAGGCGAAACGATGACTTTCTCGCTGGCATTCTCCAGCTTTATGTACTCGTCAAACCAGATGCTGAACTTCTTCTTGTTGAAGTTCGTCTGATTGTTGGGCGACAGGTTGGTCATCAGCTTGGGAGGATCCTCGTCGTACGCACCGCCATCGGGTGCACCTATCGAGGCACAGGCGATGAAGACAATCAACGAACTGATGAGCAGTATGTATCTATACCATTTCATAGGATTGGAAAGCTGTGAACTACAGAATAATAAACTTGTTTGGCTGACAATGACACTTGACGTACGGACTGCGGTATGCGGACAGAACTAAGCATTCAGTTCCAGCATCTCCTCGATGAACCTTCGGCTGTTGCTCAGGCGCGGTATCTTGTGCTGTCCGCCCAACTTACCTTTGTCCTTGAGCCAGTCCTCGAAGAGTCCCTGACGTGCCACGATGACCTCGAGCGGCTGCAGGGTGATGTCCTTGTATCGCTTCGCCTCGTAGTCGCTGTTGATCTGCTGCAAGGCCTCGTCGAGGATGCGACCAAACTGCTGCACGTCCTGCGGAGCATGGGCAAACTCGATGAGCCACTGATGGCGGCACTTGCCGTCAGCACCCATAAAGACGGGGGCCGCCGTGAATTCGTGCACGTCGGCACCAGTCTCCTGGCACGCTCTTTCGAGTCCCTTCTCGGCATTGTCGACAATGAGTTCCTCGCCAAAGGCATTGATAAAGGACTTGGTGCGCCCGGTGATGATGAACTTGTAGGGATTGACCGAGGTGAAACGAATCGTGTCGCCTATCATGTAACGCCACAAACCACTCGAGGTAGAAATGACCACCGCATAGTTCTTGCCCGTCTCAACACCCCAAAGGGGCAGGACGGTGGGATGCTCCTTCTCCAGTTCGTCAAAGGGAATGAACTCATAGAACACGCCGTAGTCCACCATCAGTGAAAGGGCCGGGTCGTTAGGATCGTCCTGCAACCCGAAGAAGCCTTCGCTGGCATTGTAGGTCTCCATGTAGTTCATCTCCGGATTCGTAATCATTCGCTTGTATTGCTCGCGATAAGGTGTGAAGGCCACACCACCATGGAAGAACACCTCCAGGTTGGGCCACACTTCCTCAAGGTGCTCCTTGCCGCTGAGCTCCATGACACGGTTCAGGACAGAAAGCATCCAGGAGGGCACACCGCTCAAGTTGGTGACGTCCTTCGTCATAGCCTCACGTGCAATGCGGTCGCGCTTTATCTCGAAGTCGCTCAGCAGAGCTGTCTCCTTCTTGGGCACACGCACCATGTTGACCAGCGGGTTGATGTTCTCGATGAGAATGGCACTGAGGTCACCCACCAGGCTGTCATGCTGATTGTAGTTGGGAGCATGGCTTCCGCCCAGGATAAGAGCACGGCCATCAAGGATGCGGCTCTGGGGATTGTTGCGCAGATACCATACCACAGCATCCGTGCCGCCCGCATAGTGCGTATCCTTCAGACCACTTGCCGAGACGGGGATGAACTTACTCTTGTCGTTTGTCGTTCCACTCGACTTGGCGTACCACTTCACACGTCCGGGCCAGAGCACATCGCTCTCGCCCTGGCGCATACGATCGATATAGCCCTTCAGCTCCTCATACGTGTTGACGGGGCTGGATGCCGCAAATTGATCGTAACTGTCTATCGCATGATATCCGTGCACGACACCCCACTCCGTGTTCTGAGCCTTCCGCAACAACGTGCGCAAGGTCTCCATCTGCAGCAACTCGGCTTCGGTGGAGTATCTGTCGAGGGCCTTGAGCCTCGACCGTAATATCATTCTGACTATCTGTGTAAGCATATAAACTACGATTCCTGTGACGACGTATCAGAACTGGGAGCAGCTGCGACTTTTTTGGCATCGCCAAACGAACGGCTACTCCTGCGATGTCCACGACGGGAGGTCTTCTTGCGGGGAAGTCCATCGCCAGCAGACTCATTGGCAGAAGCCTCGTCAACCGACTCAACGACCTGCTCCGGCTGAACCGGCTCAACGACCGGCTCCGGCTGAACGGACTTATCAGTATGCTCCTGCTTAGCAGGCTTGTCGGTATGCTCCTGCTTAGCAGGCTTGTCGGTCTGCTCTTGCTTGGCAGGCTTGTCAGCCTTCTCTTGCTTAGCGGGCTTGTCGGCCTTCTCCTGCTTGGTGGGCTTGTCAGTCTTCTCTTGCTTGGCGGGCTTGTCAGTCCTCTCCTGCTTGGCGGGCTTGTCGGCCTTCTCCTGCTTGGCGGGCTTATCAGACTTCTCTTGCTTGGCGGGCTTGTCAGTCCTCTCCTGCTTAGCGGGCTTGTCGGTCCTCTCTTGTTTAGCGGACTTGTCGGCCTTCTCCTGCTTGGCAGGCTTGTCAGTCTTCTCCTGCTTAGCGGGCTTGTCAGTCCTCTCCTGCTTAGCGGGCTTGTCAGTCTTCTCCTGCTTTGCGGGCTTGTCAGTCCTCTCTTGCTTAGCGGGCTTGTCAGTCCTCTCTTGCTTGTCTTTGGGAACAGGGTTGCTCAGCAGTTCCTCTGGAATGTCGGGCAGCAAGGCCTCGGGCTGTTCCTCCATGGCCGTCCGCTGACTCTTGGCTTCAAAGACACGCTCTTCGAAACCCTTCTCTTTCTTCAGCATGAGGAGTGTTTCGCGAGCAGCATTCTGCTGGCTCTCCTTCTTCGAATAACCCTTGCCACGTCCACAATCCAAGCCCTCGATAATCACAATGGTATGGAATATGGTCGCCCCATCCTTCTCGTTACGCGACTCCTTGTCCTTGAAGTTCATGCGGATGCGGTTCTTCTGACTCCATTCCAGGAGTTTGCTCTTGAAGTTCACTTCCTTGTAAGCCACCTTGTCGATATCAAGAAGGCTTCCAAGAATGCGCTTCTCCATGAACTTCATGCACTGCTCGTAACCATAGTCCAGATAGATGGCTCCCACCAGCGCCTCGAAGGCGTTGCCAGCCATGTAGCTGTTATGATTCTGCTGCTTGGTGTGATTGAACTGAATGAGCTTGTCGAGTCCCATCTCCACAGCCAGTTTGCCAAGTGTCTCCCGCTGCACCAACTTGCTTCGCGTGTTGGTCAGAAAGCCCTCGGGCTTGTGCGAGAAACGTCGATAGACGATGTCGCCCACCACGGCGTCGAGAATGGCATCGCCCAAAAACTCCAGTCGTTCGTTATGCTGTCTATGTCCATCTTTCGATCTGGAATTCATAGACTTGTGCATAAGCGCCTGCTTATAAAATTCGATGTTTTGGGGATAAAAACCCAGTATGCTATATAAACGACGATAAAGCTCCTTGTCCTTTCGGAAAGGGAGCTTTACCTTTTGAATAAAGTTGTTGAAATACACGATTCTATTGTTTTTGCGGTTTAGCGACCGCATGTCCACAAGGCACAGCGACCGCTTTACTTTGGGGCACGACTGCTATCCGGAAAAGACACCGGAAAGCAGCCTGCCACCCCGAACCGTTATTCGGCGTACTTCTTAAAGATTACACATGCATTGTGACCACCAAAACCGAAGGTGTTGCTCAGGGCAGCACGTACGGTACGCTTCTGTGCCTGGTTGAAGGTGAAGTTCAGGTTGTAGTCGATCTCCTCATCGTTGTCGCCTTCCACGTGATTGATGGTGGGAGGCACGATGTCGTTCTGTACAGACAGGATGCTGAACATAGCCTCAACAGAACCGGCAGCACCCAGCAGGTGGCCCGTCATACTCTTGGTAGAGCTGATGTTGAGCTCATAGGCGTGCTGACCGAAGACAGCCTGGATAGCCTTGACCTCGCTGATGTCACCCACGTGCGTGCTGGTGCCGTGTACGTTGATGTAGTCGATGTCCTCGGGCTTCATCTCAGCGTCCTCAAGGGCGTTCTGCATAACGAGGATGGCACCCAGACCTTCGGGGTGAGAAGCGGTGATGTGGTGTGCGTCTGCACTCATACCAGCACCTACCATCTCAGCATAGATCTTGGCACCGCGAGCCTTGGCGTGCTCCAGCTCCTCGAGAATCAGGATACCACTACCCTCACCCATGATGAAACCATCACGGCTGGCGCTGAAGGGACGGCTGGCCTTCTCGGGCTCGTCGTTGCGGGTTGAGAGAGCCTTCATGGCGTTGAAACCACCTACACCTGAGGGCATGATAGCAGCCTCGGCACCACCGCTGACGATGATGTTGGCCTTGCCCAGACGAATCAGGTTGAAGGCATCAGCCAGCGCGTTGGTAGAGCTGGCACATGCACTTGAGGTGATGTAGTTGGGACCGTGGAAACCATACTTGATGCTGATATGGCCGGCAGCGATGTCAGAGATCATCTTGGGCACGAACATAGGTCCGAAACGGGGACCCATCTTCTCGCCGTTGATAGCCCAGTTTGAAACCTCCTCCTCGAAGGTCTTCATACCACCGATACCCACACCCAGCACAACTCCGATGCGGTTCTTATCCTCATTCTCAAGGTCCAGGTTGGCATCCTCCACAGCCTGCGTGGCAGCACACAGTGCCAGCTGGCAGTAGCGGTCCATCTTGCGGGCCTCCTTCTTGTCAATATACTTCTCTACCTCCAGGCCCTTGACCTCGCAAGCGAACTGGGTCTTGAAAGCAGATGCGTCGAAAAGGGTGATGGGAGCAGCACCGCTCTTGCCAGCCACGATGTTCTGCCAGGTCTCCTCTGCGGTGTTACCGAGGGGAGTAACGGCACCCATACCAGTTACGACAACTCTTTTCAGTTCCATAATAACACAGAAAATTGAACGATTATACAAAAACGAAAATTAGGATTTACCCCACTGGACACAGTAAGGGTGAATCCTAACCTTCAAAATTTCTTTTTTATGCCTCCTGATGCTCCTGGATGTAAGCGATAGCGTCGCCAACGGTAGAGATCTTCTCAGCCTGATCATCGGGGATAGTGATGCCGAACTTGTTCTCGAACTCCATGATCAGCTCAACGGTGTCCAGAGAGTCAGCACCCAGGTCATTGGTGAAAGATGCCTCAGCAACTACGTCTGCCTCGTCAACACCCAACTTCTCAACGATAATCTCTTTTACTTTTGCTTCAATTTCTGACATAATTTTCAGTGTTTAATTATTATAAAATTATTCTTTTCTACTCAAAAACGCTGCAAAGTAACAACTTTTTGACGTCTTGTGCAAATAATTAAGGCAAAAAATGACGGATTATGCACATTTTAACCCTATTTTGTGCAAACAATAGCAATTATCGACGCAAAAACGCACCTTACGCACGTCATTGTCTTGCCCTTCACGCAAAGCTTTCACGACGGAGCGGATAGTTTCCACGTTGTCTTTCAAAACCTTCGGGATCGTTCTTTAAACGATTGCTGTCAGTACGCGGATCGTAGAGTTGCAAAGCCTTCGAGACGAGGTCTTCGTAACCCATGCAGACGCTGGCTACGGTGTCCGTTGCATAACGGCTCTCGGTGTCATAGACAGCGGGCGGCTCCACGTGGAACACCGGCAGATGCTCCTCGTCATAGGGAGCAGGCAGTCTGCCGTGGCGAGCCATCCACCGTGCCACGGCTTCGAGCGACATGCGTGTGGCGTTGGCCTTGCCATCGGCACTGTAACCGGCCACGTGAGGTGTTCCGATGTATACCTTATTTAATAACGTGCGCGAGAGGCGCGGTTCGCCCTCCCACGTATCGATGATGGCATCGCGCACACGTCCTTCGTCCAGCGCACGCTCCAGGGCCACGTTATCCACCACCTCACCACGTGCCGCATTTATGAGGAAGGGGCACCGCGCCAGCCGGTGGAGGAAGTCGTCGTCGGCCAGGTGGAACGTGGGCCATTCGCCGTCCGTCACCAGCGGCGTGTGGAAGGTGATGATATCGCATTGCGTCTGCAGCTCACGCAAGTCGCAATAATCATCGCACTGACACGATGACTCGCCAGCCAGGCGACTCACCTTCGGCGGATCGTTGAGTAGCACGCGTCCGACATACGGGCGGCAGGCCTCAAGCACGGCCGATCCGACATGCCCCACACCCACGATGCCGAGTGTAGCAGTCTTCAGGTCGAGTCCCTTCTCGCGTTCGAGCAGGAAGAGCGTGTTGCGCACGTACTGCCCCACACTGGTGGCGTTGCAGCCCGGGCAGTTGGTCCACTCGATGCCCGCCTCGCGCAGATAGTCCGTATCGAGGTGGTCGAAGCCGATGGTGGCTGTCACAATGAACTTCACGCTACTGCCCTCAAGCAGTGCCCGGTTGCAGTGCGTGCGGGTACGTACCATCAGTACGTCAGCGTCCCTCACATCCTCGGCCGTAATGGCGGCACCAGACAGATAGAGCACCTCGCTTCCGAGCTGCTCTATCTGTCCTTTTATGTAGGGTATCTTATCGTCTACAATAATCTTCACAAACTATGAATTTTGAACTATGAACTATTCCGGCAGCATCACCACGGTCATCTTGTTCTTGGCAGCCAGAATCTGCTTGGCCATCTTGACAATATCCTTCGAGGTGATGTTCTGGATGCTCTGCTTCATGTTGGTGTAAGCGTCGATGCCGTCCTCGTTGTAGGTACGGAACCAGCCCATCCAGGCACTGTTCAGACGCTCAGCCTCGTCAAGGTTTTTCAGCTCGTGCTCCTTGATCTTGTTCAGTTCCTCGTCCTTCACACCGTTCTTGATGAGGTCCTGCAAGATATCCTCAGCAGCCTTCAGGGCGTCGTCGCACATCTCGGGCTTGACGGGCAGCACAACTTGCAAGGTGGCACGGTACTCCTTCAGGTGAGCACGACCCACGCCGCAGTTAGCCTGCACGCTGTAGGCAGCCCCCATCTCCTCGCGGATGGTGTCCAGGTAACGTGTGCTCAGCACCTGACCCAGGAAGTCGGCAGCCAGCTTCTGCACGCGCTCGTTCTTGGCCTTGGCAAAGGCTGCCACCAGGGCAATGCACTGAGGCTGCTCCTGCTTCTGCACGAAGCGGTTTTCGCGGATGCCTTTCTGGATGTCCAGACCGTTCTCGATCTGCTTGTCGGCACGCTTCACGGTGGGCAGGTTGGCCAGGTACTGGCATGCGTAGGTGCGGATGCTGTCCTCGTCGAGGTTACCGATGAAGTAGAAGCTGAAGTCGCTGGCATCGGCAAAGCGGTCGGCATAGATCTCCAGGGCACGGTCGTACGAGGCCTTGTCCACATCCTCCTCCTCCATGATGACGAGGCGGGGATGATGGCCATAGAGCGTGTACTGGATGCTGTCCTGCAGAGCCGTCATGGGGTTGATATGGCGGTTATGGAGCTGTTGGCGCAGGGAAGACAGGGCACTTGCCACGGCCTCATCGTCGCGATGCAGGGGCTGGAAGTGCAGGTAGGCCAGCTCGAACAGCGTACGGATGTCCTTGGGCACGCAGTGGCCGTTCAGACCCTCGCTCAGTTCGCCCAGCGAAGGGCTGCAGCCAGCCTGTACGCCGGCCAGTGCCTTGCTCAGTTCGGTGCTGGTGAAGTTGCCCAGACCGCTGGCATTGATGTAGGTACCCAGCAGCGACAGCGTGTACTTGTCCTCTAGAGGATAGCGTCCGGTACCGCCCTTGCTGTAGGCGTTCATGATGATCTCGTTGTCCTTATAGTCGGTCTTCTTCATGTAGACCTTCACGCCGTTGCTCAGCTGCAACTCCTTGAAGCCGAACTTCTTGTCGCTCTCCTTCACGATAGAACCGGCAGCGGGAAGCTGGCTGATCAGAGGCTCGTTCTTCACATTGTCCACGTAGGCGGTGAGCTCCATCTGCTGGGCTGCGTGCACGTTGGCCAGCAGCTGCTCCTCGGTGGGCTGTACGTAGCCTTCCTTCTCGGGGTTCATGGCCAGGATGACGAGGTTGCTGTCGTTCAGGCTCACCAGCTGGCTGAACACCTGGTTCACAGCCTCCACGCTGAGCTGGGGCATCAGGGCATTGTAGAGCTGATACTCCATCTCGATGCCGGGCATGGGCTCGTTGTTCAGGAAGTGCTGCACGCACTCCTGCACGTAGCTGTCGCTCTCGCGCTTGTCGCGGTTCTGGTAAACGCTCTCGATGCGGCTCAGGAACTCGCTGCGTGTACGCTGGAACTCGGTGGCGGTGAAACCGAACTTAGCCGCACGATACACCTCGGCCATCACGGCCTTCATGGCCTCGTCCAACTGACCCTCCTTGGGCACGATCTGCGCATTGAAGGCCCATGCCCTCTTGGCCAGGATGAAGATGCCATCCTCCACACCAGCCTGCAGGAAGGGAGTCTCGGGCTTCTGGGTCATCTCGGCCAGACGGTTGTTCATCATCGTCTGTGCCATGCCCAGCATCACACTACCGGCCATACCGGGCACGGTGTTCTTCATCTCGTCGGGGATGGACTGCTCGTGCTTGTTCATCACCATGATGACGCCGATGGTCTGCTCCTTGTCCTTGTCGGTAGCCACGATGGGCTCAGCATTGTCGGGCACGCCGAAGTACTCACGCTCGGCAGCATTGGCTGGCATCTCGATGGGCTCGAAGAACTTCTTGATCTGCACCTCGGTGCGGGCCACGTCCAGGTCACCCACCACGATGATGGCCTGCTGGTCGGGGCGGTACCACTTCTCGTAATAGGCACGCAGCGCCTCGGGCTTGAAGTTGTCAACCACCTCCATCGTACCGATGGGCAGACGGTTGCCAGGACGTGCACCGCTCATCAGCTTAGGCAGCTGACGCTCGTAGATACGCATCGAGGCTGAGCTTCGGCTGCGCCACTCCTCGTGGATGACACCGCGCTCCTTGTCGATCTCCTTGGGGTCGAGCGTCAGGTCGTGGCTCCAGTCGTGCAGGATGAGCAGCACCGAGTCGATGGTAGCCTCACGGGCGGTGGGCACATTATTGATATTATACACGGTCTCGTCGATGCTCGTGTAGGCATTGAGCTGTGCGCCAAACTTCACACCGATCGACTCCAGATACTTGATGACCTGGTTGCCGGGAAAGTTCTTCGTGCCGTTGAAGCACATGTGCTCCAGGAAGTGAGCCAGACCACGCTGGTCGTCCTCCTCCAGCACCGAACCCACCTTCTGTGCGATGTAGAAGTTGGCCTGTCCCTTGGGGTACTCGTTGTGACGGATGTAGTAGGTCAATCCGTTGGGCAGCGTGCCCATCTTGGTCTGAGGATCGGTGGGCAACTGCTGCATCATCTGCTGCATGGCGGCCTCATCCTGAGCCTTTGCGCCAAACGCCATGAAGGCGCAGGCAATCAATAAAAGGATCTTTTTCATTTAAATTGTTGTTTAAGTTATAATCTGTCCTATCGCAATATATGACGCACGTGGTGCGCCATATACTACACTTTCCCGAAAGAAAAGTTTATCATTTATTTCTGAAAATTCTCCAAGCCCTTGTTCAGCCATTCGGTGAACTTGGGGATGTCCTCGTCGTGCGAGTAGCTCGTATTGAGGGGGTTGCCCTCGTTGTCCAGCAGCACGTAGAAGGGTTGCGCATTGGCACCGAACTTAACACGCTGCAGGTAGCTCCACTTCTGGCCGATGGTGCGCAGCTTGCTCTCCTTGCCGTCGCTCTCGGTCACGGTTTCGGGCTCGGGCAGAGCCGTCTTCTCGTCCACGTACAGGCTGATGAGCACGTACTTGTTGCGGATGATGTCCTTCACCTCGGGGTCCGTCCACACCTTGGCCTCCATCTCACGGCAGTTCACACAGCCGTAACCGGTGAAGTCGAGCATCACGGGCAGGCCCTTCTGCTTGGCGTAGGCCATGCCGGCCTCGTAGTCCTGGAACTCAGCCTCCACGACATCGTCCTTGGCCAGGTTGAAGTCCTGTGTCGACATGGGGGGAGCAAAGGCACTCACCGCCTTGCAGGGAGCACCCCACAGGCCGGGCACCATATAGATGGCAAAGGCAAACGACACGAGAGCCAGGAAGAAGCGGGTGACACCCGTGCGGTGGTTCACGATGACCTCGCCCATCTCGTCGTACTCGTCCTCATCGTGAGGGAAACGAATCCAACCGATGAGGTATGCACCCATCAGGGCGAAGATGACAATCCAGAGCGAGAGGAACACCTCTCGGTCCAGGATGTGCCACTGGTAGGCCATGTCGGCCACGCTCAGGAACTTCAGGGCGAAGGCCAACTCCAGGAAGCCCAGGCAGACCTTGATGCAGTTCATCCAGTTACCGCTCTTGGGAGCCGACTTCAGCAGGGTGGGGAACATGGCAAACAGCGTGAAGGGCAATGCCAAAGCCACGGCAAAGCCCAGCATACCGATGGTGGGAGCGATGATATTGCCGCTCGTACCCATCTCCACCAGCAGGAAACCGATGATGGGACCCGTGCAAGAGAAGCTGACCAGCGACAGCGTGAAGGCCATGAGGAAGATGCTCAGCACACCGCTGGTCTTGTTGGCCTTCGAGTCCACGGCATTGCCCCAGCTCGAAGGCAGCGTCAGTTCAAAGCCGCCCATGAACGAGGCAGCAAAGACCAGCAGCATCAGGCAGAAGAAGATGTTGAAACCCGCATTCGTCGACAGGTCGTTCAGCGCACTCGCACCGAAGGCCAGCGTCACGAACAGTCCCAGGGCCACATAGATTACCACGATGCTCAGTCCGTAGGTGATGGCATCGCGGATGCCCTTCTTCTTGTCGTCCTTGTTGCGCTTCAGGAAGAAGCTCACCGTCATGGGGATGATGGGCCACACGCAAGGGGTCAGCAGCGCAATGAAGCCGCCCACCAGTCCCAGCAGGAAGATGGACAGCAAGCCCTTGTCCGACGTATTGGCATTCGCCTCACCGAACGACTGCAGCTCGCTGACAACGGGAGTCCAAAGACCGGACTCTCCCTCAGCCCCTCCCTCTATGGCGGGGAGCACGGATGCAGTGTCGACAGCCAGCGTATCTTCGGTCACGACCTCAGCCTCCTCGGAAACACCTTCTGCTTCAGAGGAGGCGGAATTAGGGTTTACCTCTTCCTTGGCCTTCCCTTCTGCCTCCTTTACCTTGCTTTGAGGCTCCTCCCCTTTGGCAGCGGAAGAGGCAGGCTTGCCCGTGCCTTCAAACTTAAAGTCCACATCCGTGGGCGGGATGCAGTTCTGGTCGTTGCAGGCACCGTAGGTCAGGTAGCCCTCCACGAGGTACTTCTCCTCCGTGATGGTGAACGTCTGCACGAAGGTCACGCTGTTCTCAAAGTACGACACCTCCATGCCGAACATGTCGTCCATGGCCTTGTGCACGTTGCCCTTGGCCTTCAGGCCGCCCTTCGGCTTGAGGCCCTGCTGCTTCTCCAGCGTCACCTCAGCCTTGGTGGGGCCACCGTCCTTGATGTCAGTCCCATACACATGCCATCCGGCATCAATCTTACCCGTGAACACAACCTCCAGCTCCGAGTCCGAGACCTTGTTCTCCTTGACCGTGAACTTGACAGGCGTTGCAAACTGTGCCGCAGCGCTGAGCGTGCAGAACAAAGCGATGAGTGAAAGTAATTTTTTCATACGTACATATTTGTGCACAAAGATACTAAATAAATCAATACACACAACACATTACGCACAAATATCTGCATCATTCTGCAGAAAAACGAACATTCCAGCGTCATAACGGCCTTTAACCCTCGTCATAAGTACTCGGGTATGCCCGTTTTTGGTTAAATTTAGCACACCGCCACGTCCCTGAAGGGCAGATCGAAGAGCCGTGTAAAGGAAAATCTGAATTTTACCCCATTTTCCCTGCGACATTCTCCATCACAGCCAACGGCACAGGCAAATAAAAGAAAGACTAACACACTGATTATCTGCCACATACAAACACAAAAAACAAAAAGCACAAGCGAAAGAAGCCTCAGACCGCCCGAAAAAGCCAGAAAAGACGCTGCATGTTTTGGAAAAAGCCGTAGCGTCGCTAAAAAAATGACGCAGCGTCGCTCGAAAAAAGCCGTAGCGTCACCTGATCAGACACGCCAAATCACCCTAAAAACGGCCATTTTGCGCTCAAAAAGCAACATTCCACCTCTTCCATTTTCCAGATTGAAGAAATTTACAAACAAGAATTTGTACAAGAATTTCGCATTTCCCTCTCCAAATCCCCGCCCACACACCCTGTCATAGTAGGTCACCAATGACGCAGACACGCCCTTCTCTGGAAACCAACGTCACTAACGTCAAAATCCTCGCAACCACCTCATAATGAACACGAAGCGCAGCCAGAAAAGCATACTTTGGTGACGTAAGAGTGACGTTGGTGACGTTAGTGTGACGTTTATTTTTTCGTTTAACGTCACCATATAAACCACTGTACACCTGCATATTACAAGGATGGTGACGTTGGTGACGTTAGTTTTAATAAAAATATTTTTTTGAGCTGCAAAACTGACCACGTAGGGGGCTAACTATGGCAACCGAAGTAACGACCTCTCTGAAGTCTTTCATTATTAAGACGTTGAGACAGAAAAGAACACGGTGAGCCACGGCAATATCTGCACCTATGACCTTTCGGACCCTTGGGCCACGGACATGTCCCTATGACCATCGGCGTTATTGCATAGCTGCCATTATCACAAAATTCACTCTTTTCCCCGACTCCCCCCAAAATTTATGCAATGAAAATTTGGGGGAGTCATTTTTTCTTTGTACTTTTGCAACTGACATTGTACAAGTCAAGCCATTTTCAAGATGCGACAATAGATAAATATTATGAGAATATTTACAGAGCAAACACTAAAAGCCTATGCAGAAAAGCACCCCGAAGCTAAAACTGCATTACAGGAATGGGCGATGATCGTCAAACAAAGCAAATGGACTTGTTTTGCTGACATCAAGCAAACCTTCAATAGTGTTGACAGTGTTGGTAATCAACGTTACGTATTCAACATTAAGGGAAACAATTTCAGACTCGTCGTTCTCATAAAGTTCACTATTCAGTTCGTTTACATCCGATTCGTTGGAACCCATAAAGAATACGACAAGATAGATTGTTCAACAATATAAAACGTAAGAAGCATGACTAAGATTGAAAATAAAGCTCAATACGATTGGGCAGTAGCACGTGTTGAGCAACTTTTGCCCATCGTTCCAGAAGACGCACCTTCCAATGACCCGAACCTTATAGAACTGGAGTTACTCTCTAATCTGGTTGCTGACTATTCCGAGGCTCACTATGCTTTAGGAAATCCATCACTTATGGATATTGTCAAACTGCGTATGTACGAAATGGGGCTTAACACACAATCCCTGTCAGCCCTCCTTGGTGTCACGCCTGCCAAGCTTCGCAGTTACTTCAATGGCAAGAGTGAACCAACGATTAGCGTAGCACGCAACATCAGCACCAAACTCGACGTAAGTGCTTCCGTTGTCCTTGGGTTATAGCTGAAATACTTTTTGAACTTGAATAAACCAAGTCAGGCGTACAGGCTGCTGGCCGAAAACAAAGAACGCTGCAAACGCAGCGTACAATAGTGACCCAAGCCCCTCTATGAGGCTATTCATGGTGGAAAGAAAACGGTCGCAATCAGTGAAGGCTGCCAGCCGCCTTATCTGATCAAACAGCCTTCGTGGAACAAACGAAGCTCATTGAAAGACTCCTTGCCCTGCCTCTCTCCTTCTCTATGACCCACCCCAAAAGCAAACGGCTCCGCTACCGAAATAGCGGAGCCGCAGCCATCCTATAACAAGTTACCTTAATTAACCTTACGGAACAACTCCTCTCCATCTATCCAGTAGAGTTTTCCGTCATCAGTAATGGTGCAGACATACGGACCACCCGCTTCTCCCTGATAGTAGGGAGTGCAAATGATCTCGTCACCATTTACCCGGTAAGTCATATAGTCGAGGTCATTGGACCGGTCAGAGCATTCACCACAACGGCCCGCCTAACAAATAACAACTGAATCTACCACGTAAGTCTATATGCGTAGCGTCATCGTTTGTTACTTGTTGCTATTGCCAATCAATAGGTTAATCAACTTAGTTACATCTGCAACAGTAACTTTACCGTCACCATTCACATCAGCAGCCTTTACATTTAAGTTTGAAATATCCTTATTGAGAAGAAGGCGTACAACAGCACCAACATCACTAGCATCGACTTTACCATCATTGGTAACATCATTGGTAGCATCACTATCATCCTTGGCATCCTCAATAATATCGAAATATCGACTCCATACATCATGTGCACGATAGGCCTCACCACAGCCTGGCAGGACATGAAGGACTCCCTTTGAAGAAAGTGAAAAGACTCCTGATGTAATCAGTTGAGGCGTAGAAGCCAGATTGGTCACTGAGGTAAGGGCGGAACAGCCTCTGAATGCCCAGCTCGCAATACTGGTAACAGAGTTGGGGATAGACACCGAAGTTAGTTTGGAACATTTCTCGAATGCCCCGTCCCCAATGCTGATAACAGAGTTGGGGATGATCACCGAGGCGAGGGCGGAACAACCCTCGAATGCACCGCCCCCAATGCTGGTGACTGAGTTGGGGATGGTCACCGAGGTGAGGCTGGAGCAACTTAAGAATACACGAGTCCCAATACTGGTAACGGAGCTGGGAATAATCACAGAGGTGAGGCCTTTGCAATAAGAGAATGCATAGTTCTCAATGCTGGTGACGGAGGTGGGGATATCTACCGATGCAAGGTTCTTGCAGCTAGAGAACGCATACTCGCCAATACTGGTGACGGAGTTGGGGATAATCACCGAGGTGAGGCTGGAGCAACTACTGAATGCAGACTTTCCAATACTGGTAACGGAGTTGCCAATGGACACCGAAGTAAGACTAGAACAAATGCTGTTTTTGCTACATATTGATTATCAAATAAATGCATGCATAAGGGTAGAAAAGTGATGTCGTGTGTTTTGGGAAAATTTGAGGTACTGTCACTTTTAACATTTTTAACCAAAATTAAGCACGCGCGAATTCAACTCGCAAGTGCAATCGGTATTATTCTTGTATATTGTCTTTTTCATCTTCAACAACCTGCTCTACGATTACACACAGCATTTGAAGAAGGCTATCAAAATTAGCTTTGAGATCATCGATATT